>JAHQVJ010000014.1 GCA_019634415.1 Myxococcales bacterium
CGTCGTTCGATGGCCGTGTTCCTGCGGCGCGCACATCGATTATGTCCCGGAGGGTCGGAGCGACCAACGGTAGGACAGCGCGGTCGACTTCGTCGAGCGCAGTTGTAGTGTGGGTGGGCAGGGAGGATCCGTGGACGCACAGCGAAGGACGCTTCCGGAGTGGGCATATCCGGCCAGCGAGAAGCGCCCGGTCACGACCTTGCACCACCGGCTTCGCACGACGTTGTTCACACAGACCGAGCGCCACCTGAGGGACCAAGGGGTGAGGGCGTTCACGGGAAGCAACCAGTTCGTCTACTTCGAGGAAGGCAATCCACGGAAGGCCATGGAGCCGGATCTGTACGTGTTCCTCGACGAAGATCCCGCGATGCGCCCCGACAAGGTGAAGACCTGGGAGTGGCGTGCGCCAGACATGGTGCTCGAGATCAGGTCCAGGCGCGGCATCGCGTGGCACCATGATCTGGCGCCCAGGTTCTACGCCGAGATGGGTGTGAAGGAGCTGATCCTCCTCGATCCCACGCTTCAGCCTCCGCGCGATGTCGGCGGGATCCTCCCCGAGTGGAAGCGACTGCACGTCTTTCGACAGACAAGCCCCTCGACGTCGCTGCGGTACGTGGCCGACGAAGGAGGCGATCGCGCCTGGTCGGACGTGATCGGGGCTGAGTTCCGCTGGGACGGGGAGGCAGAGCCGCACCCCACCATGCACGTAAGCGGGACGACGGAGGCGATCCGAGCGAGGACCCAGGAGCTCGGGCTCCCGGAGGAGCCCCCGTAGCTCGACGTCGTCTATTCTTCGGTTGCCCCTCGTCCGAGCTCGGCGAGCAGTTCGGCCATCTTGGCGGCCATCGCCTCCTTCTCGGCTGAGATGCGGTCTCTGTCTGCCCGGAGGTGCTCGTTGTCGGCCAGGGCCTGCTCCTTCTCTGCGCGCTCCTGCTCCTTCGCTTGGCGCTCCCGCTCCTTCTCTGCGCGCTCCCGCTCCTTCTCTGCGCGCTCCCACCGCTCGCCTTCGCTCGCGCTGATCACCAGCTCGTCGCCGTGTTCGCCCACGCCGAGGCGGATCCGAGGTAGCTCGTCCGCCGGATCGAACGTCTCGCGCAGGAAGCAGCCGAGGATCTCCGACCACACGCGGTCTCCCTGGCTGGTCGCGGCCAAGGTCAGATCGCCGTCGGCGTTTCTTCGGTAGACCTGCCACCGGATTCGGTTTGGCCCCGTTTCGTGGTCGTAGATGACGAGCTCGCGGACGCCTGCCTCAGCGTAGCGCGCGGGTCCGACCAGGTAGTCCTTCGACCAGTTGGTGGAGACGGCTTCCACGGCCAGATCTGGGGAACGCCCACCCTCCCTCCAGGTCATCCAGCTTCGTGGCGCGTGGGCCTGGGGCACCCCCAGAACGACGTACACGTCGGGAGACAGCGAGCGTCGTGGGTCCGTCTGGTCCCAGTACATGAGCTGATCGGAGCTGACGAAGGCCTCCACTCCTCGTGCTGCGAGGAACCGCTGGATCAGATGCTCCAGCAGTCCCTGGATACGGTGGTTCACGGTGGACTCGGGCACTTCTTCCTCGAAGGGAAAGGCCCAGTCGGGAAGAGCGGTGCGCTGTTGTTCCATGGCTCCTCCGTGGAGATCAGGTGGTAGAGCACCGAAGATCCTGATCTTACTGCGTTCGTCGCGTCTGGGCAGTGTGTGCGAGTGCCCTTCGCAAGCGCCGTGCCATCCCATCGTCGGCGTTGCTCCGTTTGTGGGTGACGGAAGTCTGGGGGCCGTGGTGCCGCTGAGCTCGACCTGCGGTACCGACGGACGTCCGTCGGGTGACGACCGTCGGTTGGAGCGAGCATGACCGAGGCGCCCTGGTTGCTGTGTCGCGGGCGGTTCCAGGCCGTGCCTGGGCTGACCGCCGAGGCCATCGGGCCCAACGTGCTGCGCGTGAGGGTGCCCACCACCGAGGCCGTGCGGCGGTTGCTCCGCAAGGCCGTGACCGCGACGGCCTTCGACGATGCGCTGTGGCTCGTGGGCGAGGCGGAGAGCGTGCAGTCCGTGGGCACGGCGGAGCACGCCGATCACGTGGAGGTCACGGTGGTCCTCCCGTGATCCGCTGCAACCCTGGATCAGGCGCGCTCCGCTCTCAGCACCCCTGCGTGGTGAGTCCCTGCACCATCTTCAGCATCCGCTCCACCCGGTCCTGCGCCGGATGGTCCTCGAGGAGCGGGACGAGATCCGCCAGCAGCGCCTCGACGACCGAGGTGTCGTGCTTGGGAGGCCAGGGGTTCCCCGTCGCGACGTAGAGCGTGTCGGTGGCCTGGGTGATGGTGGCTCGAGTGGCCTCGTCGTAGCCCTTCACGAGGGCACCCACGCGGTCCAGCAGAGCCTGTGTGGCCGCCATGGGGTCGGGATGGGTCGACAGCTCGGCGCGGGTGAGCAGGTCGGGCTGCGAGGCCAGGTAGTCGCCTGCCTCGGGCAGGGGCAGCTGCAGCGCGCCCAGCGACTCCAGCCTGGCGATCTGCTGCTCCACGTGGCTCGCCATCTCCGCCCAACGCCACTGCGCGGGCCAGGGCAGTCCGTCGATGTCGGTGCGGGTGAGCTCGTGCTGCAGCACCAGCGGTACCTGCATGGCTGCGCGGTTGTACGGACAGTTGCGCGCTAGCGTGGCGGCGGCCTCGGCGGTGGGGCTGACGCTGTCGGCGACGGCTTCCTCGGCGGTGGCGGAGCCGCAACCGGGCAGCGCGGTGGAGAGCAACAGAACGGAGACGATCATGGCAACGGTCCTTCGATGCAGGTGAGGGGGGGATCGGGAGGACGGGGCACCGCAGCCGCAGCCGCGAAGCTGGCGACCAGCAGGAGCAGCACAGCGATGGCGGTGGGCCACCTGCGGTGGGCGCGCGGGCCCCGTCTGAGGGCGGCGGACACGCGGTGTCGGAGGTGGTGGGTGCCGACGCCCAGGGCCGCTGGCGTGGGGGTGGTGGCGAGGGAGAGGAGGGCGCGGGCGTAGGCGGAGGGGCGGATGCCCGAGGCGATGGCGAGATCGTCCGCGGCGAGCTCCGTCAGCTGGGCGTGCTCCCGCCGAGCCCACCACATCAGCGGGTGGAACCACAGGGTGGCGCTGGCTCCCCACACGGCGACGTGGACGAGCCAGTCGCGGCGGGCCACGTGGGCCTGCTCGTGGGCGAGTGCCGCCTGCAGCGTGCAGCTCGGCCAGCGGAGGCTCGCGCTCGGGAGCAGCACCCGTGGACGCCACCAGCCGAAGGTCAGCGGCCCGAGGCAGGCGTCGACGACGGAGACCTCGGGTCGCTGGGGGTGCGGAGTCGCGGTGGCGGCGAGGCGCACCAGCCGGAGCGTCCCGACGAGCAGCGGTGCCAGGAAGCCCACCGTGCCCAGGAGCCAGAGGACGCCGAGGTCCACGGGAGCGGTGACGCCGCGCGTGGCGGCCAGCAGCGGCCAGGCGGGAAGCGCCAGCAGCGTGACCGACCACGCGGCGTGGCGCGCGGAGGCCGACACCCACCGGACGCGACCGAGGGCCGCGGCGGCCAGGAGGCTGGGGGTGGCCCATGCGGCTCCGTGGAGCAGCGCCCCGGTGAGCAGCTCGCCCGTGGTGGCGGCGCTCATCGGCCGTCCTCTTCGGCGTCGACGATCTCGGCCTGGAGCGCCTCGATCTCCTCGGGCGACAACGAGTCGCTCATGCGCAGCAGCTGTAGCGCAGCCTCGGCCGCACTCCCTGCGAAGAAGGCGTCGATCACGCGCTTCAGGGCGGACTGGGCGGCGACGTCCCGAGGCTGGGTGGGCAGGTAGCGATAGCGTGGACCGTCCTGCTCCTTGCGCAGCGCGCCCTTCCGCTCCAGGGTGGCGAGCAGCGCGCGCACCGCGGAGTAGCTGGGCGGGTCCTGCAGCTCGTCGAGCACCTGCTGTACGGTGGCGGAGCCCAGCCGGTACACGATGTCCATGGCCTGGCGCTCACGCCGTGAATATCCTGCTTTCTCTTTCATGCTGCTTTTCTAGCATGGTGCAGTTTTTCCAGCAGTCACAGAATGTCGGCACCGCGCATCACGCCGGCTCGCCCGAGTGGTAGGTCCAGCGGCCATCCAGGCGCACGAAGCGGCTTCGCTCGACGAAGGACACGTCTCGTCCCTGCCGCGACAGCCGCGCCTCGAACGTCACGAAGCCCTCGTCGCCCTCGACGGTCGGTGCCTCCACGATCCGGAGGCCCTCGAAGCGGGTGGTGGCTGCGAAGGTGCGGATCTGCTCGAGCCAGGCCTCGCGGTCCTCCATCCACTGGGGACCGCCGGGCGTCGTGGTGTGCACGATGTAGTCGGCGGCACCGGTGGCGTAGGCGGTGTAGCGAGATCGCATCAGGGCCACGGGCGTGGGTGCTGGTGCCCCCCCGAGGAGGGGGCCACAACAGCGGTGGACGAGCTTGCGGCTCTTGCAGCGGCAGCGACGACCCGACATGCGGGCCCTGGTAGCTCGTTCAGGCCGCGTGCCGGGCCACGAAGGCGGTCACCAATTGCCTCAGGGCATTCGTCGCGGCATCGATCTCGGCGATGGACGCGAAGCGCGCCGTGCGCACGTGGGCAGCGTCGCCCTTCAGCAGCCCGTGGGGATCGGGCAGGCTGGCCCCCTCGGGCAGGTACAGCGTGATCGCCTTCTTCCCGCGCAAGGTGATGGTGCCCAGGTTGCTGCGCGTGCCCACCAGGCTGAAGGTGGGGCCGCCCCACTTGATGGACTCCTGTAGGCGTGCGTCGGCGCCCAAGAGGGTGTCGCGGAGGTGGTCGATCTCGGTGCGCAAGGGGTGCGCCTTTTCGTCGAGGAAGGCGTCGACGTCGGCGTTGCGGGTCATGCGTCCTCCAGGCGAGTCTGCAGGCGACCCAGGAAGTGCTGCCAGCCGCCTGCGTGATCGGGGGCGAGGTCCGGGGACAGGCCGTGGTGCTCGAGCGTGAGCTCGGTGGTGCCTTGGTGCTCCGTGAGCGTGATCTCCACACGGGTGGATCCCGGCGGGACTCCGCGGGAAGCGGGCTCGGACCAGCCGTAGGTGAACACGAGGCGACGGGGCGGCTCCACCACCTCGTAGGTGCCCTCCACCACGTCGCCGTTGGCGTAGGTCCAGCGCAGCGTCCCTCCCGGGCAGGGATCGGAGGTGGCTGCCACCGCCATCCACTGGCGCAGCCCGTCGGGCTCGGTGAGCATGCGGAAGACGAGGGCGGCGGGCGCATCGATGGAGATCTGGTGGCGGATCACGAGCCCTCCTCGGTGGCGGAGAGCGCTCTGGCTTCGGCGGCGTGCTTGAGCGCCAGGAGCTTGGCGCCCCACAGCTCGTCCAGCAGGTCGCGCACGCCTCGGAGGTGGTCGGTGTGGGTGCGGTACAGGCGTCGATTGCCCTCGCTGCGCACGGTGAGCAGCTGGGCGTCTCGCAGTACCCGGAGATGCTGGCTGGTGGTGGCCTGCCGCAGCTGGGTGCGCTGCGCGAGCTCCCCGGTGCCGTGCTCGCGCTGGGCGCACAGGCGCACGAGCTCGCGGCGGGCAGGGTGGGCGAGGGCGCGAAAGCGGGCGTCGAGGGTAGCTGCGTCCGTCATGGACAGCCGTATATATTCTTGATCTTGAATATTCAAGGGCTCGGATGTTCGGCTCGACTGTTCGACTTCGTTCGACGTCTGTTCGGCGGCGGGCGCCTACCTGAGGGTCGTCGTTTGGAGTTCCCCATGTCGCGCCCCCTCGTCTTGTCGTTCCTCTTGCTCGCCTCGTCCGCCTGTGCCCTCGAGGGGTCAGCTGTGGCCGAGGAGCCTGCTCTACGGGAGATCACCCTGACCCCCGAGGAAGAGGTGGCGCTGATGGAGTTCGTGAACGAGGCCTCCTTCGAGGTGCTCGACGACGACGTGGGTCTGGATCGTCGCGCAGCTCAGGGCATCGTGGACCAGCGACCGCTGGCCGACGTCGATGCGCTCGACGCGGTGCCCTACGTGGGACCGGTGGCCTTCGACAAGCTGTACGCCTACCTGGAGGCCGCGGGCGCCTTCGCGATCGAGGTGCACGGCGTGCTGGAGGGCTCGGACCTCGCCCTGGACGTGCTGCTGGTGGTGAACCAGGGCAGCTATGCGCTGCTCGACGACACCGTGGGACTCGACGCCCGGGCCGCGCAGAACATCTCGGATGCCCGTGACGTGGCCCCCATCGACAGCCTCGTGACGCTGGACGCGCTCGGCTACGTGGGCCCTGCGGCCTTCGCGGATCTGGTGGCCTTCGTGGAGGAGGGTGGGCTCGACACCGTCGACGACGACGGGGACGGCTGGGTGCTGCGCGATGACTGCCACGACGGGCAGGGCGCGGTGCATCCCGATGCCACCGAGATCTGCGACGGCCTCGACAACGACTGCGACGCCAGCACCACCGAAGACGGCCTGATCACGGTGGGCAATCGCAACGTCACCCAGCTCGCGGGCGCGGGCGATCGCACGGTCTGCCCCGGGGTGTACCGCGGCCTGGTGGACTTCGGGGTGAACGACGGCACGCTGACGGGGATCGGCGACCCTGCGCAGATCATCATCGACGGCGACGTCGAGGCCAGCGGCTATGGCGTCGTCGACAAGCCGGACGTGACCTTGAGCAACCTCACGGTGCGGGGCGACGTGCTGGTGAGCGACGGTGTGCTCACGCTGCTCGACGTGGCCATCGAGGAGTCCGACTACGGGCTCACCGCCTGGACGGACGCCGAGGTCAACGCCGACGGACTGGTCATCGAGGGCGCTCGGTTCGCCGGCGCCTGGTTCTACCGGGACTCCTCGGGCAGCCTCGTGAACACCCACATCGAGGGCAGCGGCCAGGAGGGGATCCGTCTGGACGAGGCTCGGGTCACCGTGACCGACAGCGTGCTGATGGACAACGCCGAGGGCGGCACGATGGTGGAGGCCAACCTGGGCCTCGAGTCGCGGCTGACGCTGCTCCGCGTGTCCTTCGAGGACAACGCCTCGCGCGACGTGCGCGTGGAGTACGGCAGCTCCCTGATCAACGACTACTCGGACCTCGGCACCGCGTCGCTGACCTGTCGCGCCTATGGCGCCTATCACGCCCACGATCGCGCCACCTGCTACTGAGCTGCGTCCAGCGCGGCTCGTAGCCGCCTACCGAGGCAGCGTGCGAGGCTGCCGCGGGGGAGCGCCCGGGCCTGCTCGCTGGCGGCCAGCGCCGCACGGACCGCCGGGGCGGCCGAGGGGTCTGCTGCCCGAAGGCGCAGCCGATCGGGCTCCGCCTGCACCATGGCACGCACGGCGTGTCCGTAGGCCGCGGCATCGGCGGTGACGGGTAGGCCGAGGGTGGGCCAGTGGATCTGCAGCTGTAGGGACTGGCCCTCCGCCTCCCGCGCTGCGGCGATCAGCGCCACCGACCGCAGGGTCTGCCAGATGACCAGCAGCACGGGCGTGCCCGCGTAGCGCTCGGCGGGCCCCACCTGTAGCGAGCGCTCGGGCTCGTCCAGCTCCAGGTACGCGTGCATCAGGTTCAGCGCGATCATGCGGTCGTCCACGCCCCCGACCTGCGCCAGGGCCTCGGCCTGCCGCCAGGCCACCACCGCCGTTCGCGGGTCGGACTCGGCATGCACCACGCCGAGGAGGCTCCAGGCCTCGAGGGTGGTGGTGGTGACCACGCCGATGGTGTCTTGCAGCCGAAGGGCCTCGTACAGGAACGGCAGGGCGCGGTCGGGATCGGGGAGGGCCTCGCCGGCCGACGCCACCAGCGCGCGCTGCAGCAGCAAGGGAAATCCCGCGTCGCGCGCCTCGGTCACGGCCTGGGCCAGCAGCGACTCTGCCAGACCCTCGCGCAGGGCGCCGCGCACGTCCGACAAGGTGGCGCGGTAGCACGCCTCGATCCGCGCGGGGTGTCGCTCCGGGAGCCGCGCGACGAGCTCGCCGAGCTCGGCCTGGGCTGCTTCGGCTCGCCCCGCGCGGGCCAAGGCGGGCGCCCGCACGAGGGCTGCGTCGGGCTCGGGCCGATCCTGCAGAAGGGCCAGCTGCTCGCGGGCATCCCTCGCCTGCAGTCGCGATGCCACGGCGCGCCCCACGGCGAGACCATGGTCCTGCTCGGGCTGCAGATCGCGAGCGTCGAAGCGGCGGATGGCGTCGATCAACATCTCGGCGGGGCCGGTGAGCCGGAGGCTCGCGGTCAATGCGGCGACGGCACGGGCGGCGTCGTCGGCGGTGGCGGTGTCCACGATGGACAGCAGCGCCGACCGCAGGCTGCGCAGGGTGGTCAGCGCCGTGGCGGGCTCGGACTGCAGCGTGTGGGCCGCCTGCTCGGCGCGGGTCAGCACCTGGGCGTGAACGCGAGCCCGCAGCTCGTCGGGTGGGTCCGTCAGCGTGCGGGCCACGGCCCGCAGCACGAACAGGCGACCGTCCTCCGTGGGCTGCAGCAGGTGCTGTGAGCGCAGCGCATGGAGCGGAGCGACGTCGCCGAGCACGGCGCGGGCATCGTCGAGGGTGAAGGGGCCCGCGAAGGCGGCGGCGGCGCGCAGGGCCCGCTCCTCGGGGGCGTGAAGCCCGCTGACCATCCGCGTGACCCGGTCGCGCAATGGATCGTCTCCGCTGCGCAGCTCCTGGAGCAGCGCCCCAAGCCCCAGCCCGCCACGCGCCGCCCACAGCTCGATGGCGCCGGGCAGGCCGTCGAGGTGTGTCAGCACGGCGTCGAGCAGCGGATCGTCCTCCCGAACGCCAGGCAGCACGGCGCGCAGGTGCAGCACCAACAGGTCGCGAGCTGCGTCGCCGTCGAGGGGCGGGACCGCCAGGCCGAGCTGGTCGGGCGTCGTGGGGGCGTGGTGCTGGGTGCTCAGCACCTGCAGCTCGGGCGCACGGGCCAGCCACGTCGTCACCAGGACGACCAGCGCGTCCACGCCGTCGGCATCGTCGAGGACCACCAGGGTGGGATGGGCCGCCAGGGCGGTCACCAGGGACTCCGCTGTGGCGCGCCCCAGGGCGAGGGCGTCCGCGACCCGCAGGATCACGTCGGAGGAGGTGGCGCCGTCCAGGTCCACGGCCACCACGCGACACCGGTCGGAAGCCCGACGGGCGACGGCGTGGGCGATGCGCGTGGTTCCTACGGCGGGCGGGCCGTGCAGGGTCAGCCAGCGCACCTCGCTGGTCAGCGAGCGCTCGACCTGCGCGACCAACGCGTCGCGGCCGAGCAGCGGGCCTGGGGGCGCGAGCAGTGGCTGAGGGGTCACCTGCGGCTCGGGGGCCGCGGGAACGAGCTTCCAGCCGCGACCGCGCACGGTGACCAGCGCCTCGGGTCCGAGCTTCTTGCGGAGCCGGCGCATGGCCACGGGCACCGCCTCGGACCGCGTGGCCGCCGACATCCCCCACACCTCGCGCTCCAGCGCGCTGCGGTCCACCACCTCGCCCAGGTGCCGGGCCAGGTGGGTCACCGCCTCGGCTTCGTGGCCCGTCAGCGCGAGCTGTGCGCCGTCATCGCGCCGCACGGTGCGGTGAACGAGATCGACGCGGGCGCGACCGACGCGGAGCATCCACTCCGTATAGCCGTCGACTCACGACGGGGCTCCGTGGGCGCGCGCCGCCAGGCGGAACCGCGAGGAGCGCGCCGTCAGCTCACCGGTGGGATCGGGATCGTCGCCTCGCAGCATGCGACGCAGTCCCACCACCAGCAGATCTCGATCGTCGGGCGCCCAGCCCTCGACCTCGGCAAGCGCGCTCGGATCCCCTGCGAGGGCGAGGAACAAGGCGGCATAGCGGTCCGACCAGGTGCCCTCGGCGTTGCGTCGGACCTCGCGGAGGTGGACCGGACCCGCCTCGTCGCCTGCCGCCAGCTCCACTTGCCCCAGCCGCAGCAGGAGTGCCGTCAGGGCCCGCGTGGCCCCGCGGGGCCTCAGCTCGTACTCCAGGCGCCGCAGTCGCTCGATGGCACGCATGTAGTCGCCCGACTCGGCGGGCAGCAGGCCGTGGAAGAGCCGGTAGCTGAACTCGATCAGCGGTGCGTCCATGTGCGCGAGCCGAGCCAGGGCCTCGTCGATGAGCTGCTCCGTGGCAGCGTCGATCTGGCCTCCCTCCACCGCCATGGCCACCCGCAGCGACTGGGCCTGCAGCTCCAAGCCAGCCGCACCGGCGCGTCGGGCCACCGCGGCGGCCTGATCGATGCGCTCGCGACACAGCGACCAGTCCTGCACCTCGCCGGTCACCTTCGCCAGGCGGAACCACGCCAGCGCCAGTCGGTGGCTCGCGCCGTCCTGCGCGTAGGTGGCGACGACGTCGAGGAGCAGCTGCTCGGCGTCGAACGCCTCCATCTGCTCGGAGAGCAGGACCGCCTGCTCGCTGCGCGCCCGAGCCAGCAGGAAGGGATCACCACTGAGCTGCGCCAGCTCCAGGGCGCGTCCGATCTGCTCGGCCAAGGCGGGGTCGCTGCGGAACCGGAGCCAGGCCACGCGACCCAGCGCGCACCGGGCCCGCTCGGCTGGATCGTCGCCAGCCAGCGCCTGGGCACGATCCAACAGCTCCCGAACGCCCTCGGGGCGTCCGGCGTCGAGCAGGGCGGAGGCATGCAGCAACACGTGGCTCGCGTCATCGGGGTCGCCCAGACGCGCGAGCACGTCCACGGCCTGGTCGGGCCGGCCCAGGGTGCACAGCGCTTCGGCCCAGGCGTGCACGAGGTGCGCCGGGGCAGCGCCCCCCGTCAGCGTCTGCTCGAGGTGGCGCGCCTTCAGGGTGGCCGACATCGGTCCCGTGGCGATGCGCGTCGCCAGGGTGAGGGCGGCACTCGCGTCGGTGCGCAGGGCCACGTCGTGGGCCTGCAGCACGTCCGCCGTGGGGGCCTCCGGATGTCGCAGGACCCACTGCACGTGGCGTTGCTGCGCCGCTGCGGCCGCCTCGGGTTGCAGGGCGGTGGCCCATGGTCGGAGCACCGTCAGCATCCGATACCGTCCGGCATCGAGCTGCAGCAGCGCTGCCCGTCGCAGGTCGCGCAGCGCCCCCAGCACGTCCGGCGTGTCGAGCACCGCCTCCGCTCCGAGGAGGCCGAACGTCGCCGGGAAGGCCGCCAGCTGGGGCAGCACGGGCACCAGCTCGGGCTTCAGGAGGTGCAGGCTCCCGTCGAGGGCCGCGTGCAGGGTGCGGTGGCGCTCTGGGGCCTGGCGGTGGGCGTCGCCCGTGGCCAGCACCTGGTGAAGCCGCGCCCGCAGATCGGGCAGCGGCAGCACGTCGGCCCAGCCCGCGGCCAGCTCCACCGCCAGCGGCAGCTCCAGCTCGGCCGCGAGCGCCTGTACGTCCTCGTCGGTGGCGGCGAGGGGCACCCCCCGCTCCGCGAAGCGCCGCACCAGCAGCTCGGCAGAGGCTTGCTCCCCGAGGGGACCCACCTCGATCACCATCTCTCCCGGCACGCCCAGCGGGGTGCGGCTGGTGACCAAGAAGCGCAGGCCGGGGGCTCGGGCCAGCCATCCGACCAGCAGGGCTCCGAGCCCCTCGATCTGCTCGGCGTTGTCGAAGATGGAGGTGTGGGCTTCGTGGGCCAGCATCCCCACCACGCCCTCGGTGGTCCGGCCCTCCGACGTCACGCCCAGGTGCTCGGCCACCGCCTCCACCACGTGCTCGGGTCGAGTGGCCGCCGCCAGATCGAAGAACTGTACGTCCCTCGACGTGCGCCCCCACACGCACGCCAGTCGCGTCTTGCCGATGCCACCCGGTCCCGTGAGCACCACCAGGCGGCGCCGCTCCTCCACAAGCGCGCGACGCAGCTCCGCCAGCTCGCGCTCGCGCCCCACGAAGTCGTCCAGGGGCATGGGGGGCTTCGGGCGGCCCTCGTCCACGGGGAGCGTGGCCAACTGGTAGCCCTCGCCGGGCACGGTCAGCAGCACGGTGGGTGGGTCGTCGTGCTCCACCTTGGCCCGCAGACGCCCCACGGTGGTGCGCACCGTGCGGCTGTGCACCGATTCGGCGTAGCCCCACACCTCGCGCAGCAGCTCCTGCTGGGGCACCGCACGGTGGGCGTGCTGAGCCAGGTAGCGCAGCATGCGCAGCTCGGTGGGGGTGAGGTCGGTGCGCTCGGACTGGCGAACCCACTGACCTCGCTCGAAGTCGATGTGGCCCCCGCCCGGGACCTGCACCTGCTGCACGTGTCCTCCGTCCACCACAATAGGCCAGTCGGGATGGGCAGGTCACAGCTCTGTGACCTGGTGTTCCTGGGGCCAAGCCGGCCCGCTCCCTAATCGGGGGCAGGAGGCCCACCGCGCGGGCCTCGGGAGGTCGAGCATGGTCCGAGGGGCCCCGTGGCTGCTGTTGGTGGGCTGTGGAGGAAGTGCCGACGTGGGGTCCGTGCGGATCGATCCCGTGGGGTCCGAGCCGTTCACCACCGACTCGCCTTCGGTGACGTGTGGATCAGCGGATCTGTGCGAGCGCTCCCGGATCGACTGTGGGGTGGATCTCACCCAGGCCGACTGTGAGGGGTGGTACGCCGATGCCGGCAACTGCACCAGCATGGAGCGCTACGAGGTGTGCAACTGCGACTGTCTGTCGCAGGACAGCTGCGATGCCTACTTCACCTGCGGCGAGATCTGCTTCGGGGAGCACTGCTCGTGAGGCGGGTGGCGTGGACGCTGTTGGCGGCAGGCTGTGGTCAGGCCCCCGCGCTGCCCTTCGAGCTGCTGCTCGAGTACGTGCTGATCCCCTCGGCCCTGACGGAGGACCTCGTGGTGGTGCACGAGGTAGGGACGCTGCTGCCCGGCACGCGGGTGTACGACGTGCTGTCCAGCCCCGTGGCACTGGAGGTGACCGAGCCGAGCACCCTGTTCCTGGTGGACCAGCAGGCGGACGCCCTGTGGCGGCATCCGGTGGAGTGGGTGTGGGTCGACGACGACGGAGACATCCACGTCGAGCCGCGGGACTCCTTTCCGGCCGTGGACGGCTCCGTGTTCCTGCCCGCACTGCATCGGCCGGTCTACGGCTCGCTGGCGAACGAGCCCACCACGCAGTTCACCGAACCCGTGTGGGAGGGGCGCCGCCAGGCCGACGACGAGGAGTGTGCACTGCCACGGCCGCGGGTGGCGCTGGGGGTGGCCGGCACCCGCATGGCCTTCCCCGAGGTCGCGGACGTGGGTGTGCAGCTCGCACCCCACATGGACCGGGCAGCGTCGATCTGGGCGCTGCCTGCACCGGGAGGGCGGACCGGCGACGAGACCACGACCACGCCGTCCACGAGCAGCACCGAACACGACATGTCCGAGGATCTCGACGTCGCGCTGCGGCAGCTGGTGGGCGGCCAGCAGCTCGACGAGCTCGTGCTGTTCGTGCTCGCCCACGGCACCGACGACGGGCGCATCCTCCTCGGGGACCACCATCCGCAGGAGCTGACGGTGGAGGACCTGGTGGAGATGCTCGCCCAGGTCCGCACGGAGCGGCTGGTGGTGGTGCTGGGGAGCTGCCACTCGGGGGCGTTCGCCGAGCGCTTGCCCGCGGCACTCAAGGACGCCGGCATGACCCGCACCGAGATCACCGTGATCGCTGCCGCTGCGCCGAACGAGCTCGCCTACGTGGGCGCCGAGCAGCCCGCCAGCGCCTTCGGCCTGACGTTGCTCGACTTCCTGGCCACGGCCGCCACCGACGAGCCTCTGCCCTGGGAGCGGCTCGATCCCCCCACGCTGTCCACCGTCACCCGCACGGGCCTGCGCACCCAGAACCCCGTGCGAGGGGAGCAGGAGCGCTGCGTTCCCAAGATCGCGCTGCATCGTCAGCCAGACAGCGAGCGCACGCGCTGCCATGCGGCCTGGCTCGACAACCTGCAGGGCAGCGCGGACGACTCCGCCATCGCCTACGATCGACAGATGCGGCTCACGGGCTCCTTCGGGGTCGAGGCCGGGTTCGTCGAGCTGCAGCAGGAGGACGGGGACTGGGTGACCGTGCCCACCACCCTGTGGACGCGCGACGCCATCGTCTTCCAGATGCCCATGCGGCGGGACGGCTTTCCCAGCTCAGGGTTCTCGCCCGAGGCCGCGGCCTCGCTTCCTCCGACCAAGTCGGGAGCCTATCCTGGCAAGTACGCCGTTCGCGTGGTGTCGGCGACGGGGGAGACGTCGGACTCCGAGCCGCTGTTCGTCGCTCCGCAGGTCTACACCGCGCAGATCACGCCCCATCCCACCACGGAGTGGCTCGAGCTGTGGAACCGGCGCACACCCGCGTCGCTGTACACGAACGGATCCACCATCCAGCTGTCGCGCACCTGGTCGGCCATCGCCCACGATCCGACGCCGCCCGGCGCCAGCCCGCTCCTCGATCACGACGAGGATCAGCCCCACGAGACCGCGCCCGATCTGCTCGGCACGCCAGGCTGGGCTTACGAGATCGGGCCCACCTGGCACAGCCCCCTGATCGCCAAGGCGTCCGCACCTTCGGATCGAGCGTTCTGGGGGTTTCGGATCCGGTTCGAGCCCGAGCCGAACGACGCCCAGCTGCGACCTTGGTTCTACACGCTCATCTACGACTGAGAGGCCGTCATGAAGACACTGTGGACGCAGCTGCTGATCGGCTGCGCGGGACTTGCTGCGTGTGCTGGGGAGGGCGAGGTCGACGACCCCATCCCCGAGCCCACCGAGGAGCAGACGACCCCCGAGCCCACGGAGCCCACCGAGCCCTGTGATGCCGCGACGGCGGCCACGGTACAGGTCGACGCACCCGTGCAGTGGGAGGGCATCACCTGCGCCGAGTCGTTTCATCTGTTTCGATTCGAGGTGCCCGAGGCGGGGGTGTACGAAATCGAGAAGACGGGTGCTGGGACCCTCGGGGTCTGTAGCGATGGCAGCAAGTACGGCTGCATCTGTGCCGTGAACATCAACTGTTGCTCGGACTGTACCTTGAGCATCGACGCACCCTACGGGAAGCCGCTGCAGCCAGGCGAGGCCGTTCAGATCTACGTCGATCAGCAGGGTAACGTCGGCGCGTACTCCTTCACCATCACGGGGCCGAACTGACATGTTTGCATGGATGACGATGAGCCTGGTGGGCTGTCCCACCGAGGGGTGCGTAGTGTTCTCCACCGAGGACGTCGCGCTGGGTCTGGGTGAGATGGAGACCGTGGAGCTGGAGATCGTGAACCCCAGGCTCCAGCTGTTCCAGCTCACCCTGGAGACCTCGGGTCCCATCACGGCCGAGCTTAGGCCTGGCTCGCTGTCCGACGAGGCGTTCGTGGACATCACCTGCGGTGACGTGGCGGGAGAGGGGAAGGTGTTCGTCCGCCGGGCCGACTCGGGCGAGCTGTGTGTGCGCTCGGTGGACGTGCAGTGCGGTGACGTGGCACCCACCGAGGACCCGACGGACCCCACCTCCGACGAGCCGGTGCCCGACACCCTCCCTGGCCTCGCGTACACCACCTGTGACCGAGACGACGACGCGTGTCTGATCGGCGCGTCGTCGAGCTGCTATGCCATCGTCGACGGTCCGCTGGTGAGCAACCGCACCGAGGTGTCCGTCGCGGGAGATCTGCTGAACGCCGATGGGTACGTGTGGACCTATCTGTACGCCGAGATGGGCTACTACGAGCCGTACGGGCCCGCGTGCAGCCTGAATCGTAGCGAGGAGCGCTACGATCGGACGTTGACCCACGAAGCCCGGACGTGGCTCGCCGACGACGACTTCACGGGCCCCACCGAGGACCAGGTGTCCTTCGTGTCGCACTGCCTGGCGGACGAGATCACCACGGAGCTCGCGATGGAGACCCAGGTGCCCGGCACGTCCACGGATCCGCTTCGGTCCACCGGCGCACAGCCGAGCAAGGAGAACCAGGTGATCGTGGTCCTGCGAGGAGCGCGGGTCTGCGGCATGGAGATCGGGCAGCTGTGAGGCGGCCTACCAGGGGCCGCCGTAGACGTTCACCAGATCGGCGGCACCGTCGCCGGTCAGGTCGCCCGCGAGCCAGCGCTGGTCCAGCGAGAACCCGGCGAGCGTCTGCACGTTGGTGAAGCCGTCGAACCGGTTGCCCGTGCTGTGGTGGATCATCACGCGCGCGTCGCCTTCGCGATCGTAGACGTTGAGCAGGTCGGC
Organism: Myxococcales bacterium; assembly: GCA_019634415.1. Classification (GTDB taxonomy): domain Bacteria; phylum Myxococcota_A; class UBA796; order UBA796; genus DRPG01. The sequence continues at coordinate 16,002 of JAHQVJ010000014.1, forward strand.
GCGACCGTCTCCGTTCATGTCGGCGAGGTTCCAGCGCTGCTCCTCCCAGAAGCCCGCCAGGCTGTGCAGCGAGGTCTGGAGCTCGAACCCGCCCGAGCCCGTGGCCAGGTGGACCCAGGCCCGCGCCGTGCCTGCACCGTTGTCGTAGACGTTGACGAGGTCGTCGCGCTCGTCGCCGTTCACGTCGCCCATCATCCAGCGCTGGCCCTCCCAGAAGCCCGCCATGGTCTGCAGGGACGTCTGCGCCTCGAAGCCGGTGCCCGTGGAGCGATGGGTGAACACGCGCGCGTCGCCGTCCGCGTTGCCGTAAATGTTGACGAGATCTGCCAGGCCGTCGCCGTCGATGTCGCCCAGGCGCCACTGCTGCGAGGACCAGAAGCCCGCCAGCTCCGTGAAGCTCGACTTGTACTCGAAGCCCGCGCCCGTGGACAGATGGACCCACGCGCGCGCCACCCCGTCCTTTCCGTACACGTTGACGAGATCGTCCAGGCCGTCTCCGTCCACGTCGCCCACGAGCCACCGCTGATCCTCCCAGAACCCAGCGAAGCGGGTGAAGGAGCTGCGGTACGACACGGCGTCGCCGGTGGAGCCGTGCACCCAAGCCCGGGCGATGCCGTCGGCGCCGTACACGTTGATCAGATCGTCCTGCTCGTCGCCGTCCACGTCGCCCACGAGCCACTTCTGCTCGGCCCAGTGCCCCTCGAGGCGGGTGAAGGAGGTCTGGTAGGCGAAGCCGTCGTCGGCGTCGGAGGCGTGCAGCCACACGCGGGCTTGCGGTCCCCCCACGCCCACGTCGAACCAGCCCGCGCCCACGGCCTGCCTGGCGGGCCCGCCGTACAGATCCGCGGCCGCCGCCATGGTGGCCGTGCGCGCGTCATGGAAGGTGGAGTTCTCGGTGAGGTAGAAGGCCAGCGCGCGGTACCAGATCTCGCCGGCGCGCTGCAGGTCGAGGCTCGGATGGGTGGCCATCCCGTAGAAGGCACGGTTGGCGATGCCCGAGCTGCGGTGCACACTCATGCCGTCTCGGTAGTCGGAGATGTGGTCGATGCTTCGACCGTCCTTGGTGGGGTCGTCCATGAAGCGCAGCGCCTCGAGATCCGCGGGCGCGTTGTCCTCGGCCAGGCGCCAGGTGTCGGCGTTCACCACCCAGCCCTGACTGTAGGACTCCACCACGGCGCCGAAGATGTCGGAGGTGGCCTCGTTGAGCCCTCCGGACTGGTTCTCGTAGCGCAGGCCGGCGGTGTACTCGGTGACGGCGTGGGTGAACTCGTGGGCACCCACGTCGAGGGGGCCCGACCAGGGGCCGAACACGTCTCCGTCGCCGAAGGCGAACTGCTGATTGGCCGGGCTCCAGAAGGCGTTCTCGTAGTCCTCGCCCACGTGCACCGAGGCCACGATGGTGGCTCCCTGATCGTCGTAGCTGTCGCGCCCGAGCTCGTCGGCGAAGTAGTCGTAGGAGGTGCCCAGGTTGGCGTAGGCCGCGTCCACCTGGGTGTCGCCGGTGGCGGCGTCTCCCTCGCTGCGGGCCAGGGCGCCGGGGAGATCGAAGGTCTGATCGGCGTCGTAGATGGCTCGGTCGCGTGCCGTGTGCAGGGTGTCGATCCAGCGGATCACCTCGCCCGTGTGTGCATCCACGAGGAACTCCTGCTCGACGGGCCAGAACTGGTCGTCGTCGGTGAGCTGGACGAGCCACACGAGGTGGGGGACTCCCTCCTCCACGGTCACCGCGAGGCGGCTGCCACGGGGGGTGGGAGCGCCGTCGAAGGCGGCCATGGCGGCATCGACGGCGTCTTGCTCGTCGACGTTCGGCACGGCGTCGACGGTCAGCTCGGGCACGAGGTCGTCCGTGACCGACACCACGGTGCCGTCGGAGCCGACGTGCACGATGGCCTGGCCGCCGAGCACGGCCACGCCGCCGTGTAGCTGCTGGAACCGCACGTGGGTCATGCCGAGCGCGTCGGTGCCCTCTCCGATGGGGACGATCTCCTCCACGCCACC
>JAHQVJ010000144.1 GCA_019634415.1 Myxococcales bacterium
CTCCGACCCTCCGGGACATAATCGATGTGCGCGCCGCAGGAACACGGCCATCGAACGACGGAAATGGGCGTCGCGCACATCGAGCCCTACGGGCCCGTCGCTCACTACAGCATCCAATCAACTTCGTCGATTGGCGCTGTACTGGTGCTGGAGTGCGTGCGTGAACTCATGAACCAGTGTGCATCGCACGATTGCGTCAACCGCTGGTCTGCCAAACCTCCATCTGTGGTCCGAGCACCTCTGCCCATTCCCGAATCTCTTCGACAGATGGCGCACTCGCCGCAGCGACACAGACCCATGAGACCAGGACGAGCAACGGGCCCTCCCACAGGCGCTGTCATTCTCGCCAACGAGAGCGTGCACGCGGCTTCCCGCCAAATCCTGGTGTGGCCGACGGCGGTGCCTCGCACGCCACCATGCGCACCCGCTTGCCGCAGCGGGGCGCCAGGCGGCGCCGTACGATGAGGACGTTCATCGGGCCTCCAGCGCCTGTCCTACGAACAAGCGGAGGCCCCGGTGCCTGGTCGGCACGCATGTGCTCGACCTCGTCGGCCCTCTGACGACATCGTGGCGGTGTCACGCCATGCTTCGGAGGGCTGGGTGCCTGTGCGTGGAGCATGAGTCGCTCACGCAGGGAGTCGACCTCGTCAGGTCGCGTCGAGATCCGGCCGAGGCTGCGGTCCGGGCACCAGTCCGATCAGATCGGGATCCTCACCGTCCTCCACCTCGGCGGCCTCCCGACGAGCTGCGTCGCGGAGGGCCTTTCGGGCCGCCTTGGCGAGCTTCTTTTCGTGATTCCTTGCCTCTTGGTTGCGCTTTTGCACGCTTGGGCGTCTCTTCGCCATTCGACCTCCACACCGTTGACCAATGTTCTGTAGCACCTGGCTCGCGTCATGACCCGACTGGATGTGCAAGGCCTGCTCGTCGACTTCGCGACGATGCAGCGCAGCCCGACCGTGATCTCTGCATCGGCGACAGTGCCTGCAACCGTACCGGTTTGTCCGCCCGAACGTACAGGACGGTCCTGTCGACGGGCGAACGTAGACCTATGGGGTCGGGGGCACGTGTGCATCTCCATCTCGCGGATAGGAAGGGCGCGGGATGGTCGACCTGCAATGGACTGGAACGACGTTCGATACTTCCTGGCCCTTGCCCGATTCGGGTCTGTGCGAGCTGCTGGCGCACACCTCGGCGTGAGCCACTCCACCGTGGCTCGTCGGGTGGATGCCTTCGAGGAGCAGCTGGGAACCAGACTCTTCGATCGGCATCGCGACGGATTCCAGCTCACCGATGCCGGCCTCGACATGGTGCCCGGAGCCGAGCGGGTCGAGGCGCAGATGGCCGCCCTGGAGCGCGGCCTCGCGGGACAGGACGCGCGGCTCGCCGGGCCCGTCCGCGTCACCTGTTGCGACACCTTCGTCTCCGGGCTGCTCATGTCTGCCCTGAGGGCTCTGTGCGATGGCTATCCGGAGGTCGAGCTTGGGTTGCAGACCGACGCGAGGGCCTTCGACCTGTCGAAGCGCGAGGCCGACATCGCGATCCGTACGCTCGCCGTAGACGGCCGACCGGCGGACCATCTCATCGGCCAGAAGGTCGCGCCGGTGGTGTACGGGAACTACGTGGCAGCCGCCCACGCGGATCGCCTGGACCCCGATGTCATGGGCGATCGGTCGCGGTGGATCGCGTTCTCGCACCGGCGAAGCGTCGAGGCGATCGTGGCCGCCTCCAGCTACCCCGAGCTTCCGCTGTGGGGCTCGTTCTCGTCGATTCGGCTCATGGTTCAGGCCGCGCGGCAGGGCCTCGGCATTGCGAAGCTGCCCACCTACGCCGCCGATCCCGATCCCGCGCTGATCCGCCTCGCGCAGCCCGATCTGGTGCACGTGGCCGACCTGTGGTTGGTGAGCCACCCCGATCTGCGCGGCAACCGGCGGCTACGCGAGGCGCGCAGCTGCGTGCGCGATGCGCTCCTGGCGCATCACGCGCTCTTCGAGGGCACCTCGGTCACCACACGTCGTTGACCCGGACGATGCGGTCGCCGGCGTAGGTGCCCACGAGCAGGCTGCCGTCTTCCAGCACCAAGCCCGTCGTCCCCGCGCCTCCGGGGGTCCCGGGGCCGCCGACGTAGAGCGTGTCGCTCGCCCCGGTCTCCGGGTCGACGGCCACCAAGGCGTGCTCACTGGGGCAGGTGCCTTCCTCGATCTGCATGCAGCGACGCATCGTGCTCTTCTTGGCCAGCGCGGTGGCGGCCACGAGCCAGCCGTCCGGCGTCCAGGTGAGGTTGTCGGTGGGATCGAGGAACACGCTGCTCTGCACCTCGCCGTTCGTGCGGTTCAGCCGCCGCAGCTCGCCGGACAGGCTGTAGGCCACGAAGAGGGTGGTTCCGTCTTCGTCCAGTGCCAGGCCGTTCGCCAGTCCACCCTCTGTGCCCGGGACCACCTCGAAGCCATCGTTCGGATCCCAGCTCCACACGAACGCGCCGTGATCGAACCACTGCGCATCGAGGAAGGCGAAGAGCGGCCCGAGGCCTCCGCGCTTCGGCATCATTCGCGTGGCGAGGAAGCCCCCTTCGGGGGTGGCGACCACGTCGTTGAGCAGTCCGTCGGGGGGCAGGGCGCAGCCGCGCCACTGAAGCGCTGGACCGTCGACGATCTCGAAGAACTCGACGGACTCTCGTCCGGCATGCTGGATCGCCAGCGCTTGCCAGGCGCCGTCGGGCCGCTGGCCCACGTGGATCCCGTGGGGGCTGAACTCGGCGCCGGGGGCGCCTGGGCAGCTCGGATCGCCCCACGGTCCGGGTCCGTCGATGTCGGCACCCTCGAACGCGACGATTCGCTCGTGGGTCTGCAGATCGAGGAACGCCAAGCTGCCAGGGAGCTTGCCGGTCATGTCGCCATACTCGCTGACGAGTACGTGCGACCCACCGGGGAGCCTGGCGAGGTCCTCGGGGTTCTGCCAGCCACACAGGGGCTCGGCGTCGCCGATGGGGTCGCAGTGGACGATGGGCTCGAACGGACCCGCACAAGCCGCCAGGGTCAGCAGGAGCGTCGAGGTGAAGATCTTGGTCATGGTGCCTCCGGGCTCCCGCCGCTCGCGGGAGACCATCCCTCCTTGACCTGTCAGGTCGAACCTGGGGATGGCGAGGATTTGGGACCCTGTGTCCCGTCAGCGCACCAGCTGCGGGCCGACGTCATCGGACAGACGACGAGCCGTTCTCGGTCGGGTCATGACCACGGCTCTGTTCGAGGCGCAAGCTTCGCACGACCCTCACCGCGGACGAGTCGGCTGAAGCGGTCGCGACAGGCGTCGAGAAGGTCGGCGGCTGCCTCCGGATGGTACCGGGCTCGGCCTCGTCCCGAGCGATATTGGTGGCGGTACCAGGCGAGGCCGAGGTAGCGGAGGGCGAACTGGTCGTGCTGGGCGAGCCACGTGCGAAACGTGGTCTCGTCGAGCCTGCGCTCGGTGGCCTCGAACTTGGCGCGATCCCATAGCGACTCCACCGGATAGGCTGACAACGGCAAGCGTCGCCGGACCACGCGCTCCTCGACGAAGTGGGCGAAGCCTTCGTGGTTGGCCGTCATCGCTTGCTTCGACACACACAGAGCCACGTCGTCCGTTTCCAACGGTACGTGCTCCGCGATGTCTCGCGCCCAGTGGAGTAGGGCCACGTTTCGAGCCAGCCCGTGGACCTCTTCGGTGCTCTGGAGCGCGTGGTGTGCCGTGGCGTGGGCCCACTCGTGGGCCAGGAGACGCCGAAGGGCATCGGGGCCGAGCTGGGCGATGAAGGTTGGATCCAAGACGATGCTGCGGGTGGCGGGGCGATAGGTTCCCACCGCGTCGTCGAGGGGTTCCAGCTGCACCTCGACCCCCGACGGGGGGACCGTTCGGCATTCGTGGTTCACCCAGCCTCGAACTTGCTCGGAGAGTCGCTCGACCTCCCCTAGGGTCCAGTCTCCGCCCGGACGTCGCGAGGTGTTGACCTGTCGCAGCAACCAACCGAGCCCGCCCGGTGGTGCGGCCTCGAGCTCGATGGGGCCCACGTCGGCGACGCCCTCCCGAAAGACGGCCTGGGGCAGGCGGATGCAGTGGGAGGGCGGATCCTCGCCTCTCGGAGCGGTGTCGGGAGGGGCGTCTCGCCATACGAAGACCACCAGATCTGGCTGATCCTCGTTCTCCCACGGCTGCTGGTTGAACGCGCGGCGCGTGAACTCGACGGTGAAGCGGCCATCGGACTGCGACCGACCGGCCGCGAGGAAGTCGTGCATCACGACGTCTTCGTCTTGGACCTCGAGCCACGCGCTCACTGGCTGGCCCGAGGCGACCAGCTGACCCTGCAGTCGAAAGCGGTCGTCCGTCATGCCGTCCCGTTGGATCTTGATCGAGTGACGGAGCACCCCCCAAGGCGCGTGGACAGTTGGTGCCGAGCCAAGAATATAGCCCATCATGTAGACGTATGTTCACTGAAGATATAGTCAGGTGCCGTGAACGGACTCCGGCCCATCCTCGAGCGCCTTGTGCGTGCTGCTGTCACGGTGGCTGCGCCTGGTTGATGAAGACGAGGATGGCCCGCAGCCTGGCCGATGTGGGCTGGTCCACATTCGAACGATGGCTCACCTACAGGGTGGACTGGCATGGAGGACGTCTGACGAAGGCTCCGCGCAACTTCCCGAGCACCCGACGGTGTAGCCACTGTCACACGCTCGGGCCCAAGCTGGCGCTGCACCAGCGCCAGTTCGTGTGCGGAGCCTGTGAGTACACCGCCGATCGCGACACCAACTTGGCGCGCTTCGGTCGGTCGGTGGGGAGTGTCGAGTCGTCCGGCAGCCCCGGGAGACCCTAAGCGCTCGGGGAGGGGTCACCGCGCTGGCCCCGTCGTCCGATGGCCCTCGGTCTCCGCGGCCTCGTCATCGTGGGGTGTGTCCACGTTCAGGACGAGCCAACCGGTCTCCTCCGAGTGAGCTGCAGTGAGCGCTCGCTCGGGTGTGACGAGGAAGAACCTCTCGTACAGGTCGTTGAACGTGAACAGCCAGAAAGTGGTGAACAGGTTCGGGATGTCCTCGTCGGTGGGGAAGCGAAAGCTCACCGTCCCCTCGGCATCCGCCGGGATCGTGCCCAGTCCTGGAGAGAATCGGTGCTCCGAGATCTGGTTCCTGCCGTCGGCATCGAACACCATGTGCAGCGCGTTGCCGACGAACCAGACGTTCCCCGGACCATGGAAGCCGGGCACTCCCACCACGTGGACCTCGTCGTCTTCCACCCACACGTACTTGTTGGCGCCAGCTGGGCCGAAGAAGCCGCTCTCGATGGTGGGGCGTAGCCGCGCCAAGGCCCGCGCCCGGCGGTCCATCGCCGCCTGCTCGGGCGTCCGATCGGTCCAGACGAACCCGCCCTCCTCCTGGTACACGACCTGCCCGGCGAGCAGGTAGCGGTCGGACTCTGCGTCGAACCGACCGAACACCACCAGATCGGGGCCGTCTTGCTGCTCCACTGCGAAGTACTCGCTGCCGAGGTGCTCCTTCACTGCCTTGTCGGCGTTCGCCACGAACGCGTCGCTGGCGTGCCACATGAAGCGATCGTAGCGAAACATCCACTCAGCACGCACGCGGTCGCCGGCATCGTGCATCTCGACCAGCGCCATCTTCTGCCGGGTGAGGGTGGCGTCGTCGAGCTCGTGCACTGCGCTTGCCGCCGTGGTGGGGGGCGCGCTGCGCGCACAGCTGACCATGTACGGGACGACGACGCTCAACACGATTTCCAGAGACCTCATCGTTGCCCCTCCATCGAACGTCAGCGTAGGCTGAGGGCGCAATTTTCTCAAAGGGTGGGCTTTCCGTCACCCGTTGATCCCCTCGGACGGTCCTGCTTTCCGGCTACAGTAGCTCTGGGGCTCGGGAGGACGAGATGGGTCGCTGGACAGGATTCGTGGCGTTGGCCATCGGGTGGGGCGCCTGCGAAGGCGAGACCGAAGCCCCGTGCGAGGGGACCGATTGTCCGCTGACAGAGCAGGCTTGCCTCGATGCGGGCGGTGAGGTGGTGCCCAACCCTGGGGCCGGAGTCGAGTGCCCCTTGGGAACCCAGCTCCTCGGATACATCGAGGAGACCCTGGCGATCGAGCCTCCGGGTTGCTGCGTCGAGTAGTCCCTGGGCACCCGCGCCTGGACTTGCAGCACTCCCTGCACTCGCTCGCACGCTCGCTCGTTCCAGTCCCACTGCAACCCCCAATCAGTCGCGATCGAGCCAGGACGACGCAATCGTCGATTAAGCGGGGATTAAGAACGCCCCCGACGAGTGGCCGAATACCCTTCTGTCACCGAGAGCGGAGTTCAGGGACTGTGGCGCATGCCGCGGGCAGTCCCTCCAGTGAGCTCGGTCTACAGAAGGAGAGGGGCCATGAGGCTGATCGTAGGAGTGTGCGCGCTGTCGATGATCGCGGCGTGTGAGTCGAAGGCTGGATCCGAATATGTGGAAGGCTCGGGATGGGACCAAGGGGCGACCGGCCCCGAGGGACCTCCAGGACCCGAAGGTCCGCAAGGCCCCGAGGGCCCCGAAGGTCCCCGTGGCGTCGATGGCGTCGATGGCGTCGATGGCGTCGATGGTCTGGACTGCTGGGACATCAACGGTGATGGGGTAGCCGACGACGAAGAAGACCTGAACGGGGACGGTGCGGTCGATGTCGCGGACTGCCGAGGCCTCGATGGCTTGCCGGGAATGCAGGGGAAGCAGGGCCCCCAGGGCGAGCGAGGTCTGCAAGGAGAGCAGGGCCCAAGAGGCGAGGAGGGGCCTCAGGGGGAGCAGGGTCTCCAAGGGGAGCAGGGTCTCCAAGGGGATCCGGGACCGCAGGGCGCGAAGGGTGACCCCGGTGAGCCCGGCCCCGTCGGTGACAAGGGAGACACCGGCAACCCCGGTGGCTCGTTCTACTGGCAGGATGCCAGCGTACCCCCCGTTCAGGCCACGAACGGAGAGGCCCTCGTGGTGTTCAACGACGATGACGAGCAGTTCGACATCGAGCCGGAGTCCGGCGACGTGTCGGGGGCGGCTGTGGACGACGGCAGCCTGTACTCGGACAACGCCTGCACCTCGCCGCTGCTCTTCGTGATCGACAGCGACTTCATCCAGCCGAACCGCGCCTTGGACGTGAACGGCACGAACAAGGTGCGAGGCTCCGCATCGCTGTACGCCGGCACGGTGTGGGAGTGGGACGGGGCCTGGTGCGTGGAGGCGGCCGACCCGCCCACCACCATCGATCCCCTCGACCTGACCGACGCTGGTGCGCAGCCGTCGGACTTCACGGGGCCGCTCTCCACGGTACCCGTGCCGTTCTGACGCGGGTGAACACCATCCGGACATCCATGGGCTGCATGGACGGCTAGGTGTCCGATCTGATGATGTTGTCCCCCCTTCCTTACCATCGTGCGGTCGTTGCCCATCTCCGCGAGCGGTTGCCCTCGGCGTGGTCGCACTACGCTTCAGACGCCTTCCGGGAGACCCAGAGCGAGGCCATGCGCCTGCACTTGCTGCAGACCACCGTGCGGCTGTCTCGCGAGTCCCACCCGGAGCTGTATGCGCAGGCGGATGCGGCCGCCGCCGCCCTGTCGCTGCAGGTGCCCGTGGAGCTGTTCCAGGGCAGCGACGACGGCGGGCTCAACGCCATGCTGCTCTACGCCCCGCAGAGCGCCCGAGTGGTGCTCTACGGGGCCATGCAGGAGAAGCTGTCGGGGGAGGAGATGTGCAGTGTGCTCGGTCACGAGCTCGCCCATCACAAGCTGTGGACGGCCGACGACGGCGCCTACTTGCACGCGCTGCGCCAGCTCGAGGGGCTGGCGTCGCACACCGAGGCTCCCTCCGTGCTGGAGACGCTGCGCCTCTACACGCTGCACACCGAGATCTTCGCCGATCGTGGGGGCGTGCTCGCCAGCGACCTCGACACCACGCTGCGCACGCTGATCCGTGTGCGCACGGGCCTGTCGAAGGTCAGCGTGGCGGACTTCCTGGCTCAGAGCCACGAGCTGCTGCAGGCCCAAGGCACGGGCTCGCGCGAGTGGTCCCACCCCGAAGCCCACATCCGTGCGCTGGCCCTGGAGCGCCACGCGGCCGACGAGGGCGTCGACGCCGAACGGTGGGTGCAGCGGGTGGTGGAGGGGCCGCTGTCCCTCGAGGCGCTGGATCTGCCGAGCCGAGAGGCGCTGGATGCGCACACGAAGGCGCTCGTGGCCTGGCTGCTGCAGCCTCCTTGGTTTCGCACCGAGGCCGTGATGGGGCATGTCCGCATGCTCTTCGACAGCGAGCCGCTGCCCGAGCCCGCTCCCCTCGCTCCGAGCGACCTGGATCGCTACGGAGACACCGTTCTTGACTACCTCTGCGCCATCCTCGTCGACTTCGTGGCCATGGATCCCGAGCTGGAGGATCTGCCCCTGCAGCGGGCCGATCGGGTGGCGGAGGCCATGGGTCTGCAGAAGGCCTTCCAGACGGCGGTGAATCGCCACCTCAAGCGCACGCGCAAGGCCATCGCGGCAGCGCTGGCGAGCCGCGACAGCGACCTGGCCGCTGCCCTGGAGGCCCACGATGCAGGGTGAGGTGACGTTTCTGGACTTCCTGCGCGAGGCGCCGGCGGGGGAGGGGCGGGGCAACGAGGAGCTGCTGCGCGCGGTGCTGCCGCTGCTCGAGCAGCTGCAGCAGGTCCACGAGGGCGGGAAGGTGGGGCCGCTCGACGGCGTGGGCCGCATCTTCGCCGACGAGGGCCGCTTGTGGTTCCACGCGGCAGACGCGGTAGCGCCCACGCTGCAGCGAGCGGAGCTGCGGCGCGTGGAGGGCGGTGGGAGCGGTGGCGTCGAGGTGGTCGGCGGGGGCCGCATCGACATCGACGTCGACCGCGGCACGTCCGTGGTGCACGATCAGCGCGAAGGTGAGGAGCGGATCACCCGCCCCCTGTTCGTGCCGGGCTACGCTTCGTGGGAGCAGGAGCTCGGCCACCACGACGCGCTGACCGACATCTTCTGTGCCGGCATGCTGCTCGCGAGCCTGGCGACGGGCGCGGACTTCACCGAGGCCGACGAGCTGCAGCGGTTCGTCGCCGACCGGCACCGACTCACCCGGCGGCATCCCAGGCTGCACCCAGTGATCGCGCGGGCCATCGTGCGCATGACCGAGCCCGATCGGCACCGGCGAGCCCAGGATCTGCCGAGCCTCGTCGAGCGGCTGCGCCACTATCGGCTGGTGGACGAGCGAGCCGACACCGAGCTCGACTTCGAGGCCCTCGAGGGCTTCGTGTCGGCCGACCGCACCTCGCGCCGCCGGATCATCCAGGGCCACCTGCAGTCCCGGCTCTTCGACATCAGCCGCCGCAACCGCATGATCTGGTTCAAGGCCACCATGCAGATGCTGGATCTCACGGTGGCGTCGGTGCCCACGCAGCTGTCGGTGGACACCATCGCGCCCGGCGAGCTGTTCCTCTGGGATGGTCCGGCGGGCCGCGCCCTGTGCAAGGGCAAGTCGATCCGCCTCGACCAGTTCGTGCGCTTCGAGGAGGCCCCCTGGGCGCGGGGCACCCTCGATCGCGTGCGCAGCGAGGATCGCCGTGCGCGCACGGAGGTGGGCTTCTCCCAGCTGCGCCTCGTGATCGGCTTCCTGAACTGGCACAACCTCAAGGAGGATGCCGAGCAGCGGATCCGCTCGCCGCTGCTGCTGCTGCCGGTGTCGCTGACGATCAAGCGAGGGGTGCGCGACAGCTACCAGCTCACCCCGCTGTCGGAGATGGCCGAGGTGAACCCGGTGCTACGGCACCATCTCGCCGAGGTCTACGGGCTGTCGCTGCCGGAGCAGGTGGATCTGCGCAAGACCGACGTGTCCACGTTCCACGAGGTGCTGGCGGCCTCGATCGCGCGCAGCGAGCCCGGCGTCACGTTGCACCTGCTCACGCGCCCCCAGATCCGGCTCATGCGCGAGACGGCCCGCCGCCGCATGGATGCCTGGCGCCGTCGGAGTCGCGCCACCGGCCGCGGGCTGCGGTCCACCCTGGGGGTGGAGTTCTCCTACGCTCGGAGCAACTTCCAGCCGCTGGGGCTCGCGCTGTACCGGGCCAAGGTGAAGCCCGAGGAGTTCCAGCTCGAGGAGCACCTGAAGACGGCCGAGCCCGTGCTGCCCACGGTGCCCGATGGGGGCGGGGAGGGGAGCGACGAGGCAGGCGACGACAACGTGCGGGTCACCCAGCGCCAGGTCTGGGTGCACGACGAGGCGGCGGCGGGCCCCTACGACTGGGCGGTGGACCTGACCCACTGCACGCTGGGCAACTTCAACTACCGGAAGATGAGCCTGGTGCGGGACTACGACCGCATGCTCGAGGAGTCCGACGGCCACGAGCATCCCTCGTTCGACACGCTGTTCTCGGTGGACGCCCGCGAGCTGGCGAGCCCGCCCGAGCCCGACGCCGACGTGCTCGATCTGTTCCACGTGGTCCCGGCGGACCCCACCCAGGCGGCGGCGGTTCGCTGGGCGCGCTCGGGCCAGAGCTTCATCATCCAGGGGCCGCCGGGCACGGGCAAGTCGCAGACGATCACGAACCTGATCGCGGACTTCGCGGCACACGGCAAGCGCGTGCTCTTCGTGTGTCAGAAGCGGGCCGCGCTCGATGTGGTGTACCACCGGCTGTCGCAGCACGGGCTCGACGAGCTGTCGGTGCTGATCCACGACTCGCAGGGCGACAAGAAGGGCTTCATCGGGGACCTGAAGCGCACCTACACCGACTGGAGCGCGCCTGGGGGGGTGGCGTCGGACGAGCCTGTGCGAGACGAGATCGTGCAGCGTCTGCGAGAGCCGCTCACCCAGCTGTCGCGGTTCGCGGACGGCATGAGGGGTCCGGTGGCTGGTGGCGAGCTGCCCTTGGTGGAGGCGGTCGGGGAGCGGCTCCGTCTGGGGCCGGGGCCGGCGCTGGCCGCCGAGGCGCAGGAGCAGCTGCCCTCGCACCAGGCCTGGGCGCACAGCCGGCGCGCGGTCCACGAGGCGGCGCGGGCCCTCGAGGAGATCGGGGAGTCGCCGATCCTCGCCGAGCTGCCGTTGCGTGCGGTGGGGGCCGAGATCCTCGATGCGCCTCGGCCGGTGGGGGCCCTGAAGGAGGGGCTGTCCGAGCTCACCCGCCTGCTGGCCGACGTGCGCGAGGCGAGCGAGCGGGTGCGCCCGAACGCCACGAGCGTGGAGATGGCGGAGGCCCTCGCGCTGGCCCAGGACCTCACGTTCCTGCTGCCCGAACGACTCTCGTTGCTGGATGCCGAGTCCGGACGCTCGCTGCAGCTGGCCCAGCTGCTGGCCAAGCACAAGGCTGTGCGGGCCGAGCTCGCGCGGGCGCGGGGGCTGACCACGCCCTGGCTCGACAAGCTCCCCTCCGGCGACGCGGCGACGGCGCTCGTGCAGTCCCGCCGCTTCGATGCGATGTTCGTGCTGTTTCGCTGGCTGTCGCCCGCGTGGTGGGCCCTGCGGCGGGTGCTGCTGGACCGCTACCCCTTCGCGCAGCACACCGTTCGCCCGTCGTGGACCGCGGTGCTGGAGCAGCTGACGGACGAGTATGCCAAGGCGGAGGCCCTCGGCGCTCTGGAAGACGAAGCCCGGGAGCTGTTCGGCTTCGAGGGCGAGCTGTCGGCCTTCGTGGAGCAGCTGACGGCGGCGCGGGACCTGTCCGACCGCACCGAGCTGCAGCGACAGCTCGTCCGTACCTGGCCCTCACAGCCCGACGCCGTGCAGGCGGTGCTCGCGGCCCAGCGCACCATCGATGCGTTGCGCGACGCCGCCGGTCGGGTGTTCGATGCCGGCGACGCACTGTCCTACGACGTGCTCGCCCAACAGGTGCGCGCCGCGGGCGACGCCGCCGATCTGCTCCCGGAGGTGCACGGCTCGCTACGACAGCTGATGCAGGCCGATCCGGCCGTGCGCGACGCGGTCCGCACCCTGCCCCTCACCCCCGCCCAGTGGGACGCCGCGGTCACGGAGCACGCGGTGGCGCGCACGCTGCGCGACAACCGCCCCCTGGCACGCTTCGACGCCGAGGTGCTCACCACGCGCCAGCGCGAGCTCAACGACGCCCACCACGGGCTGCTGGCGCTCAACGGCCGGGTGGTGCGCGAGCGCGTGCGCAATCGGTTCGTGGAGCGTCTGCGGGTGAGCCAGCTGCCCCACGCCGAGCTGTCGAGCGACGAGAAGGTGCTCAAGAAGGCCTACAACGCCGGTCGCCGTGTGCTGGAGCGCGAGTTCGAGAAGGTGATGCGCCATCGCTCGATCCGCGAGCTGTCCGAGGGCGACACCGGCACGGTGGTCTACGATCTGAAGCCGATCTGGCTGATGAGCCCCCTGTCGATCAGCGACACGATCCCCCTCGGCGAGGAACGCTTCGACGTCGTCATCTTCGACGAGGCGAGCCAGATCCCGCTGGAGGAGGCCGTGCCCGCTGTGTACCGGGCGCCGCAGATGATCGTGGTGGGCGACGAGATGCAGCTGCCCCCCACCAGCTTCTTCGCCTCCAGCCGCACCTACGACGACGCCGACGTGGACGCGGAGGTGGCGGAGGTGCACTACGATCTGGAGGCCGACAGCTTCCTGTCGCACAGCGCGCGGCGGCTGGCGCCCACCATGCTGGGCTGGCACTACCGCAGCCGCCACGAGGCGCTGATCCGGTTCTCGAACCAGGCGTTCTATGACGGGCGGCTGCTCACGGTGCCCGATCGCCTGCGGAGCGTGGAGCGGGATCCGATCGAGGTGGCATCCACCGAGGAAGGTGATGCGCACGCAGCCTGCGTGCTCGACCGTCCCGTGAGCTACCACCGTCTCGCCGACTCCCCCTACGTGCGTCGTGGCAACCAGGGAGAGGCCGACTACATCGCCCACCTCGTGCGTGGGCTGCTGCGCAGCGGCAGTGGGCTCACCCTCGGGATCGTGGCGTTCTCCGAGGCGCAGCAGGGGGTGATCGAGTCGGCGCTGAACCGGCTGGCCGAGGCCGATCCGGTCTTTCGGCGGGAGCTCGACGCCGAGATCGAGCGCGAAGACGACGGGCAGCTGGTGGGCTTGTTCGTGAAGAACCTGGAGAACGTGCAGGGCGACGAGCGCGACATCATCGTGCTGTCCGTCTGCTACGGACCCGATCCCCACGGCAAGATGCGCATGAACTTCGGCCCCATCAACAAGGGCGGCGGGGAGAAGCGCCTGAACGTGGTGTTCTCGCGAGCGAAGCGCCACATGGCGGTGGTTGCCAGCATCGACCACACCTACGTCACCAACCAGTACAACGACGGCGCCCTGTGCCTGCGTCGCTACCTACAGTACGCCGAGGCGGCCTCGTGCGGCGACGACGTGACGGCGGCCACGGTGATGCACGCGCTGCACCGCAGCGAGCCTGCATCGGCGGCTGACGGAACCGCCAGCCCCGTGGTGGACGAGCTGGCTGCGGCCCTCGAGGAGGAGGGCCTGGTGGTCCGCCGCGACCTGGGGGCGTCCGACTTCCGGGTGGATCTGGCCGTGGGCCGCGACGACGACGAGGCGATGGCCGTGGCGGTGCTGGTGGACACGCCGCGCGCCTACGTCGACCACGATCCCTTCGAGGCCTACCACGTGCGCCCGAGCGTGCTCCGTGCTTTCGGCTGGGCGGTGGTGCACGTGCTGAGCAAGGACTGGCTGACCCAGCGCGACGCCATCGTGGCCCGGATCGTGAGTGCTCTGGAGGAGCCGGCAGCCTTCGATCTGCCCGAGCCGACGGCGCCGCCCAGCGAGCCCGCGCCCGTCGAAGCGGAGGTGGAGTCGGTGGACGACGGCGGGCTTCGGATCGCGGGGGCCACCATCGTGTTCACCGGCCAGCTGCGCGGCTACGGCCGCGCGGAGGTGGAGGAGATCGTGCGCTCCCACGGGGGGCGGCCGGCGAAGGCGGTGAGCCGCCGCACCACGTTCGTGGTGACGGGCAAGCGGCCGGGCTCGGCCCTCGACGAGGCCCAGGCCCGTGCGCTGCCCGTGCTCGACGAGGCGGCCTTCGTGGCGCTGCTGGAGGCGGCTGAGGCGCGTTCGTAGGGCGCTCAGACGAACCTGCGGCAGAAGGTGGCCTTCGAGGCGTCGAAGGCTGCAGCTAGGCTCGAGGGCGCCATGTCGAACCCGTGGAGTCCACCGTCCACCTCCACAAAGGTGACGTCGACGCCTGCCTCGGTCAGCCGTCGGGCGTACTCCCGATCTTCGTCGAGGAACAGATCTGGCGTGCCCACCCCGATCCAGGCAGGGGGTAGCCCCGCCATGTCCTCTCGTCGCGCGGGCACGGCGTACGGAGGCGAGGGCTCGCCAGGAGCATGGCCGAGGTAGCTCGTCCAGCCGAACAGGTTGTTGCCGTTGCTCCAGACGCGATGGCGAGGCTTGTCGAGGTCTCGCCGGGCGGCCGTGCGGTCGTCGAGCATGGGGTACACCAACAGCTGGGCTGCGGGTTGCGTGCCTCCCTCGTCGTGCAGTCGCTGGGCGAGGGCTGCGGCATGTCCTCCACCCGCGCTGATCCCCCCGATCACGATCTTGGACGGATCGATGTCGAGGGTCTCAGCCTGATCTTGCAGCCAGCGCCAGGCCGCGTGGCAGTCGTCGAGGCCCGCCGGAAACGGATGTTGCGGAGCGAGGCGGTAGGCAGGGCAGAACACGGGCACCCCGCACTCCCGCGCGAGGAAAGCCGCAGGGCCCGCCACCTCCCGGTTCGAGCCGACCACGAAGCCGCCGCCGTGGATGAGGAGCACCGCGCCACTAGCGGTGACCGTGTCGGGTCGAACGATCTGCATGCCTTGGCCAGCACTGGGTTCGGTGGTGATCGTCGTGCCGTGGGTGTCGGCCTTGGGGAGCAGGAAGGACGTCAGGAGCCGGAGGACGCGGTAGGTCCACCCGTTGACGACGATCCCCCCGAGCTGCCGATCCAACGCCGCGAGCTCGGGTGCTACGGCTGCGCGCGTGGCCGTGGTGACGCTCGGGTCGGGCTCGGCACGAAGTAGATCTGCGGTGGTGTCCATTCGATGCTCCCAGCCCACAGTGTGGCACGAGTCTGATCAGCTGCGAGCGAAGCGCGCAGCAATCCGTACGGTGGCAGCGAAGCTGGCACGAGTCTGATCACGCCCGAGAGATCTGCAGGCTCGCAGGCGGGGCGACGGAGCGGGCCACGATCCGCACGGCGTCCTCCGACGCAGCGGTCTGCACCTCGTTGCCAGATCGCAGCGCCACCGTGCCAGCCGAGGCCTCGCGCGCGCCCAGCACGGCCACCCAGGGCACGCGCAGCGACGTCGCGTCGGCGACGCGTCGGGCCAAGCTCTCGCGTCGACTGTCGAGCGTAGCCCGCACACCGGCTGCGCGCAGGTCGTGGCACAGCTGCCGAGCGGCTGCCTGTTGCGTGGGATGAACGGGGATCACCCGGATCTGCTCGGGCGCGATCCAGGGAGGCAGCCGGCCCTCGTGACGCTCGATCACCAGGCCCAGGAAGCGCTCCAGGCTGCCGCACAGGGCGCGGTGCAGCAGCACGGGGTGGGCGCGCTGCCCGTCGGCCTGCACCACCGACAGCCCGAAGCGCTCCGGGAGCACGTGGTCGAGCTGGATGGTGCCGCACTGCCACAGGCGACCCTCGCGGTCGTGCAGCCCCACCTCGATCTTGGGCCCGTAGAACGCGCCGCCGCCGGGGTGCAGCTGCAGATCGATCCCAGCGTGCTCGGCGGCCCTCGCGAGCAGACTCTCAGCGCGATCCCACAGGGCGTCGGGGCCGTGGCGCTGGGCGGGTCGCGTCGACAGCGCGAAGTGCGGCTCGTCGAAGCCGAAGGCGGCGTAGAACGGGCGTAGTCGCTGCAGGAAGCGCACGATCTCCGAGCGGACCTGATCAGGGCCGCAGAAGACGTGCCCGTCGTCTTGGGTGAACTGACGCAGCCGAAACAGCCCGTGCAGCGAGCCTGAGGGCTCGTGGCGGTGCACCAGGCCGAGCTCCGACAGCCGCAAGGGAAGCTCGTGGTGGCTGGGTCGCATGCGGCGTGCGATCTCGATGTGGGCGGGGCAGCTCACGGGCTTCAGCGCGGCGGGGGGCATGGCGTCGATCCGGTACAGTCCTTCGGAGAAGCGATCCCAGTGGCCGCTGCGCTCCCACACCGGCTGGCGCAGCATCTGGGGTGTGCGGACCTCGAGGTAGCCGTCTTCCTCGCATCGTCGCTGCACGGTGGCCTCGAGCAAGGACAGGACGCGTCTTCCGGCGGGGTGCCAGAACACCATTCCGGGGCTCTCGTCTTGGAAGTGGAGGAGCTTCAGCGTGCGGGCGGCTCGTCGATGGTCGTGTTCGTGCATGGCAGCCTCGAACGCCGTCGAACGGGGAGGCCAGATGCACCAGACCCCACCGGAGGACGGCGGGGTCTGGGTGAAACGGAATGGCTCGCGCCTACACCTCGAACCCCCCGCCGAAGCGGGTAGTGGTCGTGGTGGTGGTGCGTAGCGAGGCCATGCAGCATCGGTAACCGGCGGGCCCGCCACCTGCCTGCGCGTCGGCTACGGCGAGGGACGGGGCCCGGCGGAACGGCCGCGGTACCACGCCGTGGCGGCGGTGCGGCGGGCGTAGCTGGGCAGCACCTCGTGCAGCAACGAGTCCGAGAGGAACACCAGCATCCGGCCGCCGATGGGCTCGATGTCGCGCGATCCCGAGGGTGGGTGCACGCGCAGGCAGCCTCCGTCGCGTCGCTCCCACGCCGGATTGAGGTACACGATGGCGGTGGCCCGCCGGGCGGCGTCGCCACGGATCGCGTCGCGGTGCGGCACGTAGCGTGCGCCCTCCGCATCGTAGATGGCCAGCTGGATCTCGAGCTCCGCCAGGCCCAGCCATGCCGCCTGATTCAGCTCCTGTCGCACGCGGACGAACAACGCCCGCAAGTGGGGCAGCCCACCGTCGATGTCTTCCTCCCAGGCGGTCCGGTCACCACGAGCCGTGGGATCGTGGCCCGCGGTGGAGGCGAGGCGAAAGCCCTGGGCGCGGTCGAGTGCATCCAGCCGGACCAGGCACTGTCGAACGGCCCCTGCCGAGAACATGTCGTCGAACTGCAGCACCTCGCCTTGCCCGAGGGCGAACACGTCGGTGTCCGAGAGGGTGAAGGGAGTGGAGTGCACCGAGACGGGTATCCCGGCGCTCACCCGAGTCGTCGCTCGAGTGCGGCGCGTGGATCGGTGACGTCGAACCAGACGACCTGGCCGTCGGTGCACTCCACCCGGTCCAGGAAGCGGCCTCCTTGCTGCACGAGCTCCTGTCGTCGGAGCTCGAGCTGCTCCCAGCTCAGGTGATCGTGCTCGTCGGAGACCCGGAGCACCCGGTAGGGGCGGTCCTGCGAGCCGTCGCCCGTGCCCTTCAGACCCTTCATGCAGAGCACGGCGATGTGGCTCTCCACCTCCCGCTCCTCCTGCTGGTCGAGCTTCTTGGCGATGAACGACAGCATCATGTGTGCGCCGGGGGAGAGCAGCAGGTTCACCACGTCGCTGCGGAGCTGGGCGCGCGCCTCCAGGAGGGACTGCGGATCCTCGGACAGCGTCACGTCGAGGCCTCCGCCGTAGGGATCGTAGCGGGGATCGGCGAGCACGACGTCGCGAACGGCGAGGAAGGACTCGGGGCCGGGGTCTCCGAGATAGTCGAAGAAGGGCTGGCGAAGTCGTTCGTCCATGGCGCACCTCCGTGAAGCGTCGATGATCCCATCGTGACGGAAAATCGGTGACCCACCAAGGTGCCGGTGAGATTCTGGTCGAGTCCTGCGTTAGGTCCAAGAGGCTGGATCGTTGCCGGTAGTCGGGCTCGGTTCGGCAGATTTCACGACATTGCAGAGGTTGGATTGAACATGGACGAGTTGTCGAAGTACGGGCGGGCCGTGGGCCTGTGGTGGTTGCTGATCGCAGGGTGCACGGGAACTCCCAGCCCCACGGGGCCGAGCCCCACCACGCCGACGCCCACGAGCGGTACCACCGGCGACACGGGCACGGAGACGGTGGCCACCGCCGACACGGGTGTCGAGGCCGTTGTCGTGGGCTTCGTGGAGGCCTCGTCGCGGCTGCGCGTGCGTCGCGGCGAGTCGGTCGAGGTCGAGGTCACCGTGGAGCGCCTCGATGGCTACGCGGGTGCTGTGGAGGTCGAGCTGACGGGGCTCCCGTCGCGGGTCGAGGCCCCCTCGATCACGATCCCCGCAGGCGAGGACACGGGTACGGTCACCGTCGACGCCTCGATCAACGCGGTGGCGGGCGGCCCGTTCGAGGTCGTCTGGCGCGCCACGCCGATGAAGGGCGGGGCTTCAGAGGCGCCGAGCGTGCTGTGGGTCGCGGGCGCACCCGGTAGCCTCGATCTGACGTTCGGAGTGAACGGCCAGGTGAACCAGGCCACCACGACGCCACCGGATCTACAGGAGGGCGACGCGGACCTTGCCGTGGACGAGGAGGGCCGGGTGCTCGTGGTGGGGCGCGTCGGTGCGTCGACTGGGCCCGGCTACCTGCTGCGCCTGCGCAACGACGGCACGCGCGATGCGGACTTCGGCAACGACGGGCTGCTCCTGGAGTTCGGCGCGAACTCCGCCGCGCAGCGGGTGGTGGTGCGACCTGGCTCCCGGCCGCTGGTGTCGAGTTTCGTCCAGGGGGTGAAGAACCAGATCGTCACCCTGCATGCCTTCGAGGCCGACGGACGGCTCGACAAGACCTACGGCACCGATGGGCAGGTCACCGTCGCCACGTTGCCCTTCTTGCTCACGCGCGACCTGTTGTCGCACGCACAGGGCAGCTACATGGTGCTCAACCAGGGAGTCTACGCCGTCGACGGCAGTGGCGTGCTCGATCCGAAGTTCGCGTCGTCTGGCCTTCAGTTCTCCTCGATCGGGCCAGGAGCCGTGGACACCTCGGGTAGGCTCCTCGTGGGGGCGAGCTCCGCCGCGTTCAGCTTCCAGATCGAGCGGCGTGCCCTCGATGGGACCGAGGACCTCACGTTCGGTGCCAAGGGGCTGCTCAGCATCCCCGCCACGCGCAGCTTCTCCTGGGTGCTCGCGCTCGCCGCCACCAGTGATGGAGGAGGCGTGGCCCTCGTGGACGACGGCACGCCGCAGCTGGTGCGCTTCGACGACGCGGGCCAACAGGATCTCACCTTCGGTGTGGGCGGTGCGGTGGAGCTCGACGGGTTCTGGACGCTCTTGCACGTTCAGGAGGACGGCAAGATCCTCGTGGGCGGCTCGGTCAACTCGGATGGGTTTCTCAGGCGCTACGAGGCAGACGGCACGCTGGACAAGGGCTTCGGGCCGGGTGGCGAGGTCGAGCTGGGGCTCTTCGACGACGTGGCCCTCGATCACGCCGCCGGGCGTATCCTCGTGGAGGTGCGGAGCTCCTTCGACATCGAGCTGGTCCGTCTGTGGCAGTGAGAGGTAGGTTGCCGCTGTGAGCGGCTACCGGTGCATGCGGAGGAAGCGCTCCAACACACCGTAGCGAATGCGGTACCCCGCACCCTCCAGTCGTAGGAGCCCCGCCCGCTCGAGCCGGTTCGCCAACAGCGGATCCAGCGGCTCGTCGGGCGCATCCATGACGCGGTGCACCGCCTGCAGCGCCTCCGGATCCTGCTGCAGCTTGCGCAGCGGCCGGCGTAGCCACGACGCGAACACGCCCATCGGCTCTGCGCAGCGCGCCAGGAGCGCGTCTGCGTCTGCGTCGGCGTGGCGCAGCTCGTCGAAGAACAGGTGCACCAGGAACGGGTGTCCGCCGATCTCGCCGCGAAGGGCCTGCAGCTGCACCTCGTCGATGGGCACGTGGGCTCGCTCGGCGAGCTGCGACACCACCGTGGGCGACAGGTCGTCGAGGTACAGCGGCGGCACCAGGCGCATCGACGACAGATCGGGGGCGTCGATGGCCACCACCGGCTCGGTGCTGGTGGCGGCGAGGATGCGCAGCCGATCCCAGGGGGCCTGGCGCTGGGCGGACCAGGCGCGGATCCAGTCGTTGGCCAGTCGGCCGTCCTCGGGCCACCGCTCCAGCGCGTCGAGCACCAGCAACAGCCGGGCCGGCGTGGCGGGCAGCAGCACGTCGTGCAGCACGGTCGCCAGCCGCTCCTGGGGCGGGCCCGCGGTGTTCAGCTCGGCGAGGACGTCCGCTGGCCGGAGCCCGAGCTGCGTGATCATCGAGGCCGCCACGCCCTCCCAGCGCTCCGGGTCCTCGACCACGGGGACGCGCACGATGCGGTCGGCGTCGGTGGCGTGGGTGGCGAGCAGGTGCTCGAGGAACCAGGTCTTGCCGATGCGGTGCGGCCCGATCACAAGCAGGGGAGCGCTGGGCTGGGCCAGGCGGCGCGCGGCCTCCGCCTCCAGCCTGGGACGAGCTCCGTAGCTGGCTCCCTGGTAGGCGCTGCCCGGGATCAGATCGGCGACGGCGTCGCCCCCAGCGGCTCCCGCCAAGGGCTCGAACCGGTACCCCACGCCTTGCACCGTGAGGATCAGCTCTGGTGTCGACGGATCGGCTTCGATGGCCCGACGCAGGCGGGAGACGGTGGTCTTGGCACCCTGCCACGACACCGGCATCCGGCCGGTGTGTCCCCAGACGCCGCGGTACAGCTGCTCGTGGTCCAGATCCGTGGACGGATGCGCCACGAAGAAGCGCAGCAGCTTGCACGCCATGGTGCTCAGCTCCGTGCGCTCGTCGCCGCGCTGCACGATGCGCCGGTTCAGGTCCACCCGGCCGTTGCGGATGGGCAACAACGATCCAGCGGCGTCCACGGTCGGCCTCCTCGAAGCGCAACGATATGCCACCTCGCGCAACCCCGGGGCGTGCGACCTGGTCCTCCATGGAGGATGATGTGCGCCCAGCACAGCCCACGAGGCCGCATGCTCGCCCCGGGCACCATCGTCGATCGCTACCAGGTGCACGCGTGCATCGGTCGTGGCGGCTCGGCGCTGGTCTACGAGGTGGAGCACAGCCAGCTGCAGACCCGACACGCGCTGAAGGTGCCCCACGAGGCCTTCGACGCCGAGCAGCTGCTGCAGGAGGGACGCATCCAGGCCCACCTCGACTCGGACCACGTGGTGCCCATCACCGACGTGATCCCGCTGCCGGACGGCCTCGGGCTGCTCATGCCCCTGGTGCGGGGTGGATCCTTGGCTGATCTGCTGGCCATCCACCGCCTCAGCGAAGGAGAGGCCTCGGCGATCGCGGGGCACGTGGCCGGCGGCCTGGCCGTTGCTCACCGCGCCGGCGTGGTGCACCACGATCTGAAGCCCGCCAACGTGATGCTGCAGGAGCGGCGCGGCCGCGTGGTGGCGCGGGTCACCGACTTCGGGCTGGCGAGTCGGGTGGGGGTGCAGCCGCTGTGGGCCCAAGGCACGCCGGCCTACATGGCGCCAGAGCAGCTGCGGGGAGCGGTGGCCGACACCTCCGCGGATCTGTGGTCGCTGGGGGTGGTGCTGTTCGAGCTGCTGACGGGGCGGCTGCCGTTCCAGGCCGCGCACATCGGTGCGCTGCAGCACGCGCAGCGGCAGCTGGATCTGGCGGGCGTTCCTTCGGTGTGGCACCCGCTGCTCGGCCAGCTCCTGGCCGTCGAGCCGCAGGATCGGCCGCCGCGCGCGGAGCGGGTGGCCGAGGCGATCCGGGCGCTGGTCCGCCCTGCCGTGCTCGCGGTCACCCAGGCGCTGGGGCGTGCGGTGCTGGGATGGACCGTCGAGGAGCCGGAGCCCACGGAGGGGGGGCACCACCTCCCGGCGCCCACGGGCACGTCCTTCGTGGGGCGGGAACCGCTCATCGACGAGCTGCGAAGCGCCATGGGCGACGGGCGCCTCGTCACGCTGACGGGCCCGGGGGGCGTGGGGAAGACGCGCTTGGCCGTCGAGGCGGCGCGACGCGTGCTCGCGGAATGGCCAGGCGGAATCTGGTTCTGCGACCTCGCCGCCGCGCGCGACCTGCCGGACGTGCAGCGGGTGGTGGCCCGAGCCATGGGGGCCGGCTCGGATCCCACCGAGTCGGACGTGCTGCCGCTGCTGCAGGGTGCCGGGCGGGCGTTGTTCTTGCTCGACACCTTCGAGCACCTGTCCGCCGACGCCGTCGAGGCCCTCGGCCGCTGGCTGCAGGGCACGCAGGACGCGTGCTTCTGGGTGACGAGTCGCCACGTGCTCCTGCTCCCTGGCGAGCGCGTGCTCGCGGTGGAGCCGCTCCCCAACGAGACCGCCAGCACCTTGTTCGTGGACCGCGCGCGTCAGGTCGACCCCACGTTTGCTCCCACCGAGCGAGACGCCGCCGCGATCGAGCAGGTGGTGTCCGGCCTCGACGGCTTGCCGCTGGCCATCGAGCTCGTGGCAGCGCGCATGCGGGCGCTCACCCCCCAGCAGGTGCTGCAGCGTCTCGCGGAGCGCTTCCGGCTGGCGCGCGGTGCCGCGGGCGCGAGCCTGTGGGACACGCTGCAGTGGAGCTGGGATCTGCTGGACGACGCTCAGCAGTCGGTGCTCGCGCAGCTGTCGGTGTTCGAGGGGGCGTTCGCGCTCGATGCGGTGGAGGCCGTGGTCGTGGTGCCGGGATCGCAGGGGGTCTTCGACGTGCTGCAGGCACTGGAGGAGCGCTCGCTGGTGCAGGCTGCGGGGGGCGGCCGGGTCCGCCTGCTGCAGTCCGTGCGCGAGTTCGCGACGACGCACCTCGGACCTGAGCGCGAGGCCGCCGAGGGGCGCCACGGGCGTCACTTCGCCGCAGCCGGAACCGAAGACGCGCTGCGGGCGCTTCCGCTGGACGCAGGCCGGTCGCTGGCCGAGCTGCAGCGCAGCTTGCCCGATCTGACCGCGGCCAGCGAGCGCGCGGTGGCGCGAGGCGACGCCGAGGTCGCTGCGGGTGCGGCGCTGGCGGCTTGGGCGGTGATCGAGCACACGGGCCCCTTCGAGCGCGGTCTACGGGGCCTGCAGGCGGCCGTTCAGGTGCCTGGGATCGAGGCGGAGACGGCCTGGCGGGTGCGCCGTCGGCTCGCCTTCGCGCTGCAGCTGGTGGGGCAGCTGGAGGCGTCACAGGCCGAGCACCTCGCGGTGGTGGCCACCGCTCGCGCCCAGGAGCGTGCTGCTCCGCTCGCCCAGGCGCTGGTGGGGCTGGCGGGGCTCCGCCTGGCTCAAGGTCGCGTGGAGGAGGCGCGCGACGCTGCTCAGCAGGCGCAGCCGCTGGCGGAGACGGCGGCGGATCCCGGCCTGCAGGCCGAAGCGTGCGACCGCGCGGCCCTCGCGCTGGCCCGGCTCGGGGCCGCCGCCGAGGCCCACGCGGCTTACGATCGAGCTGCGGAGCTGCACCAGCTCGCTCACAACCAGATGCGCAGCAGCTACACGCTGCTCAATCGGGGCTCCCTGCACTTCCGCAGTGGGGAGCTGGCGGAGGCGCAGGCGCTGGCGGAGCGGGCGCTGGCGGCGTTCACCGCCCTGGAGCACCGGCGCGGTCGCGCGGCGGCGCGCATCAACCTGGGCAAGGCGCTGCTCTACCAGGGAGCCGTGGACGAGGCCCTTGGGCACCTGCTGGCTGCCGTCGCGGCCCAGCGGCAGCTCGGCAGGCCGTCGCTGGAGGGCGTGGCGCTGCGCTTCGCGGCGGAGGCCCACGGACGCCGGCTCGAGGTGGAGGGGGCCGAGCGCTGCTACGAGCAGGCGGTGACCGCCCAGCAGCGGGCCGGGCAGCATCGCCTCGAGGCCGAGGCTCGCTGCGCCTGGGGCGCCTGGATGCGGGTGCAGGGGCGCCACGCGCGGGCGCGCACGCAGCTCGATCGCGCGCTGGCGCTCGCCCCGCGCAGCACCCAGGTGCTGCGGGAGCGTGGGGCGCTCGCTCGGGAGCTGGGGGAGCTGGAGGCCGCTGACGTGTGGCTGCAGGAGGCCCTCGAGCGGGCTCGCGGCAGCGGGGTGGCGTGGACGCTGGGGCTGGCGCACCACGAGCTGGGCCTGCTGCACCAGGTGCGCGGCAACACCGCAGCGGCGGAGGCGTCGCTGCTGGAGGCGCAGCGGCTGCATCGCGAGGCAGGAAACGCGCGCGGGAGCGCGGTGTCGCTGGGGGCGTGGGGCGCGCTCGCGCGGGACGTCTCGCGCCTGCTCGAGGCGGCTCGGCAGCTGCGTGCGGTGTCCGATCCCGCCAGCCTCGCCCAGGTGCTGTGCGGGATCGCTCGCTGGGCGTCCGACGACGATGCTCTGCAGGAAGCGCGCGCCCTGGCGAAGCGTCTGCGCGTCGCGCCGGCGTCCGTCTTGGCTCGGGCGCTTCACGCCGCGAGCGCTGAACCCCCCTCTCGGAGGACGACATGAGGTGGCTGATCCTGGTGAGCGTGGCGTGCAACCCCGTCAGCTCGCTGCGCGTCGGCGAGGCGACCCGGGACGGCTTGGTCCGCACCGAGGTGGAGAGCGGCCTGGTGCATCGAGCGCGCGAGCACCACGGCGACGACGCAGGGCGTACCGACGGACTCGTGGACGTGTGGATCGACGGCGTGGAGTCCGGGAGGCTCGATCACCAGGGCGTGCTGACGCTCGTGCTGGGGGAGGGGGAGCACGAGCTCGAGGTGGTGGACGTGGGAACGGGGGAGTCCCTGTTGGTCGAGCGGTTCGACGTGGTCGAGGGGTCCATCGCCCACCCCGAGCTGTGCCCGCCGGCCTTCGCGCTGCGCAACGACGGTCGGGGCCCGGTGCAGCTCGAGGTCACCCCCGACGGTGGGTCCGTCGCCACCCACACCATCGAGCCGGGACCGGTGGCCCGCGGGGTGGTGCTGCCCGATCGTCCCGCAGGCCCCACCTCGTTCTCCGTGGACACCGTGCCCACCAGCTCGGGCGGATCGCCCCTGCCGGTGCAAGTCAACGACGTGTGGGTCTGTAGCGTGGGCCGGACAGGCAGCTTGGTGTGGCGCGACACCCAGAGCGGCCCTGGCTGTGTGCTCCGCACCGCCGGGCGACTGGAGGACTGCGGGGGCGAGCTCGGCTTCCGCGTGCCGTAGTCCCATCCCGTGGGTCGGTCGTGTACCCGAGTGCGAGCCGTCTTCGGGTTAGACGGGGCGCGATGGACGCCGACCCCCCCTCCCGCACGATCCCCCGGTTGCTGTCGCGGACGGCGGCGGAGGTGCCCGAGGAGCTGGCCAAGTCCATCGATCGCACCCTGCAGGGGGAGGCCCGGCGCAACGAGCTCGCCATCGCCTGGGTGCGGGCGCTGGCCTTCGTGGGGCTCGCCTCCATCGAGACGCTGTACTGGCTCGAGGGGGGCAGCGTGTCGACGCTGGCGCGGCTGCCCACGTGGATCTACACCGTGCTGTCCTTCGGGCTCCTCGTGGTGCTCGCGCGCGGCTGGCACCATCGGGCCGTGGGCATCGTGATGCCCATGCTGGACGCCGGGTTCATCCTGCTGCGCGTGCAGACCACCTTCGATCTGTACCCCATAGAGACGATCGAGCAGTTCATGGAGCTCACCACGGTGGGGATCGGAGCCGCGCTGCTGATCGTGAGCGGGGGCTTCCGGTTGTCGCGCGCGAGCCTGGCCACGTCCATCGTGGCGGGCCTGGGGCTGTACCTGTGGTTCGCCCCCCAGACGCGGCTCGAGGTCTCCCAGATGGTGATCCACGTGGTGCTGCTCGGTGGCTTGGCGGCAGCCACCACCATCCTCACGCAGCAGGTACGGCGTGCGGTGCGCAGCGAGGTGGCGCGCGTCACGCTCGCGCGCTTCCTGCCGCCCACGCTGCTCGAGGGCGTGCACCAAGACCCCATCGCCCTCATCACCCGGCCCCGCTCCGTGCAGGCCACGGTGTTGGTGAGCGACATCCGCGGCTTCACCCAGTGGTCCGAGCACCGCAGCCCCATCGACGTGCTCGGCAGCCTCAACGTGATCCAGGGGCGGCTGGCCTCCATCGTGCGGGCCCACCACGGCATGGTGGACAAGTTCATGGGCGACGGCATGCTGGCCGTGTTCGGCACCCCCGAGGAGCGAGAAGATCACGCCGATCTCGCGATCCGTGCCGCCTACGAGATGCGCGAGGCCGTTCGGGAGCTCGCCGCCTCGGGCGAGATCGACTTCCGCATCGGCATCGGCGTGCACACGGGTGATCTGGTGGTGGGCTGCTTGGGCTCGGGGGTGCGCATGGAGTTCACGGTGCTGGGAGACACCGTCAACACCGCCACTCGCCTGGAGGCGCTCACCAAGGAGATCCGTAGCGATCTGCTCGTGAGTGCCGAGACGGTGCGGGCTGCCAGCGACACCCGTGGGCTGGTGCAGCGCGACGCCATGACGTTGCGCGGGCGCGAGGAGCCCCTGTCGGTCTACGTGCCCGGCCCCAGCTGAGGGGGCTTCAGGGCCGCAGCCAGGCGCCGCACCCGGGGGTGGTCCGGATCGAGGCGTCGACTGCGCTGAAGCCAGCGCGCCGCACGGTCGCGGTCGCCGCCCGCGAGCCACCACTCCCCCATGGCCGCTCGGATCGCCACGGCGCGCCGATCGATGCGCAGCGCCCGCCGATACAGCGCCCCCGCCTCGTCCAGCGCACCGGTGCGCAGGTGCATGTCGCCGAGGTCCAGGTAGGTGAAGGCGTTGCGGTAGCCTGGTCGACGCAGCGCCTCGAGCATCTCCTGGGCCTTCATGGGGCGGCCCTCGAGCTGCCGCAGCTGGGCCAGGTTCTTCCAGGCGGACGAGTTGTCGGGCGCGAGCTGCAGCGCCTGTAGGTAGGCGGCCTCCGCCGACTCTGCTGCACCCAGGCGCCGCTCGGCCACGCCCAGGTTCACCCAGGCCCCCGGGGCGTCGGCGTCCAGCAGCACCGCGGCCTGCAGCCACGGCCTCGCGATGCGGGGGCGGCCCGCCATCAAGATCTCCGCCCCTCGGTTCGCGTAGTGCAGGCTGGCGGCCGCCCGGTCGCTGATCCGCTCGGTGGCGCGACGCGACGGTGCATCCACGTTGGCCAGCTCCACCACGCGCACCTGGCCCGACGGGCCCCAGGCCGCGGCGATGTGGGTGGAGGCGAGCACCAGCGTGCCGCGGGTGCCGTACTCGGGCTCCTCCAGGATGCGCACGTAGTAGGCGTCGACCCCGAGGTGCCGCCCCGCCGCCACCACCAGGTGCGCCAGGCCCAGGCAGTTGAAGCGCCCCTCGTCGAAGGTCTCCGACGCAGTGCGGGTGTGGGCGTCGTCGTACTCGAGGGCGCGACGACCCAGCGCCGACAGCAGTCGCGCCATGCGGCTGTTGGCGCTTCCCACCTTCGACACATTGCGGTCGAGCCAGGCCTTCAGATCGCCATCGACCAAGAGCGGATCGATGTCCTTCGCCGGAGGCAGCTGCACAGGTGTGTTCAGCAGCTCGGGGGTGGGCCGAGCCAGGCCCGTGGCGAAGGCGGGGCTGACCATCCACGACAAGACAGACAGGAGCATCGGGGGGTCTCCTCAGGCTAGTTTACCAGCCGCGAGGTCCACGATGAGCGCGCCGGGTCCCTTCACTCCCATTCCGTTGTTCGCGTTTCCCCTGTATGTCGGCATGGTCGGTGGAGCCGAGGAGCGCAAGGACGCGCTCGTGGCTCACATCTTGAAGCACCGGCAGGACGATGCCGGCGTCACTCGGAGCAACCGTGGCGCCTGGCACTCCGGACCCGCCTTCCAGGCGCAAGAGAACGCCGACGTGGCGTGGGTGATGCGCCAGATCAAGAAGTACGCCCGTCGCGCCCTGGCGCCCCTCTACGACGGCTGGGCCACGCGCCAGCTTGCCATGGGCACGTACTGGGCCAACGTGCTCGAGAAGGGCGGCTGGAATTCACCGCATCATCACGTGCCGCAGCACTGGTCCGCCGTCTACTACGTTCAGGCGAGCGAAGTGGGGGAAGGAGGACGAGATATGCGCGGGATGATCGAGTTCGTGAATCCCAACGTCAACTCGGGACACTTCGGCGGCGGACAGTTCGCCTATGGGCCCCGAGACGGCATGATCCTGTTGTTTCCGAGCTCCTTGATGCACTTCGTGAATCCCCACGACTCGGACGTGCCTCGCATCTCCATCGCCACCAACCTCGACGTGGTGCCCAAGGGATCGGCCGACGTGTAGGATTGGGCCTCACCGGTCATCGGGCTTCGTGATCGGCGCCCTGCGGGCTTCGAGCAGATCTCTTCTCGACGGTACCGCAACGGCCGGGAAGCCCTTCGGGGGAGTGATCATGCCGAGGATGTTCGTAGTCATCGCCTTGCTCGTCGCCTGTGGTGGCGAGACGACCGACGGCCCGACCACCACCGACGAGACCGAGGTCGAGTTCGACCAGAGCCTGTGCGAGTTTCCGTACTTCGATCTCGACGGGATGAACTGCGACCAGATCGAGTCGGCCTTCACGCAGACCGTCGGCTTCGCCGAGGACTGCAACCGGTCGGAGGACTGCCAGGTCATCTCGGGCAACTGCGAGTCGGGTGGTTTCACGGCGGCGGGCTGCTGGTACGCCGTGAACATGTGTGATCAGTCGCCTCCCGGCTACCCCGACGTGCAGCCCAGCTACGGCTGGGTGGAGGTGGGTCGCTTTCAGCGCGCCTGGCGCGCGGGCAGCTGCGAGCAGCCCAACACCGGCTGCTCGGGGTGCGACGCCCGGCCTGATGTGGACTGCATCGAGGGGAAGTGCACCCTGCTCTGAGGGAGCTATCCCGCGGCTGCCTCACCGCTCCAGCCGGCGTCCAGGTCGCGCTCCAGGAGCAGCGCGAGGTTCGCCAGGAAGTCAGCCCAGCCCAGGTTGTAGTCCACCAGCATGTTCTGGTCGACGCCGAAGCCCGAGTGCACCAGGGTGAGCTTCGTGCCGTGCGCGCTGCCCGGAAGGGGCTCGATCTCCCAGCTCACCAGGGTGGGCGGGTCGCCGTGCCAGCGGTAGGTCAGGCGGCGGTCCTTCTCCCAGACCGTGATCTCGCCCGGCCCGTCGGTTCCCTGCGCCTCGCCCGACCAGCCGAAGCTGTACCGACCTCCCACGCGGCCGTCCACGGACGCTCTGGGAGCGAAGGCGTTCCAGCGGCGGATCAGCTCGGGGGTGGTCAACGCGGCCCACACGCGGTCCGGAGGCGCAGACAGCTCGAGGTGGTGGCGGATCTCCTTCGCTGGAGTGCGATCCGGATCCAGGCGACAGGCTGCTCGACCCAGCTCCAGCCACGTCTTCAGGAGGCTGTGGTGGTAAGCCCACAGCTCGTGCACGTGCATGGGGTCCACGCTCTGCAGGTCGTCGGGGAAGCGGTGGCGGCTGACGAGGCGCGTGCCGCCCTCGTGGGGAGACAGCTCCAAGCGCACATCCGTGAGGGTGTCGGGGTCGATTCGCCAGCCGAGGTGGAGCAGGTGAGGGGCCTCGGCGGCCCGGACCTCGTGGCTCCCCGAGGCCCCGGGGGTGCCGCTGTGCAGTGTGAAGCGGCCGCTGGCCAGATCCACGTCGGCCCGCACGGCAAGCCACTGCACCAGCTGATCGGGCTCGGTCCACGCGGCGAACACCCGCTCGGGGGGAGCCTCCAGGATCACGAATTGGGCCAGATCACGAGTCGCCATCAGGAGCCTCCTTCGGGTAGCACAGCACGTTCAGGGTGAAGGGGCCCTGCGCATCGGCGGGCCCTTGGTAGCGCTCCACGACGGGAGCCAGGGCATCGAGCACGTCCTGGGCGAAGGCGCGACGAGCCTCCTCGTCGGCCAGGTGCACCTCGAGTCGAAGACCCAGGCTCGGCACCTCCTCCGCATGCGACCGCGACAGCAGCGCGCCCACGTCGTGCTGCACCTCCTCTGCCATCGTCAGAAGCGCGCTCAGGCTCAGGGCATCGCGCTCTCGAGCGGCCTCTGCCTGCGGATCTCGCGCGAGCTCCGGCGACAGCCACACCACCTTGCCCTTGGCGCGGTAGCTGGTGCGTACGAAGTTGCGGACGCGCTCCTCTCGCACGGCCTCGATGAGTCCAGCCTCGAGCAACGCCTTCACGTGGTGGTTCATGCGCTGAGGCGTCATGTCGAGCGCCGTCGCCAGCTCGGCCACGGTGGTGGGCTCGCGCATGCGCTGCAGCACGGCGACGCGCACGGGGTGCAGGAGCACGCGTGCTTGATCGAGCTCGCGGACGTGAAGCAGGTCGGGAAGCGGTGTCGGCATCTCGTCTGTGTATGCCGTTATTCTTGTTCGTACAAAAAGAATTGTACGTAAAACATGTTTGTCTTGCCGTCGATGCTGCGACATAGCTGCGACTCATGAGGAGAAACCTCTTGATTAAGGGGAAGGTGTCGCTCGACGTCGGAGTCGCGCGGCCAGTTGCCGGCCCAGGACCGGAACGTCGCCGCCGTCCGGATCACGGACAGCGGGATGGACTGGTGTGGCCGAGGAGGATGAATGCCCTTGATCAGAAGTCTGGTCGCTCTGCTGGGTGGCGTGTTGTCGCCCGGGCAGGTGCCGCCGTCGCCCGTTGAGCAGCCTGTCGTCTGGGACGTGACCTACGAGGTGTGTCCCATGAAGCGGATCGAGGTGGCGGCGAACGCCGACATCGTGGTGTCTTGGGACCGCCTCCGGCGGGATCTGGATGGCGATCCCATCGCCCCGCCCGCGTACTCGGAGGGGGCCGGGGTCGTGTTCGAGACCTACGCGATGGACGCCGACGACGTCCTGCGGCGCTGCGCGTTGGACTGGAACGGGTTTCGTCCGAGCGACAAGATCGGTCGTGGGCAGGCGGAGGAGATGCCCTCCCTCGAGCAGACCGAGTTCGCCGCGACGATCCTGGCCGAGGACGTGGCACGTCCTGGCGGCGCCACGACCGTGATCCTGAAGAACCGCACGCAGGTGCTCTGGGCCGCCTACCTGGTGCCCAGCGCCTCTTCCACAACCACCCACGTCGAGTGTGAGTAGTCCATGTTGTCCCTATTGTTTGCTACGTTTCTCGCGGCCGATGCCAACGCGCAGGTCGTCATCAGCAGCTGCTCGGCTGGAGAGGCACCCGTGGGTGCCGTCGGCAACAGCTGCAACTCCATCAGCGGCCTGTACTCCATCACCTCTGGCCAGGTGAGCATCGATCTGAGCGCGGGTGGGGCCGGATCCACCGTCGTCACCTTGCACGACGACTACCCAGGAGCAGGAACCGCCACCTACACGTTCCATGGGTTGCTCGGCGACGGCTCGTCGTTCTGCTGCTTCATGGACGAC
The DNA here is from genome assembly GCA_019634415.1 of Myxococcales bacterium. Taxonomy (GTDB): domain Bacteria; phylum Myxococcota_A; class UBA796; order UBA796; genus DRPG01. The sequence continues at coordinate 31,076 of JAHQVJ010000144.1, forward strand.
ACGGCGAGCGGACTGCTGGACGCCTTCTGGGTGGATGGCACCGACGACTCCGATGTCGTCTATCTGAGCGGCGGAGCCGCGACCCACTTGACGACGCCAGGGTGCGACATCCGTGGCTACGACAACCCGAGCGACGACTTCGACATCCTCGAGGGGTCCGACGAGTGTGACGACGACATCCGCGGAATGGCGGGGCCTGACGTCATCCTCGGCCTGGACGGGGTGGACACGCTGCGGGGTGGATCCGGCAACGACCAGATCTACGGCTCGGATGGCTACGAGGCGCCCGACCAGGGAGACTTCATCTACGGTGGAGATGGCCTGGACGAGATCGAGGGCGAGGGGGGAGGTGACACGATCTACGGCGGAGCCAACGGAGACACGATCTACGGTGGGGCCGGCCAGGACACCATCTACGGGGAGGGAGGACCCGATCATCTCGAGGGGGGTGGGGGAGCGGACACGATGCACGGCGGCGGGGGTAACGACACGCTGCGAGGCCAGGCGGGCAACGACACGTTGTTCGGAGGCTCCGGAGACGACGTCGTCTGCGGCGGGAACTCGGCTGGAGCTGGAGCGGACCATCTGTCTGGTGGCGTGGATGGCCTGGCCCAGGTGCTCAACGACAACGACACGCTGTACTCGCTGCCCGGCGCCAACCTCCCCACGGGCAACGTGTATGGAGCCGGCCCCCATCACTGTGGCAATGTCAGCCATGGAGGGAGCTGGGCAGGGGCGAGCTGCACCTATGACCTGGTGGCGCTCCCCACGGAGTGCTCCCCCTAGCCGAGGTACGCCCGTGAGATAGTCGACGTGCTGGAGGTGCTGGTGCGACTGTGTCTCGCTGTACTCGGAACCGTGGCCTGCTCGGGTCCGGCGCCCACCACCCCGTCGACCTCCACTCCCACCACCCCGTCCACGTCTACTCCCGCGCCGGTGGTGGAGCCCACCGAGGAGCAGCTGGCGGCGTTCTACGAGGCCAACGGTGGCCGTGGGGCGTTTCCCGAGCACACGGTGGCCATGATCGAGGCGCTGCTGTATGCCCAAGACGAGGTGGATCGGGGAGAGCTGGCCGCAGCTCGCAGCCGCATCGACGCCCTCTTCGCCGAGTACCCGCTGAGCACCGACATCTGGGTGCAGGACGCCACCTTCGGCGACCTCAACGTGGGCAACCCCATCGCCTACTACGGCCTGCGCATGCTCGACGTGGTGGCCTCGGAGCCGCCGGCCACCGAGTCGGCAACGCTGCAGATGACGGCGGTGGTGGCCTCGTGTGCCACGGTGCGGCGTCCGACGGCCGATGGCGGCTCAGAGACCGTGAAGCTCGACATCCATCCCGACATCGTGGCCGACGACGCGCGGATCCTGCACCAGTCCACCGCCCTGTTCCGTCGCTGGGTGCAGACCATTACGGGCGGCATGCAGGTGGATCTGGTGGTGAAGGTTCAGCCCCGCTGCACCACCGTCGACTACACCGACGATGGCAGCGTGATCGTGAGCTACCCCGACGCCGACGACATGATCGAGCGCGTGGGCGACGAGCTGTCGGCCGACACGGATCTCTGGTGGGTGGTGGCGCCGTCGGGCGTGCCCGGAGATGGCTCGGGCTTCGACCGACACTTCATCACGGGTGGCATGGGGGCGGCGGGTCCGGGCCTGCCGCTGTTCCTCTCCGACGACGCCTGGTTCACCCGCAAGGTGGAGCACCTGGGGCAGGGCGAGTACTCCGACGTGGAGCGGCGCGTCTACCAGCCCCAGTGGTTCCAGCACGAGTTCATGCACCACCTGTACCGGGTATGGCCGGAGTTCGGCCTGGAGGACGAAGGCCACCAGTGGTTCGATCGCGGCACCTGGCCGAAGGACTTCGTGGGCCGCTGGGAGCCCGACTACTACGCGGAGTCCATCGCGAAGCGCTTGCTGGCGGCTAAGCCCTCGCTGGCCGAGGGTCTGCAGGCACCCGAGCCGGTGCTCGTGGACGATCCGTCGGTGCTGGTGGGCAGCTTCGAGCGGCAGCCGGTGCTCAACGGCTACCACGAGGTGACGGTCACCTTGGACGAAGGCGCGCTGACCTGGTCCAACGCAGCGGGCGTGTCGTGGAGCCTGCAGCTGCAGAAGGGGCGCCTGTTCACCGCCGATGACTGCCCCTACGGAGTGCACGAGGTGTTGGTGGAGCTGGGCGACGATGGACAGGCCTCGGCGCTGCGCTTCCTCGCGGAGACCTACGTTCGCCTCTGACGGGCGTGCCACAGGCTGCACCACACTGGGAACCTCCTGGGAACTAGGGCTCGCTACGCTGCAGCCCTACGTTCCACAGGAGGCCCCGTGCCCTCGTTCACCGTGCTGAGCGCACTGCTCGTCCATGCTCCAGGCTGCTCCGGACCCGACGTGCCGGCGGGCGCTCCCGACGATGCGGCGCGTCGCACCGAGTCCGTTCCTCCCCCGCCCGATCCGGCCACGGACCAGCCCTACCGCTGCATCTCGGATGCGGGTTGGGTGGAGCTGCTGAACGGCTCGAGCAGGGCGCGCATCTTTCGTCCCGCGGACGAGGGCGGTGGCTGCACCGATGCCTGGCCTTCACGGCAGTCGGGCTTTCCCCTGGTGCTCGTGGCCCATGGCAATGGATACGACGACGATCAGTACGAGTACCTCGCGAGTCACTTGGCGCATCAGGGATTCGTGGTGGCGATGGTCGACACTCCGATCGGCGGCACGAACAGCGGCATCTCCGACGCCCTGTTGAACTTCTGGGGTGCGCTGCCCGACTGGAGCGATGCCGCCTTCGTGGGGGATCAGCTGGCGCTGGTGGGTCACAGCCGTGGCGGTGAAGGGGTCGTTCGCACGGCGCAGCGGTTTCACGACGAAGGCTGGTCTGGCTCGGTCGAGGCCGTGGTGTCGCTGGCTCCGTCGGACGTCGAGGACCTACAGATGACCGAGGAGCAGGTGCCAGCGCTTCTCGTGATGACCGCGTCGAGGGACTCCGACCTGGCCGGTAGGCAGCTGGATGGGGGCTTCACTCAGGGCCCGCTGGAGCGGACCGGGTTCATGTCGTACGACCGAGCGCCGAGCTACCGCGCCCACCTGCACGTCCACGGAGGGGTGCATCACGGCTTTGCCGACAAGGTGACCCTGGATGACTACGACGCCGAGATCTCGTTGAACGACCAACGGGAGATCACCAAGACGTATGTGGCTGCGTTCCTGCGTTGGCAGGTGCTGGGTCAGGTCTACAAGCCGTTCTTCACGGGGCAGTGGTCGTCGGCGGTGGTGGAGGAGACGGGCGTGGACGTGGGCGTGCAGTACGACGATCTGCACGGGAGAGCCCTCGCGCGGTTCGAAGGAGATCCCCACGATCTCCTCGACAAGATCATCGCAGATTCATCGATCTCCTTCGAACAGTCGCTATCGGAGCTGTGGGGAGCGGACGCGGTGGAGTTCCCGTTCTCGTCACCTCACCAGACGGAAGGGCTGGAGGTGCGCTGGGATGCGGAAGGCACGCTTCGCTTCACGCTTGAGCCCTCCGACAGCGATGTGTCGGACTTCGATCATCTCACGTTCCGGATCGCGCAGCTGTACGACTCCCCCCTCGCTGACGGCGAGCCGCTGGCGCTGACGGTGGAGCTGATGGACAACCAAGCGGTGGTGGATGGTACGTCGCTGGCTCATTGGGCCACGATTCCGTACCCCGAGATGTTCGTTCCAGAGCAGCTGGAGGCCAAGAGCTCGGAAACGGTCGTCGGCGAGAACTACACCAAGTCGGCCATGCGAACCGTTCGCATTCCGCTGAGTGTTTTCCAGGTGGACCTACAGCAGCTGTATTCGGTGAGGTTCGTGCTCGGGACGCCCGGCAGCGAGCGTGGGCACATCTCGCTGGACGACCTCACCTTCACACGCTGAGATCACACGCTGAAGATCACCCAGGCCGACAGCGCCGCGCCCACGACGGCCGAGCCGTAGAGCAGGGGCGCGTAGATGCTGTCGCCGCCCTTCATGTTCAGCTCGTGCAGCGTGAACCGTGTGCGGTGCGCGAAGGTGAACAGCGGCAGCGCGATCAAGATCATCAGGTAGACCTTGACCAGCGGGTTCTGCACGAGCTCGAGCATCGCCTCGTAGCTCATCGCCTCGGCGGTGACGTACCCAAGCGGGAACATCAGCCCGAAGATCACGATGTGCGCCGGCACCAGGAAGGCCGACACCATGCCGCCTGCGCCGAACAGCGACCAGAGAATGGGTTCCGGATCGGAGAGCTTGGCCATCGTCGCCTCCTAAGCCACGATCACGTAGGCGATGCCAGCGGAGATCACGGCCCAGGCCGCATACTCCGCCACCACCATCACGTTGGGGTTCATGGCCGTCTCGCCCGTGCGGACCTCCATGATCTGCGCGTTGAGTCGGAACCAGGTCACGGTGTGCAGCAGCACGAACACCAGGGCCACCGCGTGGAACGCGACGGACGCTGGGCTCTTCAGGATCTCGAGGGCAGCCCCGAACGCCTCGGGGCCCTGCCCCAGCTGGTACACCAGGTACAGCTGCAGCAGCACCACCACCGCCACGGGGATGGCCGACAGCTCCCGGAAGAAGAACACGGTGTAGCGCGAGTTGCTGGTCCACCAGGTGTTGGGCAGCTCGCGAACGTAGTGCTGAGTGGCCTTGGCGTCGCTCATCGGTTTCCTCCGGGGAGCAGCACGGACGTGAACCAGTCCATGGTGGTGGAGACCTTGCTGCGCTGGATGGCGGCGGCGGGGTCCACGGACTTCGGGCACACCACGGAGCACTCGCCCACGAAGGTGCACGACCAGATCCCCTCGTGGTCGCCGATCACGTCGATGCGCTCGCTGTTGGCACCGTCGCGGGAGTCTTGGTTGTAGCGGTGCGCCAGCGCGATGGCGGCCGGTCCGATGAAGGTGGAGTCCATGCCGTAGACCGGGCAGGCGGCGTAGCAGAGCAGGCAGTTGATGCACATGCTGAACTGCTTGAAGCTGGCCAGCTCCGCCGGCGACTGCAGGTACTCGCCCTGCTCGACCGACTTCTCCTCCACCGGGATGGTCCAGGCCTTCACTTCCTTGAGCTTGTGCATGAAGTCGGTGATGTCGACCACCAGATCACGCACGATGGGGAAGTTGCCCAGGGCATCCACCACGATGGTGTCGCCTGCCTTGTAGTCGGACAGGGCCACGTGGCAGGCAAGTGCTGGGGTGCCGTCGATGTTCATGCCGCACGAGCCGCACACACCCATCCGGCAGGACCAGCGGAACGCCAGCGTGCCGTCCTCGTGGTCCTTGACCCAGTTCATGGCGTCGAGCACGACCCAGTCGGCGCGGAAGGGCACCTGGTAGGTCTGGTAGACCGGCGCCTTGTCCTGTCCTGGGCGATACCGAAGGATCTTCAGGTTGATCGTGGGATCAGCCATCTAGCTGTCCTCCTTCTTGGCGTCGGTGCCACTGGAGTCGACCGGCTTACCGTACACCCGCTCGCCCGGTGGCCAGCGGGTGATGACCACGTCGAGGTAGTCGATACGCGGGTCCCCGTCGGTCTTGTAGGCCAAGGAGTGCTTGAGGAACTTGTCGTCGTCGCGTGCCTCGTGGTCGGAGCGCTGGTGCGCACCGCGTGACTCGGTACGCTGCAGCGCCGAGTGGGCCAGCGCCTCGCTGACGTCGAGCAGGTTCTCGAACTCGAGCAGGGTGATGAGCTCGGTGTTGAAGCAGTTGCTCCGGTCGTCCACCTTGACCTTGGTGAACTTGTCGCGCAGCTCCGAGATCACCTTGGCGGTCTGCTGCAGCGTGTCCTCGCTGCGGTAGATGCCGGCCCCCGACTCCATGGCCTCGTGGAGCTCGGCACGCAGCTCCGCCACCCGGAACTCGCCGCCCTCCTTCTGCAGGAAGCCCTCCAGGATGCGGGCGCGCTCCTCGGCGACCTGGCCGCTCAGCGCCTTCTCGTTCGGAGCGTCGACGCCCCTGGCGAACTCGGCAGCACAGTGACCGGTGCGCGCCCCGAACACCAGCAGCTCCGTCAGCGAGTTGCTGCCGAGGCGGTTGGCGCCGTTGAGGTTGGAGCTGGCGGCCTCGCCCGCGGCGTACAGGCCGGGGATGGAGGTGGCCCCGTCGATGTCGACGTGGATTCCGCCCATCATGTAGTGGACCACGGGTCGGACCGGAATCGGCTCGTGGACCGGATCGAGACCTGCATAGTTGCGGCACAGCTCTCGAACGAACGGGATCTTCTTGTCGATCTTGGCTTCGCCCAGGTGCCGGATGTCGAGGTGCACCGCCGCCCCGTACGGGGTGTCGATGGTGCGACCCTTGCGCAGCTCCCCCACGAAGGCCTGCGACAGGCGGTCGCGGGGACCGAGCTCCATCGACCGCTTCTGGGGATGGTTGGGGTCCTTCGGGTCCAGCGGGGTGCCGAGCTCGTAGTCCTGCAGGTAGCGGTAGCCCTCCTTGTTGAGGAGGATGCCGCCCTCGCCCCGGCTGGCCTCGGTGATCAGGATGCCCGTCGCGACCAGCCCCGTGGGGTGGTACTGCACGAACTCCATGTCCTTCAGCGCCACGCCGGCGCGGTAGGCCTGGCCCATGCCGTCGCCCGTCTTGATGGCGCCGTTGGTGGTGAAGGGGAAGGCCTTGCCGGCCCCGCCGCTACACAGCACCACGGCCTTCGCCAGGATGGGCTTGACCTGTCCGGTGAGCATCTCCAGGGCCACGACCCCCTGGCAGCGCCCGTCCTCGATGAGGAGCTTGCTCACGAACCACTCGTCGTAGCGCGTGATGCTCTGGTACTTCAGCGAGGTCTGGAAGAGCGTGTGGAGCATGTGGAAGCCGGTCTTGTCGGCGGCGAACCACGTGCGTTCCTTCTTCATGCCGCCGAAGGGGCGCACGGCCACCTTGCCATCGGGCGTACGGCTCCACGGGCAGCCCCAGTGCTCGAGCTGCGTGAGCTCCTTCGGGGCCGTCTCCACGAAGTACTCGACGACGTCCTGGTCGCTCATCCAGTCGCCGCCGCTGATCGTGTCGTAGGCGTGGTTGTCGAGTGAGTCCTCCGACGAGACCACCCCGGCAGCTCCGCCCTCGGCAGCCACGGTGTGGCTGCGCATCGGGTAGACCTTCGAGGCGACGGCGACGGAGAGGCTCGGATCCGCTTCCGCGACGGCGATGGCGGCGCGTAGGCCCGCGCCTCCTCCGCCAACGAGGAGCACGTCGTAGACCGGTGTGTCCATGTTCCCCCGGGGGGCGTCGAGCAAGACGGCCCCGTACTGGTTTGAAACCCGAGGTGCAAGACGCGAGCACGAATCGCAGCGAAAGGCTGCACCCGTGCGCGATCGGGGGATGCTGGGGTAGCCAAGGACATGGCCGTGGCTCCGATCCGAGTGCTCCGTCGGGTGGCTCGACCCGTGGGGTTCGTGCTCTACGGGTTGGCTGCCGCCATCGCCGTGTGTGCGCTGGCAGGTGTGTTGTTCGATGCCATCGGCTTCGTGCGTCCCGCCGTGGATCAGGGCTCCACCATGAGCCTGTGGGCGTCGGCAGGGCTCACGGCCCTGGCCGGAGGGGTGCTGCACGCCTCGGGCTCCCCGATGGCCGTGGCGGACCTCACGCGGCGCGATGCGCTGGTCCTCACGGCTTTGATCTGGCTCGCGGCCTCGGTGTTCGGCGCGCTGCCCTACGTGGTGGACGCCGGGATGCACCCGGTGGACGCGCTCTTCGAGTCCGCCAGTGGCTTCACCACCACCGGAGCGACGGTGGTGGGGGACATCGAGGGCACGCTTTCGCGGCCCGTGCTGCTGTGGCGATCCCTCACCCAGTGGGCCGGCGGCATGGGGATCGTGGTGCTGTTCGTGGCGATCTTCCCGAGGGTGGGGGCGGGCGGCAAGAAGATCTTCAAGGCCGAGGTGCCTGGACCGGTGGCGGGGGGGCTGGTGCCGCGCATCGGTGAGACCGCGATGTGGCTGTATGCCATGTACGTGGCGATGACGGTGATCCTGGGGGCGATCCTCGTGGGGCTCGGGATGCCGCTGTTCGAGTCGGTCTGCCATGCCTTCACGACCGTGAGCACGGGCGGCTTCTCCACTCGCGACGCCTCGGTGGCGGGCTTCGCCAACCCCGCCGTGGAGTGGGTGCTCGCGGCCTTCATGCTGGCCTCGGGGGTGAACTTCGGCCTGTACTACGGCGTGCTGCGCACGCGGCGGCTGTCGCTGTTCCTGCGCTCCAGCGAGTTCCGCGGCTACGTGGCCCTGGTGCTCGCCGTGGCCTCGCTGTTCTTCTTCATGAACCGGGGCATGGATGGGGGCCGTTCGGTGCTCGAGGGGGCGCGCTACGCCGTGTTCACCACGGCCACCTTCGTGACCTCCACAGGGTTCGGCACCGAGGACTACATGCAGTTCTCGCCCTCGTCGCTGGGCTTGGTGCTGCTCCTCATGGTGGTGGGGGGCTGCGCGGGCTCCACGGCGGGGGGGCTCAAGATGAGTCGGGTGCTGCTGGTGCTCGAGACCCTGCGGGCCCAGGTGAAGCGCGCCGTGCGCCCCAACGTGGTGCACGTGGTGCGCATGGAAGGGAGGGCGGTGGATCAGCAGCTGCTCCTCGAGGTCAGCGCCTTCGTGGCGCTGTTCTTCGTGAGCTTGGCAGTGGGCGCCTTCGCGCTCACGGCCATCGAGGACGTGAGCCTGGGCACGGCCTTCGGCGCCATGCTCACCTGCTTGTCGAACATGGGGCCCGCCCCCTTCCACGGCGGCACCGACAACTTCGTGGTCTACGGGCCCACCGCGAAGCTGCTGTTCACCTACGCGATGGTGCTGGGTCGGCTGGAGTTCATGACGCTGCTGGCGCTGGTGGTGCCTGCGGTGTGGGAGCCCTGACGAGTTTCCTTGGCGGATGTCCGGCACCGTTTGCGTAGGGGTCGGACGAGACCCTGGAGGTTCGATGCTCCCTGCCCGTGTGCTCTGCCTGTGCCGCTCGGCGCCGCGCCGTGCCTGATCCGCGCCGCGCCGCGCGGCTTCGCAACCGGCTGGAGCACCTCGAGGCGCACCCTCGCTGGGTCGGCGTCGTGGCCCCCGAGGGCGTGGCCGCATCGGTGCTCTCGGCCGCCGACGTGGCCTTTCCCGTGGTCCGCTGCGTGACGGAGCTCGGGTGTCCGGCGGCCCATCTGATGGCCTTCCTGGTGGACGACATCACCCAGACGCTGCCGGCATGGAGCCGCGACATCGATGCGTGCAGCGAGGTGGAGCGCCTGTCGCCAGACGAGCGCATTTTGCTGGTGCGCACGCGTGGGCCGCTCCCGGTGGTGTGGGATCGCGAGGATCTGTTCTATGCCCATCGCGGGCAGCACGGCGACAGCTTCTACGAGGTGTCGGAGGTCACCGACGAGGTGGACGTGCCGGTGGCGCGAGGGGCCGTGCGCTCCCACCTGCACTTCGCGTCGAAGCGGATCGTGGGCCTGTCGCGCGGGGGCTGCCGCTACGAGGCGATGTGGCAGTACGACATGCGCGGTTGCCTGGGAGCGCTGCTTCCGCTGCGCATGGCGGTGAGCTTGGTGCACGACCACCTCAAGGACGAGTGTGTTCGGCTGCGCGAGCGCTACGGCTGAGGGCCTACAATGCGAGGCATGCTTCGACGGCCTGGCTCACCCCATCGACTGCACGACGCCCTGCTCCGACGCCTGGCGGTGCACCCCGAGGCAGGCGCGGTCACGCTGCGGGGTGGCATGTCGGTGCGGCACTGGTTCGGGGGCATGGGCCGTGCGGCACGCGACGTGGATCTGGTGTGCGCCTGGCCCTTCGAGGAAGCGGTGGTGCGGCGGACGCTCGCGGAGATCCTGGCCCAGCCCGTGGACGACGGCGTGCGGTTCGCCGAGCGCTTTCGGCTGGAGCGAGTGGGGGATGCCCGCCAGACGGCGCTGCGCTGCGTCGCGCCGGGGCTGGCCGACGGGGCCTGGGGCGAGCTGCGGGTGGATCTGGCCTTCGGCGTTCCGATCTGGCCCGTGCCCTGCTTCGAGGTGGTCGACGAGGGTGGGGCAGTACTGCCCGTGTGCGCGCCGCAGACGATGGTGGCGCGCAAGCTGGCGGTCTGCTGGGAGCGTGGGCCCGTGGCCTGGCGACCGAGAGATCTAGCGGACGTCTGGTACGCCACAGCGCACGGCGGGCTGGCCCGCACCGACGTGGCGGAGGCCATCGACCGCACCTTCGGGTGGGAGGCGTGGGCGGAGGGGCCGTCGCGAGCGTCGTTCTGGCGGGACCCGGTCTCGGTGGGGCGCTGGGGAGCGTTCCTTCGGCGGCAGCCGTCGCTGCAGGTCCCTTGGGATCTGCCTCGGGTGGTGGACGCCGTGCGCGAGCGTCTCGCATGAGTCGAGAGGTGCTGTGGGAGGCGATCCGTGCCGATCCGGAGGACGACACGGTGCGCCTGGTCTACGCGGACTGGCTGTCGGACCGGGGCGAGGAGGAGCACGCGTCCCTGATCCGCACGCAGTTGCGGCGGACGCAGCTTCCGGTGGAGCATCCGGACCGCGTGACGCTGGAGTTGCAGGAGTGGTCGCTGTGGCGGGTGGTGCACGCGATCCGGTCGGGCCTGAAGGACGTCGCCACGGGCGTGGGCTGGGGAGACCCACATCGCGGCTTCGTGGATCGTGTGTACTTCGGTGATCCGCTGCAGTGGGCGGCGCTGGGGCCGCGCTGTCTCGACCGTACGGTGGTGGACCACGTGGTGCTGCCCTGGGCACGCTTGGGCAACGTGGGGCCGCTGCCGGCACACGAGCGGCTGCGGGAGCTGTCGGTTCGCGGCACGGTGGTGGACGTCTCCGACGTGGAGTGGCTGGCTGCGAGCCCCATTCTGTCCACGGTGAAGCGGCTGAACCTGGTGCGCAGCGATCTGCGGGACGAGCACCTCCGGGTGCTGCTGGGGTCGCCTCACCTCGGCGAGCTGCAGGTGCTCCGCGTTCCCTACAACCACTTGGGAGACGATGCGATCGAGGCCCTGGTGGAACGGGATTTCGAGGGGCTCGTCGAGCTGGACCTGTCGACCACCACCTTCGACGACTTCCAGAGCCAGGGTCGCGACGCGCTCACCATGACCTGGCGCGGGGCGGAGCGCCTGGCGGAGTGGCCAGGGCTGTTCTCGGTTCAGCGACTGAACCTGGATGGCCAGCAGATCGGAACGGCAGGTCTGACGGCGGTCTTGCAGTCGGTGTGCACGCCGGAGCTGCGGCACCTGTCGGTGCGCGGGATCTCGGACTGGGACCGTGGAGCGGGCGACCGCGACGACGTGCTGGTGGGCTTCGCCCAGGCGAACCCCGAGCTCGGGTTGGTCTCCCTGTCCATCGGAGACTGCGAGCTGACCGAGGACGGTGCGGCGGCGGTGGCGTCCAGCCCCGTGCTGTCCCAGCTGCGCATCCTTCGCATGGGCCAGATCCGCGAGCCCTGGGAGCCAGCCTTCCAGGATCTGGGGTCGGCGGCCTTCTTCGAGGGCCTCGCGGTGCTCCACGTGGACCAGATCACGGGTGGGGACGCGTTCTGGTCGCGCGTGCTTGCTCGGGAGTCTCAGTGGCTGCACACCCTGTCGGTGAGCTCCTTCTTCCACTGGGCTCGGGAGGACGACCTGCTCCAGCGGCTTGCCACCGGCCCGGTCCAGCCCGCCCTTCGCTGCCTCGAGGTCGTGGATGTGGACCTGTCGACGGACAGCCTGCTCGCGCTGGGGCACACGCAGTCGCTTCCGGCGCTCGAGCGTCTCGCCATCAGCGGCCTGGGATACGGCAGCCGGCGTACTTCCCGCCCGTCCGAGTACCAGGCTCAGCAGCTGCGCGGCACCCCGCTGGCGGCGCGACTCACGAGCCTCGAGCTGGGACACCGCGAGCTCGACCGTCTGCCCAGGCCCGAGTCCGACCCAGATGGCTGACCGTCCTGCCGAGGCGCTGTGGAGCGCGATCCGGGCGGATCCAGCCTCCGACGAGGCGCGCTTGGTCTATGCGGACTGGGTGTCGGACCGGGGTGAGACCGATCGGGCGTCGCTGATCCGCACGCAGGTGCGGCGGGCACAGCTTCCGCTTCATCATCCCGACCAGGTGACGCTGAAGCTCCGGGAGTGGTCGCTGCGCACGGAGGTCTTCCTGATCTGGGCGGAGCTGATGGATGTGGCCGACGTGGGCTGGGGCGAGCCACGTCGCGGGTTCGTCGACCGGATGAGCTTGGAGGATCCTGTGCTGTGGGACGCCTTGGGGCCGCACTGCCTGGACCGTACGCTGGTGGACGGTGTGCAGCTGCCCTGGTCGCGTCTGGGCAACGGGAGGTGGCTGCGGGCGCACGAGCGGTTGCGGGAGCTGACGGTCCGCGGCACGGTGGTCGACTTGGAGGACGTGACGTGGCTGGCCAACAGCCCCATCCTGTCGACCGTGAAGCGACTGAGCCTGTTCCGCAGCGATCTCGACGGCTCCCAGCTCCGCGCGCTGCTGGCCTCCCCGCACCTCGGGGAGCTGGAGGCGCTTCGGCTTCCCTACAACCACCTGGGAGACGACGCGATCGGCGCGTTGGTGGAGCGGAACTTCGAGGGGCTGGCCGAGCTGGACCTGTCCACCTACACCTTCGACGACTTCCAGAGTCAGGGCAGAGACGTGCCCACGATGGGGCCACGGGGGGCGGAGCGCTTGGCGGAGTGGCCCGGGCTGGCCTCGGTGCGCCGGCTACGGCTGGACGGTCAGCAGCTGCAGCGTGAGGGGCTTGCCGTGCTGCTCGCGTCCCCGCACCTGCGGGGCTTGCGGCACCTGTCGGTGCGCGGCATCTCGGACTGGGACGTCGACCGGGGGCGTCCGGACGCGCTGGTGGCCTTCCGGACCGCCCATCCCGAGCTGCGTCTGGCGTCGCTGTCCTTCGGAGACTGCGAGCTGTCTGTGCAAGGCGCCGAGGCTTTGGCTTCGAGCCCTGCCGTGTCTGAGCTGCACACGCTGTGGATGGGTCAGATTCGAGAGCCCCAACCGCCACGCGTGGACATCCTGGCCGAGGCGGGCTTCATCTCCGGCCTCGCAGTCCTCCACGTCGATCAGATCTGGGCGGCACACCAGTTCTGGCGCCGCGTCATCGATCGTGCGCCTCCTCGGCTCCACACGATCTCGACGGACGCCTACTTTCCCTGGGCGCGGCATCGGGACTTCCTGAGGTGCCTCGCCACTGGTCCCACGCAGCCCTCCCTTCGCAGTCTCGAGGTGGTGGAGGGGGACGTCGGCGCAGACGCACTGGGCGCCCTCGGCAACACCTCGTCGTTGCCGGCGCTTCAGCGACTGGCGATCAGCAGCATGGGGCACCACAGTCGGCACCGAACGTCCGGCCTGCCGGAGGAACTCGCCCGAGCATTGCACTCGTCCCCCCTGGCGGAGCAGCTGACGAGCTTGGAGATGGGACAACCGGACCTCGACCGACTCCCCCAACCTGGACGGTAGCTGGATGGCTGGGCGCCCTCACATCGTGCTCGTCTTCACCGATCAGTGGCGCGCCGATGCGCGATCTGCGGTGCTCACGCCCCATCTCGAGCGGCTGTGCACCGATGCCCTCGACTACACGTGCTGCATCACCAACGCGGCGCTGTGTCGTCCTGCCCGCGCCACGCTGATGACGGGCCAGCCCGTGGCGGTGCATGGCTACGGCACCAACCATGCGGTGCCCGATCCGCGGATGCATCCGAGCCACGTGCGGCAGCTGCGCGACGCGGGCTATCGCACGGTGCTGGTGGGGAAGAGCCACCTCACGCCGGGGCACGGGCACCTCGACGACCACGTCGAGATCTTGCACGCCTGGGGCTTCGAGCAGGCCATGGACCTGCCGGACGCTCAGCAGCTTCACCTCCGCAGCGCCTACAGCGACTGGCTCACGGCCAGCACGCCCGCCGACCAGTTCGACAAGGCGCGGCGGCGGCGTGACTACCTCGCCTACGCGGACTGGCACACGCCGAGCGACACCGCTCCCTGGAGTCTACAGCCCGCCGACCAGCTCGACGCCTTCTGCGCACGGCGGGCGGTGCAGGTGATCGAGGGCCACGACAGCGACGCTCCTCTGTACCTGCAGGTGAACTTCCCCGGGCCCCATCCGCCCTTCGACGCACCCAGCGCCTACCACGACCGTGTGGATCCGATGGAGGCGACCTTGGCGCCGATGGCGCCGCTGTCGGCGACGGGGCCTGCGCTGCCCTCGCGCCAGACGCCGCGGCAGCACAGTGCCGAGGAGCTGGCCAGGATGCGAGCGGCCTACTTCGCGAAGGTGGCGCTGGTGGACGAGGGGCTGGGCGAAGTGGTGGCGGCGCTTCGGCGGCAGGACTTGCTGGACACGGCCTGGGTGATCGTGACGGCGGATCACGGGGAGCTGCTGGGCGACCACGGGCTCACGCGGAAGGTGGTGCCCTACGAGGGAGCCCTGCGGGTGCCGCTGGTGGTCCGACCGCCAGGGGGAACGGTGGCCCGTGGGGTGTCGCAGCCGGTGGATCTGGTGGCGCTGGTGGCGTCGATCCGGGCGATCGGCGGGGTGGGCGAAGCACCGGGATTGCTGGAGGCGGTGGAGCGGCCGGTGATCTCGGAGGCGATGGGGTTGGTCACGGTGCGCACGGCGACGCACAAGGTGGTGTGGGACCGGCGGGCGGAGGCATATGTGGGCGCGTTCGAGCTTGAGGCGGACCCGCTGGAGCAGCGCAATCGTGTGGCTGAGCTCGATGGGCTGCGTGACTTCGATGCTTCGATGAGGTTGTTGCTAAACCTGTGAATCATCAGTCTCAAAGAGGGATTCCAGGCGAGCTTGGCCTTTGGGCCCAAGGACATAGCGCAGCGACTCCACCTGAACGATGAGTCCGTCGTCCACCATGCGTTTGCCGTGTTCACGGAACGCGCGCGCGACGTTCGGTGCAGCGATTCTAATCCCATGGCCGATGGAGAACACAGAGGCGATTCGAGCCGCGTTGGCGCCTCCGTTCTCCCCTTGTCGATTCAGCCAGACGAGCGACCAGAGTATTCTGGGGACCCAGACGGTGCCGAGCAGTTTGGGATTCCCTTCGAGTTGCGACAGACCATTCAGTGGAGGGGCCACTTGCTGAATCGGAAGGGGACTAGGCGCCTCCTGCCGAGGAGTGTTCTCCGTCGATTCGGGTATTGAGGTTCGTGAGCTGACTTGCTTGGATGGCTGACTGGTCGGCCATGGCCAGGCAATCACAGCAAGTCGCGCGATTTCTTGGTCCCTCTCGCGAATCTCCTCGGGACCCCAGCGCTCTCGCTGCGCGATCGATCTGTTGATGGCGAGGTCTGAGCTAGCAAACGCCGCTCTCTTTCTAGAGAAGGCGCGATTCGAGATCGACTGGTTTCGCTTGCCAGAGAGAAGCGTGAGATTGCCCAGATGTGTGGAAAGCTCTGCTGCTTCGTCGGAACCGACCTTCGCTTCTTCCAGTGCATCTACGCTTGGTGTCCTGGGCAGAATGTGTTCGACATGCACAGTGCGCGGCCCAGCTACGACTGACTCTCCAGCCGACATCGTGTCGTTGAGTCGCACGAGGATGGCTCGCCATTTCGAACCGATACTCGTCACACGGATTTTCGAGAACTGCTCCGAGAAGTCCGTGTCGCTCGTCACGACCTCGGCGAGGGAGGATAGGATGATCGCGGTTGCAGAACAGTCCTGTGCCGCACCGCGCAGGCGCGAGCACGCGTGGAGAAGGGCTCTCTCCAGTTCTGCAGGGTAGCCAGATCCGACCAAGGTGTGCCTGACTTGCGCAGTCTCGCACAGCTCGACGATAGCGGCGAACTCGGATGGCTCGGTGCGGCGGGCCGTCAGCAACAACAGCGGTCGACTGCTGCGGGCGCGCAGCTCGTTGAGCCTCTTCAGCCCTTGGTACGCGACGCGACCCCACGGGCAGTCTTCGTGGGGCCTTGCGATGTGACGATAATGGTTCGCCGACCGTTGGAGATCTTGAACGAAGTCCAATATCTCCTTGCCTTGGAGGCTGGATGCGAAGTCCTTGTATCGGTCGTACAGCCTGTCCTTGCGCACCGGCTCGCGAAACGCTGCCCAATAGTGTCGAAGAAATGGCAGGATTTCGTCGGAGGTGAGTGCCCTCTGTAATTGGAGCCACTCTCGCTTCACGGACTCCAAGTAGTCCGTGCCAGCACGAGCGAAGAGCTTGTTCTTGATTAGATCCGAGGCGTTCAGAGGAAGACCGCGGTCGTTCAAGGTCTCGAACAGCCGGAAGGCGTCTGCTTCGGACGGCGCATGGATTTCGACCAGTTCGACACTTGCCAGCAGACGTCTTGCGATGGCCTCCATACTCTCCAAGGGCGTCAACCCTTGTGCCGAGCCCCTGTCGATGCACTTGTCTATGTGTGCGAGAGTGCTTCTCATGGCTTGGGAAAGAGGACTCTGGCCTTCTGGTCTAGAACGTGGTGTGTCAGGGTCTCCCAACAACCGCTCGAATAGTGGCCGATCATCAGGTTGAAGTCGTACTCTGAATTCCTTGCGCCGGCCGAATCCTCCCGCTGCCAGATAGGCCTGTAGCTGGGCAGCTCCCTCCGCGTCGACTGGTTGGAGGCGGTGCTTCAGTGCAGCTAGTACGAGCGACAAGGTTGCGAGGCGTTGCTGGCCGTCCAACACCCGGAAGGGAGATTCCCCGCTCAAGACGATGGAACCGAGGAAGTACGGCTCATGACTCTGATCTGCGTTCCACCAATCGTCGCCGCCGTAGAGATCATCCATCAAGGCGTCGACTTCTTCCTTGCCCCACGCGTAGCGGCGCTGAAAGTCTGGAACCTCGAAGCGATGTGACGGAGCTTCAAATAGCTGCTCTACACGACGCGAATTCACCTGGTATCTTGGCCGGCTCATGCCGAATTGTACCTCAGCTTGGCAAACGGCGTTCGCTTTCCGCAGTGCCCGAATGGCCTGGCAGGCCCCAAGCGCAGGTGGTTTCGTCTCTAGCTCAGTGCCGAGAGTCGGGCACTTGCGACTATTTCCTGAGCAGACTTCGTGCTGGCCCCATCGCTGAATTGTGGCAAGCTGTGCCACAGCGAATCAGACAGGTGTCAGTTCCGCCCACGCCAGATTGCCTGTCCTGGAACTAGGTTTCGCGGCTTAGAGCCGAACGCCGATGCGGAGCAGGTCGATGCGTAGGTTCAGCCCTGGGTCCGTCAGTCCCGTGCCCACCGCCAGGCCAGCCACCACGGCACTCATTCCGTCTGCGCGGAACACCAGCGGATGAGCCCGCACCCGCACCC
>JAHQVJ010000145.1 GCA_019634415.1 Myxococcales bacterium
GCCCGTAGGGCTCGATGTGCGCGACGCCCATTTCCGTCGTTCGATGGCCGTGTTCCTGCGGCGCGCACATCGATTATGTCCCGGAGGGTCGGAGCGACCAACGGTAGGACAGCGCGGTCGACTTCGTCGAGCGCAGCTGTATGGTGCCGTTGAGGTCCATCCCGGAGCCATGCAAACGAACATGCGGGGCTACATGACTCTTCGGGAAGGCCACGCCAGCCTGGTTGCCAGCCAATACTGCTCGGACGTCGAAGGGGCCGCAATTGGGCGACTATTCGACAGTCTCGTGGGAGACTACGCACCGTCCAGCATCGACGAGAACGAAGCCTCCGCTGTGTACGCGTGGGGGCGACTCCTGGTCGAAGCGCTCCAACGAGGCACATCCGGGGCCCCCACGGCTCGCAGCCGCTACGCCAATCGCCAGACCGACGTGGGCGAAGAAAGCTCGGGCCCCTCCAGCCGCTCAGAGACCAGGCACCCCACGCGCTCCGCCTCCCGCAGCACCCGCCGCAGCGTCGGCCTGGACCAGGGAAGCAACGCCTGTAGCTCGTGGACCGTCACTGGGCCGTGCTGCCACACCGCGTCCACCAGCTGCTCCAGGCGCTCGTCCAAGGTCGGAACCGCCGGGCTCGACACGTCGCGGGCCCTGCCCACGACGTGCGTCGGCGCCGCCCCCGCCCTTCCCGCCACCGACCGCCCCCAGTCCTCCTCCTCGTCCAGCACCTCCCGGACCGCCGTACAGAAGTCCGTGACGGAACAGCGCTGTGCTGGGTCGCCAGCCAGAGCCCGCTGCAGGGCACGCTCCAGCCGAGGCGGGCAGTCCAACGTCTCGAGGCCTCTGCTCCCGGTGATGGCCACCACCACGCACATCGCCAAGCTGAACACGTCGGCAGCCGGCCTGATCGGCGCGCCCAAGACCGGCTCACGGGACTCCGGGGCATCGAAGGTCAGAGCGAACGGCGCCGCGGACGACGTCCCCCTGGGGGAGCCCACCAGCTCGAAGTCCGTGAGCTTCGCCTCGCCCTCCCCGTCGATCAGGATGTTGCTCGGCTTCACGTTGCCGTGCACGATCCCCTCCGCGTGCACGGCCGCCAGGACGTCCCCCGCTCCAAGCACCACGTCCAGCACGTCCCGCACGGACCAGCCTCCCGACAGGATCAGCTGCTGCAGGTCCCCCCCCGGGCAGTACTCCGTCACCACGAAGTGAACGCCCCCGTCGCTCCCGCTGTCGTGCACGCGCACGATGCCGCTGTGCTCCTGGTGCTCGAACAGGCGCGCACCACGCCACAGGCGCTCCCGCGCGCCAGCACCCGCCTCGCTGCCGATCACCTTGATGGCCACCTCGTGGCCAGCCGTGACGTCCTGGGCCTGGTAGACCACCCCCACGCCACCCCGACCCAGCACCTCGCGCAGGCGGTACCGCCCCGCGATCATCTCACCCAACGGCAACGACATCCGACCTCTCGAGATCGAGAGTGAGTAGCACGTGTCACATCCGGCGCACCTCTACGAATACCGCGGGCACCGAAGGAGGAACGAGATGCGTGCGATCGCGTGGATGACGCTGTGTGTGACTGCGTGCGAAGGCCCGATCGGCCCCGCTGGCGACAACGGTCCCACCGGACCCGCGGGCGTGACCGGACCCACTGGGCCCGCTGGATCCACCGGGCCTGCCGGAGATCCCGCCGACGTCGCCGACGGCACGGACCTGGAGCTGGGAGCCGGCTCCACCCTGGACGGCCTTCCCCTCGCCACCCAGGGACCCACCCGGCTGGTCGTGCACGCCGATCCCACAGACCTCGTCGCCAACGGCACCGCGCTGCGGACGGCCTACGCCACCCTGGCCGCATCCTCCCCCACACCCGCCGCCGACGTACCCGTGCAGCTGTTCCTCGAGCCCGGCATCTACGACCTGGGTGCCATCGGGCTGTCCCTCGTCCCCTTCGTGGAGCTGGCCGGCGCGTCCGCGACGTCCACGGTGATCACCTCCACCGCGAACACCACGCTCACCGCGTCCTCCGACGCCGTGGTCCGCGACCTCACCGTCGAGAACCGAGGCACCAACCTCCAGAGCCAGGCCGTCGCCGTCGCCAGTGACGTGCTGCTCGACCGCGTGTCGCTGGTCGCGCGAAACGCCACATCGGTGTGCACGGCCCTGAACATCTCGGATGGCACGGCCCTCGTGCGCGACAGCTCGATGCTCGCCGACGACTCCTGTGCCCAGGGAGGGGCTGTTCTGATCACGGGCACGGGACGGGTGGATCTGATGCGCACCCAGATCACCACCCGGACCCCAAACGGCACAGCACTGAGCTCGGGCCTCGGCACGATCGCGGCGACAGACGTCGACGTGGACGTTCGGTGCGACACCCTCTGCAACGCCGCCAGCACCGCAGGGGGGCGCATCGAGCTGGTGAACAGTCGCGTGCACATCGCGAGCGACGGCAGCTCGGCGAACGCCCTGTTCGTGATCGCCGATGGCGAAGCCCTGGTGGATCGATCCACTTTGAGCGCCCCTGGCTTCCGGGCGGTGTCGACGCAGACCGGAGGCACCGTGCAGATCGCTCACTGCACCTTGGACGGTGACCTGCTGTCGGCAGGAGATGTCATCCGGGTCGCCTCGTCGGTGCTGGACGGCAGCGCGTTGGGCACCACGATCTGCGCCCACGTGGTGGACTCGGAGCTGGTTCCCTCCGACTGTAATTAGTCACCTCCCGTCGGCGTCGTCTGTGAACGGATTCGATCGTGCATGACGACGCAGCGACTCGACGAGGGTGGCGATGACCGGATCTCCCCGCCGCTCCACCCGGTAGACGGCGCTGATCGGCATCCTGGGGAAGCGAGCCTCCACGAGGCCCGGCACGAGCGTTCCCTCGCGCAGGTCGCGCTGCACCACGAAGTCCGGCAGCACGGCGATGCCCAGGCCTGCCAACGCGGCATCTCTCACGGCCAGCTGGGTGCGCGTGAACAAGGTCCGGGAACGCATCTCGACCTCGTGGGGCTGGCCCGCCACCTCGAACCGAAGCGTCGAGCCCAACGACAACCCCACGCCACCCACCAGCCGATGCGACGCGAGATCCGACGGCTCGCGAAGGGGCGGCCCCTCGGACCAGTACTCGGGGGAGGCGACCAGCCGCTGCGCGAAGTCCGAGATCTGGCGAGCGATGAGGTAGGGAGAGCCGTCCAGCTCCACCACGCCACCCTGAACAGCCACGTCCACCCCCTCGTCGAGCAGATCCACCACGCGGTCCTCCAGCCGGAGGTGGATGGTGAGGCCCGGGTGCTGGGCCATCAGCTGAGCCAACGCGGCATTGGCCTGCTGTAGGCCGTAGGTGATCGAGGTGCTGAGGACCAGGGTGCCTCGGATCTCGCCCGGCCCCCGAACGACCTCGTAGGTCCGTCGCGCTGCCGCCAGCAGCCTCAGGGCCTCGCGATGGAACCGCTCCCCGGCCTCGGTCACCCGCAACGCCCGAGTGGTGCGGAGGAACAGCGGAGCGCCCAAAGCACGCTCCAGGGCGCGCAAACGGCGGCTCACCGTGGCGTGGGTGGTGCCCTCCCGACGAGCCGCCTCCCGAAGGCTACCGGCGTCGCGCACGGAGATGAACAGCTCGGCCTCACGCAGCAGATCCATTGGTGCGCTCTCCGTACCAGTTGGTGCCGAAGGCAGCTATTCCGCCGACATCCACCCAGCCCTACTCCAGGAGCACTCCAGGAGGTTCGGTGATGAGACTGCGAGACAAGCGAGTGGTGGTGACGGGTGGAACCAGCGGGATCGGACTGGCCACGGCGACACGCCTGGCCGAGGAAGGCGCCCGCGTCCTGGTGACGGGGACCAACGAGGAGCGGCTCGCGCGCGTCCGCCAGACGCTCCCAGGGGTGACCGCGCTGTCGAACGACGCGGGTGCGGTAGAGGGGTCGGTACAGCTTGCAAACGCCGTCCGCGAGCGACTCGGTGGGCTGGACGGGGTGTTCCTGAACGCAGGCTACGGCCTGTTCGTGGCCCACGAGGCCCTCACGCCACCGCAGTTCGCCGCCCAGTTCGACGTCAACGTGCGCGGCCCCTTGCTCCAGATGAGTGAGCTGTCCGCTCTGTTGGAGCCTGGTGCGGCCGTGGTCGTCAACACGTCGGTGGCCCAACATGTGGGCCTACCGGGTGGCTCGATCTACTGCGCCAGCAAGGGTGCCCTGCGGTCTGCGAGCCGTGTGTTGGCGCAGGAGCTGGCGGGCCGGTCCATTCGGGTCAACTGCGTCAGCCCCGGCCCCATCGGGACGGACTTCTTCGCCCGGAGCGGTCTGCCCGAAGCGCAGGTGTCGGCGATGTCGGAGGCGACCCTGGCCCAGGTCCCCCTGGCTCGATTCGGAGAGCCCTCGGAGGTCGCCTCGGTGGTGGCCTTCCTGCTGTCCTCCGACGCATCGTTCATGACGGGTGCCGAGATCGTGGTCGACGGTGGGATGACGCAGACCTAGCCAGGCACCCCACGGGCCCAGTGGTACACGACCCGGGTGACCTCGCCGCCGTCGTAGACGTCCGGCACCCGCTCGACCACGCGCCCTCCGCGCGCCTCGTAGAACGTGCAGCAGCGAAGCTGCGCGTAGGTCTCCACCAACATCGAGGGCAGCTCGACACCACGGAGGCGACCGCAGCCCTCCGCCCACAGCTGCCTACCCACACCGCGCCCGCGCTGCTCCGGCAGCACGTGGATCACGTAGACCTCGAGGTCGGCGCCCACGTCCTGCCGCCGAGCAGGGCCAGCCGAGAGGAACCCGATCACGTCCCCATGGGCCTCGGCCACCAGATCCACCCGCCGCGGATCGGACTGTGCCCGAGCCAGGAGCGCCCGCCAGAACCGGGCTCGCTCCTCCGCCGGAGTGGCCTGGTAGTCCCGCGCGAGCGGTCCATAGGCCTCGTCCGAGGACACCGCGTGGACCGACCCGATCGCCTCGGCGTCCTCCACCGTCGCACTCCGAACGCTCCCGTGGGTCATCGTCTCCCTCCCGATCCCCAGGATGCAACGAAACGCAACCTCCTGCACCCCCGTCGCGGGCCACGTCTGGTGCAGCCAGAGGAGGCCCGACCATGCTGCGACCCAGCCTGACCATCCTGATCGCGTTGTGCGCTTGCAACAAGAAGTCCGACCCCACCGAGTCCGACCCCAGCGACACCACCGACACCGGACTCGCCACCGAGGTCTCACCCGACGCCCAGAGCCTCGATGACCTCCGATCGCGCTCCGAGATCGACGTGGCCTACGCCGTGCTGCGACAGGTCCCCGCCGCGGTCGCCCTGCGCGTGCCCATCGTGAGCGGCAACGATCCCGTGGAGTGGGGGCTGCAGTTCCTCGAGGATCACGCAGACTTCTACCGCTTCAGCGACCCACGGTCGGAGCTCGTTCCGGTGGGCGTGGAGTCCGACGGTCCCCTCACCTTCGTGCGCTTCCAGCCCGTCGCCACCGATGGAGAGCTCGAGATCCCCCTGCTGAACGGCGGCTTCACCATGGCCATGGACGACAGCCACGTCCTGTTCACCGCTGGGCAGTACGTGCCCGATCTGCAGCCCCCGTCGCCACAGATCGACGCACAGGCAGCCTTCGGAGACATCGACACCGTGCTCGGGTTGACGGAGGCCACGCTGGACGGCCCGCCCACCCTCGGCGCCCTCGCCGAGTGGAGCGACGACGGCGATCCCGACGTGCGCACGGTGTGGCGTGCGTCGCTGACGGGCCTGCAGCCCATGCCCGACGGTGGACCCATCGCCTGGCAGGTCGACGTGGACGCCCAGGGCGGCGAGGTCGTGAACATCGTCGACACGAGCCCCTCGATGACCAAGCAGATGCGCGTGGGATCCGCCGAAGGCGGCTCCGGCACGGGCTGCTGGCCCACCCCGGTCTGGTTCACCGAGGAAGGCCCCACAGACGCCTACGAGGTGCGGCTCGACAGCGTCGGCGATGGCCAGGCCGCCTTCGATCTGGGCCACGTCGTCTACGATGCCTTCGCCCAGGATCTGGGCTTGTGGGGCAACGACGGCTTCGGCGCTCAGATGAACCTCGACGTCTACATGGGCGCGAACAACGCCTACGCCATCGGCACCTGCAACCGCATGGTCTTCGGGCAGGGCTTCGTCACCCTCGACGTCATCGGACACGAGTTCAGCCACCTCATCGACCACGCCCACGGCAACCTCGTCTACCAGGGCCTGTCGGGAGCACTCGACGAGAGCTTCGCCGACGTGTTCGGCGCGCTGATGGACGGCAACTGGACCATCGGGGAAGACGTGCCCGGCGGCCCCATTCGCAGCATGTCGAACCCGCCGGCTCACGGCCACCCCGACCACGTGCTGGCCAGCGTGAGCGGCGACGGCATCGGCCTTCGCGACCCGAACAGCACGAGCGACGCCGGCCACGTACACACCAACAGCGGCATCCCCAACAAGGCGGCCTTCCTGATCAGCCAGGGGGGCAACCACAACGGCATCCCCGTGCAGGGGCTGGGCCGCGACAAGACCGCTCGCCTGTACCTGTCGGTGCTCACCCACGTCACGAACCCGAAGCTGACCTTCGAGGGGGCACGGCACAGTCTGTACTACTGGGCCTGGGCCATGGGGCAGAACGGGCTGTACGGCTTCGAGCCGGGTGACGAGTGCACCGTGGCCAACGCCTTCGCCTCGGTGGGCGTGCTCCCACAGCGGGCCGACGTGGACTGCGACGGCGTGCCCGACGGATGGGACGGAGACGACGATGGCGACGGGATCGGCGACCGTCAGGACAACTGCTGGCGCACCCCGAATCCCACCCAGATCGACCGCGACGGCGATGGCCTGGGCGACGTCTGCGACACCGACGACGACGGCGACGGCCACGTCGATCGACGCGACAACTGCCCCGCAGTGTCCAACCGCGATCAGGCCGACACCGACGGCGACGGCACGGGCGACCGCTGCGACGACGACGACCGCGATCGCGTGCTCGACATCTACGACAACTGCCCCACCGTGGCCAACTGGAGCCAGCGCGACACCGACGGCGACGGCATCGGAGATGCGTGCGACACCGACCGCGACGGCGACGGCATCGACAACCGACGCGACGTCTGCCCCGACACGGCTGATCCGGAGCAGACCGACTCCGACGGCGACGGCATCGGAGACGCCTGTGACAACTGCCCGTCCGACGACAACGCGGAGCAGACAGACTGCGACGGCAACGGCATCGGGCGTGCCTGCGACGACTCACCGGGCGAGGTGTACGACTGTGCCCTGCCGCCGCAGACCGCCGTGGAGATGCACCTGTTCGTCCACCCCCTCGACATCGTGGCGCTGCCGATCCTGGAGCTCGAGGACCTCGCCCGCAACCGAGACGCCGTGCTGGAGCTGACCATCGACGGCCTCGACGACTGGCACGTGGCCGATCAGCACGGGCAGGTGGTGGCCCACGGCCGACGGCTGACCCGCGACGGCACCGAGACGGCGGCTCAGTGGCGCCCCTCCTTGAGCTACGGCGGCCCCGATGCGAGCCGCGCCGCGGTGCGCTACCGCCTCATGGTCCCTCCGGCTCGGATCGACGAGTCCTTCGAGATCGACCTGACCCACGCCTGGGCCGACGCCGCCCGCTGAGCACCGTCAGCCGGCCTGGGCCCACCGGGTCTCCCAGGTCGCCACCTCGGTGTCCAGCGCCGCTGCAGAGGTGCTGGCCCCGACCTCGGTGAACACGGCCTGGGCGTCCTGCCAGCACCGTCGAGCCGCTGTGCGCTGCCCTTGCTCGGCATGCAGCTGCGCCAGGGCCATCAGGGCCTCTCCTTCGTCTTTTCGTTCCTCCATGGCTCGCAGATGGCTCAGGCCCATCTCGATGTGGAGGCGAGCATCACCGCTGCGTCCGCGTGCGGCGAGGATCTGCCCAAGACGAACCAGGGCGTTGCCCTCCGTGCGCCGATTCCCCACCGCCCGCTGAATGGCGAGGCAGGCCTCGATCTCCGTCCGTGCCGCATCCAGATCACCGGTCTGCAGGTGCAGCACACCGAGCTGGTAGCGCACGCGTCCCTCCCCCTCCCGGTTTCCGAGCTCCCGCTCGAGGGCTCGGGCGGCGCGGAGGTGCACCAGGGCAGCGTCGAGCCGGCCCGCATCGATCTCCAGCATCGCCAGGCGGCGCCTCGTGTGTGCCATCGACGCGCGGTCGCCGATCTGCTGCTGCACGGTGAGAGCCGCCTCCTGGCACAGCTTGGCCTCGATGGCATCGCCCCTGCCCGAGTGCCACAGGCCGAGGTTGCTCAAGGTGATTCCCTCCGAGATCCGATTCCCCAGCTCCCGATGGATGACCAAGGCCGCTTCGAGGTGAGCACGGCTGTCGTCGGCGTGGCCGAGCTGCCAGCTAGCAGTGGCGAGGTTGGCGTAGGCGAGCCCCTCGAGTCTTCGATCGCCTGCGTGTCGCGCACGGGCCAGGGCACTCGTGAAGGTGGCGAGCGCCTCGGAGCGCCGGCCCTGCCACCGGTGCGTCCCCCCGAGGGCGATGAGGATCATGGCCTCGAAGCGCACGTCCCCCACCCGGCGGGCCCGCGCGAGGTTGTCGGTGTCGATGGAGCACGCGTCCTCCATCTTGCGGAGCATCGAGGCCGCGTGCCCCCGCACCCGCTCTACGCGCAGCAAGGCCTCCTCGGTGAGCCCTCGAAGCGCGCGGACCCCGTCGGCCAGCGACCAGATGCGCGTGAAGGGCCCCCGCAACAGGAGGACAGACCACGCCAGTCGGAGCGTCGGAACCGCCTGCTCCGGGTCGGCGCGGGCGACGGCTCGCTCGCAGGCGGCCACGATGTCGTCTAGGCTCCGCATCAGCGCTCGCAGCCGGTCGTGGCCGCCTTCCCGCCGCAGGGCCTCGAGCGCGTCATCTGTGCCCATGGCAGCGAAGTAGGCACCATGCCTGTGCTCGGCGGCATCGAGACGGACCCGTTCCGTCAGCTCCTCGGCGTACTCGACGATGCAGCGAAGCAACCGGAAGCGGCCATCGTCCGTGCGCTGCACCCAGCTCTTCTGCACCAACCCCTGCAGCACGTCCAACGGGCCAGCCTCGGCCTCGATCACCGCCTCCCCTGCAGCCAGCGCGAAGTCGTTGCGGAACACGGCGAGGCACCCCACCGCCGCTCGCTCCTCGGGGTCGAGCAGCGACCAGCTCCACGCCAGCGTCGCTCGCAGGCTCAGGTGACGGGTGGGGCGGTCTCGCTCCACGGTGGAGAGCACCTGCAGCTGTTGCTCCAACCTCGTCACCAGCTCTTCCAGATCGAGCATCACGACCCGCGCTGCGGCGAGCTCGATCGCCAGGGGAAGACCGTCGAGCAAGTCGAGGACACGCTGCAGCACGGCGTTCTGAGGTGGTCGCACCCGAAAGCTGGGCAGCACGGCCCGCGCCCGCTCCTCGAACAGCTCGCGCGCCTCGTCGTCGTGCAGCGGAGGCAACGCGCACAGCCGCTCACCCCTCAGGTCGAGCCGATGACGACTCGTGGTCAG
Organism: Myxococcales bacterium; assembly: GCA_019634415.1. Taxonomy (GTDB): domain Bacteria; phylum Myxococcota_A; class UBA796; order UBA796; genus DRPG01. The sequence goes on from JAHQVJ010000145.1 coordinate 9,488, forward strand.
AATGGTCAGTCGGGGGGCCAGGCCGCACCAGCGCTCCACCAAGGAGGCCACCTCCGCCGCCACGTGCTCTGCGTTGTCCAGGACCAACAACGCCGTGCCTCGGCCGCACAGGACTCGACCGAGCTGGTCCACCGGCTCGTCGCCCAGGCGCACCTCGAGGGCGGCCGCGACCACCTGGACGATCTGTCGTCGGCTCCGGGCAGCAGCGAGCTCACAGAACCACCGAGGCCCCGGTCGGCCCTGGTCGTCCAGGCTGCGAACGAGCTGTAGCGCCAGGCGTGTCTTTCCGACGCCTCCGAACCCCACGAGGGTCACGCATCCCTCCTTCGCCACGAGATCCGCGAGGGTCCGAAGCACGCGGATCCGGCCCACGAACCGATCGGGAGGCACCGGAACCGTGGGGCGCCGGGCCCGATCGAGGCGGAACCCTCCTCGGGCCACCGTGACGAGGCGCTCCGCGGCCTCGGACCCGACGCCCAGCTTCCGCCGAATTCGATGGATGGCCGAGGTCAGGGCCCGCTGCCGAACCAGCCGCTGCTGCCAGGCCGCACGAAACAAATCCTCTCGCGACACCACCTGGCCCTCTGCTGCGAGCAGCGTCGAAAGGATGGTGCACTCACGCACCGTGAGCTCGACCTCCCCGTCGGCACCGATCGCCACGTGGCGCGCGAGATCGAGCGCCACGTCGCCTAGCCAGATCTGCGACGCGGGAGCGCCGACGGGTTCGGTGGACTCCGAGGGTCGCAGGGGCTCGAAGCGATAGCCCTCCCCGTGGACCGTCAGGATGTGGTCGGGGGCCCCGGGATCGGTCTCGATCTTGGCCCGGAGCCTGCGGACGGCGTTGTCACACGCCCGCGAGACCACCGCCGGATCGTACCCCCAGACCTCGCGGAGGAGGCTCTGCCGGCTCACCGTGGCGCCCGATCGGTCGGCGAGGAACGCCAACAAGAGGGCCTCACGGTGGGTCAGCGTCCCATTCTCGGCGTCACGCCGGTGCACCGTCCTCCGCTCGAGGTCGACGATGCAGCTACGCAACTCCAGCGTCATGCGAGCTCTCCTTGGCCGATCCGACCCTTGGCCTCGCTGTAGGCTTCCTGCAACCAGGAGCCACGCCATGTCGAGGATCGCACGGACCATTGCCACCTGCTTCCTCGGACTCGCGCCATGGCTACCGGCGCCGGCCGCCGCCGGTGCCATCGCGGTGGCCTACCCCATCGACGGGCTGACCATCGACGGCGACCTGTCGGACTGGGGCAGCGACCACGTCCCCGTTGCCGTGGACTGGACCGACGCAGAGCAGCCACCGTCCGAGGACGACCTGAGCGCACGCTTCCGCGTGGCCTACGACACAGGCCATCTCTACGTGGCCCTGGACGTGCACGACGACGTGCACGTCCCCTCCCCCGGCGCCGCGGCGGACTGGACCACCCAAGACACCCACCTGCTCTACGTCGACCGCGAGCACCTGCCCCGCGGCTCGGGGGCGGTGCTGCTGGAGCTGGCGGACGGATTCGACGGCATCATCGCGCCACGCGCCGCCTGGGATCCCGCCAACGCCGGCGGCTCGCTGCCCGGCCTCGAGTCCGCCATGCGCCGCCACGAGATGTCCACCACCTACGAGTGGCGGATCCCCCTCGGCGAGTACATCCGGGCCAACCGCACCGTGGGCCTGGACCACCTGGTGCTCGATCGCGACTCCGCCACCGAAGACGACGGCGAGGCCGTGCTCTGGTCCGACGGCTACGGCAAGAGCCAACACAGCTACCGCCTCGGCGACGTGATGCTGCTCGAGGCCGATGCCGCCCTGGGCGAGGTGGCCGGCACCCTCGAGTGGGCTGCGCCGAGCGACGATCCGCTTCCCGCACACGTCCGCCTCACGTCCCTCGCGCACCCCGAGCTGTGGGTGAGCACCGACGTCGACGAGCAAGGGCGCTTCTCGGCCACCCTGCCACAGGGCCGCTACCGGATCACCTCGGCCTACACGCTGACCGAGCCGTTCCTGCAGGACGTGGGCGTACTGCCGCGGCGGATCGATCCCTACAGCCGGGTGGAGGTGACGGTGATGCAGCGTCAGCAAGCGCGTCCGACCCTGGCCCTGCGCACCTTCGAGCGACCCGACTACCTGTTCGGCGAGCACGGCCTGCTGCTCGACGACTGGGGACCCGTCAAAGAGCAGGCGCTCGACGGGTTCGTGGATGCGTTCCGCCGCTACTACGACGTGCCGGGCGTGTCCGTGGCCGTGGTGCACGGCGGCGAGCTCGTCTACCACCGCACCTTCGGGGTGAAGAACACGCTCACCCAGGCGCCTGTGCAGACCGACACCCTGTTCGAGGCCGCCTCCATCACCAAGCCCGCCTTCGCCTTCGCCGTGATGCGGCTGGTGGAGCGAGGCGTGCTGAAGCTGGATCGCCCACTCCGACGGGATCTGGTCTTCCCCAACATCGAACGAGACCGGCGCTCCCGGAAGCTCACCGCACGCCACGTGCTGTCCCATCGATCCGGGCTGCCGAACTGGGCCTGGGGCGGCCCCGGAGGATGGCGCCAGGGCGACGAGCTGCAGCTGCTGGCGCGTCCCGGCACGACCTTCGGCTACTCCGGCGAGGCGTTCGACTACCTGGGGCGCGTGGTGGAGCAGGCCACGGGCCTCGGCCTCGCGGAGGTACTGCAGCGCGAGGTGGCGGAGCCCATGGGCATGACCAACAGCCCCTACGCGCTGTCGAACGACCAGGCCGACGACGCCTCCGTGGGTCACTTCCACGCGTTCCCGGTGTGGAAGCGGCGCGCCACCGAGGTCAGCCCCGCCTCCAGCATGCACACCTCGGCCCGGGACTTCGCGCGGCTGATGCGCGGCTGGATGCAGCGTCGCGGCCTGTCCGAGTCGTCCTACGACGAGATGTGGCGCACCCACACCCCGATCTCCGCCGAGGATCGCGTGCACGACGACGACTGGCCGCAGAGCGTGGGCCTGGGCTTCTTCCTGCGCGAGGCCCCGTTCGGCCAGATCGTGGAGCACGGCGGCAACAACGGCGACTTCCGCTGCAAGTTCGCCATCGTGCCCGAGGCCGGCTTCGGCTACGCGGTGTTCACCAACAACAACGTGGGGGACGAGCTGGCACACGCCCTGGAGCTGTTCCTGCTCCAGGGTCGATCAGCCCTGTGACTCGGCCTCGCTCACCCAGCCATCGAGGCGGTCCACGATGGGGGTGTAGAAGTCCTCGAGCCACCCCTGCAGCTCGGGCAGCAGCTCGCGGGCCGCCTGCACGAAGCGGCGGGCCTGTGCCACCTCGCCGCACCGCAGCTGCGCCTTGGCCATGGAGGTGGTGGGGGCGATCCGGTCGCCGGGCTCGGCGTCGTGGGCATCGGCCAGGGCCAGGGCTGCCTCGGCGTGGACTCGCGCCGCCTGCGGCTCGCTCGCGGCCAGGTGGGTGTGGCAAAGCCGCACCTCCGCCAAGGCCACGTTGGTCCAGTCGCCCGCGATCTCCCAGTAGGTGCGCCCGAGCTGGGCCGCTCGCTTCATCAGCGCCGTGCCCGCCTCGTCGCGCTCGGTGGACTCCTCCAGCGCGATGGCCAGGTTGTTGCCGGTGACGGCGAGGGCGCGCGCCGCCGGGTCGTCCGCCGTCGGCCCGTAGGCAGCAGCGGCGGTGGCCACGTCGAGCGCTGCCACCGCACCGGCCACGTCGGAGCGGCCGGCCCGCATGCTCGCCACGATGGCGTAGACCTGGGCGCGCACGGAATCCTGGGACCGATCCGGATCCACAGCTGCAGACAGCAGCGCCTCGCCCTCGGGGGCCTGGCCCGCCACGAGCAACAGGATCGCCCGGCTGCGTGCCACGGAGCGCCCTGGCTTGGAGTCGGGGACGTGCAGGGGCGAGGCCTCGATGCGGTCCAGCAGCGCGAATCCCTGATCGAAGTCCCCGAGGTGCTCGCCCGCGACGTGGATGCCCAGGGCCGCCAGGCTCGCCAGGTGCGTGCCCTCCCAGGCCAGCGCCAGCCCCTCGTCGAGGCGGTCCAGGACCGCCCTCGGGTGATCGGCGTGTTCGTTCCAGCCTTGCCGCACGAAGTCCGTGAACATGGTTCCTCCCGAGGGCCCGACGCCGAATGCCGGGTGTTGATCCGATCGCAGATCCCCTGGTAGGCAGTTCGTCCCAGGTCGCAAGGGGACACCGGGGGACATGCGCCGAACCGTCCGCATCGACACCGTCGCCTTGGCCCGCCGCGTCCGCACGCGCGGCGTGAAGCAGGCGTGGCTGGCCCACTGCCTGGGGGTGCACCGCAAGACGGTGTCGCGCTGGCTCAAGGGCACCGTGCAGCGCATGGAGCACGACAACGCCATCGAGCTGGCACGGCTGCTCGACTGCCCGGTGTCGGCCATCGTGCTGCAGTCCCCCGTCGACGGCTACGCCACCGCGGCCCACCAGGTGCGTGCGGCTCGCCTGGTGCAGCAGCGCAAGCTGGTGGAGCGCCTCTCCCCCACCGGCGAGTGGGGGCTGGCGGAGGGGGTGCTCGAGGCCACCCTGCACCCCGACCTGCCTGCGGCAGAGCGAGGCCGCATGCTGAACCTGCTGTCCACCGTCTCCTGGCGGCAGGGTCGGTACGACGATGCACGCGCCCACGCCGAGGAGGCGCTGCAGCTGGGCGAGCGCAGCCAGGATGCTCCGGTGTGCGCCAAGGCCCATGCCCACCTCGGCGTGATCCGCTGGTTCGAGCAGGACCACCCAGGTGCTGAGCGCAGCTTGAGCGAGGCGCTGCGGATCGGCTGCTTCGATCAGCCCCGCGACCACGCCTCCGTGCTGTTCAACCTGGGCATGCTGCAGCGCAGCCAGGCACGCTTCGAGGAGTCCCTTGCACACCAGCTGCAGTCCATCGAGATCTTCGAGGCCCAGGACTGGCCGTTCAACCTGGCCATCGCCTGGAAGGGCGTGGCGCTGACCCACATCGACATCGGAGTCCTCACCGAGGCCCCCACCTCTGACGAAGCCCTGGGCGCCCTTCGCCACGCAGAGCGTGAGGCAGGCCGCTGCGGCTTCACCGGTGCGATCCGCGAGGTCGCCCTGCTCCGCGACGAGGTGGAGGCGCTGATGGGGTCGCCCGACGTGGTGCTGCGAGACCACTGCCCTGCGTGCCGGAAGCACACGGCGCTGTTCGCCCACGCAGCCCGCACGGCTCGACTCCTCGGCCACCCCGACGTAGCCGAGGACCTGCTGCGCCAAGGGCTCGCGGCGGCCGGCGATCCATCCTTCGAGCGGGGGCTATTGCTACAGGAGCGAGCACGGCTGCACGACATGGGCACACCCCACGAGGACTGGCGGAGCGCCCGTGCACAGTTCGAGGCCGTCGGGCTGCCCGGGCGCGCCCGTGGAGGCGTGGTGGGCTAGCCCTCCGGCGGTGTTGAGGCCGGCTCGGAGCCAGGCTCCTCGGGCTCGTCGCCGAAGCGGGCCGCGATGGACTTGTACAGCTCCGCCGCCGGCGTGGCCGCCGTGAACTGCAGCCCCAGCCCGAAGAACAGCGCGCCGATGAGGTCCGGCCCGCTGCCCCACGACGGATCCGGGAAGTAGAACACCAGCAGGTAGGCCAGCCCAAGCGTGATCACGAGCACGCCTTGGACCACCAGCTCCAGGGCCGACAGTCTGCCGCGCGCCACCTGCGCCGCACTCGCCAGCGATCGACCGCTCCACTGGAAGCTGCTCGGTTCGCCGGACTGCAGCCGAGGGGGCCACCCCGGCAGGGCGCGCATCCCCATGTCTGGCGACGGCGGCACACCGAACCCAGCCCGAGCCGACTCGAGGGTCGGCGCCTCGGCACGCGCGAGCTGCCCCAGCAGCTCGAAGATCGCTGCATCCACGGCCGCCAGCTCGTCCACGCGACGCTCGTAGCTCTGCTGCGCCGCCGCCAGGATCCCGCGCAGGGTCTCGCCCTGCGGCTCGGGAACCCCCATCGACGCCGACAGCCGATCCTGCACCTCCACTGCGTCCTCGAGCCACGCCTCCGCCCAGGGCTCGCCCGGCATCGCCTCCACACGCGCCACCGCCCGACGCAGCCGACGCGCCATCCCCTCCGCGCGGGGCACCAGCGCCCGGAATCGCTCCATCACGTCGGCCGTCACCGCGCGCGCCGCGTCGTCGCGCAGCGCCTGAGCAGCCCCCAGCAGCTGGGCGAAGGCGTCCTCGTCGTCGAGCTGGTGCAGGGCTGTGTGCAGCCGCTCCTCCAGCGCCGCCAGCCGGTCCTCCAGGTCGTCGCGAGCCACCCGGTCGGCGAGCACCCCCGACAGCCCGGTGCGCCACGCCAGCGCCGCCTCGAGCTGACCGAAGCGCACCAGCCGCTGCTGCAGCGCCTCCACCTCCCGCCGAAACGCGTCCATCCCCAGCCGACGCCCCGGGAGCGCCCGCAGCTCCGACGTCATCCAGGCCACGAAGCGCTCGCTGCGCGCCAGCGCCACGTCTCGCTGCAGCTGAGCCAGCACGCGCAGCTGCTCCGCCGTGCGCCGCTGATCGTCGAGCACCCCCACCAGGAGCACCGACACCGACGCACCCGCCACCGCCAGCAGAAACGCGATCCACCACGGCAGGCGCACCATCAGGGAGAACGGGGCTCGCGCCGTGAGGGCCACGGTCGACGGCTGCAGCTGGACCTCGCCGCTGTAGCGACCCGGACGCGCGGGCGGATCGAGCTCCACACAGATCCGGGAGGGCAGCGTGGAGCAGCCCTCGGTCACGAGCCGTGCAGGCGTGGCGGTGTGCCGCGGCACGTCCTCGCCCACGCTGCGCATCAGGCTGATCCCCACGCCCGCTCCGGGCCCGATCGCCGGAGGCGCGCCCGCTGAGGCCTCCAGATCCAGGTGCAGCCGAACCGGCGGCTCCGCCTCTCGAAACCAGGCGACCACGGGGTCGTGCACCACCGCCGCGGGCTCCAGCGCGGACAGCGTGAAGGCCGCTGGCGCAGCCGCCTCCGGCTGGGGAGTGGAGGCCGGCTGGGCCCCCGCGAGGGCAGCAGCCAACCACGACAACGACATCGATGCGACCACGGGTCCTCGGGAGCTGGGGGGGCGCCCGAGGTACCGCCTGGTTGCGCCAGCGTCAACCGAGCAAGGCCCGCCAGCGATGCCGCCGGAACGGCGTCATCCAGGGATGATCCCGCGCATCCACGAACTGGAACCGCGCCTCCTCCCCCAGCTCCAGCACCCCCCAGCTCCCCGGCCGCAGCGAGCCGTCGCGCAGGAACTCCAGGTGCTCCAGGCCCACCAGCAGGTGGCCCGCCTCGGCCCGCACGGGCCCCACCGTGGCATGGTGGTGGCCGAACAGGTGCACGCGGGGCCTCGAACGGCCCACCAGGGCGGCGAGCTCCGGACACCCCACCGGAAACGCAGGATCCTCCGGGCCCCCGTGGGTGAGCAGCACGTCGAGGCCTCCCCCGTCGGCGAACGCGTCCTGCGCCGCCTCCCGGGTGAAGCGCGGCGCCAGGGTCCACCGCCCCACGACTGCCCGCCGCTGCCGCTTGCGACGCGCCGCACGGCTGCGCCGACCCCGCCCCGCAGGCTGCTCCCGCAGGGGTGGCGCCCCGCCGAAGGCACCGACGCGCAGTCGATCCGCGCCCTCGCCCCAGCGCAGGACCTGGCCGTCGGGCACGTACCAGAGCTTGTTGAACGGATCGAGGGCCGTGGGCACGCGGTAGCGCCCGAGGTACTCGAAGTCCTCGTGGTTGCCGCGGCAGAAGGCCACCGCGGGGGTGTCGGGGTGGTCGAGGAGCGACTCCGACAGCGGTGACCGGGTGACGAAGGGGGCGAAGTCGAGCTCGTCGGGATCGTCGCGCGCGTACTTCGCCGTGGACTTGTCGAGGCGAGTGTGATCGGGGAACGCACCCATGTCCCCCACCTGGAGGATGCCGTCCAGGGGGAGATCGTGGGCGTGCTGCCACGCACGCGTGAGCAGCAGCATGAGGGGGACGCGCCCGTGCACGTCGCCAAACACCGCAAAGCGGAGAGACATGATGATTCTCGAGAAAGGAAGGGGACGGATCGACCGGGCCACCGCGTGGGGGCGCTAGCGGTCGATGGAGTCTTGAATCAGCCCACTACGGGGGATGAATGAGCAGCGTGCGGCATGCGTTCCTCCCGAGTTCCTCGAGTTCCTTCTCCCCCTAGTCGGTGCGGCCACGGCTGTCATGCGTGCTGACCGATCCGGATGTGGGGTCCCATCACCCGGAACCACACCGGAGGCACCAAGGCCACGAGCACGGCCGCCGGACCGCCAAAGGGCAGTCGAGGCGCGCCCGCGGGCACCCCACGCAGCCAGTAGGGCCTCCGCACCTCTCCCTGGACTGGCGGATGCAGGAGCAGCCAGCCCGAGACGCGCTGCGGGCCACTGAAGCGCACGCGCCCGTAGTGCGACACGTAGTGCAGGGACTCCACCAAGGCGGCAGCCACCGCCAACTGCGCCGCCCAGATCCCGAGCCCCCAGGGTCCCGCGACGGCCCACGCCACCAGCCCCATCAGCGCCAGGCCGACCGGGTAGCGCACCCGAGGATCCGAAGCGGCTCCGACCAGCCCTCCCCGTGCTCGCCGTCGCTGACCATGGCGCACGAGCGCGCGGCGTACCCGCCCTGCGACGGCGCGAGGCACGTAGCCGTAGAGGGTGGAGCGGGTCTGGACCGGCACGGGCTGGCTCGCGGCACCCGTGCTGCCCGACACAGCACCTGCACACAGCGCTAGCAGCTCGGCCATGGCCCGGTGTCCCCCAGCCTCGAGCTCCCGGGCCACCGACATACCGCCGATCCCCGTGGTGATCCCCAGGGCCAGCACCATGCCGACGGCGTCGAGGGGCGACACCCCCGCGGCCACTCGCCACAGGCACGCCGCCACCGTCAGCCCATACAGGGGGACCCACGCCCGCAGCACCCGCCGAAACCAGGGGTTGCGCGCACGTCGAGCGCGCTGAGCCTCGTCCAGCCTCCGTGCACGCTCGGGCACCCACCGATCCGCCAGCGGCACCACCCCGAATACCAGCAGCGGTGTGACCCCCCACGCGGCACCACCGTGAGCAACCCCCAGCAGTGTGCTCAGGATCAGCACGTGGACGAGCGCGTAGGGAGCAGCAGACAAAGGCACCTCGCACGGGGACGTCCAATGCGAGTACAACAACAACACGCTGCCGGGCAACTACCGACCGGTATCCCGCGCCGCCACCAGCCTCACCCCTCGCAGCATCAGCCGGTCGTACGGGTGGAACCACAGCCGGAAGGCCGACCGGGCGTCGTGGGAGTGCACGTAGACGGAGCCTCCCCGGAACACATACTCGTCGCCGCGGAAGGCCTGCGTGGAATCGGGCTGGCCCTCGGGTCCCACCGAGTCCCAGGTCCACTCCGAGACGTTGCCGTGCACACCGAGCAAGCCGAAGGGGTGGCGCCGCGCCGCGACGGGATCGGGGGGCTCGTCGACGGGATGGGAGCGCCAGCCGCTGTTGACGGCCACCCAGTCCACAGCACGCATGGCTGCTGGGTCGTCTCCCGTCCAGTAGGCGGTGGTGGTGCCGCCACGCGCAGCGATCTCCCACTCCACCTCGGTGGGCAGCCGGTACCCGGTGGACGACGCCTCCCACACGGCCCCCTCCACCTCGCAGCTGGGGAGCGCGGGGTCGCCGGGGTGCAGCGGATCCACGTAGGCGGGGACGAGGGACGCCCGAGTGCGCTGGGCGTGCACGGCCGTCCACAGGTTCGCGAACCGCAGCGCATGGCACCAGCTCACCGTGTCGACGGGGTGGCGCAGACCCGCATAGACGGCCGGGTTGCGCGGTAGCCCGTAGCGATCGGGATCCACCGCCACGCCGCTGTCCCACACGCTCTCCCACAGCTGCTGGTGAACCTCGAACTGCAGCAGGCTGAAGGGATCGGGCATCGGGACCTCGCGCTGGGCCTCGTGCTCCCGACACCCTGCCTCGCCCGGCGGGCAGCCCACGCGGCAGGGCTCCCCACAGCGCGACGTGTCGACGTCCACCCACTCCGCCAGCAGGTGGGGAGCGGGGTGCGGCGGCGGATCGGGCCGAAGGGCGAGGCTCGTGAACAGCAGCGTGGCCACGCCAGGAAGCAGCAGCGCCCAGGGTCCTCGGGGCGTGTCCGCCAGCCGGCGCAGCGCCTCTCCGGCGAGGCGGAGGGGATGGCGCCTCCCCGCACGGTTCACGAGGGCCACCAGGAGCAGTCCGCCGTAGACCAGCGAGGGAAGCACCGCAGTGACCGCGGCCAGCGCCGCACACAAGGTGGCGCTCAGCGCCGGATCACCGAGCAAGCGCCAGCCTTGGAAGCCGCCGGTCAGGGCCAGCCAGGCGGTGGTGGCCACCATCTGCGGCCAAGCCCACAGCGACTCCGCGGCCGTCCAGGTGAGGAGGACGCCCCAGACGTTGGTGTACATCGCCCCCAACGCACACAGCCCCACCACCAGCAGGTCCAGACCGAGGCCCAGCACCATCCACTCCGGTCGCGGCTCCCGCACCAGCCGGCGCAGCACGGCGCGGGTCCACATCAGGGAGATGTAGTCGAACACCACGTTGCCGATGGCCAGCGGCACGCTCGCGATGGTGGAGACGGTAGCGAGGAATGCTCCCTGTACCAGAGCGCCGCCCACGGTGGCCCCCGCCTGGAAGGAGGAGCCCGTGCCGTAGGCCATCCAGAGCACGCCCACGGGCACGATCCAGGCGGCGCTGATCACCGCCGAGACACGCAGCGCGCGCCACGACACCAGCTCGTGGCCGAAGATGCGGTCCAGCAGCCGCTCCGCGAGGCCGAGCAGATCCGCCACCCGCGCCTCGTCGAGCCACATGCCCCACCGATACAGCCGCCCCGCCCGCAGCAGTAGCTCCTGGCGCCGCATCCACTGCAGCAGCGCCACCGCCACGCTGACGCTCAGCACGCCGAGTAGCACGGCCCAGGTGAGCAGTCCCGTCCACCCGAGTCGCCAGGCCACCACCATCGAGGCCACGGACAGCACGATGGACAGCCCCACGGTGGGCGCAGGGCGCCCCGGTCGGGCGTCGAGGGACGCCGGCAGCGGAGCGTCGTCGAGGGTGCGCCCGAGCAGGAACGAGCCCGACACCTGCCCACGCAGCTCGCGCAGCAGGGCCACCTGCTCCGCCACCTCCATCTGGGCCGCCACCCGCGGATCGCGCCGTGCCGCCACCGACCAGAAGACCCACACCTCCTCGGCCTTGAGGATCGCCCGCTCCGTCTCGGGCTCCAGCACCGCCGTGGGCGGTTCGTCGCTGAACTCGAAGGGCACCCCGTAGCCCAGGGCCCGCAGCTTGCGGACCTCCTTGCCGACGGCCACCCGGTCCTCGTGCGACGCCACCACGTGGATGCGCTTGCGCACGGGCGGAAGGTGGACCTCCTCCGACGGGATCCGCCGCAGCGTGGAGGTCTGCAGCGCCCGCAGCATCTCGAGCGCCGTCTGCGGGCAGCGGTCGCGCTGGCCTCGCAGGATGGCGTCGACCATGTCCACGGCGGACTCGGGCACGGTGGGATGGGTCAAGCGGCTGGGCGCCCCCTGCACCGTGGCGCTCTGGCGCGCCTCGCGCGTGGGGCCGGGAAACGCTGGTCTGCCCGTGATCATCTCGTAGAGCAGCGCGGCCACGGCGAACAGATCGGCGAAGGCATCGATGGAGCCACCGCGCAGCACCTCGGGCGGGGCATAGCCCACGGGAGGCCCGCGCCGCTCGGTGCCCGGAGCCCGCGTGGGCAGGGTCGACAGCGAGGCGTCCTCGGTGAGCGGCACCCAGGTGGGGTGGGTGCCCTGCCCGTCGGACGACGTGGGCACGGCGTGCAGCAGCCCCAGGTTCATCAGCTTGGCGGCCACCGGCCCGTCCTTGGGCAACATCACGTTGCGCGGGGCGAGGTCCCCGTGCAGGATTCCGGCAGCGTGGGCGTGGGACAGGGCGTCGAGCAGGGTGAGCGCCACCCGGAACGCCTCGTCGGCGGGCATCGGCCCCTGCGCCAGCCGCTCGTCGAGGCGCACCCCCTCCACCAGCTCCATGGCGACGTAGTCCACGCCATTGTCGTTGCCAGCCTCGTAGAAGCCAGCGATGGCCGGGTGCCGCACCACCGCGCTGGCAGTGGCCTCGTCCACCAGGTGCTGGCGCTGCAGATCCGACAGATCGGCATGCAGCACCTTCACGGCCACGGTGCGACGCTTCACGCCATCGGTGGCTCGGTACACCCGCCCCTTCGTGCCCGAGCCCACGAGCGCATCGAGGCGATAGTGCGCCACCGTGCGGCCCTCCAGCGTGGGGCTCGACGGCGACGTCTCCACCTGGGTGGACGGCTCGCTGTCCACGTCGACCACACCGCCCACCGAGGGCCGCCCCCACCCGAGCGGCAGCGGCTCCGCAGGCATCTCCTGAAGCGCCTTCCGAAGGTCCGCGAGGGCGCTGCGAGCGTGGGGCTTCGGCTCGAGCAGCGCTCCGATCACGTCGTCCCAGGCGGCATCCACCCCCGACCACAGCGAGGGGGCGTCGTACTGGCCCGCCTCGGCCAGGTTCAGCATGTCGTCGAGGTCGTCGGCCTGGTAGGGGCGGCGCCCGGTGAGCATCTCGTAGGCGAGCACCCCAAGCGACCACACGTCGGCGGCGCGCTCCACGCGAGCCGCGTCCCGCAGCTGCTCGGGCGGCGTGTAGCCCGGCGTACCCAGCACGGCGCCGTCCATGGTGGAGTCGGCGGTGTCGATCTCCTTGGCCAGCCCGAAGTCCGTGACGCGGGGCACGAGCCGGCCAGACCTCGGATCCAGCAGCACGTTCGACGGCTTCAGGTCGCGATGCACCACTCCGGCGGCGTGGGCTGCGGCCAGCGCCTCCACCACGCCGTGCAGGATCGTGACCACGTGGGCCGGGGTGACCTCCTGATGGTGCAGCAGCTGGCGCAGGGTGGGTCCCTCCACCAACGGCATCAGCAGGGCGAGCCCGTAGGGTGTCTCGAACACGTCGGTCACGGGCACCACGTTGGGGTGCTCGAGGCGCTCCTGGGTGCGCCCCTCCCGCAGCAGGCGCGCGCGTGTGCCGGGGTTGGAGGTGAGCAGGAGCTTCAGCGCCCGCTTCGTCCCGAGCAGGCGATGGCGCACGCACCACACCTCCGCCTGGCCCCCCTGGCCCAGGCGATGCTCCACGACGTACCTGTCGATGTGGATACCAGACGCGAGCATTCTTGCCCTATGTGGCGGGCTTCTTTCCCTCTAAGGGAATGGGTCCGGGATGCGCAATCCCCGATCGTCCAATCTGGAGCACGGCATGGGATCCGACCAACTCTTCATAGGCAGCCGACGACGGTGGCCGCTTGGCCTCGACACGGCCAAGCACCTTACGAGCCAGCGGCTCCCCCCTGCCGCACTGAGCTAGCGGCCGCGGGTGAGCCGCAGTGCATCCGCCGTCAGGTGTAGGTCGCGGCCCTCCTCGCCGGTGTTGTCGGAGATCTGCACCCACTGATCGCCGCCCTCGGCGAAGTCGAAGGCGCCGAGCCGCGTCCAGCCCTCCGCCGCCGACTGGTCGACCACCACCACGTCCTCTTCTCCGCCGTGCCGCACGGTGTAGGCCACCTGGGTGGCGCGGTTGCGCCCCTCCCCCACGAACACCTCCACCGTGTAGGTGCCGCGGGCCTGCAGCTGCAGCCCGTAGCGCGCGAAGTTGGCTGGCGACGCTCCCGCGTGGGCGTTCGTCCAGAACAGCGAGCCGTCGGAGGCTGTCTCGCGGGCCTCCTTGCGCCAGAAGCGCGGCGGCCCGAACCACTCCACGCAGCCCTCCGTCTCCTCGATGGTGCGCCCGCGGCGAGGCACCGGATCACAGCGCGACTCGGGCGACATCAGCAGGCTCTGGTAGGCGCTCACCAAGCTCGCGTAGGGCGGCACGAACACGTTGCGGCCGTCGAGGTTCATCTGCACGTCGTAGTGCAGGTGGGTGGTGGTGGGCACGCGCTCGCCGTCGCTGCCGAAGAACGCGTTGGAGACCCGCCCGAGGCGCTCTCCTCGCGCCACCTGGTCGCCCACCGCCACCTCCAGCGACGACGGCTCCAGGTGCAGGTAGCGATGCTGCGTGCCGTCGTCGGAGATCAGACTCACGCTGAAGGAGCCGATGCGCGCGATCGTCCCCGCCACGGTGGCCACGGCCCAGTGCTGGTCCCGGTCGCAGGTGGCGGGCCGGATGTCCTGCCCCTGGTGGCCGGTGCCCGCGGGGCACAGGGGCATGGAGAAGCGCCGGGACTCGCAGTAGTTGTCGCGCCAGGGGTAGCTGTAGTTGTTCTCGTGGCACTGGCCGCCCGCCGGGCCCTCGGAGCCGCCGTGGCCGTACACCTGGGAGTTCAGGTAGGCGGGAGCGGCCTCGAGGGGAAAGCGCATCCCGGGCAGGAAGATCATCTCGTCGTCGCGGCCCTCGCCCGAGCCGTCCACCAAGGAACCGGCAGGCTCGTAGGCGAATGCCTCCAGCTCCTGGGCGGGGGCTGTGATCGCCATCATCCAGATCACTCGCCACCTCCCGCGAAGCCCAGGCTCGTGACCAGCCGCTTCACGGCTTCGTCGTCGGCGCAGAAGGGATCGTCCATGCCCTTGGTGCACTCGAGCTCGAGGCTGTAGGCAGCGCCGAACAACGAGAAGCTGGCGCTCACGAGACCATCGAGGCGGCTGATGCGCACGGCGTCGTCGGCCCCCAGGGCCCTCTTCTCCTCCTCCGTCCACGTCCGTGGCGTGGCCAGGCGCGTTCCTCGCACGAAGATCTGCCGCTCGGTGGGTCCCAGGGTGGCCGTGTACCAGCCCTCCCCTGCCAGCACGGTCAGGTTCGTGCACAGATCCGGATCCGAAGGCAGCAGCACGGGCACGTTGCTACGCTCGAGGGTCGCCCGGTTCTTCGTGGAGAAGCCGCTCACGTCGATGCGCTGCCGCTCGAAGGCCGCCGCCCAGTCGATGGCGTCCTTGCGCTTGGCAGGCGCCATCTGCATGGCCTGCTTCACGGCCATCTCGTCGTCTTCCGCTTCGGCAGGCTCCACCGGGGCCGGCTCGGGGGCGGGATCGGGTTGTGCAGGCTCGGTGAGCCCGCAGCTCCCAAGCGCACCCGCCAAGACACACGCCATCCACCTACGGACCATCATCCCTCCTCGGGTCGCGCGATCAGGGTACGCGCAGCCCCATCTCGCGGATCACCGACGCCGCGCGATGGCGGCAGTCGCCTGCTCGAAGCCCTCCGAGAGCGGGATCTGACCGAGGCCTGCATGCCAGCCTCCGCCCAGCGCCACCGCCTCGGCGTGGATCGCGAGCTGGCGCGGCGACAGCCAGCGCGAGGGATCTCGGTTGGCCGCCACGTCCGCGTTCACCCGCGACGCCTGCCCCGCCGTCATGGGCACGGCTCCCCAGGGCGTGCCGCGGATCTCGTAGCGATCGTCGTTCGGGGTGGCCCGCAGCGAGTGGCCCTCGTGGCGGGTGGTGCCCCCGGATCGCGCGAAGCGGTCCAGCGCAGCCTCGGTGGTGCGCGTCGGATCGAACGTCAGCTCCACCACCTCGCGCCCGCCGGCCCAGCCGGTGCGGGTGGAGAGCACGGCGTCGTGCGCACCGAGGTGCGCCTCGCCGCTCCAGAAGCAGCCCATGCTGTAGGTCGCGGTGGACGCCGACGCGGCGGTGCGATCCTCCCAGGCCACGAGCGACAGCCAGTCGGGAACGGGCTGCTTCGCCTTCCGCAGCGCCGACTCCATGCGCGACAGCAGCGCCCCCCGACTCCAGTCGCCGGTGAGCCGCGGCACCAGATCAGCGCCGTCGGCGTCCATCACGCGCACCACCGGGTTGTTCCAGGCCGGCTCCCGGTAGTGCTCCAGCACCTGCCGATCGTCGCCGCGCACGTTGTTGTAGACCACCACCGGCACGAACAGCGCCTCGGCGGCATCCACCACCAGCGGATCCGACAGGGTACCCCGGCCGTAGGCCCGCACGGTGGAGCAGCCAGGCACCTCGTCGAAGAGCACGAGCAGTGGCTTGCCCTGGGTCTTGGCGAGCTGCTTCGCCTCGGCGAACCCTCGATTCCAGCTGACCCGCCCCAGCTCCTCGGGGTTGTCGGGCCACGCCAGGTGGCTGGGAACGTCCGCTTGCGCCTGAGGCACCACGGAACAGCCCATCCACACGATCGACAGCACGAGCATCGCCACCTCCACGCACGGTCGTACGTCGAGGCTGCCGGGGAGTTACCGACGGGCGGCTACAGCCGTGGGGGGGCGAAGGCGTACAGATCGCCGTCGATGGGCACCGAGCGGCCAATGGCGTGCCCTTCCACCGAGCCGTACTCCACCCCTTCCCAGCGCACGTCCCACACCACACTGCCGTCGGGAGCGAACTCGCGCAGCACGGCGTGGGTGCCGTAGTTGTGCAGCGTGTTGCCACCGGACAGGCGATGGGCTTCCCCCATCTGCCGCCCCACCACACCAGCCCCCACACCCGCACTCCAGACCTGACGCAGCGTGCGCGTGGCCTCGTCGAGCTCGTACTCGCGCACCACCAGCTCCGTGTCGTCCTCCTCCACGTGGGTGGAGAGCAGCAGCGTGCCGTCTTCGGTGAAGTGGCCCCCGTGCTGGTACCAGAACTGGCTGCTCGGTGGATCGAAGCTGAAGGAGCCCGCGATGCGCCCGAACCAGTTGTCGACCTCACCCGTGGTGGCGTCCACCTCCACCACCGTATCCACGGTGAACAGAGAGTACAGGAACACGTTGCGCACGGGATCGTAGGAGACCGTGTTGGTGCCGCACCCTTCCTTGGGCAGCCACCGATCGCAATGGAACAGCTCCCGGGGGCCGCCCTCCTGGCTCGCGATCATCAGGGCCTCGCCCTCCCCGATGTGATCACCGTCCAGGTCCGTGTGCTTGTGGCGCGCGTAGGCCACCGAGCCGTCCGGCAGCTGCGTGAACGGGTGGTACAGCCCGGGGGTGTGCAGCTGCCAGTCCACGGAGCCGTCGATCTTGAGCGCCACCACCTGCGACAGCTCGGCCTCCCCGAAGTCCCGGGTCCAGTGGGCCCCGTAGTCGAGCAGCAAGGAGGTGTGGTCGTTGGTCAGGCGCGCGTGCATCGTGATGCGATCCCGAGGCGTGGCGTGCGCCCACACCACCCGACCCTGCCGATCCAGGATCTGCACCAGGGTGGGTCCCCAGAAGTCGTCGTCGTAGCTGACCGAGACCAGCACGTAGTCCATCCCCTCGTCCCAGCGCGACGCATCCGCCTCGAGCAGCTGCGGAACCGGCATGTTGAAGGGCGGATCGGTGGTGCTCGCCCGCAGCTCGCCGCTGTTGCGACTGCCGAAGGCGTTGTCGGCCACCACCTTCCAGATCACGGCCTGCTGGTAGGGGATGCCGAGCAGCACCTCCTGGTGGGGGCCCGGACCGAGGGCGCGCTCGGGCGTCCGCCGCCAGGGCTCCCCCTCGAAGCGGTACTCGAGGTGCACCGTCGCTGTCTGATCCTGCACCCAGTCCACCACGACGAGGTTGCCGTAGTCGGCGAGCGTGCCAGCCGACAGCGCCGTCAGCTCCGCAGGTGCGGTGGCCTCGGGGTGCGTGTCGGGGGTGGTGACGGGCACCACCAGCTCCTTGGGCTCCTCGGGTGGGGTGCAGGCGATCAGCACCGACAGCGCTGGGATCATGGGCTCTCCGGAGCGAAATCGTACAGGCTGCCCGTGATGGGCGCGGAGCGACCCACGAGGTGCCCGTCCTCGGCGTTGGCCGAATCTTCCCAGCGAACGTCCCAGACCACGTCCCCCTCGGGCGTGATCTCTCGCAGCACGGCGTGGGTGCCGTGGTTGTGCAGCGTGTTGCCGCCGGGCAGGCGATGCGCCTCCCCCATCGCTGGCCCCAGCACCCCCTCCCCCCGCCCGAAGCTCCACACCTGACGCAGCGTGCTGGTGGAAGGATCGAGGCTGTACTCCCGCACCGCCAGCTCGAAGTTGTGCGGGTTGCGGTCGGAGTGGGTCGACAGCAGCAGCGTGCCGTCCTCGGTGAAGTAGCCCCCGTGCTGGTAGTCGAAGGCCGACGACGCAGGCGAGAAGCCCCAGGCGCCGTTGATGTGGCCGAACCACCGGTTGGGAGTGCCCTTGTCGGCGTCCAGCTCCACGATGCTGTCGTGGGTGAACAGCGAGAACAGGAACACGCCGCGCGCCTCGTCGTGGCTCAAGGTGTTGGAGCCGCAGTACCCGAACTCCCCGCGGTCATCGAGGAAGTCCGCGCAGCTGAACAGATCCTGCCGCGTGCCGTCGGGACGGGCCAAGACCACCACGTCGTCGCCCGGCGAGCCGTAGCAGTCCCGATAGGCCGCGTACGCGATGGTGCCGTCGGGCATCTCGGTGAACGGATGATGCTGACCGGGAGCGTCCACGGTGCGCACCACGCTGCCGTCGATCTTCAGCTCCACCACCTCCGAGCCAGCCCCACAGTCGAACTGCGCGAAGTAGGTGCTGTGGTCGATCAGGAAGCTGTCCTCGGCCAGGTTGAGTCGCGGGTGCATCGTGTTGGTGTTCGCGGGGGACCGATGCGCCCACACCACCTGACCCAGCCGATCCATCACCATCGTCCATCCGCGAGACGACGCTCCGCGCCCCTCGGAGACCAACACCAGCACGTACGCCATCTGTGCGTCCACGCTCGCGGGCGTGTGCACGCGCACGTCGGCGATGGGCATGATGGAGGGCAACTCCCCCGTCTCGATCAGGGCATCGTCGGTCTGCTCGTCGCCGAACTCGTTGCTGGAGCGCACGCGCCAGGCCACCTCGGACTCGAAGGGCGCCCCGAGCACCAGCTGCTCGTGCTCGCCGTAGGACAGCTGCCGTTGTGGCGTGGACTGCCAGTCGCCGCCATCGATCGCGTACTCCACCCAGACGGTGGCGTTCCAGCTCTGCACCCAGGTGACGGTCACCACCGTGGGGTAGTCGGGGTTCAGGCGCGCCTCGGCGGTGAGGCGAGCCGGGCCCTCCACCCAGGTGTCCGTGGAGGGTCCCGTGTCTGCCGTCGCCGGAGCGGTCGGGGTGGGATCCGTGGCATCCGTAGGCGTGGTGGGCGCCGCCGGGCAACCCATCAGGACCCAGGTCAGCAGGGTGCCGACGGCCCATCCGCTCCGGCCGCTCACCTACAGGTTCCCGGGATCGGGCAGCAGCTCGGCGAAGCCGAAGTCGCGGCCATCGGCATCGAGGCGCCACACCTCGTCGCCGTTCGAGTCGAGACGCTGCACCTGCCGGGCCACCGACCACACCACCTGGGTGTCGCCATCGTCGAAGCGGTACACGTCACCCAGGATGGGCGAGCGCGGCCCAAGGAACGAGTTGACCATGGTGGCGGTCTGTGCGTCCGGGTCGAAGTCGTACTCGATCACCCGGCTGTTGTCCTCGCCCGCTCCCTGGTTGTCGAACACCAGGAAGGAGTCACCCGTCCAGTGGAACTGGTGCTGCCGACGGAAGCGGCTTCCGTCGATGGTCACGCTGCCCCCCGGTCCGCCCAGCGACCAGTCGCACTCGCCGGTCTGCCGATCGACGTGGGCCACCATGTTGCAGTTCAGGAAGCCCAGCACGAAGGCGTCGCGCTCCGCGTCGTAGTCCATCGCGTTGGCGTGGGTCCACTCGTCGGGTCGGGCGTCGTTGAGGTTGGGGTGGGTCTTGGGATCGAAGCAGTCCCAGGTGTTCCAGATGTCCGTCGCGGTCCCGTCGGGGGCGACCGAGACGAGCTTGTTGCCCTCGAGCTCGTTGCCCTCGCCGTCGTCCTGGAACAGCGCCGCCAGGCTCACGATCGTGCCGTCGTCGAGCTCCACGAAGTCGTGCACCAG
This sequence comes from Myxococcales bacterium, assembly GCA_019634415.1. Classification (GTDB taxonomy): domain Bacteria; phylum Myxococcota_A; class UBA796; order UBA796; genus DRPG01. The sequence goes on from JAHQVJ010000145.1 coordinate 29,277, forward strand.
GTAGTCCACGTCGTGGGTGGCGAGCTCGTTGCCCTCCCAGTCGAGCCGCACGATCTTCGAGCCCTCGGCCGCATCGCCGCCGGCAAGCACCGAGGAGTACACGATGCCCGAGCCATCGAGCGCCACGTGCACCCGGAAGACCTCGAGGTCGTAGGGATCGGTGTACAGCCACACGATCCGCCCCTGCGGATCGATGATGGCGGGCTGGCGAATGCCCGCCTGGATGTCCAGCAGCGGAACGGCCATGAAGTGGTCCTGGCCGCTGCCCTGTGCCGTGAGGGTGGGCACGTCGCCCGGCAGCGCCTCGGTGGTCACCGTGCGCTCCTCACCGGCCTCGCCGTCCACGACGACCTGGTAGGCCACGTCCGCCTCGGGCGGCAGCCCCACGAGCCACACCTCGTGCTCGGTGCCCGCGGCGGTGGTGACCGTGGTGCGATCCAGCGCTCCATCGGCACCGAACGCCACGTGCCCCGTGGTTTCCTTCTTCGTGGTCCACGCCACGCGCACCACGGTGCCCATGGTGTCGGAGACCGTGGCCTGTACGTCCTGCTCGGCGGCTCCTCCGCAGGCCGCCAGGCTCACTAGAGCCAGTGAAGCGACAGCGCGCATGTCAGTACTCCACCTTGCCGAAGAACCGCTCGTAGTCGTAGTCGCCCGTCTTGACGTCCCAGTCGCCCTCGGCGAAGGTCCGCCAGCGCTTCTGGTCCTCGTTGAAGGAGACGAAGGCGTAGGGAATGTGGCCGGCCTTGTTCAGCACCATGCCCATGGACCGGACCTCTCCGTCCAGCTCCGACACCGCCGCGATGCTCAGGGCCGTGAGCAGCCCGTCACAGGCGTCGCCCACGTTGTCGACGATGCGGGCGTTGGTCAGCTCCACGTCGTAGGCCCACTCGCAGGGCTTGCAGTCCTTGCGCACGTTGATGTCGTTGACGTCCTGGACCACCGTGCAGACGACATCGCCGTAGCCACGGTCGCCCGTCACCTCGAGGGTCTCCGTGCCCGTGAAGCCCTTGATGTCGGCCGTGCCCGCACCCTTGCGCAGCACCTCGCCCACCTCGACGTCGGTATCCGCATCGGAGTCCGTGTCGGCGTCCGCATCGGCGTCCGCATCGGTGTCGGCGTCCGCATCCGCGTCGGTCTCGCCCGTGTCCTTGTCGGTCTCGTCCGTGTCCCCGGTACAAGCCACGAGCCCTGATCCCAGCAGCATCCACATCCCAAAGCGCATCGATCTCCTCCTCGCCTCGAACCCTATCCCAGGGCCCTGGCCAACTGCGTCGTGTTTCGTCGGTGAGCAATGTCGCAACGACGACTCGTCCGATCGGTCGTCCCATCCAACGGAGGCTAGGCCGCAGGCACTGTTCCCAGGAAATCCCCGAGGACATTGCGAAACGCCAGCGCCTGCTCTCGATGCGGGAAGTGCCCGCACTCGAGGATTTGGATCTCGAAGGGACCCGTGAATCCTCGCTGTGACCGCTCGAAGGCCGACAACGGCAGGAGGTCCTCGCGACCGGCCACCAACAACGCCGGCATCGGGAGCTTGTTCCTGAACAACTCGGGGGTGCCTCGAAACGCGCGGTAGTAGCCGAGCGCCGCCTTCAGCGAGCCTGGCTGAGAGAAGCACTTCTTCACGTCGGCCAGCTCTCCCTCGCCGAAGCTCCACGAGGGGGCCCATCGCCGCACCAGCGCCTCCACTCCGGCGAAGTCCTCGGCGGCGAGCCGACGCTCGGCACCCCGCAGCCTCAGCGTGAGGAAGTGCCGACCTCGCCACAGCAGACCCACGGACGGACGCAGCGACAACGGATGGGGAATGGCCACGGCCACCAAGGCGCTGAACCGCTCGGGCGCCATGGCGGCCGCCGTGTAGGCGGCAGAGGCCCCCCAGTCATGCCCCACCAGCACAGCGGAGCGCTCCCCGAGGGCCTCCATCAGCGCCAGCACGTCGTGGCCCAGATCCTCGGTGGTGGTGTCCGCGCTGGGCAGGGAGGTGGGCGCGTAGCCCCGCAGGTAGGGCGCCACCACGCGGTAGCCCCAGCTGGCCACGCTGGGCATCAGGTGCTCCCAGGTGCGGGCCGTGTCGGGGAAGCCGTGGAGCAGGAGCACGAGCGGACCCGTGCCCATCTCGTGGTAGGCGATGCTCAGTCCGTTTGCTCGAACCGTGCGAATCGGCAACCCCGACAGCGTTTCGAGCAGACCTCGGTCCGATCCCGGGCCCCCGGCCGTCTGAGTCATGTCGGACCACCCCCAGAGGATTGTGCCCATGATGGACGAACGAGGCTCCCCTAGCGAAGTCGACGCCGATCCGCTCGCGACGACGCTGCCCGATCTCCGGGGGCACCGGGCCATACGCTTGCCCGGCGAGCTGGACGTGGATCCCGACCTCGTCCGGCGCGCGCTGGACCACCTGAACCACATCTACGCGGAGTCCACGCTGCAGGTGGCGCTGCGCGTGGGCCGCTACGTGCTCGACACCTTCTTCGACGGCGACCCCGAGGCCTTCCGACGGCGCGGGCGAGGCCACGCCACGTTCACAGCGCTGGCGGATCGCTCGGAGCTCCACTTCAGCCGGGTGTGGCTGTGGCGCGCGGTGAGTGTGGTCACCCAGATCGAGCAGCTACCCGAGCGCACGGCCAGCGCCCTGCCCTTCACGCACCACACGGCCCTGCTCGTGGTCCGAGACCTCGACTCCAAGCGCGCCCTGGCCGACCGTGCCGCCACCGAGGGGTGGCCCAAGCGACGGCTGCAGGAGGAGGTCCGGCGCGCCACCCGAGGGCAGTCCCGACGCGGCCGTCCTCGGCTGCCCATGGTGGTGCGCAAGCTCAACCAGATCCAGCGCATCGCGCGGGAGATCGACGAGCTGGACGTCACCGAGGATCTGGATCCCCATGTGGCCTCGGAGCTGGTGCGGCCCATCGAGCACCTGATGGCACGCTTGGCGGAGCTACAGCACCAGGTGGCCGACCACTCGGCGCGTCAGGGGGCCAACCCCAGCTGACGGGCCATGGTGCCGCCTGGTGTGGCGACGGCCTCGTCCCAGGCCCGCCGGGCCTGAAGGTAGGTCTGGCGCCGCTCGGCCACGACCCGAAGGTCCAGGTCTGCGTCGATCAGCAGCTGGCCGGCCCGCAGGGTGTCGAAGTAGTCCTCGGCGGCCTGCGCACGGTCGGCGGGCGCGGCCTCGAGCACGGCCGACCAGGCCTGCGTGAGCCCCTGCGGCGGCGCCCCGGCGTCGATGAGGTGGCGCATGAGGTCCTGCTCTTCCTGCAGCGCCTGCACGTAGGCAGTCAGCGCCTCGTCGCGGCCAGCCTCGGCCTGTGCGATCCGTCCGGCGGACACCCAGGTGGAGGAGACGAGGGTCACCACCAGCATCACGACCACGATCCCCACGGCAGCCAGCCCGAGCACGCTCCAGACGCGCAGCTCCTGCTTCCCCAGCGTGGGCAGCGCGGGAGGCGGCACCACCGTGGGCTGCCGTGACGGGACGGGCGTCGGCGGAGCGCCGTCCGGCGTGCGGAGGATCCGCTCGGTCTCGCGCTCGTCGTCGAGCGGATGGGGCGTAGGCACCGACCGCGCATTGCCGCTGGGCACCGACAGCGGCGCGGGCGTCGGAACCGGTGCGGGGGCGGGAGTCGGCGCGGAAGCAGTCGCCGGCTCACCCGCCGGGGCCGTGGGCAAGGCCTCCGCCAGCGCCGTGAGGGTGGGAGCGCCCACCGACACCGCTGGGAGCGACCAGATCGCCGCCTGCAGCGCCTGGCCGAGGGAGGCGGCGTCGCCGAAGCGCTGGGACGGATCCGCGTGGCAGGCCCGCAGCACGATCGGGCGCAGCTGCGGGGGCACTGGGCGCAGCGCGGGATGATGGGGAGGAAGCTCCTCGAGCCCCGGCACGGCACGCCGCGCCACCAGCGCCACCAGCGTGGCCCCCACCCCGTACAGATCCGCCCGGTGGTCCACGGCTGCGGGGTTGGCACGCTGCTCGGGGGCCATGAACGCCTCGGTGCCCATGGCCATGCCCTCGTCGGCGGCGACGGCCGCGACCCCGATCTTGGCGATGCCGAAGTCGGTGAGCTTGCACGCCCCGGTGGCGGAGATCAGCACGTTGTGGGGCTTGACGTCGCGGTGCACGATCCCCAGCGCGTGGGCGGCCTGTAGGCCACGGCAGATCTCCACCATGGCCTGTACCGCCAGGAACGGGGGCATGGCCCCCTGGCTGCGGAGCCACTCCAGCACGCTGCCGCCGGGCAGGTACTCCATGACGAGGTAGGGCTGCTCCCCCTCCTCCAGATCGTACACGCGGACCACGGCGGGATCGTCCACCTGAGCCATGGTGCGCGCCTCGAGCACGAAGCGGGCTCGACTCTCCGCCGCCTCGGGAGACGACACGTCCAGCACCTTGGCCGCCCGCCACCGCTGCAGGCGCCGGTCGTGCACCAGGTACACCACTGCGGCGCCGCCCTTGCCGATGGGGCGCACCACGTCGTATCGGTCCCCGAGGGTGGCGGGGACCCGTTCGATCGGATCGAGGGGGGGAGATTCGATCGGCATGTCCTGCCCTAACTTACTCTTCGGGCGAGACTCCCACGTAGTCCCAGGTCAGCTCGCCGGTGGTCTTCCAGCGCAGGACCATGTCTCCGAAGGGGCTCCCCAGCACCAGCTCCAGGTCCTCGGCCGACCCGGGATCATCGGGATCGAAGTTGTCGACCCCGGTGAACCGCAGCACGATGCGGTCCCCTTCGATCAGGTTGTCCTCCGCGAGCAGCGTCTCCTCGCCGTACTTCAGGCGAAACACCGGGCGGAGGATGGACAGCTCGCGGGGCAGCTCGATGAGTACGCTGTCCTTGCCGAACTTCTCCTCGATCTGCAGGTCCACGCCCTTGGACAGGCCAGACACGAGGCTGTCGTAGGTGCTGCGCAGGGCCTGGCTCGTCACCGTGGGCTTGGCCTCGGGGCGCACCCCGGCCTTCACGGCCTGGCGCTCCTTGCGGAACTCCTCGTGCTCCGCGATCTTGAACTCGTCGGTGTCGACCCACACCACGGCCTCGTCGCTGATGAGGATCGCGCGATGCTTCACCGTGTCGGACACGCTCTTCTGCTTACCCGCCACGTCCAGCTCGGGATCGAGGGAGCCGAAGGAGGTCACCTCGTGGGCCACCACCGCCGGCACCGTCTCGGGCGCAGGCACCGCCGTGTATTGGCCCGGGAACATGTCCGTCAGGTGCAGGGCGAGCACCAGGGTGGCGTTGTGGAGCGTGCGGTCGCCCCGGTTGCGCACCGCCAGGTTGATGCCCGATCCCAGCCCCATCATCGACGACGACACCTCGAGGTCGAGCCAAGCGTCCTCGGGGAAGATCTTGCGGAAGTCCGAGCCCAGCAGCTCCTGGCAGAAGGAGATGTCGCTGATCACGAAGTCCCACTGCTCCTGGCTGCGACGCCGGGCGAAGTGATCGAGCACCTTGGCGCGACCGGCCTCGAAGTCGTCGTCCTCGAAGTGCAGCCGGGCCAGCTGGAGATCGGGGCTGAAGTAGCCCGAGCCCAGCATGGTGGCCTGGTACTGCTCCAGGATCTGCTGCCCCTCGCGAGACTTCTGCAGGAACGCTCGCATCTTGTAGGGGTCGAGCATGTCGAGCAGGCGCTCGGACTGCTTGGGGTAGTAGGCGGCGGCCTGCTGCAGGTGCAAGCGGGCCTGCTTGTCGTCGCCCACCTTGGCCGACATCACACCGAGCAGCAGGAAGGCGGGGGCGGTCTGATCGGGATGCTGCTCGATCTGGTCGAGGAGCAGCCCCTCGGCCTCGGACAGTCGCTCCGGATCGCCCTGCTCCAGGATGGCCAGAGCCTTCAGCAGGTGCGCCTCGCGCTCCTCGGGAGCCTGCTCGATGGCCTTGCCCGCCGCAGCCTCCGCCGCGGCCCAGTCCTGCTCGTGCACGGCGAGGTAGGCCCGGTCCCGCAGCAGCGACAGCCGATCCCACTCCTCGATGTAGCCCCAGTACACATCCGCGTAGTCCACCAGCACGCCGAACAGCTTCTCGTCGAGCTCGGCGATGTCGCTCTGCAGCTGCTCGTGGTGGGCCTGCCGCTCCTTCAGATCATCCCAGAGCACCTTGGCGCGGTCGCGGTCGACGGCGAAGGTGCCGGCCGGATTGACCAGGTTCATCTCCCCCGACACCGACACGATGGACAGCGTGGCCAGCAGCAGCTCGCTCGTCATCTCCCACATGGCCTGCTGCTCTTCGAGCTCGGTCTGCTTGGCGTACAGCGGGCGAAGGATCTGGAGGATCTCGCGGCGTCCCTCGAGCACCTCGGGCGCCACGTCGCGGTAGTCCTGGCGCGCCAGCTCGCGCATGTAGGACTCGAGATCGGGCTGGTCCTTCAGCGCGAGGTCCAGTCCGTGAATCACCCGGACGGTCTTGTCGATGCTGTAGTCCCGCTGGGCGGGCGCCGCTGCGGCCTCTCCCAGAGCGTCGATGGCGGGCGCGAAGACCGCGTCGGCCTTCTGCTCTTGCTCGGCGTGGGCGGCCTCGTCGGCTCGCTGGGTGCTGTCCTGCCACCACATCACCCCGCCCACGGGCAGCGCCACGCTCGCCAGACCAGCGAGGGCCAGCACACCCAGGCAACCGGCGGCGTAGGGCCACCACGGCATGGAGCGCTTGCTCTCCTCGTTGTCGTGCTCGTCCACCCTGCCCCCCTCGGCTCTTGCCCTTCTATACGCACCACCCTCGAGGGGCAGGGTCACACGGTAGCAACAGCCTCCCTCAAGCGGCGGGGCCCGCGAACCGACGGGAGTGTCGTGGAACCCGACCTGACCCGACGTCTGAAGCGCCTCGGCGTGGACCTAGACTCCATCGGCGCCTTGCTGCTGCTTCCCCTGGTGGAGGTGGCCTGGGCCGACGGCGAGATCCAGCCCGAGGAGCAGCGCCGCATCATGACGGTGGCTCAGGCCTGGGAAGCCGAGGAGGAATCTAAGATCCTGCTGCGGTCCTGGCTGCGGTACGCCCCCACGCCGGCCTACTGCGAGCGGGGGCGAGAGGCCTTGGCCGATCTGCTGGCCACCGGCTCGCAGGCGGAGGGACCCTGGAACCCCGACAGGCTGCTCGAGGAGGCGACGGCCGTGGCAGCGGCCGCGGGAGGCTGGCTGCCGTTCCTCCGCGTCAGCGCCTCGGAGCGCCAGGTGATCCACAAGATCGAGCACGCCTTCGGGCGCGTGACTCCGAGTCGCCCGCAGGAGCGCGCCCAGGCCCACCCCGACCTGGACCGAGCCGTCAACGCGGTCACGCTGGACTTCGACACCACGGTGATGGACATCGAGGCCTCGGGCGGCGTGCTCATTCCCGACTTCGCCCGCAACACCCGCTTCAACGTGCCCCGCGAGGGCATCGTGGTGGGCAACGGCGAGGCCGCGGACCTCCGGGTGGTGGACTGCGAGGGCCTCGCCCCCAACCACTGCCGACTGAGTCGTCGGGGCACACGCTTCTACGTGCAGGAGATGGGCGGCGAGACCCGAGTGAACGGCGAGC
>JAHQVJ010000146.1 GCA_019634415.1 Myxococcales bacterium
GATGGGGGCGGCGTCGAACCAAGGCTCCACACCACTGTTGCGGATCCACTCCTCCGTCTCGGTGTTGATCAGGTCGTCGAAGCCATCCCCGTTGACGTCCACCAGCCGGCTGTCCTCCAGAACGTCGGCGTTCAGGCTCGACAGCTCCGCCACCTGCGTCGTGCGCGTGTACGGGTCGTAGCTCTTGATCTGGACGAACGTCTCCCCCGTCTCCTCGAACAGCAGCTCGGGGAATCCATCGCCGTTCAGGTCGGTCCACAGACCAGACTCGTCGAACAGGTGCACCGTGGACGCATCGTTGTCGAAGGTCGGCGTGGCGGCCGTCGCATCGTAGACGAGCACCGTGCGGGTGCCGTTGACGGTCACGCTCAGATCCGTGCGCCCATCTCCGTTGGCGTTCACCGCGTGCAGGGCGGCGGTGTCGGTCATGTTGTCGAAGTCATCGACGTGCGCAAGCGTCAGCAGACTGGTCAGATCCGACCCCTGACCGAAGAACGGAAGCGCCACTCCATCCTCGTCCGTGAGGATGTCGTCGTCCAGGTTGTAGTGGTACTTCCGCACGAGCCGATCGATCTGCGGTGTGCCGCCCGCATCATCGGAGGTTCGCCTGATCTCCGAGAGGAAGGACTGTCCTCCGTGGCCCTCGTAGGACAGGGTGTAGCGGCTGTAGAAGGAACCCCCACTGGTGACCTCCACCCTCGTCAGCCGCTCGGTCAAGAAGGTGGGCACGCCTCCCTTCAGAGCGAACGTGGGATGAGGGTGGCTGCCCCACGTCAGCGAGACCACGTCGCGCGCCGAGCTTCCGATGAAGTTGTACTCGATCCGATCGAGGAGCCGATTGCGGCTGTCACCGAACCAGTACTCGGCGTTCGTGGGGGCGCCCGTCATCGCAGCCGAGATGCGGTAGTGGAGCTTCGTGGTGTTGCCGAAGGAGTCCACCTGCTGTGTGGGGTACCACGCAGACGTGTTGCAGAGCTCGTTGCTGTCTCGATCGCACAGCTCGTACACCGTGTGGATGCTGGCCTCGTCGGTGTGCGTGCTTGCGCCACCGTCGTCGTGGGCCCGACCATCGGCCGCGTACAGCTGCACGGTGCCGTGATCGCCCGTGGAGCCGCTGATGCTGCCGTACGTCGTGAGGGTTCCGTTCTGATCGAGAACGGCCCAGGTGTTCGTGGCGGCATCGTACTTCGCCACCCGGCCATCTCGACGCCAGGGCTCGTACGTGCCAGCCCCCATGTCGACCAGCACGAGCCCGTCGATCACGTACCGATCGACCTCCGTCTGGCTCGGTGGACCTCCGTGCTCGCTCTGGCGCCAGATGGGACCCGGCGTGGACAGAGCGAACCCACGCCCGACTCCGACGTCCGAGCCCTTGGTGTGCGAGATCGACAGCTCGGGCGCAGACCCGTTGGGCGCGGGAGCCAGGTCGAACGTCACGGTGTCCGGGAAGGAGCCGAAGTTCAGCCCCCGATTGCCCCACACGGGGTCCTGGGGCTCCCCCGCAGAGCCAAAGGTCTGCTCGTCGATCTGGGAGGTCGCCGGGTCCGCCGTGACATCCGGCTCCGCAGGCTCGGCGGACGTCGAGGTCCACGTGAGCGAGGAGCCCGACGTCATCGCCATCGGAACCATGGGGATCGGGGCAGGCCGAGTCGCCTCCTGCCTCTCCTCGCCCTTGCCGGAGGAGGCGAGCCCGCGGCGCGCACAGGCGTTCTCGTGGCAGAACGGATCCGCACTCTGCGCGGCCCACACGGCGTCCGCCATGCACGCCGGATGGCTGGCACAGTCCGGATCCTCGCATCCCGTCAGGCCGTCGGCATCGAGGTCACGACCCGCCTCACAGTGCACCTCGGACGGCTGCAGCTCGGCTACGTTCAGCACGAAGCTCGGGTCTTCGATGCAGCTGCCTTGCAGCGTCTCGGGCTTGAACCGCGTGTCCACGGCGACCATGACACGCTCGCCGCGCGACAGCTCGGCCACGACCTGCCCCTGGCTCCGATCGGCGCCCGTGCGAGTCACCCCACACGCACGCTCGCGGTCCCCGCAGTCCTCCAGCAAGGCCACGACCATGTCCGTCGACGAGCCCACGGTGTCGAACACGTAGGTGGCGTCCTCCGGAGCAAAGAACGCGACCTGGTAGTCGGCGCTCCCTTCCTCGGAGCAGCTGAGCACCACGTCGTCCCCTCGCCCATCCAGCGTGCCCACGCGCTGGGACGGCGCATAGACGATGGGCCGCTCCGTGCCACAGGTGCTGGACTGACAGGCCGCATCGCCCGCACAGCTGGCGTCGGCACAGTCCGGACGGCAGTCGCCGTTGTCGTCGACACCGTTGTCGCAGACCTCTACACAGGCCGCATGGGCCCCACAGCTCGGATCCAGACAGTCCAGCAGGTGATCGCCGTCGTCATCCACCCCGTTGGTGCAGTCCTCCTGGCACCAGGTGGACTCCTGACACGCCGCGTCGAGACAGTCCGCGAGTCCATCACCGTCGTCGTCGAGGCCGTTGCCGCAGTCCTCTGCGCACTCGGCGGCGTACCGACAGTCGGAGTCCAGACAGTCCGTGAGCCCATCGGCATCCTCGTCTCGGCCCGATCCGCACTGCTCACCGCAGGCAGCGTGGCCGCCACAGCGAGGATCCGCGCAGTCGAGCAGGCCATCCTCGTCGTTGTCGATGCCGTCGTCGCAGATCTCCACACAAGCCGCGTCCAGGAAGCAGTCCGGGTCGAGGCAGCCGAACAGCCCATCGCCATCTGCATCGGTGTGAAGCGCACAGTCCTGCTCGGTGGCCCGCAGCTGATCCACCGTGAGCTGGAATCTACCGCGACCCGACGCCGACGCCGCATCCACCACGACCATGACGGTGTCGCCGATGTCGAGATCCATCTGGATGCGACCTTGATCCTGGTCGGGACCGGTCGAGCGTGTGGCACACGCCAGCTCGACTCCGCCGCAGCCGTCGTACACGGCCATCGTCGTCGGAAGCGACGAGCCTGCGAGATCGAACACGTAGGTCGAGGTCGTCGGCGCCGTGAACTCGTACGTCCGCTCCGAGCCACTCTCCACACCACAGCTGGGAGCGATCGAGCCGTCTGAGCCCGACAACCATCCGGTGAGGTGGGTGGAGGAGGAAATGGGGCGAGTGTTGCAGGCCAGCGCCTGGCAAGTGGAGAACTCGCTGCATTGCGGATCGTCACAGTCCGCCACACCGTCGAGGTCGTCGTCGATTCCGTTGTCGCAGCTGACCTCGCTGTCTCGAACCTCTCGGATGTGGAGGTCCACCGGATGCGCTGCCGGCCCTTCGACGCCCAGATAGACCGCCTCCCCGGCCTCGAGCGCCAACACCATCGGCTCGGTCGGCCCCGTGTGGGACGCGCACTCCACGGGCTCGTCATCGCAAGCCTGCCGCCAGGACAGGGTCTGGGGCGACCCGCCGCGGGACGTGACCCACGCGACGAACCGCGACGTGTGCGGCGCCACGTAGCGAAGGGACAGGGAGCCGCTCGCCTCGACATCGCACTCACCCTCGCCAGCCCCCGGCCCCCGCAGCTGCTGCTCGACCTCGAATCGCAGCGGTACCATCGAAGGAAGCTCCATGGCAGAGCAGGCAATTGCTTCACCTGCCATTTGCCTACTCGGCGCTTCCAAGCCTTCGGCCGTGTCGGCCGTTTCGGTTTTCGAGTCCTGTTCCACCACGGCAGCGGGCCCTTCCATACACCCGATGCCAATCAACGCCAAAAAAGGCAACCAACGGCTCACGCATGCTCTCCATTGCAGAAGGCGCAAACACGTCTACACAATCACCAAGCAGCCTGCACGAAAATCTACAGATTTACTCGCATTCAAGAAGCCAGCAGCACCAAAGATCCGGTTTCCACCGCACCAATATCACCACACCATGCCAGTGTGGCACGACGCCTCAGCCAAGCTGCTCCGCCACCACCCGAGCTGCCCAGTCCAGCACCCCATTCCCGCGCTCACGCATCGTGGCCTCCACCGTCGGGTCCAGGCCCCACTTGTCCATGAAGGCCAGACCGGCGCTCGTCACGTACAGCTCCCACAGCGCCAACACCGCGTCCGGAACCGGGCGACCACGCTGCTGCAGATAGTGATGGGTGAACGTCGACGAGGCCTCGGGGCCGTACTTGTAGAGCAGCTCCACCCGACAGGCCGCGAAGTCCGCCACCGGATCCCCCACCGCCGCATCCTCCCAGTCGATCACCGCCGCGATCTCGTTGCCCCGCCACAGCACGTTGCCTGGCCAGTAGTCGCCATGCAGCACCGACGCCCCCGTGGCTGGTGGCACACCCACGCGTTCGATCAGGCGTCGGACCGCATCGAACCGCTCCGGCAGGTACTCCCCAATGACCTCCGCCAGGTCGTCACGAGCCGGAAGGGCTAGCGATGACGGATCCACGGCGTGCAGCTGCACCAGGAACCGCGCCATCGCCTCCAACCCCACCGTGAGGTCGTCGGGCTCCTTCGCTCCCTGAACGAAGTCGATCACGATGAAGGGCCGGTCGAGCACCTCGCCGGACAGATCGATGTGGCGCGACCGCGGCACGGCGAACCCGCGCTCCGCCAGGGCGTTGAGCAGGGCGTGCTCCGTGGAGGTGGCCCCCTCCTCCATCGGCTTCCAGCCCGCCGCACCGTGCTGCCGCAGCACCACCGTCTCGACGGACCCGTCGGCCAGGCGCAGGTCGAGCGCCTGCACGTCGGCCGACACCCCGCCCATCAGCGGACGACGCGCCACGAGTGTGCCCCCGAGCTGCTCGGCGAGGCGTGCGATCCCGTCGTCGGACTCCACGACTCCTCCCCTAGGGTTCCACGACGACCCAGTAGTTCTCACGGAAGTGGCGGGTGTAGGACACCGTCAGGTGAGTGCTCCCGGCCGCCACGGCCCGCAGCTCCAGTAGCTCGGTCGATGGCATCGCACGAACCTCCAGGATCTCGGGCACCTCCACCTCCACCTCCACCGGAGCCTGCGGCAAGGCCAGCTCGGTGGACTGTCCGGTACCGAGGAGGAGGATCATCTCCGGTGGCTGGACTCGCACCCAATACGGCGAAGGTCGCAGCGCATCTTCGGCCACCTCCACCCGCACCACCTCGCGCCCCCCGTCGTGCGTCAGCACCACGCTCGTGCGCCCTGGCGAGTCGCGCGCCATCAGCGTGGCCCAGCCCGGCTCCCGAAGCGATGCCGTCACTACCGATGGATCCATGGACTCCACAGCGCTGAGACCGGGACGATCGACGGAGGCGAGCCAGCCCATCCGCAGCCCGACGTCGGCAGGCTCGGCCCGCTCCGACACGACCTCGGGAACACCCGCCGTGCGAGACGTGCCTCGTTTCGACGTCACGGTAGGCCACACCACCCAGACCACTGCTGCTGCTGCAGCCATGGTCAGCGCTGCCCAATACGCGCCCGACGTTGACCGGCTCGGCGAGACCTCGGTCGGCAACATCGCCTCGTCGAAAGGCCTCGCCTCGGCGAAGTCGTCCAGCCATCGGTCCACGGCCTGCCAGGCCTGGCTGTCCCGTCCCTCGTCCCCTTGTTGCGTCATCGGTGCCTCACCAGCTGGAGAATCTCGTCGGAGTCTTCGCCGAGCACGTCTCGCAGGGCCTTCTTGGCCAGGTGCACGTGAACACGGGCAGTGGCCGGCGCGATGCCCAGCTCCCGTGCCGCCTCGGCCACGGTCAGCCCCTGCCCCGTGCACAGCTCCAAGAGCATGCGCTGACGCGGTGTCAGCTGTTGGAATTGAGCCACGACGCGACCCGCCCACCGGTGCAGATCGATGGCTCGCTCCACACCAGGATCACGACCCGGCAGGTCGACCCAATCCCCCTCTCCGTCTGCTGCCGCACGGGGGCGCGACCGTCGTGCAGCGTTGCGGACCACCGCGCGCAGCCAAGGGCCCAAGGACCGACTCGGATCGTAGGATCCGAAGGACTCCACCAGGCCGACCACCACGTCCTGGCACACGTCCTCCGCCGCCTGCGGATCCCCTGTCTGCACGAGTGCCCAGCGGCGCATGCGCGGCCACCATCGCCGCACGACCTCCGCCAGCGCCTCTCGATCTCCGGTCTGCGCAGCCCGACACAAGGCCTCGTCCGACGTGCCCGGTTGAACGACGGGGGCTCTCGACTCTGGAGGCATGGCAGCTCCGCGGTTGCATACCTCCAGTAGGGCGCGCGCCAGCAAACCGTTTAGCCGCGGAACGCGAGCCGAGGTGGTGTGCAGCCACCTCACGCACTAAGCCCAAGACAGCAGGGCGCCATGCAGCCCATGGAGAGGCGACCATGTCGCTGTCGGATCAGGAGCGAGCGCAGCTCGCCCAACACCAACACACAGACACACGCCGTCTGCCCCAAGCCGCAGAGGTCACCGCCACCGCGCAGGGCCTCGACTGGCCCTACGTCGTCGGGCGCACTCCGCCGCCGCCGTGCGTGCCCTGGGCCCGCTGCCCACCCGGCAGGTCATCCTCGAGGCGCTCGACGCCACCGACGAGATGCTCGCGCTGGAGGAGGAAGGGGTCAACCTGCCCATCGGCGCCGTCACCGACGCCCGCGGGGCCGTACGACGCGCCGAGAAGGGCCAGGTGCTGGAGGGCAGCGAGCTGCTCTCCGCTGCGCGCGCCATGGCCGCGCTCATCGAGGTGGGCGCCGTGCTCGACCGCCGCGCGGAGGAGGCCCCGGTGCTCGCGCGCTGGGCGGCCGAGATCGAGCTCGACGGCATCATCGTGGACGACGTGGTGGGCTCCTTCGATCCCAGCGGACGGCTGTCGGGATCGCGCTACCCGGAGCTCGACGAGCTGCGCAAAGGAATCGCCAACCTCCACGGCGAGGTGCGCGCCACCCTCGATCGCCTGGTGAAGGGCCAAGACCTCGGCGACGAGCTGCTCCAGGATCGCTACTGGACCGTGCGCGACGACCGCTACGTGCTGCCCATCAAGAGCCACGCCAAGCGCTGGGACCTGGGCATCGTGCACGGCACCAGCGGCACCGGCCGCACGGTGTTCGTGGAGCCCCACGCGGTGGTGCAGCTGAACAACCAGCTGCGCCTCGCCGAGGGCCGCCTGCTCGCCGCCGAGCACGCCATCCTCACCCAGCTCTCCACCGAGATCGGCACCCAGGCCGACGCGCTCGAGCTCGCCACCGAGGCCGCGATCACGCTCGACGTGACGGCTGCGCGGGCGGGCCTGTGCCGCTCCCTGAAGGCCACGCGCCCGCGGGTGGGCGAGGGCGACCGCATCGACGTGACGAAGGCGCGCCACCCCGTGCTGGTGCTGCGCGGCGTGGAGGTGGTGGCCAACGACCTGTCGGTGGACGCCACCCACCCCGTGCTGATCCTGTCGGGGCCCAACGCCGGCGGCAAGACCGTGGCCCTGAAGACGCTGGGACTGTGCGCAGAGCTGGTCCGCCACGGCTGCCACGTGCCCGCCGCCGAGGACTCCCGCGTGGATCGCTTTGATCGGATCCTCGCCTCCATCGGCGACAACCAAACCGTGGAGGGCGATCTGTCGTCGTTCTCGGCGCACCTGGTCACGCTCAAGGGCATGGTGGACCAGGTGGGACCGGGCCAGCTGCTGCTCCTCGACGAGGTGGCCAGCGGCACCGATCCCGCCCAGGGAGCCGCACTCGCCCAGGCACTGTGCGAGCACCTGGCCACCCTGGGGCCGCGCCTGGTGGTCACTACACACTTCGCAGCGCTCAAGGCCATGGGGGCAGCCCACCCGAAGTTCCAGGTGGCCGCCGTGCAGTACGCGCAAGGCAAGCCCACCTACCGCGTGCTCATGGGCGCCACGGGCGAGAGCCACGCGCTCGACATCGCCGGTCGCGTGGGGCTGCCCGCCGAGGTCATCACGCGCGCCGAGGCGGTGCTGGGCGAAGAGCAGGCGGAGATGAGTCGCTTGCTCTCGGCCCTGGAGGCAGAGCGCACCAAGGCCGAAGCGGCGCGCGCCGAGGTGGACCGTCTGGCCCGGGAGGCCGCGGCCCGCGCGGCGAGCCTGGCAGAGCGCGAGGCGAAGGTGAAGGCCCGGGCCAAGGAGCTCGAGGCCGAGGCCGCAGCGGCGTTCACCGAGCGTCTGAAGGCGGCGGAGAAGGCCATCGGCCAGGTGGTGGCGGAGCTGCAGCGCAGCCCCTCCCACAAGGGTGCGGAGGCCGCCCGCGCCACGGTGGCCGCCTTGAGCGGCGTGCTCCCCACGCCCGAGGCGGAGGCACCGCCCCCCGCCGAGCCGGCACCGCTGAAGGTAGGCGACCACGTGCGGCTGCGCAGCGCGAGAGGTAGCGGCGAGATCGTGGGCCTGTCCGGGTCCACCGCCCAGGTGCGCGTGGGTGGGCTCACGGTGAAGGCCAAGCTCTCCGATCTCGTGCTCACCCACGGCCCACCCCCCGAGCGCCGCCCCGCCGCCGCCGCTGCGATCACCCGGGCCTCGCGCTCCAGCGCCTTGTCGGACGCCGTGCGCGTGGGGGCCAACACCCTCGACATGCGCGGCATGCGGGTCGACGAGGGGCAAGACGCCGCCGAGGCCTTCTTCGACAAGGCCGTACGCGGCGGCTGGGACACCGTGTTCCTGCTCCACGGCCACGGCACCGGTGCCCTCAAGGAGGGCCTGCGCGGCTGGCTGCGCTCCTGCGGCTACGTGTCGGACTGGGTTCCCGCCGGCGAGGATCAGGGCGGCGACGCGTTCACCGTGGTGCAGCTGAGCTAGCGGTCACAGAACCGTCGTCACCACAGCTACACAGGGGTCGGAGGACGCGTGGCTGGCTTTCCTGCACCCGACGACCGTGCGTACCGGAAGCTGACCCGCTTCCTGCGAGCCGAGCGCCGCTTCGCGCGCGTGGAGCCCATCGCCCGCAACGGACTCGTCCTCGCCTACCTGGCCGGGAAGGCCCATGCCGTGAAGGTGCTCGACGACTTCACCCAGTACGCCGATCTCCCCAAGATCAAGCCCTCGGGGCTGGAGCAGCGGGTCCGCTACGTGATGGGCCTGCTGCCCCCGATCCTGTCCCACAGCCTCGGCTGCGACTTCGTGGATCACGGCCTCGATCTCGACCACGTCACGGCCGCGAGCGACCTGCGCAGGGCCGTGGCCACCAAGCGACGGTGGATGCAGGGCGAGCACACCGACGCCGAGATGAAGGCCGCCCGCAGCGCCGTGGGTCACGCCGGCGGGATCGGCAACGTCGTGGCCGAGATCTGCTCCATGAGCCCCTCGCACCACATCCCGCAGCGCGTGTCCGTGCTCGTGGCGCGCCAGCAGCGCTCGTGGCACGACCGCTCGGGCTTCGACCGAGAGATCGCCTGGCAAGTGGAGCAGATCCGCTACCGCCTGAGGGCCCGCCCTACTCCACCCGAGTGAGGACGATCTCCTGGCGAGCGGCCACGTTGCGCACCACGCTCCGCTCCCCGTCTGGCCACACCACCTCGATGCGATCGACGCGATCCGTCTCGCCCACCCCCACGTGGGCCACCAGCGGCGCCCCGGTGTACATGCCCGAGCTGCCCGAGCCGATCCAGCGCACCTGGGTGCGATCGCCCGTGATCACGCGGACCTTCGCCCCCACGCCGTGGGTGTTGGGCCCCGGCGCCCGCAGCCGCACGCTCACCCACCCCGCCTCCCCGCAGCGCGAGACCGACAGCGGCGTGGGCCCGTCGAGCACGCGGCGCAGCACGTCGACGTAGCCGTCGTGGTTCAGATCGGCGACGAGCAGCCCACGCGCCATGCCCTCGTGGGCCATGCCCAGGCGCACCGCTTGGTCGGTGAAGGACCCGCCTTCCTGGATCCACAACCCGTCGCGCTGCCGAAACGGATCACCAGCGCCCTCGTAGTAGCTCCAGAAGCCGAAGACCTGCAGCGCATCGAGGTCCCCGTCGTTGTCGACGTCCACCAGCTCCGCACCCCAGCCATACACCTGATCGCCCGGCTCGGCCTGCGCCGGGCGGTCCCGCGGCGCCCCCGCCGCCGACAGCCCCAGGCTCTGAGCCTGATCCACCCAGCGCAGCGTGCCGTCGCCGCCCACCGAGCTCTGCAGGAACGACGAGCCGTTCCACGAGGTGAGCAGGAAGTCCGGCAGCTCGTCGCCGTTCAGATCCCCCACGCCCATGCCCATGTCGTGGGTGCCCGCGTCGAAGCCGTTGCCGCGCACCACCGAGAAGGTGCCGCCCTCGTTCGCCAGCATCACGCTCGGCGCACACAGCGCGTCGTCGTGGGCGCTGAACAGCTCGGGGAACCCGTCGCCGTCGATGTCGTAGAAACCCGACATGAAGGAGTAGCCGTCGTGCACCTCGGCCGGGAGCCGGTCGCTGACGTCGGTGAAGGTGCCGTCGCCCTCGTTGCGCCACAGCTCAGCCGGATCGGGGATGTGGTCGCTGCAGTTCGCGCTGTCTTCCAGCACGTCGATGGTGGTGGCGTCGCCATAGGAGCCCACGAACAGGTCCAGATCGCCGTCTCCGTCGATGTCGCCCCACGAGGCGCTCTGGCTCTTGAGGGACGGCGCGTCCGGGAACGCCGTGGCCCCCACCTCCGTGAAGCGTCGGTCCCCGTCGTTGCGCAGCAGCGCGTGGGGACGCTCCCAGCGGATCACCAGCACGTCCAGGTCGCCGTCGCCGTCGTAGTCCACCGCCGTGGCCCCCACGGCGAAGTCCAGCTCCATGCCGTCGAAGGCCGTCCGATCTTCGAGGAACAGCGGATCCTCGCGCTCGGCCGGCACCACCCCCCACCGCATCTGGTGGATGCGCTCCCCCGGCATGAACAGATCGAGACGCCCGTCCCGATCGAAGTCCTCGGCGACGGCGCCGCCGCCATGCAGCTCGGCGGTCTTCATGGACTCCTGGAAGGCCGTGCGCTGATCGAAGGGCTGCCCCAGTCGGAGCTCGGGAGCCTCACAGGTCACCTCGCCGCCTTCCGAAAGCTCCACGCCGGATCCGCAAGCGAGCAACAGCGCAGCAATCATCGGGGTCCTCGTGAGCCTCATAGCAGCCAGCGTACGTGACCATCGCGGCACCCGCAACGTGCGGATACCCTGGACGTAGCCTGGCTGGAGGAGAGGGAATGGGGGGTCTGCCCAACTGGATGGCGCTGATCGCAGCAACGTTGTGGGGATGTGGCGGAACGACGCCGGAGGAAGACGTCGCCGACGCCGACGCCGACGCGGATGCCGACACGGACACCGACGCCGATGTCGACGTCGACGACCTGGCCCCTCGGCTGCGGGTGGCCCATGCGGCTGCCCAGCTCGGCGGACAGGACATGCTGGGCGACGGCAACCCCGGCAACCCCGCGCTGGTGGACCTGCCCTTCAAGGAGACCTGGCCCATGACGGCTTGGGCCACGCGCCCCGCCGGC
>JAHQVJ010000147.1 GCA_019634415.1 Myxococcales bacterium
GGCAGCTTCGCTCTTGGTCCACCAATGCAGACGCCTGGGCTGCGGCCATCCATCAGGGAGCCATCGAGAGTCGAGGTGTGACGAACCAGGCCATCGTGGAGGTGGTGGTGGCCCTGCAGCCCCGGCGGGGGCGTTTCGGGTGACCTCGTACGACGAGGTGGTGGGCGGTGCCGTCGACGACGTGACGGCCGATGTGATCGTGAGCAACTTCGCCCTCGTCGACGAGGAGGGCACCGAGCGACTGGTTCGCTGTCTCCCCCAGCTGCTCGCGGCAGGCGGCAGGATCGTGATTCAGACGGTGCATCCCCTGGAGATCGCGCGCGACGTGCCGTATCGCTCGGGCTGGCGCAGGGGGTCGTGGGAGGGCTTTCCTGTCGCCTTCGTGGATCCTGCGCCCTGGTACTTCCGCACCCTGGCGGACTGGATGGCGCTCTTCGAGGACGCCGGTCTGTACCTCGAGCAGCTGCGGGAGCCCGCACCGCCGGGCGGGGGACGACCGCTGTCCATCGTGTTCCAGCTCGCCCCGCGCGCCGATCTCTTCGGGGTGTAACAGCGCTGTTCGGCGTCTCCGCGCGACCCCTGAGGTACATCCGAGGGCGAGGAGGAATCCATGAGAACCTGGATGTGGGCGGCCGTGGCCGCAGCCCTTCCCATGGGGTGCGAGGAGCTCGGGGTGGGAACCGAGGAAGGCGAGGTCGTGCTCCGCTTCGAGTCGGAGCGCGTGGATCTGGTGCCGGCGGGCTTCCCCGTGTATCCGAAGGCGTTCTCCACCGAGTCGTTGGGCATGCTGGTGGACGAGACCCTGAGCCTGGTGACCTATCAGGCCGCGGTGGACGACTTCGCGGGTGGGATCTGCGCGCTGGTGCTCACCGTGAACGTGTGCTTGAGCGATCTGCTCGCCAACGCCGACTACAGCTTGATCGACGGTGCCATCAACACCCAGGTGCCCGAGATCCGGGGCTGGGCCACCGATCAGCTGTCCACCCAGCTGCGCTTCTACAACCCCGGGCCACTGGGCGTGGGGGTGAGCGAGCGCATCGGCAGCACCGTGCGCAACGTGGTGAGCATCGACGGGATCCAGCTGCACATGAAGGTGCGCAACCGGACCGACGAGGTGTGGGGCGTGCCCATCCGCTTCTCCCTGTTCGCAGGCGACAGTGCTGCGGTGGTGGGCAAGACGGCGATGGTGCGAGCAGCACAGGCCGATCCTGAGCAGCCGTTCACGTTCATGGTGCCCGCAGGCGAGACCCAGGAGCTCGTGGTGGAGGCGCCGGATCTGGTGACGGCGCTCAACGATCTGCGGAGCCTGACCCTGGACTACGACGCCGTGGTGGAGGTGGCGGACCTCGATCCGGCCACGTTCCAGGGCTGGCTGTCGGCCGATCGCGGCGACATGGACGGCAACGGCGTGGCGGACGATCTGGCCAGCTGGGGCCTGGTGTTCGAGGAGCTGTCGATCACGGTGAGCGGCACCGGCGATCTCAACGTGCCGGTGACGTTTCCCGACTGGATGGTGGACCTGATCCCTGCGGGGGCGCCTGCACCGTAGCTACTCCTCGGGCGGCGGCGCCTGGACCACAACCTCCACCTCGTCGTGGTGGAGCGTGCCACCGTCGTCCACCTCGATGGCGACGTGCACTCGGGTGCCGTCCAGCACCGGGGGCGACCAGTCGGGGTCGCTGTCGAGAAACAGGAAGCCGTGCAGATCCAACAGGACGCCGCAGCACTCCGACTCGGGCCACCACAGGTGGTCCAGGGTCACGTCCACCACGCGCTCGGTGCCACCGACGGGGGTGGCGACGACCACGGTGCGCGCCACCTTGCCCAGATCGCAGGCGCGCACGGCCAGGGGCAGGTGGTAGCCGCCCTGGGGCCCGAACACCATCACCAACGGGTCGCCAGCACTCAGGGGCTCGAAGGCGTCGATGCCGGTGCCGAGCTGCACCGACGCAGAGCAGGTGGGTGCCGGGGTACCGGTGTCGCCCGTGGGGGTGTCGGCGGTGGGCCGAGTGTCCGTCGGGAGGGGCACGACGCTGGTGGTGGACCCGGCACAGCCGGTCAGCAGGGTGCCGAGCACGATGAGATCAAGGCGCATGGACCACCCTCACGCGCGTGTCGACGGGCACGCCCTGCACGAGCTGAATCCGCTCCTGGCCTGGCCACGTCACCCGCACCCGCACGCTCCGATCGTCGGTGCCCAGCCCGAAGTGGCAGCCGGGCTCTCCGGTGGCGGCCATGGAGGGTCGCGGATGCCGCCAGCAGGTGTCGAGCACGCGCCCGTCGTTGGCGACGAGCTCCACGATGGCGCCCAGGCCGTCGCGGTTCACCTCGACGCCGTCGCCCTCGAGCTCCACTACGAGCCAGTGGTGGTCGAGGCGATCCGACAGCTCGTTGCGCCAGATCTCGGGCGGGCCTGCCCAGTTCGCCACGATCCAGTCGAGCCAGCCGTCGCGGTCCAGGTCCACCAGGGCGGAGGAGTGGCCCTTGCCCGGCGACGCGACGCCCGCCGTCCAGCTGACGTCCTGCATGGTGCCGTCGCCGAGGTTCTCGAACAGGGCATGGGGCATGGGGCTGCCCCCGAGGATGGTGCCCCCCACGAACAACGGGTCGAGATCGGCGTCGTTGTCGACGTCGAACAGGTGAGTGGCCCAGGTGACCGAGCGGTTGCTCCAGGGAAGCAGCGCCCGACGCAGGCCGTACTGGTCCGAGGCGTCTTCCCAGGTGCCGTCGCCCACGCTCTGCATGAGGAAGTTGGGGCCGATGTTGGAGAAGACGAAGTCTGGGTGGCCATCCTTGTTGACGTCGCCGAGATCGCCGCCCATGCCGTTGATGGTCTTGCCGAAGGAGTCACGCACCGGTGCGATCCCGGTCTCGTCCGACGCGTCCACGAACTCGATCAGCCCTCCGTCGTTGGGACCCAGGTTGCGGAACAGCACGGAGCGGCCGCTGCCCGCGGCGTGGTCGTTGACCACCCACAGATCCTGGGTGCCGTTGCGGTCGAGATCGAGCCAGATGGCGCTGAAGCCGAAGCGACCGCTGACCTGCTCCAGATCGTCGGGCAGGCGGCGGGTGGTGTCGAGGAATCGACCGTCGCCGAGGTTGCGGTACAGGTGGTCGGCCTCGTTGTGACCGGACTGTCCGCCCTTGCCCTTCGCTGTGCTCGTGCCCGACTGGGCGCCCTGGCCAGTGGGGAAGCACCACACGTGGTTGACCTCATAAAGATCGAGCAGGCCGTCGCCATCGTAGTCCCCGAAGGCCGCGCCCACCGTGCGCTGGTCCTGCTGCAGGATGCGCGAGGGACCCGTCACGTCCACGAAGGACAGCGTGCCCGTCTCCATCAGGTCGTTGCGGAACATCCGGTTGGGACCGCGTCGGCCCACGAAGACGTCCTGATCACCGTCGTTGTCCCAGTCGGCGAAGGAGACGCCGGTGACGAGATCGAGCTCGGGCAGGGCGTCGGATGGCTCGAAGGTCGGTAGCGCCGTGCCCTGGTCCCGATTCAGCCACAGCGTGGACGTTCCGGTCAGGTTGCCCTGCAGCACGTCGATCCGCCCGTCGAGGTCGACGTCGGCGACGCCCACGGCCGTGAGCGAGCGGGCACAGTTGATGGGCCAGCCGGCGATGCGCTGGGCCGTGGTCAGCCCCACCTCGCCGGCCACGTCGCGGAACCAGGGCGCCATGACCTCGATCTGCTCTCTGTCGACGTGGCCCTCGGCCCCGGTGAAGGTGACCGTGACGGACCCCAGCGGCAGATCCGCGGGGAGCTGCCACACGCCGTGGGTGCTCTCGGCATTCAGCGGCTGATGCGGCTCGAGCAGCGTGCGGCCGATGTAGGCCGAGGTGACGGGCTGCAGGAAGTTCGCGTAGAACCAGCCGCCTTGGCCCACCTCGCGGGACAGCCCGAAGACGAGCTGTGCTTCGGGCGCCTCGGGCACGGGCACATCGACCGTGGTCTGGTGGCCGGTCTCGCCCGTGGGTGTGCTCACGACAGTGACCTCGTCCGTCGAGGACGACGCGACGGGGGCCGTGCACGCCAGCACCCCCAACGACCAAACGGCAACTCTCACGCAACCCCCGACGAACTCGTGGCCCCTCGAAAGTCTAGCCCGAGGGAGCGACGTTCACCGTGTGAGCATGAAACACCATCTGGCCGCTCACGGGCTCCATCGTGAGCGGGAGCAGGCGGTTGACGTCGTAGGGCGGCTCGTGGCCGTGGGGCATCACGACCACTGTGGGCTGGACCTCCTCGGACAGCTCCGCCACGGCCTCGATCTGTCGATCGCCTGCGGTCACCTGCACGCGGTCTCCCATGGCGATCCCGCGCGCCACTGCATCCTCGGGGTGGATGAGGAGGGTGGGTGGGGCCTCGGCTCGGCGAGGTAGCCAGCTGTTGTGCCGGTGCCGTCGTCGTCGACCCACGAGGCGCAGCCCGGGTGCCGTCAGCTCGTGGATGGACGCCTCGAGGCGCTCCAGATCCGCCACCAGCGCCTCGGGGGCGAGCTGCACGCGGCCACGCGGCACGCGCTTGCCCAGGAAGGAGCCGGGCTCGGTGGGCGGGAGCATCACGCCCTCGGGGGTCTGTCGCAGCGCCTTCAGACTGGTGTGCCCGCCCCAGCGAAGCAGCGCAGCCACCACGGTGTCCACGGTGATGGGCAGGTGTGCCGGAAGGCCGCACAGGCTCGGGCTGAGCAGCGATGCGCCGCACGCCTTTGCCAGGTCGCGGAAGATCTCCCACTCAGCACGGCGTTGCTTGTGGGGCGGCACCACGGGATCGGTGAACTGCGCATGGGGATGCACCTGCAGCAGCGTGTGGGCCAAGGCGAAGTCGCTGCGCTCCAGCATGTCCGTGGCAGGCAGCACGTAGTCG
Source organism: Myxococcales bacterium (assembly GCA_019634415.1). GTDB lineage: Bacteria > Myxococcota_A > UBA796 > UBA796 > DRPG01. Next base: position 4,868 of record JAHQVJ010000147.1, read on the forward strand.
GCCTTCACCGTGGTGTCGTTGACGTACAGGTCGATGCCGACGAGCAAGTCCAGCTCCTCGAGCGCACCTGCCAGGTCGCCCGGGGCGGAGCGCACGGGATTGCCGGCACACACGAACAGCGCCCGTATGCGATCGGGTCGGTCCACTCGGATCTCGTCGGCCAGCGCCCCGAGGGGAAAGGCCCCTGCCACGCGGTGCCAGCCATCGGCCTGGGTGCGGTGGCGATCGAAGCCTCCCAGGCCCACGGCGCGTGCCAGCGACAGCGCGGGGTAGGCGCCCGGCGGCACCAGCAGCCCGCCGCGCCGGTCGAGCTGCCCAGTGATCAGGTTCAGCCCCTGCAGGAGCCAGTAGGCCAGCGAGCCGAAGGGCCCCATGTTCACGCCGGTGGACATGTACAGCGCGCCGCCTTCCGCATGGAGCAGATCGAGGGCGAGCTTCCGGATCCGGTCGGCCTCGATGCCCGTGATGGAGGCAGCACGCTCGGCGGGCCAGGGCTCGGCGGCGGCGAGGAACGCGTCCACGCCCTCTGCCACGGTGCGCACGCGCTGTAGATCGAGGGATTCCTGCGACAGCGTGTGCAGCATGCCCAGGAGCAGCACCGCATCGGTGCCCGGCCGGATCGGCAGGTGCTCGCCCACCCGCTGCGCGGTCTCCGTGCGGCGCGGATCCACGATGACCACGGATCCGCCCCGTTCCTGGATGCGCTGCAGGGTGCGCAGGGCGTGGGGCAGGTGCACCACGCTCATCTGGCTGACCATGGGGTTGGTGCCCAGGCACACCAGGTACCGGCAGTGGTCGAAGTCCGGCACGGGCTGGACCAGGGACGAGCCGTACATCTCGGTCGCCACGTGGAACTTGTTGTTCACGTCCACCGAGTGCGACGCGAAGTGGTTGGGGGAGCCGAGGGCCTCCAGGAACGCGGTGGACCACAGGGTGGCACCCGCGTTGAAGAAGGTAGGGTTGCCGGTGTAGAGCGCGGTGCAGCGCTTGCCGTGCTTCCGCCGCAGGGCCCGGACCTTCGCGCCGATCTCCGCCAGCGCTTGCTCCCAGCCGATGCGCTGCCAGCCGTCGGGCGTGCGCTTCATGGGGTAGTTGATGCGCTCGGGATCGTGGTGGACCTCGCCGGCGGAGGTACCCTTCACGCAGACGTAGCCTTGGCTGACGGGGTGCGACCGATCCGGCCGCACCCGCACCACCCGCCCCTCCTGCACGTCCGCGACGAGCCCGCAGTGGGCTTCGCAGATGCGGCAGAAGGTGCGGATGGCGTCAGGACCCTGGCTCACCTCGGTAGTCTTTCACGTCGATCCCGTGGGTGTCCCACCACCACTCGGGGGGCTGGTGGGGATGCTTGGGAAGGAGACGTCGGTAGCGCTGCCGCGCGCGCTCCTGCCGCTCGCTCTCCCGCGTCCACTCGGGGTGGTCCAAGGGGATCGCGCGCCTCACCATGTGGCGCAACATACGCCGCAGCACGTAGCCTGCTCCCTTGTTCGAGGGGCGCACGCCGTCGTCGAGGACCTGGAGCACGGCGCGTCGCCACAGCTCCTCGGTGGAGGGGATCGGATCGCCGAGCACGAGCGCCAGACGGTCGAGGCCGAAGCCGACGTCGATGCAGGTGCCCAGGGGGTTCACGATGTTGCCGATCTCGGTGTCGCCCACGAAGAACTCGGTGCAGTACCCGACGATGTCGCCGTCGCTCCAGCGACAGTCCTCGTCGAGCTGCACGGGCACGCCGTGGGGGTCGTAGTAGGGGGTCCAGTGCCCTCGATCGGGGTGGACCGTCACGACGTCGGGGGTGATCCCGATGCGCGACAGGAACGCCATCCACCAGTCGATGGCCTGGCGAATGGTCATCTCGCGAAAGCTGAAGAGCCCGAGCATGTCGAAGGACAGCCAGTGCAGCCCGTCCCCCACCTCCTCCAGATCCTCCACGCGCAAGCAGCGCTGCACGTTGGCCACGGTCCCGCGATGATGAACGTCGCGGAACAGCGCCTTGTAGCGTTGCATGCCTGCAATGCAGAACAGCGTGGTGTCGTCTGGAGGGTGCAGCGTCCGGTGGGCCTCGAAGGGCACCGCCTGGTCGTCGCAGAACGAACGGAACTCGTCTAGCAGGCTTCCCGCAGTGACATAGTGCAACCTCCTGTGGACGCTTCGATGGCGCCCAGCTCAGTCGTATCTCGAGCTGGGGACCGTCGCCGTTCGTGCCGATGCGTCTGGTAGGCTCCGCCTGCGGGGTCCTGCCACGGGCAGATGGAGAATCCGACACATGAGATCGACAGTCTTGCTGCCACTCCTCTTGGCGGGGTGTGCGAGCCCGGGGTCGGGGACGGATCCCGACCAGGATCCCAACGCTACACCGCGCACCACCCCGACGGAGCCCACCCTTCCCGGGGGCACCTCCACGGGCCCCGACGCCGACACGGACGGCGACGGACTCACGGATGCAGAGGAAGCTGCGCTGGGCACGGACCCACTGCTGCCCGACACGGACGGAGATGGCTGGGAGGATCTCGCAGAGGTCGACGGCAACACCGATCCTCTGTCCGAGGACGACCATCCCTACACGGGAGGATGGGCCATCGGTGCCTGCCGCCACGATCTGTCGTCCACGGGCCATGACGTGGGGGAGGTGGCGGACGACTTCGAGCTGACGGACCAGTTCGGAGACAGCCTGAGCCTTCACGACTTCTGCGATCGCGAAGTGCTCATGGTGTCGGCTGCCTTCTGGTGAGGCTCCTGCAGGGCGGAGGCCGCCCAACTGCAAGACTGGCATCAAACGTACGAAGACGACGGGTTCATCGTGATCACACTGCTCGGAGAGACCAACTCCGGCGGCACGCCCACGGTCGGGGATCTCGAGGACTGGGCAGACGCCTATGGGATCGAGCACCCGGTGGTGTCCGACGCCAACTGGCAGATCACGTCCCGGTACGCATCGGGGTCCATCGGGCTGCCGTCGATGCACCTGCTGGCTCCGGGGGCCGAGGTGCTCCGCCGCAACAGCTGGGTGACCGAGCAAGACATCCAGGACGCGCTTCCGTAGAAGGCGTCAGCGCCGCAGGGCGAGGCGCAGGCTGCGCTGCAGCGCGGGCACGCGGAAGGGCTTCTGCAGGTAGGTGACGTTCTTCTGCCCCTCGATGAAGCGCACCGCGGGGTCGGTTCGGCGCCAGCCGCTGATCACCACCATGGGGGCGCGCGGGAGCACCCGACGCAGGGACGTGAAGGCCTGCCGCCCCTCCATGCGTGGCATCGATAGATCGAGCACCACCGCATCCGGGGTGGGGCGGTGCTGGCGGGCCACCGCCAGGGCATCCACCCCGTCGCAGGCCTGCAGTGCGGCGATGGCCATGCTGTCGAGCACCTCGCAGACCACCTGGCGCATCAGCGCGTCGTCGTCGACCACGAGCACCGTGGGTCGGTCTCGGAGAGTGGTGATTGGCATCTTCGGCGTCGTACCACAGAAACGGACTTCAGGCCCGCGATTGGTACCGGGCAGTGCTAAGGGTGGACAACCACCGAGTCGGTGAACGGAGGATGCCCGAATGGCCGGTCAGGACGCGAACAACCCTCAAGGTGGCATGCCCGGCATGATGCCCCCCGGCATGATGCCCCAGCAGCCCGGCATGCCCATGATGGGTGGCAATCCCATGATGCAGATGATGCAGATGATGCAGATGATGATGGGCGGGCAGCCGGCGATGCCCATGGTGGATCCGTCGGCGATGCCCTTCGCCATGGGCCAGCCCGTCCAGGACGACGATCAGGGCCTGGACTCCGACATCATCCGTCCTGCCTCCTTCAAGGAGCTGGTGCGCGAGCAGGAAGCGCTGGAGACGAGCACGGTGCTGGACCTGCTCTGCCTCACCCCCGAGGGCGACAAGGCGCTCGGCGGCATCCCGAAGGGCTGCACCATGGCCTTCGTGGGCCCGCCGGGCAAGGGCAAGACGCGCACGGCCCTGGCCGCGCTGTCCCGCATCGCCGCCGAGGGCGACAAGGTGGCCTTCGTGGTGGCCGAGGAGGGCTTCCACAACACCGAGGGCTCGGGCCGCGACGACCTGTGCTCCCGCATGACCAAGATCGGCATGGCGGCCACCGGGCTCGACGAGAAGAAGTTCAAGAAGAAGGTGCTCGACAACGTCTACGTGCTCGAGAGCCAGTACCACAAGGGTCAGACGTGGGACGACTTCATCGCCCGCTACCGCTACCTCGTGGAGAAGGCCGAGATCAACTTCGTGGTGATCGACTCGCTGAACATGCTCGATCCCACCAAGCACCGCACCGCCGACAACCTGTCGGCGCTCAAGACCTACAACCACGAGAAGGGCATCACCTGCCTGTGCATCGGCCAGATCAAGGACACGGGTCTGCCGGTGGGCGGTGAGGCGCTGATGCACACGGCCGACGCCGTCTTCCTCATCGAGGCCTTCAGCCTGGGCAGCAAGGACATCGCCGCCACCTGGGGCGGGGCCTACCGCGACAAGATCGACGTGATCAAGGCGGTGAAGTCGGTCACCACGCCGACGTTCCCGCACATGGTGCGCGTGGTCCAGACCGAGGAGACCGGTGCGTTGGTGGTGCACGAGGCCCAGCCCGCCGACTTCGCCACGTTCGAGCCCGCCTGATGCACTTCGTCGACACCGATCACCTTCGCGACTGGTTGTCCGAGGGCGGGTCGCTGCGTCGGGCCACCGAGGGGATCGGGCGCACACCCATCGGAGCCAGCTGGCTGCGAGACGAGCTGAACCTGCCGCTGCACGTGGCCTTCGCCATGCAGAAGCTGGTGGCGGAGAACCCCGAGGCGACCCTCGACGACCTGTCGTCGATCCCGTTCTACAGCCTGTGCAAGGGGCTGCTGCTGCCGCTGACGGGCATGTCCGTCGAGCGAGCGGGCGCCATCTTCGGCGTGCAGACGGAGCCCCCTCCGCGGGCGGCCGAGCGCGAGGAGCTGCTGCAGGCCTTCCTGGCGAAGGACGTGGGGCTGTCGCTGGTGCAGAAGCTGTCGTGCATCCTGGGCGATCCCTTTCGCGGGGGCCCGGCCACGCTGAAGCGCGACTCGCTGCTCACGCTGCTGCTGTCGGTGCAGCTGAAGACGCGACGGCAGCTGCTGGATCGACTCACGGTGGTGGGTGACGTCTCGGTGCTGTTCGCCGAGTCGCGGCCGAGCCTGCAGATGTCGCCACCGCTGACGGCAGCGGAGGTGCTGGAGGTGCTGCGACTCCAGGCTCAGAAGGGCGTGGGGCGCACCTTCAAGTTCCAGCTGCTGCGCTCGGTGCTGGAGCGCTGCGGCAAGCTCGAGGCCTACTTCCTGGCGAAGCTGGTGCTCAAGAAGGCGGGCTTCGGCTTCGACTACCAGGGTCCGCTGCTGGCGCGCTCCCTGGGCGAGCACTTCGGAGCGCCGCCAGAGGCGGTGGCCCACGCCATGGCGCTCACCGACGCATTTCACGTGGTGGACGTGCTGTCCACCGACGGTCCCGAGGGGCTGAAGTCCATCCGGCTGCAGCCGCTGGTGCCCGTGCGCCCGGCGCTTGCCAGCGGTGGCACCGATGCCATCAAGACCTTTCCGTCGTGGGTGGAGCGCAAGTACGACGGGATCCGCTTCATGCTGCACAAGTCCACGGATGCCCGTGGATCGGTGCTGTGCGGGGCCTACACGCGCACCCGGCGCGACTGGCTGGAGCTGGTTCGCGGCCTCGACGCCACCATTCGCGCCATCCCGGCACAGACCGCCATCGTGGACGGCGAGCTGTACGGATCGGTGGTGACGATGGACGGCGCCAGGCCAGCCACCGTCTACGAGCTGTACAGCGTGATGCAGGGGGAGGGGCGGGCACTGCAGATCAAGTTCGCCGCCTTCGATCTGCTCTACCTCAACGGTCAGGACCTCACCTCGCTGCCCATGTCGGAGCGGCGGAACTGGCTGCAGCAGCTGATCGGTCCCATGGCCAACTTCCCGCTGCCCGTGCCCATCCAGGTCGCCGACGGCCAGCTGGCCAACGACAAGGACGACGTGAGCCGACTGTACGGCCACTTTCGCAGCCAGGGCTACGAGGGCATCATCGCCAAGGATCCCTCTGGGCCGTACCTGCTGTCGCAGCGCGACCCCACCTGGCTGAAGCGCAAGCCCGCTATCACCTTGGATCTGGTGCTGCTGGGGGCGGTGTTCGCCGTCACCGAGAAGAAGACGGCGGGGGTGTTCGGCTCCTACGTGATCGGCGCGCGGTCACCCGACGGCGGCTTCGTGGACGTGGGCGACGTGGCTGGTGTGGACGTGCAGCGCGACGCGCAGATGCAGTCGGAGATCATGCGCGAGGGCCTGATCACGGGGCAGCGCATCGAGCGCAAGAGCATGTCGGGCGTGCGCCCGGGCATGGAGCTGCGGCCGCACATCGTGGTGACGGTGCGGTTCGAGGGCATCGTGAAGGACTCGGTCACCCAGGAGCTCAAGCTGCGGGATCCGAAGCTCGTGCACATCCGCAGCGACAAGTCGTCGCACGAGGCCGACACCCTCAAAGACATCGAGACGCTCTGGATCCGCCAGACGATGACCTAGTTCGGCTGGATCGCGAAGATCGCGCCGCTTCCGTAGTCCGCGACCACCACCCGGCCATCCGGGTCGCGGGCGAAGGCGGCGGGGTTGATCGGGAATCGGCCGAGTGCCAGCACGTCGGTGGTGGGCGCGCGGCGCTCGGGGAGCTGTAGGGCCCACAACCGGCCGGTGCCGAAGTCGCCGAAGACGTAGCGGCCCTGCAGCGGTCCGGGGGCCGTCCACACCACACCGCCCGTGATCGAGACCCCGTCGTCGCGACCGTACTCGTAGACGGGGTCGACGAGCCCGTCGGTGGGACAGTCCGTGGCGGGATCGAAGCAGTGGCTGCCCTCGCGGAGCCGCCAGCCCAGGTTGTCGCCGCGTTGCACCAGGCTCACCTCATCCCAGCGACTCTGCCCCACGTCCGCCACCACCATCCGGCCGCGCGGATCGAAGTGGAATCGCCAGGGGTTGCGCAGCCCCCAGGCCCAGATCTCGGGGCGTGCACCAGGCAGGTCCACGAACGGGTTGTCGTGGGGTGCGCTGGCCACGCCTGGCTGCGCCACGTCGAGGCGCACGATGCTACCCAGCAGCGTGCTGCGATCCTGTCCCGCGTCGAGCGGGTCGGCGCGAAAGCCACCGTCGCCGAAGGCCACGTACAGCTTGCCATCGGGCCCGAAGGCGAGCTGCCCCCCGTCGTGGTTGGGGTAGGGCTGGGCCACCTCGAGCAGATCGGCTGTGTGGCTGGGGGCCGACAGCGTGTGCGGATCGGTGGACAGCTCGCTGACCACGGTGGCCGCTGCAGCCAGCGGGCGCTCGGGGGTGTGGTTCACGAAGAGGCGGCCGTTGGCCTCGAAGTCGGGGTGGAAGGCGATGCCGAGCAGGCCGAGCTCCGAGGTGGTGGCCACGGGCAGCTGCAGCCAGGGCTGCAGGGTGCCGTCCGTGGTGCTCGCGAGGGTGGCCGTGCCCGTCTTCGAGAGCACCACGACGCGGGTGGGGTGGCCGGGTACGAAGGCGACGTCGGTGGGGGCGGGCACCCCGGTGATCAGGGGCTGCAGCACCACCGGCTGCTGGGGGCGCGTGGCGTCGAGGCCGTCGAAGATGGGCTGCAGCGCCCGAACGGTGGTGGCGGCCGCAGGGGTCGGGGTGTCGTCGAGCAGCACCAGCAGGATGCGGCGACCGGTGTGGGTCAGCAGGGCGCCTCCCACGAGCAGTGCTATCGCCGCGATGCCCAACAGGGCGCTGCCCAGCACGAACCTGGGGCGGATGCTCACCTGGAGCGGCCCTTGTGACGGCGTTCGTCCACCCGGCTGCCGTCCGGGGCGTAGAGCACCACGTGCTCCTCGCGGTTGTTCCACAGCGGCCTCGACGAGCCCAGGAAGATCATGAGCTGCCGAGCGGGATTGCTCTGCAGCTTGCCCACGCCGCTGCGCACGGTGACGGTGTGGCCCGCAGGCACCTCGAGGCGGGGCAGGGTGTGGGTGTCGCCCGACAGGTCCATCAGGCGCCAGCCCGCCGTGTCGGCGGTCTCGCCGCTCACGTTGCACAGCCGCAGGTACTCACCGTTGACGTTGTCGTTGTCGTCTCCGGGTGCGTTGGCGTGGAAGGACGTGATCAGGAAGCCGCCCTGCATCCGTGGGATGGACCAGATCCCCAGCCGCTGGCTGCGAGCGTGGGCCTCGGCAGCCAACAGGGCCGCGGGGTCTCCCTGGACGGGAGGGATCAGGAACACGTGGGCCAGCCCCTCGCGCAGCAGCGCCTCCGACAGCGTGCCCTCGGGGGTCCCTAGATCTGCCAGGATCCGTCCGTAGCCGTCGCGGTCGTCGTCGTCGGGGATCAAGGTGACGGGCTGCCCCATCACGAAGCGCTCGGCGAACTGCTGGGCTTCCTGGGCGTAGGGCTCGAGCGGCCTCATCTCGGGCGTGTTCGCGCCCAGCAGGCGCACCTTGTCGCCGTTGGACAGGGTCACGGTGTCGCCGTCGTACACGGATCGCACGTCGTGGGTGGTCGGTGCGTCGGGGGTGGGGCTCGCGGGCTCGGCAAGGGCCGCCAGGCCCCACAGGGTGATGGGGAGAATCACGCACCTCCAGCCTTGCCCCAATAGCCCGCCCCGTGGACCGCGATGGGCGCCCGAGATAGCACCGACAGGAGCCGCGAGGCCCTCGAAGGGGCCGGCGAGAGCCTGCCCCATCAGCGAGCCCGCGCGAAGCGAGCGTGCGTGACCGGGCAAGACCGAACGGCACCATGCGGTCAACGCCACACAGGAGGACACGGTGGCAGTGAAGGGCGATTGGATCGGAGCGGCAGCAGACGACGTCGAGGCGCGGGTGGCACGCGACCTGAAGGCGGGTCTGCGAAAGCCCGACGATCCCATCGTCTGCGCCTCGGGGATCAGCCCGTCGGGCCCCATCCACCTCGGCAACCTGCGCGAGCTGATGACCACCCACATGGTGGCCGAGGAGCTGCATCGGCGGGGGCATCCCGTCGATCACATCCACTCGTGGGACGACTACGACCGCTTCCGCAAGGTGCCCCAGGACGTGGTGCCCGAGAGCTTCGTCGAGCACATCGGCAAGCCGCTGTCGCACATCCCCGACCCCGAGGGAGAGCTGCCGAGCTACGCGGATCGCTTCATCGGCCCGCTACAGGAGGCGGCCGAGGCCTTGGGGGTGCGCTGCCGCTGGGTGCGACAGTCCGAGATGTACCCCGCAGGGGCCTACCGGCAGCAGATCCACACCGCGCTGACGCGTCGGCACGAGATCTTCGACATCTTGAGCCGCTACCAGACCGAGAAGCTGCAGACGGTCTCGGTCGAGGAGCGCCGCGCGGCGTTCTGGCCCATCAAGGTCTACTCGCCGGCGACGGGCACCGACGACACCGAGGTGCTCCATCACGACACCACCACGGGCGAGGTGACCTACCGCTGCCCCGAGCTGGGCGAGGCACGCTTCAACGTGCTCGAGGACGAGCAACTGCACTGCAAGCTCGTCTGGAAGGTGGACTGGCCCATGCGCTGGCAGTTCGAGCGGGTGGTGTTCGAGCCCGGCGGCATGGACCACGGGGCTCCCGGCAGCAGCTACACCGTGGGCACCTCGTTGGCCCCGCAGCTGTTCGAGTGGGAGGCGCCGCAGTTCGTGCAGTACGCCTTCGTGGGCATGGCCGGCCGGACCAAGATGTCCGGGTCGCTCGGGGGAGGAGCCACGCCGAAGTTCGCCCTGCGCTTCGTGGAGCCCGCCATCCTGCGCTGGATGTACCTGCGGCGGGCGGCACGCAAGGCCTTCGACATCGACTTCGGCGCCAACATCTGGCGCACCTACGACGAGTTCGATCGCCAGGTGGCCAAGGCGGGCACCGACAAGCAGTCGCCGCTGGAGGCGCTCACGCTGGCTCGGTCCACCGCGACCTCGGTGGGTCCGGTGCCCGTTCCCGCACGCCCCATGTCGTTCCGCCTGATGTCCACGGCCGCCGACATGACGGACGGCAACGTGGAGCAGGTGTTGCGCATCGTGGCGGACCACATCGACGGCGACGTGGACACCGCCGTGCTGGCCGAGGAGCTCGAGCCGCGGCTGGGCTGCGCCCTGGGCTGGGCGGAGCACTGCTTGCCCGAGGACGAGCGCCTGTCGGTGCGCGATGCGTTCTCGCAGCCGACCTGGGAGGCGCTGTCCGACGAGGTGCGCCAGGCCGTCGGCCAGCTCACCCGGGCCATGGCCGACGACTGGTCGTTGCCGGGGCTGACCACACAGGTCTACGGTGCGCCGAAGCTCGTGCGGGGCCTGCCCATCGACACCGCGCCCACGCCCGAGCTCAAGGCGTTCCAGCGCTCCTTCTTCGCAGGGGTGTACCAGCTGGTGCTCGGGGCCGACACCGGACCGCGGCTGCCCACCCTGCTGCTGTCCCTGGGGCGTCAGCGCGTGGAGAAGCTGCTCACTCCCGGCTGATTGGGGACGGGTCTATTCGTCCTTGATGCGTACAATGCTCTGCTGGGCGAGGTGCGCATGAGATGGACGATCGGATCGGTGGTGCTCTTCGCCGTGGCGGGGTGTACCAAGCGCTCCGAGGAGGTGGTCGTGCGAGACACGGCCCGCATCCTCGACCTCGCCACCCACGGCGCGCTGATGGAGATGCGCCCCAACGGGGAACTCGTCTTCGATGCCTCCTCGCCGCAGGTCGCTGACCTGACGGAGGGCACCACGCTGTTGATGGAGGCGTCGGACGTGGTGCCGATGGGGCTCATCCGCAAGGTCGTGTCCGCCGAGGAGTCCGGCGGTCTGGTCACGTTGCAGACGGAGCCCGGGATGCTGTGGTCCGTGATCCAGAACGGAGGCTTCGAGGAGGAGTTCACGCTGGAGGCGGCGGATCTGGCGCTGATGGATCCGATGCGCGGCATCGACATGGATCTGGGCTTCGTGATCGCCGATGCCGACGGCGATCTGACCACCACCGGAGATCAGGTTCGGGTGGACGGCAGCGTGATCTTCAATGCCGGGTGGAACGTCGGCTGGAAGATCTTCGACTCCGGCGGCTTGTTCGACGACCTCAACCCCTTCGATGCCTTCGATCTGGAGTTCGAGGCCAGCGTGGGGATCGAGGAGGACGTGGAGGTCGAGTTCGTGGCCGCTCCCCTCAACGACCTGGACGTACAGACGCGCGCCTACGAGCACTACTTCGAGCCGAAGACGTTCTGGGTGGGTCCGGTGCCCGTGGTGATCACCCCCCGCGTGACGGTGGATGTGGGGGTGCGGGGCAGGGTGCAGGGGGCCACACACCACTTCGGCGCCCACCAGTGGTTCGTGGCGAAGCTCGGTGCGCGCTGCGATACCGACGGCTGCAGCACCATCAAGCGGCTCGACGATGGCTTCGACACGTCGGCGGGCGCCGCGACGCCCTCGGTGCAGGGCTACAGCAGCAGCGTCGACGGCTACGCCGAGGTGAGTATGGACCTGCTGGTGTACGGCGTGGCGGGTCCCTACGGCACGCTTCAGCCCTACGTGGGCATGGACGCTCGCGTGCCGTCCCGGCCCGCCTGGGAGCTGGAGGGTGGCATCCGCGCCACGGCTGGGCTCGAGGTCTCTCCGCTGGGCCTGGACTGGGATGCCGAGCTGTTCGACGAGAGCTGGGCGCTGGCCGAGGCGGGTAACCACCCGCCCGAGATCCGCGTGTCGCGCCCCTTGCCCGACACGAGCTTCCTGGTCAACGTGCCCGTGGAGTTCTCTGCGAGCGCGCTCGACATGGAGGAGGGCTTCGCATGTTGCACGCCCACGTTCCGCACCGACGTGGACGGTGATCTCGGGTCTCCCGACGTGTTCGGCACGGTCGAGCACACGTTCGCGACCCCGGGTCCACGGGTGGTCACGGCGTCGGTGACAGATGCGGACGGCGAGACCACCTCGGTGGCCGTCCCGTTCGAGATCACCAACGTGCCGCCCGACGTCTCCATCGCGGCGCCGAGCAACGAGGAGACCCGGTACCGAGGCGTGCCCTTCCTGGTGCACGCCGCCGTGGTCGACGGGAGCGAGCCCTCGGGCACCGTGCCCTGCGCGGATGCGACCTTCAGCGGGGGGGCGGTAGGCGATCTGCTGCCCGCCAGCATGTGCCAGGCAGACGCCAACGGGCTCACGGGCGCTCGCTTCGAGAACCTGGGGGTCTACGATCTGACGCTCACCGCGGTGGACAGCTACGGTGCCGTCGATGCCGAGACAGTCTCGCTCACCATCGTGGAGCCGATGGGGGATCTTCGTCCCGATGTGACCATTCTCAGTCCGAAGCACGGAGCGCAGATCTTGGCCGGGCAGAACAGCGTGTTGGTGGAGGCTCACGTGTTCGACGGAGACGACGACGAGGTCAGCTACAACTGGAGCACGAGCTGGGGAGGTGCCGACTGCACGCCCTGGGACAACGTCTGCACCAACAACGCCAACATCACCTTCGGCACGTTGCAGGGGGCCAACGCCTTCGATCCCAACGGGGCCGAGCCTCCAGGTGTCACCCAGACCTACGACTGGGCGATCTTCTCCACGCTACCCGGGCCGAGCTGCGGAGAGACCTACTACGCCCGGATCAACTACAGCTTCAGCGGAGCCACCAACGGCCGTGCTGGGTGGTACTGGATCACTGTGAGTCAGCCACCATGTTGATCTACGCCTTGGCCATCGCGCTGCTCGGCTGCTCCGGCAACGAGCCCCCCTCGTTCGAGGACAGTGGGCCCTTCGAGGTGGCGCTGCAGCCTGCCGAGCTGACGATCGCGGCGGGCGCCTCCGGCACCTCGGAGGTGTCGGTGGTGTTCACCGACATCGATCCGACCGACGTGACCTGGGACTGGGTGGGCGCGCCCGAGGGGATCACCGCCTCGATCACGGCCACCTCCGTGACGGTCGCGGTGGATCCGCAGTTGGCGCCGTCCACCTACCAAGGCTGGGTACGCGCCACCGCTGGCGACGATCGGGTGGCGGAGCCCATCGTGATCCGGGTCATCGAGGGGGAGGTCCGCGATGTCGCGGGGCGGGTGGTGGATGCCTTCGGCAGGCCCGCCGTGGGCCTCGACGTCACGCTGAACGACGTCGACACCGTGGTGAGCGATGCCGACGGGCGCTTCCTCTTCGAGGACGTGGACGGACCCTACCGGCTCACGGCCTTCGACGCCGATCTGGGGCAGCACCACGTCTACGACGGCCTCGATCGGTCGAGCCCCGTCCTGCACCTGATCAACCGAGTGCCCGTTGCGTCGAGCGCCAACGTGCGGGGTGATCTCAGCGGCGGAGCTGGGTTCCCCAACCCCGACGCCCACCTGACCACGGTGGCGTTTGCGGCCGAGGATCAGGTGACCCTGGGCTCGACGGTGTTGTTCGCCGCAGAGGGGCCTCGGTACCCCACGGTGGCCGCCACCTGGTACGGCGACAGCGTGGACGGCACCGTGCACGCGCTGCAGTGGGAGCTCAACGCGGCGCTGCTGCCGGAGCGCTTCACGGGCTACGGCGCCACGGACCTGTCGCTCACGCCGGGGGGCGTGGCGGCCGATACGGACGTGGCGCTGGCCTCGGTGGACACGGCCTTCGTGGCTGGCGAGGTGGAGCTGCGGGGAGTGGGGCACACCTTGCGCGGCAAGACGGCCTGGATCCAGTGGGGGGCTGCCTCCTCCACGCAGCTGCTGGCGGAGCTCACCGAGGACGAGACGTTCACCTACGCCGTCCCCTCGCTGCCCTACGCCATCGGGGTGCAGGCGATCGCCCAGGACGGCTCGGGGAACACCACCAGCCACTACCTGGGCGGCATCGCACCCCAACAGATCGTGGAGCTGTCGCTGCCAGGAGCGCCTCGGCTGCTGGGACCACCGGATGGCGCGGCGCTGGCCGATCTCGACCAGGCGTTCACGTTCTCGCCCTACGAGGGCGGGGTGCACGTGGCCACGGTGCTGTGGGACGGGGGGGCGGTGTCGCTGTACACGGCAGCCGACGACTTCCAGCTGTCGCAGCTCGGTGTCGACCTCCCTGCGAGCACGGTCTTCGCCTGGGGCGTGTGGGGGATCGCGCCTGCGGCCGATCTCGACACGTTCGCGAGCGACGGGGGCGGGCTGCCGCTGGTGGGCGGGGAGCGTGAGCTGCTCCTCGGCACCACCAACGTCCGGTTCTTCTCCTCGCCCTAGGGGGGGGCGCGGTGCGCGGATACGAAGCCCGTCAACGCGAAGCCGCCGTGCCGCGCACGTTCACCACGAACTTCAGGCCGTCGTCGTTCTTGAGCGCCCCCGCCAGGGCGCGAAACGGCTTGAAGCCGAAGTCCGTGTGGTTCGCGCGGAAGGTGCCGGAGGCCGAGAAGCTGTCGTCGCTCGCGTCGATGGTCATGGGCAGCGTGATCGTCTTGGACACACCGCGGATCGTGATGGCGCCCGTCACGTTGACGCTGCTGCCCTGTCGCTGGCAGCTGCTGGAGCGGTAGCGGATGTCGGGGAAGCGTGAAGAGAACAGCTGCTTCTCCCCCGAGAAGTTCTTGGTGATGGTGGACTTGTCGCCGTCGGACGTGCTGCCGTCGAGCCCCTCCCAGCTGCGCGAGTTCCCCGGATCCACCGACAGCCCACCCACGGGAACGTCGATGGACACGGCGCACGCCGACGGATCGTCTTGGTCCCAGGTGACCGTGCCCGACCAGCCCTGGGCCACGATCACGTGATCGTGCCCGAGCGCTCCGCCCAGCCCACCGCGCTGGTAGCGGACGAGCACGTACAGCCGGCCCTTGCTCGGATCGAGGCGGTAGGTGAGGGGCCCAGTGGGCTCCGGCTCGGCCGGCTCCTCGGGCTCCTCCTCGGCGCTCGCCGAGCCGTCTGCGGCGTCTTCCACAGCGTCTGGTGCAGCCTCGGGGGCGTCGGGGGGAGGGGCGTCCGAGGGCGCTGCGGCAGCGGGCTCGGGCGCCTCGGGCTCTGCAGCCTCCGCTTCTGCTGGCTCGGCGGGCTCCTCGCCCGGCTCCTCCTCCGCCGCCTCCTCTTCGACCTCGGGCGCGGCGTCGGCGAGTGGCTCCTCCTCCGGTGCCTCCACCTCTTCGGCGACGTTCGTCGCTGGCGGAGCCTCCTCGGCTCCGCCGCAGCCGAGTCCCAACACGACGATCCACAACCCCACGCGCCCTCCATGTCGGAGGCGTCTTACCGTCGCGGCGTCATCTGCGCCGACTCTGCCAGCGCCAGATCGGCGATGCGCTCGGCCTGCCACAGCATGTACACATCGTCGGGGGAGAGCTTGGCCGCATGGCGGGCCGCCATCCTCGCGGCCTTCATCTCGCCTCGTGCGAGGTGCACCATGGCCTTGGTGTCCAGGAAGTCGGGTCGGTCTCCCGTCAGCTCGAGGGCGCGCTCGATGCGGCCTAGGGCGTCGTCGAGGTTCTTGTTGGCCAGCGCGTGGTACCAGGCCACGCAGTTGTCGAGCTCGGGGCTGCTGGGCATCGGCGCGCAGTGCTGCTCCAGCCCCTTCGCCAGCCAGACGTCCACCTCGGACTCGTCGCCGAGGATCGCGTGGGCGGCCACCAGGAAGTCCAGGGGGCGAGCATGGGGATGCAGCCGCTCCATGGCGCGCCGCAGATCGGACCGGAAGGTGTCGGCGTCTTGCTCGCTGTCGAGCAGCATCGCGTAGAACCACAGGTAGGGCCCGCCGCTCGGGTACAGCTCCAGCAATCGGCGCACGTGGGCCATGGAGCCGTACCGATCACCGGTGGCCAGGGCCACGCGGGCGCGCCGGAGCAGGTGGGCATCGCGGTACTGCTCGAGACGTGCCGCCTCGAGCAGCGAGGTCTGAGCTTCGTCGTACTGCCCGAGGTGCAGCAGCACGTCCGCCAGGGCCAC
>JAHQVJ010000015.1 GCA_019634415.1 Myxococcales bacterium
GCCACCACCATCGCTCGATGCGAGAAGTGGCTCCGGCCCGCTCCCAGCGTGGCCGACGCGTCCCCGAGCTCCGCGTCGTCGCACCCCGACAGCCGCTCCGAAAGCCGCTGACCCAGGGCCACGAGCGCGCTCGGCGTCTTCGCCGACAACGGAAGCAGCACCGCCCCAGCCGCCGCCGCTGCGCGCGCTGGCTCCGCCGGTGCCTCCTCCACGATCACGTGCGCGTTGGTGCCGCTGATCCCGAAGGAGCTCACACCGGCCAGGCGCGGTCGCATGGAGCGCCCCCACGGCATCGGATCGGTGACCACCCGCAGGGGCAGCTGACCCCAGTCGACCTTTGGGTTGCCCTGCTCGAAGTGCAGGCTCGGTGGGATCTGCTGCTCCTGCAGCGACTGCACCACCTTGATGACGTTGGCCACGCCGGCGGCGGCCTGGGTGTGCCCCAGGTTGGACTTGACCGCCCCCAGCCACAGCGGGCGATCGGCGGGACGCTCCCCGAGCACTGCGCCGAGCGCCTGCACCTCGATGGGATCGCCCAGCGGTGTGCCGGTGCCGTGGGCCTCCACGTAGTCCAGATCCGCCGCCGTGCGTCCGGCGGACGCCAGGGCCTGACGGATCACCGCCCTCTGGCTCGGACCGTTGGGGGCCGTCAGACCCTGGCTACGCCCGTCCTGGTTCACGGCGGAGCCGCGCACCAGGGCGAGCACGCGGTCGCCGTCGCGCTCGGCGTCTCGGAGCCGCTTGAGCACGAGCATGCCGCAGCCCTCGCTCCACGACACCCCGTCCGCCGCAGCGTCGAAGCTCCGGCAGCGCCCGGTGGGCGACAGGCCGCCCGTGCGCGAGAAGAACACGTCGAGGCTCGGGGTGAGCACCAGCGTGACGCCGCCCGCCAGGGCCACGTCGCACTCGCCCTGCAGCAGGCTCTGGCGGGCCAGGTGCAGCGTGACCAGCGACGACGAGCACGCCGTGTCCACCGTGAGGCTGGGGCCGTGCACCCCCAGCAGGTACGACAGGCGCCCGGAGGCCACGCTGGCGTAGTTGCCGGTGCCGTACCAACCGTCGAGTGCCTCCCCGGAGCGCGCCACGTGCTCCAGGTAGTCGTGGGACATCAGCCCCACGTAGACGCCCGTGGCGGTGCCCTCGAGGCGGCTCGGCGCGATGCCCGCGCGCTCCAGCGCCTCCCACGTGACCTCCAGCAGCAGCCGCTGCTGCGGGTCCATCATGCGCGCCTCGGCGGCGGTGGCACCGAAGAAGGGCGCATCGAACCGATCGGCACCGTCCACGAAGCCGCCGAAGCGCGTCACCATCTTGCCGGGCGCGTCGGGATCGGGGTCGTAGTAGGCGTCCACGTCCCAGCGATCGGGCGGGATCTCGGTGATGGCGTCCACGCGATCCATGCACAGTCGCCACAGCGCCTCGGGAGAGTCCACCCCGCCGGGGTAGCGGCAGGCCATGGCGACGATGGCCACAGCCTCGTCGTCGTCGGAGGAGGAGGAGGCAGCGGCCACGGGCAGCGACGGCGTCTCGGGCTCCTCTGGCACCTGCTGCAGCTCGGCCACCACCACGTCGGCCAGGGCCTGCACGCTGGGATGGTCGAAGACCACGGTGGAGGGCAGCGACACGCCGAACGCCTCCACCAGCGCGTTGCGCAGCTCCACGGCCATCAGTGAGTCGAGCCCCACCTCGTGCAGCGGCCGCCGCAGCGCGATCCGACCGGTGAACCGCAGCACGCGCGCAGCCTCCTCGTGCACGCGCTCACGGACCTCGTCCTGACGAGGACCCGCAGGCGGCGCCGAGGCCTCGGGCACGGGCGCGCTCCGGGGCAGCAGCGCCGTCAGCATGGGCGGCTGCTGGGCCTGGGGCAGGCGTGCCATCCGCTCCAGGTCCAGCTGGACCACCGCAACCTGCTCGGGGGCCTGAGTGTCCGCTGCCAGGATCCGCTCCAGCGCATCCGTGCCCTCCGCCACCGAGAGCTCCCGCAGCCCCTGGGCGGCGAGGCGGTCACGGGCCGCCGATCCCATGCGGGCCACCATCCCGGCAGCCCAGGGACCCCACTGGATGCTCACGGCAGGCAGCCCCCGCGAGCGCCGGTGGCTCGCCAGGGCGTCGAGCACGGCGTTGGCTGCGGCGTAGCTGCCCTGACCCGCCGGACGCAGCAGCCCCGCCGCCGACGAGAACAACACGAAGGCCCGCAACGACAGCTCGCGAGTGGCCTCGTGAAGGTGCAGCGCGCCGCGCGCCTTGGCGGCCATCACCCGCTCGACCCGCTCTGGCTCCTGCTGCGCGAGCACGCCGTCGTCGAGGACCCCGGCACAGTGGATCACCCAGCGCAGCTCGGGCAGATCGGCTCGCACGAGCTCCAGGAGGGTGTCCACCTCGTCGCGCTGCGACACGTCGGCCTGCCACAGGTGCACCGACACACCCAGGCGCTGAAGCGTGGCGAGCTCCTGCTGGGTCTCCAGATCGGGCTCGCTGCGCGACACCAGCACCACGTCGCGCACACCGCGCTCGGCCAGCAGCCTCGCGCTGGCGCGACCCAGCGCACCCGTGCCCCCGGTGATCAGCGCGGTGCCGGGTTCGTCGATGGTGAGTCGGCCGGCTGGGAGCGACAGCGCCTCGAGCAGGGGCACTCGGCGCTCGCCACCTCGCAGCCACACCTCCGCAGGACCGGCGGCCTTCAGCTCCGTGACCAGCGCTTCCGCGCCGAGATCGTCGGTGTTCACCAGGCGACAGACGCCGCCGCTCTCCGCCATCCACGCACGCACCAGCCCGCCCACGGCCGCAGCCTCGGGTCGGCTCGTGCGCTGCATCACCACCGACAGCCTCCGCGGCGGGCTTGCCGCCAACCGGAGCAGGTCGTGCACCGCACGGGACCACGTGGAGGTGGACGCCACGTACACGACGTGGGCCGACCCGGCGACGCCGTCCGCGAGCGGGGCCACCTGGCAGGCCTGGCCAGCGGCGCGCAGCGAGCGGGCCACGGACCGCACAGGCTCCGAGTCCCCGCACACGACCCAGGGTCCAGCAGGCTCCGCGGACGCGGCCGCAGCTGGCTCGGGCGTCCACACGGTGCGCCACAGATCCGCGCTCCGGACACGCTCGCCGAACATGGTCTCGGCCGAGGTCCGCTTCATGCGAACGCCCTGCAACCACACGCGCACCTGGCCGTCCTCCGACAGCAAGGCTGCATCCCCCACCCACAGCTCGTCGGTGCGCTCGGTCAGGACGGCTCGCGCAGAGGACACTGGTGGCCCGGACGTCTGCCACACGCGATCGATCGCGAAGGGCACCCGCACGTCGTCACCCCGCAGCGCGACGGCCAGCAGCGTCTGGATCGCAGCATCCAGGGCCGCAGGGTGCACCCCCTCGGTGGCCGTCGCCACGCTGGACGGTGCCCGGAGCTGGGCCACGGCTCGCTGCCCGTCGCTCCACAGCTGGTGAATCCAACGGAACGCCGGCCCGAACTGCACCCCGACGTCGGAGCACAGGTCGTAGAAGTCGGCCACCGAGACCTCTGGCATCCCGTCGGAGGGCAGGAGGTGCCGTGGAGCGGCTGGCGTGCTCCCGGCGGCGTCGGCCACTCGCGCGAAGGCCACTGGCTGCCCACTGGACAGGGTGACCGCGGAGCCATCCAGCTCGCAGCGCAGGGATGCGGCGAGGTCTGCCGTCAGCGGCCGCAGCAGCTGCACCCCCGACAACCCCCGCCCCTCCCCGGAGGAGCCCGAGGCATCGAGGGCCATCGCCACCAGATAGGCTCCCGGCGCCACCGCGCGCCCGAACACGCGATGATCGAGCAGATAGGCGAGCGGATCACCTGTGGCGGCGCGCGGCAGCCAGTGATGCTCGTGCTCGAAGGGGTAGGTGGGCAGCTGCACCCGCGGGTGCCGCCCGAGCAGTGCGCGCCAGTCCACGCCCATGCCCAGCACGTACAGCGCGGCCACGCTGGCGAGATCGGGCGCCAGCCCGCCCAAGGTCGGCTCCGGCCCCAGCTCCACGCAGCCCGACAGCTGGGCCGCCACCTCGGGGAGCGAGTCGGAGGCCGGCTCCGCCGGGTGGGCCTGCGCGAGGGCGTCGGCCAGCGACAGCTCTCCCCGGACGCAAGCAGCCACACGAGCCCCGACGCCCTCACCCACCACCACGTCGGGCAGCAACCCCCAGGCACGAAACGCCGCGAACTGCCCCCACTGCAGGGCGAACAGCTCGCTCGGCTCCTCGTCGAGCTGCACAGCGCCAGCCACTGCGCGACACGCCTCCACCGCCTGCCGGAACGCCGCGATCTCCCACCACGCAGCCACACGCTCCGCCACGGCGGGGCCCGGCTCCCCCGTGAACGCCACCCCGAACCGAGCGGGATGCAGATCGTCGGCCACCCCCAGCCAGGTCCCGTCTCCAGCACGCCCCTCGGACACGGCCTGCAGCCTGCCGATGGCCTGCTGAGCGCTGTCGGCCACCACCGCCAGCCGATGCGCGAAGTGGCTGCGACCGGTGCCGGCGGTGTGGGCCACCTCCGCCAACGACTGCTCCGGGTGGGCGTGCAGGTGTGCCGCATAGCGAGCCGCCAGGGACCGCAACGCCGCATCGCTGCGCGCCGACAGCCCCAGCACCACGGAGCCGCTCCACGAAGGCGCCCGAGGCACGTCGACGGGGGGGGCCTCTGTCAGCACCACGTGCGCGTTGGTGCCGCTGATCCCGAAGGAGCTCACCCCGGCCACGCGCGGCCCTGGCCACGCCTGGCGCTCGCGCACTACCTCCACCGGAAGCTCCGACCATGGCACCAGCGGGTTCAGCTCCGACGTGTGCAGGCTCGGCGCCACCTCGCCCCTGCGAAGGGCCTCCACCACCTTGATCACCGATGCCACGCCAGCGGCCGCCTCGAGGTGACCGATGTTGCTCTTCAGCGACCCGATCCGAAGCGGCGCCCCGCTGCGCCCGGACATCACCTCACCGAGCGCCCCCACCTCGATGGGATCCCCCAGCGACGTGCCCGTTCCGTGAGCCTCGACGTAGCCGACCTCGTCTGGCTGCACGCCCGCGTTCGACAACGCTTGCCGGATCACCGCCACCTGAGACGGGCCATTGGGCGCCGTCAGCCCGTTCGAGCGCCCGTCGTGGTTCACCGCCGTGCCACGCACCACCGCCAGGACCGTCGCGCCCGTGCGCTGCGCGTCCGACAGACGCTGCAGCACCAACGAGCCACAGCCCTCCCCCCGCACATACCCGTTCGCGCCAGCACCGAAGGCCTTGCAGCGACCATCCGGCGACAAGGCGCGCAGCTTGCTGAAGTAGATCGTCAGCTCCGGCGACGCGAGTACGTTGACCCCCGCTGCCAACGCCAGGTCCGACTCCCCGCTCCGCAGGCTCGCGCACGCCAGGTGCAGCGCCACCAGCGACGACGAGCACGCGGTGTCCACCGACATCGCCGGACCCTGGACCCCCAACACGTAGGACAGGCGACCCGCCGCCACGCTGAACAAGCTCCCGGTACCCGTGTAGGCATCGATGGCGCCCGGATCCCGGCCGAGGGCGGCCAGCCCGTAGTCGCTGTGGGCGATGCCCACGAAGACGCCCGTGGGCGTGTCCACCAGGTCTGCGGGCGCGATGCCCGCGCGCTCCAGCGCCTCCCACGTGACCTCCAGCAGCAGGCGCTGCTGCGGGTCCATCATCACCGCTTCCCGCGGCGAGATTCCGAAGAAGTCGGCGTCGAACCCTCCGACGTCGCTCACGAATCCGCCGTCCCGACTGTACGTCTTGCCTGGCACGTCCGGGTCGGGGTCGTACACCGACGCCAGGTCCCAGCGCCCCGCAGGCACCGGCACCACGGCGTCCGTCCCCTCCGACACCAAGCGCCACAGATCCGATGGACTCGCCACGTCACCGGGCAGGCGGCATCCCATCCCCACGATGGCGATGGGCTCGGACTCGGAGGGGGCCCGGACCTGCGCGGGCACCGACGCGGGCTCGGGCAGGTCCAGCTCGTCGAGCAGGAAGTCGGTGATGGCCTGCACGGTGGGATGGTCGAAGACCAGCGTGGCAGGAAGCGGGCGCTGCAGCTCCCGCGACAGGCTGTTGTGCATCTCCACGGCCATCAGCGAGTCCAAGCCCAGATCCCTTAGGGCCACGGACGGAGACACTCCATCGGTCTGCAGGGCGAGGGAGGCGTGACGCTGAACCAGCGCCAGAAGCGCCTGCCGCTGGCCTCGCGCGCGCAGATCCGCCAGCGCGACCGGCCGACGGGCCGGGGCTCGCTGTGGCTCCACCTGGCGACGCATCACCACCACCTGCACCAAATCGCGTCCCAGGGCAGCGCCGAGGGCGTCGAAGACAGTGGAGGGCGCCAGCGGCACGAGCTGACGCATCACGGAGGAGCTGCCCTTGGTCCGGGCCGCCATGCCCTCGCCGCCCACGGGCCCCAGATCCAGACTGAGGGCGTGCTGCCCTCGAGCGCGCCGGGCATGGGCCAGTGCGTCGAGCCACGCGTTGGCGGCGGCATAGTTGCTCTGGCCAGGCGAGCCGATCACCCCAGCCACCGACGAGACGAGCACGAACAGCGGCAGCTCACGATCCCGCGTGAGCGCGTCCAGGTGCATGGCACCGAGCACCTTCGGGCCAAGCACCGTACGGAACCGCTGCCAGTCCTGACTGGCGATCACACCGTCGTCGAGCACGCCTGCGCCGTGCACCACCCCAGCGAGCCCTCCGCGCTCCTCGATCTCGTCGATCAGCGACGCCACCTGGTGCCGGTCGGTCACGTCCACGGAGCGCACCCAGACGTCACAGCCCGCCTCGCGAAGGCTGGCGATGACGCGCTCGGCTGCCTCGTCGGGCGTGCGCCGGGACACGAGCACCACCCGCTCCGCACCTCGCCCGGCGAGCCATTCCGCGAGCCGGAGCCCCACCGCCCCCAGCCCGCCGGTCACGAGGATCCCGCCGGCCGGTAGCTGAAGCGGAGACGCTGGAACCGCCTCGGCCGCCGCCAGACGCCACCGCCAGGAGCGACCGCCCCGCAACGCCGACTCGGCGGGCGCCTCGGCCCACAGCAACGCGTCCACCACCGCCTCGTCGCCATCAGCCGGCAGGTCCAGGAGGCGGCAGGACAGGTCCGGATGCTCCCGCTGTACCACCCGTCCGAAACCCCACACCGAGGCGTGGTGCACAGCCACGGGTTCGTCGCCTCGCACCTGGTGCGCCGAGCTGGTCACCAGCCACAGCGCACGCACCGGAGCCGAGCGCTCCACCAGCGTCTGCACCAACCGGAGCGGCTCGGCCAGCACGCGCCGCACCGCCTCCAGATCACCCGCATCGGACGACGGATCCGGTGCCACGTACACGACGGTGTGCACGTCGTCGCCGAGCTCATCCACCACCCGGGCGCCGCGCCGAGTCAGGCCCGCGCGAACCCCTCGGGCTCGCTCGCCGTCGGGGCCCACCCACCAGGCTCCCTGTGCGGTGACCCCTCCGTCGATGGCCCCCGCCTCTTCCCATCGCACCACCTGCAGCAGATCGGCTGCGACATCGGGCCCAGCGGTGCTGCGCAGTGCTGCGCGCGTGGCTCGCTTGAGCTGGACTCCCTGGAGGGTGGCCAGCAGGCGCCCGTCGGGAGCCAGCAGCGTCAGATCTCCTCGCCAGGTCTCGGCACCACGCTGCGTGATCCGAGCGTGGCAGAACATCTCCGAGGCGACGGGCCCAGCCCAACACAGGCGATCCACCCCCACCGGAATCGACAGCACCGACGGATCGTCGGGGACCACGATGGCCTCGATCGTCTGGAACCACGCGTCCACGAACGTGGGGTGCAGGGGGTCGTCGTCGCGAACCGAAGGGGGTCGCCCGAGCCTCGTCAGCGCCTCGTCGGGACCGCGCCAGACCTGTCGGATCCAACGAAACGCAGGCCCCAGTCGGATGCCGGCCGTCGCGAAGTCGTCGAACAGAGCGGTGGCGTCGAGGGGCTCGGTGCAGCGAGCACGCAGCTCGTCGAGGCGCACCTCCCCCAGACCCTGGTCCGCGGCCTCTGGCACGAGGTGCGCTCGCACGTGCCGGATCCAACCGTCGGCCACGGGGCGAGCCACGGTGACGGGACGCCCCCCCTCCTCGTCCTGGCCGACC
Source organism: Myxococcales bacterium (assembly GCA_019634415.1). Lineage (GTDB taxonomy): Bacteria > Myxococcota_A > UBA796 > UBA796 > DRPG01. The sequence continues at coordinate 8,104 of JAHQVJ010000015.1, forward strand.
ACGACGTGCAGCGACGTGTCCTCACCGAGCACCAGCGGACGCTGCACGGCGAGGTGCTCCACCACCAGCACTCCCGCACGCGGATGCGCGTGGCGAGCCGCTGCGAGCACGGCGGAGACGAAGTACGCCGCAGGCGCCACCGGATCACCGAAGACCTCGTGCTGGGCGAGGTAGGGAGGCCGGCTCGCACCCACCTGGGAGACGAAGTGCAGCTCTCGTCCAGGGCTGTCCCAGGCCACTCCGAGGAGCGAACCCGTGGGCGGACCCGCAGGAGACGGGCGGCTCGATGCAGGCGGGGCATGCCAGTGGCGGGTTCGCTCGAAGGCGTACGTGGGCAGAACCACTCGACGCTGCGGGGCGTTGAGCCGCTCCCAGCTCACAGTGGCGCCACCCACATAGGCGCGACCGATGATCTGCAGCGCCTCCCGACGGTCGGTGGCATCGGCGGACTGCTCGAGGGCACGCCAGGCTTCGCCCAGATCGACGTCCTCCAGCGCTTGCAGTGGCACCTCGCCGAACTCGGCGAACGCGCTCAGCTGATCGATGGCGTGCTCGCGCGCACCGACGATCATCGCCAGGCGATACTCGAAGTGGCTGCGACCGACCCCCGCCGTGTAGGCCACCTCCGCCAGCGTCTGCTCGGGGTGCCCCCGAAGGTGTGCCGCATAGCGGCCCGCCAGCGACCGCAGGGCCCCCTCGCTGCGCGCCGACAGCCCCAGCACCACCAGCGCCTGCTCCGTAGGCGCCGGAAGCTCCGCAGCCGAAGGCGAGGGCGCCTCCCCCAGCACCACGTGGGCGTTCGTGCCGCTGATCCCGAAGGAGCTCACCCCCGCCACGCGCGGCCCCGACCACGCCCGGCCCTCGCGCACCACCTCCACCGGTAGCGCTTCCCAGTCCACCAGCGGGTTCGGCTCCTGCACGTGCAGGCTCGGCGGCAGCTGACCGTGGCGAAGCGTCTGCACCGCCTTGATCACCGACGCCACGCCCGCCGCTGCCTCGAGGTGCCCGATGTTGCTCTTCAGCGAACCGATCTGCAGCGGCTCGCCGCTGCGCTCCGCCATCACCTCGCCGAGCGCCCCCACCTCGATGGGGTCTCCCAGCGACGTGCCCGTGCCGTGAGCCTCGACGTAGCCGACCTCGTCTGGCTGCACGCCCGCATTCGACAGCGCCTGGCGGATCACCGTCACCTGGGACGGGCCGTTGGGCGCCGTCAGCCCGTTCGAGCGGCCGTCGTGGTTCACCGCCGTACCGCGCACCACCGCCAGGATCGGAGCGCCCGAGCGCTCGGCGTCGGACAGGCGCTGCAGCACCAGCGAGCCGCAGCCCTCCCCCCGCACGTACCCGTTCGCACCGGCATCGAAGGCCTTGCAGCGGCCGTCCGGCGACAAGGCCCGCAGCTTGCTGAAGTAGATGGTGAGCTCGGGCGACACCAGGGCGTTCACCCCTGCCGCCACCGCCAGATCCGACTCCCCGCTCCGCAGGCTCGCGCACGCCAGGTGCAGCGCCACCAGCGACGACGAGCACGCCGTGTCCACCGACATCGCCGGGCCCTGCACCCCCAGCACGTACGACAGGCGACCCGCCGCCACGCTGAACAGGTTCCCGGTGCCGGTGTAGGCATCGATGGCGCCCGGATCCCGGGCTAGGGCCTGCATGCCGTAGTCGTTGGTGGAGATGCCCACGAAGACGCCCGTGGGCGTGTTCACCAGATCCGCAGGCGCGATGCCGGCACGCTCCAGCGCCTCCCACGTCACCTCCAGCAGCAGGCGCTGCTGGGGGTCCATCATCACCGCCTCCCGGGGCGAGATCCCGAAGAAGCCCGCATCGAAGCCGTCGAGGTCGTCCAGGAACCCACCGTCGCGGCAGTAGGTCTTGCCAGGCACGCCGGGATCGGGGTCGTACACCGCCGAGACGTCCCAGCGACCTGCGGGCACCCGACCCACGGCGTCGATGCCCTCGGTCACCAAGCGCCACAGATCCTCGGGGCTGTGCACGCCGCCGGGCAGCCGGCACCCCATGCCCACGATGGCGATGGGCTCCTCCGACGCGGCGATGCGGCGAACCGCCGAGCGCCGAGGCGCGTCCCCGAGGCCCAGCGCCCCGAGCACCACGGTGGTCAGCGCGTCCACCGTGGGGTGGTCGAAGACGAGCGTGGCAGGCAGGGGCTTGGCGATGGCGGCCGAGAGCGCGTTGCGCAGCTCCACCGCCATCAGCGAGTCCATACCGAGGTCGCGCAGGGGCGTGGCCACGGCCAGCGCGTCCGTGAGCCCCATGACCGCCTGGGCCTGCAGCGTCACGAGCTCGGCGACCTGGGCACGACGGTCCTCGGCATCCAGTGCGAGCAGCTCGTCGGACCAGCGCTCGTCCACCGACACCGAGACCGCCACCAGCGACTCCACGAGGAGCGCTCGCGCGGGATCGGCCGCGGACCGCGCCCAGGCCACGGCGTCCAGCCGCGCAGACAGCACGTGGGGCGAGTCGCCCCCCACGAGCCCCTCCAGCACCCCGAAGCCCTCGCTCGGGGACCACGGGCGCACGCCACGCGCGGCCCAGATCCGCTGGATCCCGTCGTCGGCGGCCATGCCGACCTCGGCGAAGGGCCCGAGCCCCACGCTGGTGGCCGCGAGCCCGCGGACGGCGCGCGCGTGAGCCAGCGCGTCGAGGTGGGCGTTCGCCGCGGCATACGCCCCTTGCCCCTCCGGACCCAGCACCGCGCTGACCGACGAGAACAGCACGAACAGATCGAGGTCGCGGTCACAGGTCAGGGCGTCCAGGTGCTCCGCCCCCTGCACCTTGGGTGCGCACACCGTACGCATCCGCTCGGCGGTCTGCCCTGCGAGCACGCCGTCGTCGATCACCCCGGCGGCGTGCACCACGCCGCGCAGCCCGGTGTGGTCGTCGATCTCGTCGAGCAGCTCCGACAGCGCCGCGCGGTCGGTCACGTCCACCTGGCGCGTCCACACCTCGCAGCCGCCGGCCTGCATGGCCTCCACGCGCTGCAGCGTGGCCCCCTGTGGGCTGCTGCGCCCCACCAGCACCAGGTGCCGTGCACCCGCGGCAGCCCAGCGCTCCGCCAGCGCCAGCCCGAGGCCCCCCAGCCCACCGGTGATCAGCACACCGCCGGTGAGCGCCTGCTCCACACGGGACGTGTCTGCGCCAGCGGCCACGCGCTGCAGCCGAAGGGCGCTGCGCTGGTCGCCCCTCAAGGCCAGCTGCCCTTCGTCACCCGGCGACCGGATCTCGCGAAGCAAGCCGCGGATCTCGTCCTCGGTGGGAGCGGCCGACAGATCCACCAGCCGACACGACAGCTCCGGGTGCTCCTGCTGCACCACGCGCCCCAGGCCCCACACCAGCGCCGCGCGCGGATCGGGCGCTTCCCCACCGAGGGGCTGCGCGCCGGCGGTCACGAGCCACAGGCCCGCCTCCAGCTCCGCGCCTGCCAGGGCCTGCACACGCTCCAGCAACTCACCGAGTGCGTGCTCCGTGGGCTCCACCACGCACACCACACCGCGGGGGGCGCCCTGTGCTGCAAGGGCATCGGTCAGCGCCGTGGCTAGCGCGCCGCTGCCCACCACCTGCACAGCTCCGCTCTCCTCGGGCGGATCCGGCTCGCCTCTCGGCGCCGGAACCCACGTGGGCGCGAAGGCTGTGCGCTGCCCGACGGTGCCCTGCTTGGCGGCCTGCAGCTGCAGCGCCGTGGCCCGCTTGAGCTGTAGCCCCTCCACCTCCGCCACCACCTGGCCGTGCTCGTCGAACACCACCAGATCGGCCCACCAGGTCTCGGCGTGCCGCTGGGTCAGTCGCGCATGGCACCACAGGGGCGCATCCGGCATGCGGCCAGTGGACAAGCGACGGATCCCGATGGGGATGTAGAGGCTGTCGTGGTCGTCGACCACCACCACCGCCTCCAGCGTCTGGAACACGGCGTCGAGCAGGGTGGCGTGCACCGGCGCCCCGTCCGACGAGACCGACGGGGGACGCACCAGGCGCGCCAGGGCCTGCTCCTCGCCGAGCCAGAGCTGCTCGATCCAGCGAAACGAGGGACCGAGCTCGATCCCGGCACGCCCGAAGGCGTCGAAGAAGGTGTCGGCGTCGACGCGGCGGGGGCAGCCCTGCTGCAGGGCGTCCCGCTCCACGGCCTCGGGCTTCCGATCGTGCACGGCGACGGCAGCCTCGGCATGCCGGACCCAGTCCGCACCTGCGTCGGGGCGAGAGGCCACGCGCACCTGCAGCGCCTCGGATCGGCGCGACGCCACGAGGTGCACGTCGACATCGGCGGACTGCAGCACCAGCGGTCGCTGCACCACCAGATCGCGCAGCTGCCAGCGGTCTCCTCCGAGCACGGCGTCGGCAGCGCCCACGGCGGAGGCCACGAAGTGCGCGGCGGGCACCACGAGCTCCCCGAAGACCACGTGGTCGGCGAGGTAGGGAACGGACTCGCCGGACACCCCCGAGACGAACTGCACCTCCTCGCCAGGGCTGTCGTGGCGCTGGCCGAGCAGCCCCACGGCCACCGGTGCGCGGCTGGCACCAGGGGGCACGAACCAGTGCCGCGTGCGCTGGAAGGCGTAGGTGGGCCAGCCGTTGCGGCGTCGACCCGAGGCGGTCACGGCGGCCCAGTGGATCTCGGCACCGGCGAGGTAGAGCCGGCCGAGGCTGGTCAGCGCGGTGGTGCGGTCGTCCTGACCCCGGCGCAGGCTCGGCAGCCAGCGCACCCCGGCGTCGGGCACACAGCCCGCCCCCATTCC
>JAHQVJ010000148.1 GCA_019634415.1 Myxococcales bacterium
CCCGAGTACCTCGGAGAGGTGCTGGAGCGCGCGCTGCAGCGGGCCGACGCCAAGCGCCGAGAGGAGGTGCTGGAGCAGGCCGCCGACATCGCCTCGGCCACCCCCGAGCCAGGCGACGACACACGCCGCGCCTACCTCGCGCGCTTCTTCCGCGTCTCCTTCGACGCCAGCCTGGACGCCGAGCGTGTGGCCACGGCCCTGCGGAGCGTGAGCGCGGTGAACGCCGCCTACGTGCCGCCCCCCATCGTGCCCTCGGCCGACTTCTCGGCCGCCGTCGCCGACGTGCCCATCACCCCCGACGCGTGGTCCGGGCTGCAGGGCTACCTCGCCCCCGCCCCCACCGGCATCGGCATCGAAGCCGCCCACGAGGTCACCCTGGGGGAGGGCGTGGGGCTCGCGGTCATCGAGATCGACTTCCCTGCCGACGCATCACAGGTGGTCTCCCACACCCAGTTGCCCGACAACCTGATGGTGGACACCCCGTCGTGCTCGGCCCACAGCCCGACCATGATCCGCGGACGCCGTCACGCCTTGCGCACGCTGGGGGTGTTGCTGTCGAAGCCCGACGGCAACGGCTTCACCGGCATCGTGCCTGCCGCAGGTCCCGTGCACCTCGTGGGCGCACGCCCCGCCGCCTGCAGCGACGCCGACAAGGACGCCGCGGGCTGCTGCCTGCCCGATCTGGTGGACGCGATCCGGCGCGCACGCAACGCCCTGCTGCTCGAGGGCACGGGCGGCGTGATGCTGATCGAAGCACAGGTGGTGCACGCCCAGCCCGACGGCACCACGGTGCTGGCCCCCATCGAGGCCATCGGCGAGGTGCAGGCCGCCATCAAGCTCGCCACCGACGCGGGTGTGACGGTGGTGGAGCCCACGGGCAACGAGCGAGGCCTGCGGCTCGGCACCCTGCGCCGCCCCGGGCAAGACGTCCACGATCCCAACGACCGTGTGTTCAGCGAGCGCTCCGGCGCCATCCTGGTGGGCGCCGGGCACCACGCCGATCACCAGCCTCTGGGCGGGCAGGGCCAGCGGGTGGACTGCTTCGGCTGGGGCTCGGGGGTGGCCACCCTGGACACCAGCCCGTCGGACGCCCACGGCTACACCCGCAACTACAGCGGCAGCTCCTCGGCCTCCGCCATCGTGGCGGGAGCAGCGGTGCTGGTGCAGGCGGCGTCGAAGACCTACCGTCGCACGCTGTCGCCCAAGGCCTTGCGCAACGTGATGCGTGCGCCAGACAACGGCACCGCCGGGGTGCACCCGGGCACCGGCGCACGCCAGGCCGGCGTGATCGGCGTGATGCCGGATCTCGGTCGGTTGATGGCGCGCGTGCGGCTGCTCACCGATGCCGTGATCCGCGACCAGGCCAACCACGACGAGCGCCGGCTGATGGCAGAGAGCCCCGACATCGGAATCGTGGCAGGCCCGGTGGCCGCAGCCACCGCCGACGCCTGGGCGGGTGACCTGGACCAGCTGTTGCCCGTGCAGCCCCAAGGCGGCACCACGAACCACCTGTACGTGCGGATCCACAACCGCGGCGGCCGACGCACCACCACCAACGCCACGGTGACCGTGCTCCACGCGCCCCCGAGCACCCTGCTCGACGCCTCGAAGCTGACGGAGCTGGCCACGGTGCCGCTGCCGCTGCTGGAGGCCGCGGGCGGCTGCAAGGTGACCTCTGCCCTGCCCTGGGGTGTGTCCGGCGCGCTACCGCCGGGATGCCTGGTGGCCATGGTGAAAGCGGGCACCGATCCGGGCCCCGATCGCGCGAGCCTCGGCTCGTGGTGGCCCTACCTGCGTGCCATTCGTCACAACAACGTGGCCCTACGCACCCTCCCGGCCGGACCTGCGGCAGCGGGCGACACCTACGAGTTCACGGTGCTGGCGGCTCCGGACCGATCCGAGCCCATGGCGCTGTGGGTGCAGATGGACGGCCTACCCGCCGGGGTGTCGGCCACCCTCGACATCGATCCGGATCTGGCGGTGGAGCTGGGGGGCGTCGCCCCGTCCTTCACGTTCTCCCAGCCGCGGCTGCGACTGGGCAAGGGCGTGCTCACGGCAGGGAAGAAGTGGACCTGTACGCTCCGCGTGAACGATCTCGCGAGCACGGGTGCCATCTCGGTGGTGCAGCGCTGGCGCTCGCTGGACGTGGGCCGCATGACCTGGCGCTTCAGCTAGACGAGACCGCGGGTCGACATCCCGCCCGAGCGGCGGTAGGGCGCAGCGCCTGGAGGTACCTTTGCTGACTGCTCTGATCCTCGCGTGCGCCCCCACCGCCGAACAGCCCGACGAGGCGCCCCCACCCGCGCAGCCCCTCGTCATCTACTCCGGACGCTCCGAGTCCTTGGTGGGCCCGCTCTTCGAGCGCCTCGAGGGGGAGCTCGGCGTGGAGCTGCAGGTCCAGTACGGCAAGACCCCCGAGCTGGTCACGCGCCTGCTCACCGAAGGAGCCGAGAGCCCCGCCGATCTGTTCCTGGCGCAGGACTCGGGGCACCTCGGGCTGCTCGCGAAGCAAGGCGCCCTGGCCCCCCTGCCCGACGCACTGCTGCAGACCGTGGACCCACGATTCCGCGACGCCGGAGGCACCTGGGTGGGTACCAGCGGCCGCCTGCGGGTGCTCGTGGTGGACGGCGAGAGTGTGGCCGAGGAGGACCGTCCCACCTCCCTCGAAGCGCTGGCCGATCCGGCGTGGAAGGGCAAGCTCGGCTGGGCACCGACGAACGGCAGCCTGCAGACGCACCTGTCGGCGCTGCGCCACATGTGGGGCGAGGAGCGCACCCGCACCTGGCTCGAGGGCGTGAAGGCGAACGAGCCGCGTGCGTTCCCCAAGAACAGCCCGCAGGTGGCTGCAGCCAACGACGGGGGCATCGCCATCGGCTGGGTCAACCACTACTACCTGCATCGCACCGAGAAGGATGGCCGTCGCGCGCTGAACCACTCGTTCCCGGAGCAGGGCAAGGAAGGGAACCTGATGATGGTGGCGGGTGCCGGCGTACGGGCCGGCAGCACCCGAGCCGACGATGCCCACGCGGTGATCGAGGCCCTGCTGTCGGAGTCCAGCCAGACCTACTTCGCCCAGAAGACGTTCGAGTACCCGACGCGCCCGGGGATCGAGACCCACGCCGACGTGCAGCCCCTAAGCGAGATCCCGCTGGCCGACGTGGCCCCCGAGCACCTGGCCGATCTCGCCCCCACGCGCACGCTGCTGCAAGAGCTGCAGCTGCTGTGATCGTCGCCCGCCCAGGATCGGCGTCGTGACGCTCCCCGCACGGGCGGTCGGAGTCGTCGCGGTAGTCGTCGTGGGGCTGCTCGCCGCCGTGCCCTTGGCGGCCCTAGGCGCCAACGCCGTGTTCGTGCCGGCGCACCCGATCACGGGCGAGGTGCCGTCGCTGTCCACGCTGTGGGCCCAGACGGACCTGCTACGGCTGACGCTGCGCTCCGTCGTGCTGGCAGTGGGCGCAGCGGCCGTGGCCGTACCCGTGGGCACGTGGCTCGCCTGGGCCGAGCACCGCCAGCGATTCGCCGGCAGCCACCTGCTGACCACGCTCACGATCCTGCCCCTGGCCATGCCCAGCTACGTGCTCGCCGCCAGCGTACGGCAGGGGCTCGGGATCTCGGGACTGGGAGCAGCCTCCGTCGTGATCGGCGTGGTGACCGCGCCCTACGTGCAGCTGCTGGCCGGCGCCGCGCTGACCCAGGGCTCCGCCTCGGAGGAGGAAGCCGCCCGCACGCTGGGCGCCTCCCCCGGTGCCGTCTTCCGCGACGTGGTGCTGCCCCGGATCCGGCCGGCCCTGGGCTACTCGGCCCTGCTCGCCATGCTCTACGCCATCAGCGACTTCGGCGCCGTCGCCGTGCTGGAGGCGCCGGTGCTCACGTGGCGCCTGTACCAGGCGGTGCAGGCCCAGGATCTGGCCCGCGCAGCACTGCTCGGAGCCGCCCTGGTGGCGGCCACCGTGCCCCTGCTGGTGGTGGCTCGCACCATCGCCGGCGACACCCTGGGCGCCCGCGTGCCCAACCCACGCCGACCGCCCGCCGTGCCTGCGGCGTGGCCGTCCATCGCCCTCACGGTGGTCGCCGCCCTGCTGGTGGTGGGCATCGGCGTGGCGCTCCCGGTGACCACCCTGATCGGATGGGTGCTCGAGGGTATGCGCCGCGACCTGCCCTTCGCAGCACTGGGGCAGCCCGTGCTGCACACCGTCGGCATCGCCGCCCTGGCGGGCGTGGCCATCTGCACACTCGCGCTGCCGCCCGCGCTCGTCGTGGGCGGCCGCCGACGCGCGGGGTGGCTGGATCCGGGCGTGTACTCCACCTCGGCGCTGCCCGGCGTGCTGCTGGCCTTCGGCTGGATCCTGGCGGCGCTGTGGCTCGCCCGCAGCTTCCCCGGGCAGGGGTGGTACCGCTGGCTGACGGCCTCGGGCGCGCTGCTCGTGCTCGGCTACGCCACCCGGTTCGTGGCCGAGGCCTACACCCCCCTGCGCGACCGGATCGCCCAGCTGGATCGGCGCCTGTGGGAGTCCCATCGTGCGCTGTCGGCACCGCTGTCGCGCTTCGCCCTACGCGTGGCGTGGCCCGCCACGGCGTCGGCGGTGGCGGCGAGCTGGCTGCTGGTGTTCCTGGCCGTGCTCAAGGAGCTGCCCGTCACCCTGATGCTCGGCAGCGCCACCGGCCTGTCCACCCTGGCCTTCCGCGTGTGGGATCGCGCCGAGGAGGCCCTGTGGCACGATGCCGGGGCAGCGGGGCTGATCCTGGTGGGCCTGGCGCTGGTGGGGGTGATGGTGAGCCTGCCCTGGAGGTCCCGTGGCTGACGCGTTCGTGCTGGAGGTCCAGCGCCTGGTGCACCGATACGGGGCCACCCCCGTGCTCGACGACGTGGATCTGACGGTGGCCGCGGGCGAGCTGGTGGCGGTGCTGGGGGCCAGCGGCTCGGGCAAGACCACGCTGCTGCGAGCGATCGCTGGCCTGGTCACGCCCACGGGCGGCACCGTGCGGCTGTCGGGCGCCACGGTCGCCTCAGACGGCACACTCCACGTGCCCGTCGAGGCGCGTCGCATCGGGCTGGTGTTCCAGGACTACGCCCTGTTCGGCCACCTGTCCGTCGCCGCCAACATCGCCTATGGGCTCCCCGGCGATCCGGACCGCGTGGACGAGCTGATGGAGCGCGTCGGCCTGGCGGGCCTGGGCGAGCGCCGTCCCGCGCAGCTGTCGGGGGGCCAGCAGCAGCGGGTGGCCCTGGCGCGAGCCCTGGCCCCGCGCCCTCGGATGCTGCTCCTGGACGAGCCCTTCGCCAACGTCGACGCCGATCGTCGCGACCAGCTGGCCGCGGATCTGCGCAGCACGTTGGCCAGCGAAGGGCGCGCGGCCCTGCTCGTCACCCACGATCGAGCGTCGGCGCTGGGGATCAGCGACCGCATCGTGGTGCTGGTGGGAGGTCCCGGCGGCGGACGCGTGGGGCAGATCGGCGCTCCCGAGCACATCTACGCGCACCCCGCGAGCGAGGAGGTGGCACGCCTCACCGGTCCCTGCTGCGTCCTCGACGCCACGGCGAGTGAGGGAGTGGCACGCTGCGCGCTGGGTGCGGTGCCCTGCGACGCCGCCCTCGAGGGGGCGGGCACCCTGCTGCTGCGGCCCGAGGCCCTGACCCTGATCCCCGACGACGGCGCCACCGCCACCGTGCGCGCCAACGTCTTCCGCGGCAACGACGTGCGGATCACGGTGGACACCCCCGCAGGAACCGTGGTGGCGCTGCACCCGCGAAAGCTACCTGCGGGAAGCACCGTGGCGATCACGCTGGGGGAGCCTGCGCAGTTCGTCGCCGGATCACCGTAGGGGCGCCGCCTCGTCGCCGAGCGCTCCACGCTGCACGAACACGCCGAACCGATCCTCCGTGGCCCCCGTCCAAGCCGCCAGCCACAGATCGTCCCCCAGCAGGGCGAGGCGCACGTCCACCACCTCCTGCGTCTGGCGATCGTCGATGCGGTACGGACCGCTCAGCAGCCCGGCCTCGGTGCGGAACACGTAGTGTACACCTGGCTTGAATCCGTTGTCGTACAGCACCGCCACGGTGCCGTCGCGCACGTCGAAGTCGGTGGCCGGCAGGCCCAGGCCCGTCGCTTCCAGGGGCAAGCTCACCGCCGCCCCCACCTCGCCACCCGCGAGCGGCGCATAGACCGCGTCCCAGTCGCCTCCGCGGTCGTCGAACCAGGCCACCACGGCCTCGTCTCCATGGGCCCGGCAGGGAGGATCGAAGGTCACCGCGTTGCTCGACGCCGTCGGCAGCGCCACGGCGCCGGCCTGGAAGCTCAGCCCCCCGTCGTCGGAGTGACGCACCAGCAGCTCGCGCCGGTCCTGCAGGCGCTGGTACCACAGCACGTACACTTCGTCGTCACCCACGCTGCACAGGCGCGGGCTCGACACCTCCGGCATCGCCAGCGACACGGGCGACCAGAAGGTCTGCCCAGCGTCCTCGGTGCGCGCCAGCATCACCCCGTCGAGCACGTCTTCGTAGGCCACCCAGGCCCGCTGGCCCCCGTCCGCCACCGCCACGTCGGGTCGCGCCGAGAACGCGCTCCCCGGCTTGCCCGGATCCAGACGCAGCGGCCTGGACCAGTCGCCGCCCGCATCCGTCGACGTCGTCACGAAGATGTCGAAGGTGCCTGCGTCGGAGTCCATCCAGGCCACCGTCAGCGTGTCGCCGTCGGCCGCGATGCGTGGCTCGATCGACATGGACAGCCCGTCCGCATCGAGCTCCAGCAGCCGATCCGGCCCCAGGGTGGACAGCCCGTCCACCGTGCCGTTGAAGTAGATCTGGTGGTTCGCCAAGGAGCCGTCCCTGTCGTCCTCCCACACCACGAAGCCGCCTGCCTCGCTACAGGCCAGCTGCGGGTTGAAGACGCTCCCCCACCCCGGTCCCGAGTTGACGCGTAGCGGCGCATCGAGCCAGGAGCCCGCTCGGCCGCCCGCCTGCGACACGTTCATGAAGAGATCCAGGCGGTCGGTGCCCTCGGCGAGCCGGTCGTCCATCCAGAGCAGGTAGACCGACTCGCCGTGAACACACAGCTGCAACCCCACCACGCGCAGATCCTCGCTCCCGTTCAGCCCATCCGTAGCCACGGGGGTGGGCAGGAAGCTCTCCTCCTCGGCGTCGGGGGCCGGGCAGCCCGTGGCGGCCAAGACGGCACACGCCAGCAGCGGTCGCGACATGGTGGGGGCTCCTCGTGCAACGCCCACCATTCCCGCCTCACCCGCCCACCGTCACCGACGACGCCGGGCCACCGCCAGCAACGCCAGCACGGCCAGTCCAGCACCTCCTCCTCCGCTCTGACAGCCGCAGGAGGTCACCGGGATCGCGTCGGAGTCTCCCGAGCCGTCGGGCGCCACACCCGTGCCCGTCAGGGCGACCTCGATCAGCGGAGCCGTGGGATCGTTGGTGGTCAGCCGCAGCAGCGCCTCCACGGGGCCAGGCTCGGAGGGGGCGAAGGTCACCACCACGCCGTCGTCGCCCTGGGCCAGCACCGCCACGTCGCCCGGGAACACCTCGAAGCTGCGGTCCCCCACCACCTCCACCGCGCCGTCGACGGCCAGCGCGCCGAGGTTGCGCAAGGGCACCTGCCACGTGGCCTGGCTCGTCAGCGGCACCTCCCCGAAGTCGTAGGCCTCCACCGGGCCCTCGATCACCGGGAGCGGATGCACCACGAAGGCCTCTAGATCGCGCGCCTCGTCCACCGTGGCCAGGGGCAGCTCGCTGTCGAACTGCACCACGGTGAAGGTCCCCACCGGCGTGAACAGATCGAGGCTCGGCGACAGCACCAACGCCAGATCGCTCGACCACTCCGTGGCCCAGATCGACGACAGCCCGAGCTGTCCCGGGCGCTGCGGATCGGTGGGCAGATCCACCCAGCCGCCCTCCAGCTCCTGCACCCCCTGCCCTCCCGCGCCGTCGGTGCGCACCTCCACGCCGGCCAGGGCCACGTCGAGCTGCGGCACCACATCCACCCCCACCACCAGATCCACGCCGCTGATCACCGACACGCGGAACGACAGGGTGATGGGCTGCAGGCCATCGCCCACCGTGGCGGCCTCCTGCCCACCTGCGAGGAGCAGCCCGTCGAAGGAGGACTGATCGAGCCAGGTGGCCGATTGGCGCAGCAGCGGCACCGTGCCCGTGAACACGCCACCGATGTCGACCTTGACCTCGGCCCCCACCTCCGCGGTGGCGTCGAGCACCATCGTGCCACCGCCCGCCGCTCCCACCAGCCGGTGGGACAGCTCTCCCGGCACAGCATCCGACCAGGTCAGCTCACTGGTGGCCTCCACCGTGGTCTGCACCCCTCCGCTGGTGTCGAGGAACAGGCGGATGGACACGGGCGCGCCCTTGCTGGGAAACCAGGCGGTCTGAGCGGCCAGACCGTCCAGCACGTCGACCTGATCCTCGAACAACAACGGCTGTGGCTCCGAGGCATGCTGCGCGAGCGCAGGTACAGTCCACAGCCACCACATGTCTCCCCCCTCGACGCGCACGGCCCGCCGGTCCCGGCAAGCGTAGCGGATCTTTGCACGACAGGAGACTGCGCCCGTCAGCAACCGCCCAGGTGGGGCGGGGCCCGGCCAGTGCACGCGCAGCTCATTGCTCTGGCTCGTCAGGCAGCATCGGCCGAGCTCCGAGACGTGTCGCCAGCAGCACCTGCGCGCTGCCCAGCGCTACGTACGAGGCCCCCATCACGGGAATACCCAGCGTGACTTGAACGGCCACGGTGGCGAGAAACCCCAACGCGAGCTCGGCCGCCACCCACTGGCCGCAGGCCACGCCGAACGCCAATCCCAGCCCAGAGGCGCACCACA
>JAHQVJ010000149.1 GCA_019634415.1 Myxococcales bacterium
CGCCATCGTCCACCAGAACCTGTCGGTGCTCACCCGCGGCAACACGCTGCGGCACAAGGTGCTGCTCCTGGGAGGGCCCAACTGCTACCTGCCCTTCCTGGTGGAGTGCTGGCGCATGCGGATCCCGGAGACCTGGGAGTCCCGGGGCTACGAGTACCCGACCGACATTCCGATCCAGGAGCTGGTGTTCACGCCAGACAATGCGCAGTACTACGCGGCTTTCGGTGCCGTGGTGTACGGCCTGACGGATGCTGCTGCCCGGGAGGAAGGGCTGTACGCCGGTCTCGACGGCCTGCGTGACTACATGAAGAACGGTCGGGCCGCGCGCCTCGGGGACTCGGCCGGCGGGCCGCTGGTCAAGGATCAGTCCGAGCTCGATCTGTTCACCGAGGCGTACCGGATTCCTGGGTTCGACGCGGCCACCTTCGAGGAAGGGCAAGTGGTTCGCGGCGTCGTGGGGCTGGACGGTGGCTCCACCAGCAGCAAGGCCGTGCTCGTGGACTACGAGTCGGGGGACGTGCTCTACAAGGCGTACACGCTGTCCGAGGGCAACCCCATCAAGGACACCAAGGAGATTCTGTCGGAGATCCGGGACTACGTGGAGAGCTTCGGGGCCACCCTCGAGTGCATGGGGTTCGGCGCCACGGGCTACGCCGCCGACGTGCTGGAGGAGTCGGTCCGGGCCGACGTCAACATCGTGGAGACCATCGCCCACATGCAGAGCGCGGTGCGGTACGTGCCCGACGCCGACGTGGTCTGCGACATCGGTGGTCAGGACATCAAGGTGTTGTTCCTGCGAGAGAACAAGACCGGCGGCCGAGACGTGCGGGACTTCCGCCTGTCGAACCAGTGCTCCGCGGGCAACGGCATGCTGCTGCAGGCGATGGCGGATCAGTTCGGCGTGAAGCTGCAGGACTACGCCAGCACGGCCTTCGAGGCGGACCTGGCGCCCAAGTTCTCCTACGGATGCGCGGTGTTCCTCGACGCCGACCGGGTGAACTTCCAGAAGGAGGGATTCCAGCGGGCCGAGATGCTGGCGGGGCTGGCGCAGGTGCTGCCGAAGAACGTGTGGCAGTACGTGGTGCAGGTGCCTCGCCTCGCCGAGTTCGGCCGGACCTTCGTGCTGCAGGGGGGCACCCAGCGCAACCTGGCCGCCGTGAAGGCCCAGGTGGACTACATCATGCAGCGCGTGCCCGACGCCAACGTGGTGGTGCACCCCCATTGTGGGGAGGCCGGCGCCATCGGTGCCGCCATGGAGACGCTGCGCGTGGTGCGCCGCAAGGGGAGCAGCTCCTTCATCGGCATCGATCAGGCCATCGACCTGGCCTACAAGACCATCAACGACGAGTCCACGGTCTGCCACTTCTGCCCCAACCTGTGCAGCCGGACCTTCATCGACACGGAGACGCCGGACGGGCGCACGTCCCGCTACATCTCCGGCTTCTCCTGCGAGAAGGGCACGGTGGAGAGCAAGGATGCGCTCAAGGAGCTGCAGAAGGAGCGCAACGTGGTGCGCAAGCAGTTCCCCAACCTGGTGGAGCACGAGGGCACGCTGGCCTTCAAGCACTTCTACGAGCCCAAGCCGCTCCCCGTCGCGGGCTCGGTGAAGCAGGACGTGGAGGTGCGGCGGCTGTCGTTCCGACGGGTGGCACGCCGGGCGCTCAAGCGCGGCTTCCAGCGGTCGGGTGCGGACCTGTCGCAGTTCAAGGTGGGCATGCCGCGCGTGCTCAACATGTACACGGTGGCGCCCTTCTTCCGGACCTACTTCGAGGCCCTGGGGATGCCGCGCAACAACGTGGTCTTCTCCACGCCCACCGACGAGGACATGTGGCAGGAGGGCGGGCGCTACGGCTCCATCGACCCCTGCTTCCCGAGCAAGGTGATCCAGGCGCACGTGCACGAGCTGCTGTTCCACGCCCACACCGACGAGCGCAGGCGCCGGGGCCCCCTGGACTTCATCTTCTACCCGTGCATCACCCACATCCCGTCCTGGCTCACCCACACCATGGACAACACGAGCTGCACCATCGTGGCGGGCTCTCCCAACGTGGTGAAGGCGGCGTTCACCAAGGAGGTGGACTTCTTCGAGCGCGCCGGGGTGGAGTTCCTCGATCCGTCCGTGACCTTCATGGAGCCGAACCTCCTCAAGAAGACGATGTTCGACACCTGGGGGCCGCGCCTGGGGATCACCGAGGACGAGAGCGACTTCGCCGTGCAGGAGGGCTTCGAGGCCCTCGAGGAGTACACCCGTCGCATCGAGCGCGCCGGGATGGAGATCCTGGAGCGGGTGGAGCGCGAGAACAAGGTGGCGATCCTGATGATCGGCCGGCCCTACCACCATGATCCCGGACTGAACCACGGGATCCCCGAGGAGTTCCAGGTGCGGGGCTACCCGGTGCTGTCGATGCGCAGCCTGCCGAAGGATCCGGCGTGGTGGGCTCGGTTCTTCGGCACCGACGATCCCAACGACATCCGCGACGTGTGGCCCGAGAACTACTCGGCCAACAGCGCACAGAAGGTGTGGGCTGCCCGGATCGCCGCGCGCCACCCGAACCTGGCCATCCTGGATCTCTCCAGCTTCAAGTGTGGCCACGACGCACCGACCTACGGCATCATCGATGGCATCGTGAAGACGGCGAAGATGCCCTACGCCGCGCTGCACGATCTGGATGCGAACAAGCCAGGTGGCTCCATCCTGATCCGTGTGCGCACCTACATCCACAAGCTGAAGCTGGTGGAGGAGGAGCTCGAGGACCGTGCCGAGGCGCGGGCCGAGCTGCAACGCCGAGTCGACGACAAGCGCGCGGCACTGCGCGCTCAGATCTTGGCGCGTCGCGAAGCCTCTCCCGCCGCCAAATGAATCCCGCCATTTCGGAGCCCAGACCATGAGTGACGAGCGCAGCCCCGAGACCGAAGACGCGCTGACCCCCGAAGAGCAGGCGGAGCTCGACGAGCAGCTTGCCGCCTTCTCCGCCGAGCAGGCGGAGGAGCTGGGAGTCGGGCGCCAGCAGTACGTGGAGAACGTGGCCCAGGAGTTCTGGGCCGACGACGTTCCCCACACCACCATCCTGGTGAGCGGCCTGTCGATGGCCCACGATCACCTGGCCACCGCTGCCCTTGCGGGCATCGGCTACCAGGTGGCCACGCTGGAGGTTCCCGACCAGGAGTCCCTGCAGGTGGGCAAGGAGTTCGGGAACCGGGGCCAGTGCAGCCCCACCTACTTCACCGTGGGCAACCTGGTGAAGCACCTGATCCACAAGCGCGATGTGGAGGGCATGTCCGCCGAGGAGATCGTCAACAAGTACATCTTCCTCACCGCGGGCGGCTGTGGGCCCTGTCGCTTCGGCATGTACGTGACGGAGTACCGCAAGGCCCTGCGGGACGCGGGCTTCGATGGCTTCCGGGTGCTCACGTTCCAGATGGCGGGCGGGATCCGGCAGGCCACGGGCAAGGAGCTGGGGCTGAAGATCGACCAGCAGTTCGCCTGGCACGTGGTGCGGTCGCTCATCGCCGGCGACGTGCTGAACCTGATGGCCTACCGCATGCGGCCCTACGAGGTGGTGGAGGGCAGCACCAACGAGGCGGTGGAGCGCTGCAAGGCGGTGCTGGCCCATGCCTTCCGCAACCGCAACCACGTGTCGGTGGCCATGCTGAAGTGCCGTCGGATCCTGTCGAAGGTGAAGATCGATCGCACCCAGCCAAAGCCCGTCGTGAGCCTGATCGGCGAGTTCTGGGCCATGACCACCGAGGGCGACGGGAACTACCACATGCAGCGCTTCCTGGAGCAGGAGGGCGCCGAGGTGGACATCCAGGGGATCACCAACTGGATCCTCTTCCTACTGTGGGAGGCGGGCTACGACACCGAGCAGCGCCTGGAGCTGCGCGAGCACGACGACGCGAAGAAGGGGCTGAAGGGCAAGGACGGCACCAAGAAGATCTGGGGCCTGCGGCTCGGCTACCACGCGGTGAAGGGCGTGTTCCAGGCCTACGCGAACCTGCTGGGGCTGCACGGCTACCACCTGCCGGATCTGCACGAGATCGCACGCATCGCCCGCGACCACTACAGCAACGACGTGCGTGGCGGTGAGGGCCACATGGAGGTGGGCAAGCTCATCCACTTCGTGGAGGATCACGTCAACCACATGACGGTGAGCGTGAAGCCCTTCGGCTGCATGCCGAGCTCGGGCGTGTCGGACGGGGTGCAGTCGCTGGTGCTGGCCAAGCACCCCGAGGCGATCTTCGTGCCCATCGAGACGACGGGGGATCAGGAGGTCAACGCCCACAGCCGCGTGCAGATGATGCTGTTCAAGGCACGCCAGCGCGCGACCGAGGAGTTCACGAAGGCGTTGGAAGACACCGGCATGTCGGAGGAGGAGTTCCGGCGGAAGGTGAACCGCAGCCTGCGCTGGCGCAACCCGTTCCTGCGTCCGAAGCACCGCGTGGCGGGGACGGCAGCGAACCTGGTGTACGCGGTGGGCTGAGGCCTGGCGCCTCAGTTGTCCCCGTAGTCCTCGAGGAACTCGTCGATCTCCGATTGGGGCACGGGGACGCCGAGGTGCGGTGTCCGTGCGGCCCAATTCGGGTCGCACCCGGGCTCGCCGGGCAAGACGCCCTGCCGGTCCGGCAGCACCACCTGAACGGCCCGGAGCTCGGGTAGCCCACGCTCACGCACGTGACCGATGGCGTAGCCCAGGTAGAACATGTGCTGTGTGGGGTGCACGGTGCGAATCTCGATCCGGTAGCCACGCTTCAGGATCCCGTCGTGGATCCCCGGCTCCTCGAAGCGCTCGCCCTGGGCGATGCGCTCGTGGAGCGTGGCGAGCACGGCTCCGCCGAACTCCGACCGGGTTCCGAGCACGATGAGCTCTGCGTGGTCGTGGGTGCTCATCAGGCCGATGGTGTAGGTGAAGGGCGGATCAGCGTCGTCGACGCCGAGTCGCGCCCATCCGAACTGACGTACTTTGTCTTCGATGTCTGACATGGGGGGAGTGTAGGGCGTCGTCGTGGGGATGGCTGTCCATCGAGCCAGATCTTTCTGGTGGTCTTCGCCTCCTGAGGGCACCCTTGGGCAGCCACGAGCGAAGTCGGTCGCGAATCGGCGCAGTGGTGGCGGGGGCTGGCACGGCTCCGCGCGGCGGCCGGTTGGAGGAGGTCGGATGTCTGTCTCGATGAGTGCGCTCGTTCTCTGGCTCGCCTCGACGCCAGCGACGGCACGAACCGGAGATTGTCCTCACAGCGCAGGGAGGCTGCCTACGCTGCTCGTGGAGGGTGAGATCGGGCCGGTCGAAGGCAGCGCGTGTCTCGCCCGTGCCCTGAAGGCGCCAGGACGTGGGGCCGAGAAGGCCGCCGAGGCGGTCGCGAAGAGCTTTCCCAAGGCCCTGCAGGGACAGGATCCGGACGTGATCACGGTGCTGGTGAGCAGCCTGCTGCCGTGGCTGCAGCGCCACAGCCTCGAGCCGAAGCGGTCCGCCCGGGCGCGGGCGGCCCTCCAGCCGCTGGCCGAGGAGGGGCTCTTGATGGGCGAGCTGGCAGAGCTCCACCGGATCCTCCAGCTCGATGCGGGGCGCTGGGACGGTGCGCCGCTGACCGCTCGACGGCTCCAAGCCCTCCACGATCAGGAGGTGCTCGAGGTGGCTGTGGAGCGCTTGGCGGATCCCGGCCTTCGTGAGACGGCGGCTCGACGGCTGGTGGATCTGCGGCTGGCCGCCTCCGTGCACCCGGAGCTGCGCGGGGCACTCGCCGAGGAGGCGAGGCTGACCACGCTGACGACCGGTCGCTTCGCGCTGCCCCGCGATCGCTACCCGGTCGTGGGGGTGGTGGCGTGGAAGGACGTGCTGGTGCTGCAGCAGGGGGCGGAGCGCGACGTGCCGGGGATCGGAACGCTGTCCCACGATGGCGCGCTCCCTGGCGTGCACCTGCCGCTGGTGGTCGGGGTCGGCGTGGATGGCCTGAAGACACCCGTGGCGCGCTGCGATCCGGCGCTGGTCCTCGACCCCACGCCGTGCCTCGACGCGGATCGGCTGGCCTTCGCGGGTGAGCAGCCACGGTTCGTGGCGATCGACGACGTGCCGCAGGTGCTGCGCGACGGAGCGATGCTGCACGTGACGATCGACGGGGAGCCGGAGTCGCTGCTGGCCGACGTGGCGCCAGGGAGCGTGCCCGTGCAGGCGTGGACGGGAAGCCAGGGGAGCGCGGGACCGGATCTGGACGTGGTGCTGGCGACCACCGACAGCTCGGTGATCGCGGTGACGGTCACGAGTGGCGAGGACACCTGGAGAGGCTGGGTGGATCCGAATCAGCAGGAGCCCTTCGGGATCGAGTCGCGCGGAGGTCGGGGGGTGCCGGGCGCCCCTGGTGAGGCAGGCGCGCCGGGCCACGACGGCTTGCCTGGGCTCATGGGGCAGTGTCCGAACCGCCGCGGAGGCCCCGGACAACCGGGTGCAGACGGATTTGCGGGCGAGCCCGGTGGGCCTGGGGGAGATGGTGGCGCCGGGGGCATCGTCCGGGTGCGCCTGGACTGTGCCACGCACGGTGCGTGCGACGTGCTCCAGCGCGCAGCGGTTCGGTGGATCCGATCGGAGGGAGGAGATCCTGGCCCCGGCGGTCCTGGCGGAGTCGGGGGTCGCGGCGGACGAGGAGGGGACGGTGGGCTCGGCAACTACTGTCGTGACGGGGGCTCGGACAGTCAGTGGACGGTGTCGGCGGGCTCTCCGGGGCCGGCGGGCCGTCGGGGCCCCGATGGTCCGGCGGGTGCCCCGGGCGGACGTGGCGCGCGCGGCGTGGTGACGCTCGAGGTTCCCGACCTCTGAGGCTGCGGCGGATCACCAGGCGGCCAAGAAGCGGTCCAGCTCGTCGTCTGCGACGTAGATCTCGTCGACGCCGGGGATCTGGAGGAGGGCCTCGATCAGGGGGGCGGTCTCGCCTCCCTGTCGCAAGAGGCCGACGAGCGCACCCTCCACTGCCTTCGCATCGGCGCCTGGGGCGAGCTCGATCCAGCCCAGGCGCTGCCACAGGTCGAGTACCTTCACGGCTTCGCTGGCCTCGGGACTCGGACGCAGGGTGGGGTGATGGCGCCACAGCACCTGCAGCGTGGCGTCGGGCACGGGCTCGTAGGGATGCCCGAACTCGTCCACCAGGCCGTGGGGGTCCGCGCCGAGCTCCAGCAGTGTGTCCACCATGGCGGCGTCGTTGCGGTGGACCCACACCGGTGTGGTCTGTGGAACGCGACCGCCTCGCTGTCCGTCTGGGCGGGCGCCCACAGCGACCCAGCGCCGCACGCGCTCGGGATCGGTGGTGGTACACAGCGGATCTCCGTCGATCCGGTAGGCCTGGGCCTGGACCAGGGCGCGGACCACCGGCAGGCTTCGGTCGAGCGTAGTGTCGTCGACGCTCCGGTTCAGGTGGCGGATCAAGCGAGCAACGGACGGCACGATCTGGGCTGCGATCAGCGGGGGAAGCGACCACAGCCACTGCTCGGACTCGGCGCCTGCGCCCACAAAGCCGTCCTCCACCCCGTCGTGGCCTCGCAGTGCCAGGTCGAGTCCATCGAGGTCACCTGCCTGGAGGAACGAACGCACCTTGGCTCGGGACAGCTCGCGGTAGTCGGGATGGGGCCGTGCAGGGACGTCCGTGGGGCGATGGCCCCTCCGAGTCCAGGTGGGGTTGCGCTCACCGTGCGCGATCACCTCGTCACCGAGGAGCACGGCCCCGATCCCGTGCTCGGCGAGGTGCTCGTCGGCCTCCCCGGTGTAGATGCCCGACAGCTCGACGAACACGTGCTCGTCTGCCTCCTCGAGGGTGAACCGCAGGTGGCTCCACTCGAGGTGAAGGCGAAGGCCTGCGTCGAAGAAGCGACCCAGGTGGGCGAGGATGCTGGGCCCATGGTCGCTGTAGCGCTGGATGGTGCGGAGCTGGGCGGGTGTGAGGGCATCGGAGGCAGGAGCTGAGTCGTCACCGTCGAGCCAGGCGTAGGCGTGTTCTCGGCTCAGCTCCAGCTCGACCTCGAGGGGCAGCTCCAGGATCAGCCGCGCCTCGGGTTGCAGCCATCGTCCTCGGGGCCATCGGATCTCGAGGTCCATGGCCGAGGGTACCTCCGGAGGATGGCATGATGGAGCCCACGCAGGGGGATGGTGTGCGATGCCTCGACGCCGAGGGGGGTGTCTTGTCGGACGCGCTGCGCGAGGGACGTGCGGACGCCGCCCTCGTGGAGGCCTTCGGGCTCGCCTGGGCCGAGGCGCTGGGCGCCGACGAGAGGGGGGTTTGGGCGTCGGTGTCGGTGTCGGGGGTCTGGCTTCGCTTGCGGCGCATACCGCCGGGTACCTTCGCGATGGGCGCGCCCGGCCGCGAGCGCTCTGCGGTGACCATCAGCCGCGGGTTCTGGCTCGGCGACACGCCGGTGACGCAGGCCATGTGGCGGGTCGTGATGGGGGACGACCCGAGCAACGCCCACGAGGACGTGCGCCCCGTGGAGCAGGTGACGTGGGAGGAGTGCGTCGACTTCGGCGTGCGCCTGTCCGAGCTGGTGCCGGCGCTGCGGTGGCGGCTGCCCACGGAGGCGGAGTGGGAGCACGCGTGTCGGGCGGGTGCACAGGAGGACTGGCTCGGAGCAGCCGGGCTCGACGAGGTGGCGTGGCACGCGGCCAATGCGGAGGCGCGCACCCACCCGGTGGGGCTCAAGGCTCCGAACCGGTGGGGGCTGTTCGACATGCTCGGCAACGTGCAGGAGCTGTGCGTGGACAAGGTGGACCGAGGACCTACGGGCCTGTCCGCGCCGCCGCGGATGGCTGTGGATCCGGTGCAGGAAGTGGGAGCGCTGCGCGTGTGTCGTGGGGGAAGCTGGTACGACTCCGAGGCGAGGGTGCGTGCAGGTGCGCGCACGTCGCAGGCGCCCCACCACCGCAGCTACGGCGTGGGCCTGCGCGTGGCGGCGGATGCGACGTGAGCCGCCTCACAGCCACATCAGGGAGTGCAGCTGCTCGGTCGCCCCCAGATCGCTGGTGTCGCCCTGGCGCCACTCCGTGAGTGGCCCGATGGGCACGAAGAAGTCGGGCACCGTGAACCCATGGTGGCGCAGCCGCTCCTCGAGTGCGCCACCGGTGCGCGCGAAGCACTGCAGCTCCCGGTCGCCACACGCGGCGACGATGCTGTCCACGAGGGCCTGCACGCCCTTGCTCGTGCCGCTCACCGCGTCGATGCACACGGCCTGCACCGCCCGCGGCCGCAGGACGGCCTGAGCCGCGCCTCGACGCACGAACCGCACCTCCGGCTGCGCCAGCAGCGCGTCGATCCAGGCCTCGCGGCGCATGCCGAACGCTGCAGCGTCGGCGGTGAGGATCGCCTCGCGATCGGTGGTGTGGTCCACCGCTCCGGGGTCGCCGGACCCTCGGGGATCCCGCGTCCACAGGGTGAAGTCGATGCCGGGCTGGAACCCCAAGAGCCGGATCAGGCGCGCCGAGTCGTTGGTGGTGTGGACGACCATGCCGCGCACGCCCTGGTCCTGCAGGGCTCGCAGCGTCTGCAGGTACAGCGGCCGCGCCACGGTGCGGCCGCGGAAGGCCGCATCGACGATCATCATGTCGAGGTAGCCCACGTCGCCGAAGGCGTGGGTGGTGAAGAAGCCCGCGAACCGGCCGTCCACGCGCGCGACGTGGCCGACGGCCTTCGGCTGCGCGTGGCCCACCTCGAGATCGGCGCGCACGAAGGGCCACTCCTCCCGACGCAGCAGGGCCTCGATGGCGGGCCAGTCGCGATCGAGCTCGAGGGGACGGATCTCGGCAGGACCGCCAGCGAGCTTGTCGGCTGCGGCGGCGAGCCGCAGGAAGGTGCCCACCAGATCCATCAGCCACCTCCGGCGCGCACGTAGGGGGTGAGCGCAACGCGGGCGTCGAGATGCCCGCCGAAGCGCTCGAGCACTTGCTCCACCACGGGCGCGTAGTCGTCGGTGGTCTGCTCTGCGACGGGCACGCGCGCATCGACGGCGGCGGCGTGGGTGCGCAGGATCGCCAGCAGCTCCCGCTGGGGCTCGGCGTAGGTGGGATCGAGGATCCCCCACACGTTGGTGTCGGCCTCGCCGTAGTCGCTGGCGCCGTCGAGGAAGTGCTGGCGCGCGGTGATCTCCTGGAAGCGCTGCACCAGGGCCATCAGCTCCGGGTGATCGAAGGAGTGGTACACGAGCTGGTTGTCGACCTCCAGAGCAGCGTGCAGCTCGTGGGTGAAGGCCTCGTAGGCGGTGAAGGTCTCCTCCCGCAGCGTGCCTGCCAGCCCCGCCGCGAGCGCCGTGGCCGCACGGTAGGCGAGGGCGGCCCCCGCGGTGAGGCCGGGGCTGATCAGCGGGTCCACGAAGAAGGCGGCGTCGCCCACCGCCAGCCAGCCGTCTCCGGTGACCCGCCGAGCGTGGCCGCGCATGTGCTTGCGGTGGTCGAAGGGCCCCGCACCCATGTCCACCGGTGTGGCGCCCGCCAGTGCTGCGTCCAGGGCCCCGTAGCGGCGACGTGCTGCAGCGAAGGCCTCGGCGGGATCCGCCGACAGCCCGAGATCGTCGCGATCCGAGCGCACCACCAAGCCCACGCTCACCCGAGGGTGCACGGGGTTGCCCAGCTGCTCCAGGTGGGCGCGATCGGGCAGGCGACCTGCCGTGAGCACGGCGTCCACCGCGCGCTGCAGGTTGGCGTCGGGGGCGTCGGCGAAGGACTGCTGCGGGATCCACCAGACCCAGCCGGGGCGGGCGCACAGGTGCCAGGTGTACTCGTCGCGCGAGAACTGGGTGGTCTTGGGCAGCCCCTGCGCCGACAGCGGCGTGACCCCCTCGAACCAGCCCCACACCGCACTCGTCTGAAAGCCGATGCCATCGTCGGTGTAGAGCCCCTGGCGCCGGGCGAGGGCGGCTCTGGGCCCGGTGGCGTCCACCACCCAGCGCGCTCCCAGCCGCACCTGGTGGCGGCCGATGGTGTAGGGCACCACGCTGGCTTCGGCCTGCAGCTGCAGTGCGTCCAGATCCACCGCGGCACCCTGGATCACCTCCACCCCCAGCCGACGCACCTGGTGCATCACCAGCGTGTCGAGCACCCGGCGCTCCACCTGGAAGGTCTCGTCGAAGGTCTCGAGCACGTACTCGGGAGCGGACTTCAGGGTGTGGCCCTCCTCCACCCAGGAGAAGCCGAGCCCGTTCTTGAGCTGGAACAGCCGCTGCATCGCCTCTTGCCGCACGCCCAGGGTGCGCAGCGCCTTGCAGAAGCCCGACAGCGTGCTCTCGCCCACCTTGTGGCCGGGGGAGGCGTCGCGCTCCAGCACCACCACCTTGGCCTTGGGGCGCATCTGCTTGAGGAAGCCCGCCACCATGCAGCCGACGGGTCCGCCGCCCATCACCACCACGTCCACCTGGCGGTCCGTCTGGGGTGCCTCCACCACCTCCACGGGCGCCGCAGCCCGGGTCTCGAACAGCCGGCGCAGCAGCCCCAGGAACTGGCCCGTCTGCGGCAGCATACGCGCCATGGGCAGCATGCCCGCCAGCCCGTGCAGGCCCTGCAGCGCTTGCTGGGTGGTGGCCTGATCCTCCGAGCGGTCGTGCAGCCAGAACACCAGCATCCCCAGGTGCAGCATCCACAGGGCGCGCCCCAGGTCTCGTGCCTCGTCGCCCGAGGCCACGTGGGCACGCTCCACCCAGCCCGTGAAGCGCTCCACGTTGGCCGACAGCGTGCGATCCGACTCGGGATGCAGCGGAGACAGGCGCGACTCCGGATCGATGGCCTCCCGCAGCAGCCCCACCATCGCCGAGCGGTGGTCCTGCATGTGGGCGATCTTCAGCTGCAGGTAGCGCTGTAGATCCGCGCCCAGATCGCCGCTGGGCCCATCGACATCGAAGGCTGCACCCACGTCCTCGTTGAGGCGCACGTAGAAGTGCTGGACGATGGCCTCCTTGCTGTCGAAGTGCCGGTACAGCGTGCTCGCGCCCATGCCCACGCGGCGGGCGAGCTGCCGCATGGTGGCGGCCTCGTAGCCCTTCTCCGCCCACAGGCCGATGGCGGCGTCGAGGATGCGCTCGGTGGCGTCGTCACGCGGCATGGCGGGTCTCCTTCGGATCGGGGGCGACGGGGGCGCGAACGGGCAGGGGCGGGACCGCGAGCCCGAGGCGCGCTGCCACGGCCATCATCCCCCAGCGCAGCCGGGCGACCCCATCGGGCCGAGCGCCCAGGGCCGTGAACGCCACGAGCAGGCGCGCCACCACACGATGCGAGGCACGCTGCTCTCCGCGCCGCACCTCCTCGAACACGTCCAGTGCTTCCTGGGGATCCTCCGCCAGGCGACACAGGGCCACCCAGGTCCAGGTGGCGTGCCAGGCCTCGTCCTCGAGGATGTCGTGCACCACCGTCACCACGTCGTCGTGACCCTCTGCGGTGGCGGCTCGAGCCAGCGCGCGCAGATCCGACACGCTGCGGCTCTCGAGCGCGTGGAGGAACGCCAGGTAGCGCATGGTCTGCACCCGATCGAAGCGCCCTGGATCTCCTGCGGCGGCGCACACGTCCGGCACGACGTGGTGCAGCAGGTACCAGCCCACGTCCTGCTCGCCCTGCAGCGGGCGAGGCGTGTGGCCCTCGCGCGCCAGCAGCTCGGTGAACAGCGAGGCGTGGCGGTTCTCGTCGTCGAGCTGACGCCGCAGCTTGCGACCCCAGCGCGGTGCGAGCTTGTCCACCCACACGCCCAAGGGGTGCAGCTGCTCGTAGGCCTCGCCGTGGTAGTACAGGCTCCACAGGTGCCGCCGCGCCTCCGGGCACCGCAGGATGTCCCGGAACCACCTGACCTTCAGGTGATGGGCGACATCGGGGGCAGGGCCTGCCGGGCCCACGTGATCCGGCATCGCCAGCAGCCGAAGGGCCGTCGGGATCAGCCCCTGATCGAAGGCGATGCCGGCCTCGGCGGTGCGCTCCTGCAGCCGCGCGCGCAGCGCGGGCAGTCTGTGCCAGGGCACGGCGGGGGCGAGGTGATGCTCCAGGTGGTGGTCGACGTTGCTCCACAGCCAGCGCAGCACTGGGTGAGCGGCCGTGGCGCGCGTGTGACCCTCGGGAGCACCGTGGTGCTCGGTGATGGCGCGCAGGATGGCGGCAGGCACGGCGCCCAGGGCGATGGGGAGGAGCACCGCCACCGACCAGCCCGCGGGCGTCAGCCACCAAGCCAGACTGGCGTGCAGGGCCAGGGCACCCAGCAGATCGGTGGCCACCTCCGCATGGGTGACGCGGGTGGTGCCCCGGTAGCCGTTGATGGCGATCGGGGCGTACCAGGCGATCCGCAGGTACGACGCGCCGCTGGGGGCGTCGCCGTACAGCGCGAGCTCACTGTCGTCGGGCCCGTGGCCGGTGCGGTGGTGGTCGAGGTGGAAGGCGCGGTAGGCGCGCCCCGACAACCCGAAGAGTGCATGGCACAGCCACAGCACGAGCGCATTGAGCGACCGCTGCCGCGCCGCGTTGCCATGGGTCGCCTCGTGGCCGTGCACCATCACGTCGTGCCCGACCGACGCGCCCACCACTGCGGCGATCAGCGCGGTGAGGACTGGGTGGCCGGCATGCCAGGCGAGCCAGCCCCCCGCGGCCCACAGGGTCAGGTCGAGCCCCAGCCGGGGCACGCTGAAGCGGGCGCCGTCCGTGAGTCCTTCGAGGTCGCTGCGTTGGATTTCGAACACGTTCACCTCATGTGAACATGTTCTAACCATCGACCGATGTGGAGGCAAGTTCGGTACAATCCACTGGCGAGCGTCGAGTCCGGCTCGCTGCGGAGCATTCATGACCGGCCTGCGCATCAAGCGTGCCGTCGCCGCCGAGGAGATCGTGACGGTGGCCCGCCTGCGTCACCGCGTGTTCGTGATGGACCGCGGCCGACCGGCGCTGCCCGGCGGAGCGGTGGTCGACGTCTTCGACGCATTGCCGGCCCACGCCAACCTGCTCGCGCTGCGCCACGGCACCGCGGTGGCGACCATGCGCGTCTGTGCGGAGGGTCCGGCTGGCCTGCCCGCAGATCCGGCCTATGCGTTTCGCGATCATCTCCCGCCGACGGCGTCGTTGGCCTGCTGCGACATGCTCTGTGTGCCCCGCGACGTTCCGGATGCTCCCGAGTTGATCGGAGGCCTGGTGCGAACCTGCGTGCTGTGGGCACGGGGGAGCGGCATGTCGCACCTGTGCGTGCTCGGGACCGATGTGATGCAGGAGGTGCTGCAGCAGGCGGGCTTCGTCGCACTGGAGGGATTCGTGTCGTCGGGAGCCTTCGACGTCGCGGATCAGCGCTGCGTGCCGCACCAGCTCGATCTCAGCGCGTGGGTGGAGGATCTGGGCGAGGTGGTCGGACAGCGCCACATCGGGCTGTGGCTGCAGAGCCTCGAGCGCGCCTTCTATGGCGCAGGTGAGTGCATCGTCGGGGAGGGAGAGCCCGGTGACGAGGCGTTCCTGGTGGTGCGGGGCAGGGCGGAGGCCGTCGCCCACGGCTCGGGCGACAGTGGTCCTGCGGTGGCCCGCTTCGAGGCCGGAGACGTGTTCGGGGAGCTGGCCCTGCTCACCAATCGACCGCGCTCCACCACGGTGGTGGCTCGGCGTCCCACCGAGGTGATGGTGATCCGTCGGGACCTGTTCCATCACCTGCTGGAGTCCGACGTGGACGTGGCGAAGCGCCTGATGCGCTCCATGGGAGACCGGTTCCACGACACCATCACGGGCCGTGTGCCCTAAGGTGTCGCTCGAGGACCTCAGAGCGTGAAGCGCACTCGGTCCACGAGCATCCCTGGCACGGTGGCGCTCGAGGTGGACCGCCCACCGCCGTTGCGCACGTGGGGCAGGCGCTCCGAGTGGTTCGACAGGGCGCGCAAGCCCTCGCCGAGCAGGTGCTCGATGGTCTCGTCGAAGCGCATGACCTGCACGGGTCCCTTCACCTCGCCGTCCTCCACCCACAGGGTGGAGAACCGCGTCATGCCGGTGATGCGGCCCGCGGCCCGGTCGCTGAAGTTGAGGTACCACAGGTTGCTCACCCAGATCCCCGTGCCCAGGGCTGCCAGCACCTGATCCTCGGGCAGCTCCCCGGGGGCCATGGTGAGGGACTGGGGCATCTCCCAGCTCGACGCTCCGTTGTGCGCCACGTCGTAGCGCTTGGCGGAGGCGGGAGAGACGAGCGCGTCGCACAGCTGCCCCTCCTCGACGAGCGAGATGCGCTCTGGCTTGGCGAACCCGTCGCCGCCGAACGAGGGGGCCCACCCGGCCGACAGGTCCTCCGCCAGGCGGAGGTGCGGCGACAGCGTGGCCTCGCCGCGCTGCACCCGGAGCAGCGGCGTGGTGGCGGTGCGCTGCGCCCGCAGCGAGAATCCCCCTCGCGCCGTCAGGCCCAGCAGCTGTGCCGTGGCCGCTGGCGTGAGCCACACGCGGTAGGCGTCGGGCTCCAGCACGCGCGGCTCCTGCGCCAGCACGGGCAGCTGTTGGCGCACTTGCTGCAACCGCCGCTGCACGACCTCGGGCTCGAAGGTGGTGCCCGCCAAGGTGGACTTCACCGCTCGGTCGGCGTGCTGCACCACGCTGAAGTCGAGCAGCCAGCCGTGGCGCTGATCCCAGCGGCGCAGGCCGCGGCTGCTGGCGAAGCCGTGGTGCAGCGAGCCCGCGGTCAGTGCTCCCACCAGGTCGAGTCCCTCGGCGCCAGCGAGTAGCTCCTGCAGGATGGGCTCGGCGGGCACGGGCTCTCCACCCTGCACCGACTCGGACCTGCCCTCCTCCTGGCACCACAGCAGGTACGGATCCTCGGGCACCACGGCGAGCTGCTCCCGCAGCCGCTGCACGGCGGCCACGGCACGCTCGGCGTCGTCGGGCGCCCCCAGGGTGAGGCTGTGGGTGGCGTGGTGCTGACCCTCGATCAGGCGGATGGT
This sequence comes from Myxococcales bacterium, assembly GCA_019634415.1. GTDB lineage: Bacteria > Myxococcota_A > UBA796 > UBA796 > DRPG01. The sequence continues at coordinate 15,887 of JAHQVJ010000149.1, forward strand.
GGCGTGGTGTTGCTCGACGGTGCCCGGCTGCCGCACCCGGTTGTGGTTGAGGCGCACGAACTCGCTCACCTCGCCCCGCAGCGACAGGGTCGCGTCCTCGTCGGGCTTCAGTGCCGCGAAGACGCCGCCGGCCAGCGACTCGAAGCGCTCACGATCCACGGGCGACTCCTCCGAACACGTCCACACCGTCGAAGCGGCACACCGGCGAGGCGTGGCCCACCGAGATCGTCTGGGCGGGCTCTCCCTTGCCGCAGAAGGGGGTGCCCAGAACGTCGAGGGTGCTCTCGTCGCCCACCGCCGACAGGCTGCGCCAGAAGCGGCTGGAGATGCCTCGGTAGTTGGGGTTGCGCACGACCTGGGTGAGCTGCCCGTCCTCGATGAGCTGGGCCCACTCGCAGCCGAACTGGAACTTGTTGCGGGAGTCGTCGATGGACCAGGACAGGTTGGTGTCCATCCACACCCCGCGCTCCACCGAGCCGATGATCTGTGAGAGCGACTGGTCGCCCGGCTCCACGTTGAGGTTGGCCATGCGGTCGATGGGAGGACGGTTCCAGCTGCAGGCGCGGGTGTTGGCGGTCCCGGGCAGGCCTGCTCGCGTCTGCGACAGCACGCCCCCCAGCGGTCGCTTCAGGATGCCACGCTCGATGACGAAGACCTTCTCGGCCTGGGTGCCCTCGTCGTCGCTGCCGTAGCTCGCGAACTGCTCGGGGCGGGTGGGATCGAAGGTGACGTCGAGCAGCTCGCTGCCGTAGCGGTAGTGGCCGAACATGTCGAGACTCACGAAGCTCGTGCCGGCCATGTTGCGCTCGTCGCCGAGGATCCGATCGAGCTCCAGCGGGTGGCCGATGGACTCGTGGATCTGCAGCATCATCTGCCCAGGTGCGAGCACCAGATCGAGGGTCTCCGAGGGGCACTCGGGTGCGGCCAGCAGCTGTCGAGCCTCGTCGGCGATGCGCTCGCCACACGCGGGGAAGCCGGACTGTGCGAGGACCTCCATGCCTCCCTGCCTGCACAGCCCGCGGGAGCTGAAGGTGCGCCGCTGGGTGACGCCCCCTTCGTGCACCACGCAGGTGGCGCGGGGCACGATGCGGTGGATCTCGGCATCCGACGTCTCGCCGTCTGCCGACGCGAGAACGGTCCGGATCTGCAGTGCCTGCAGCGACGCGAACCGCTCCACCACCGGGGCGTCGGACCCCATGGCGGCCACGATGCCCTGCAGCATGGCGACCTTGTCGGCCAGGGGCACGCTCTGCCACGACTGCACCATCGGCGAGCGATAGCTACCGCGAGGTGTGGGCCAGGGCACCGCGGAGAAGTCGGTGACGGCGAGCTCGGCGGTGCGCTCGGCCCAGTGCTTCGCCCGTCGCGCTGCACGCGCGAGCCCCGTGCGGGACAGATCGGAGGTGGCGGCGTAGCCCAGGCCTCCTCGATGCACCACGGTGATCATGGCGCCGCGCTCCTCGGCGCTGCCGGGCGGGCCCAGCACGCCGTCGCGAACGAGCAGGTGCTGGTCGAGCGTCTCCTCCAGCCGCAGGGTGCAGCGGTCCACCGCCGGCGCCACCTCCCGAAAGCGTGCGATCACCTGATCCGTCATGGGCTGTCCTCCAGCACGGCTCGTCCATCCAGCAAGGCACTCGCGAGGAAGGCGGCGACCCTGTCGAAGTCGGTTCGGAAGGCCACGAAGTGCCCCCCCCGTGGGTACTGCACCAGGCCGGCGGTGACGTCGGCTCCGTCGAAGGCCACGGCGTTGCCAGAGATGGGGTACGCCGCCGTGTCGGGCGGGAACACGCGATCGGCGGCGATCTCGTAGGCCACCTCGCCAGCGATGGCCACGCCCCCGGCATGGGCCATGGCCTGGGTGGTGACGGGCGGGGTGAGGTCGTCGTCGAGGCCCTGACTCAAGAACACGGCTGGCAGGGGCGCCGACTGGGTGCCCGCCTCGGCGAACCAGTGGGGCGCCACGTGGAGGGGGTCGGTGTGATCGGCGGCGTGCTGGATCACCGTTCCGATGGGGTGGTAGTCGTCGAGCTCCTCACCGTCGACGAAGCCGAACAGGGTGGCCAGCAGCCCCCGCACGTCCACACCCGCTTGGTTGAGCAGCGCGCCTCGCAGCACCCCGCCGCCCGTGCCCGACAGCATCATCGCCTGCACCGAGCCGTCGAAGTAGCCGGCGGCCAGGGCTCCGGTGATGCCGCCCTGGGAGTGGCCCAGGTAGCCCACGCGATCGGCGCGGATGGGCACCGGACCGTCGGGGGTGGTCAGGGAGGCACCGGGCCGGCTCAGCAGGTCCGCCAGGTAGACCTGATCTGCGGCGCCCTGCAGCGAGCTCATCACCGAGGCGATGGGGTTGTTGATGTTGACGAAGGTGGTGGTGGGATCCTGGCCCACGCCCCGTGCGCCGTGCAGCGGCAGATCGATGGACAGCGAGACCATGCCTGCCTCGGCGAGCGCTGCTCCGATCCCGGAGTCGAGGAGGTTCTCGTGAGTGCTGCCGGTGCCGTCCATGAACAGCACCGCGGACCAGCCCTGGGCGGGGGGCGTGCCGTCGGGCACCACCAGCGCGATGGGGACCTCGTCGAAGCCGTCGATGACGGGAAGGCCGTCCTCGAACCGCACGTCGCCGCCCTCGCTCGTGTAGGGCTTGTCTCCCTCCTGCCAGCGTGGGATCTGGATGCTGCCCACGTAGGGGGTGCCGCCCTCGACCTCGATCTCCACCGGCGCGAACCCGCCGCCGATCTGCAGCGATGCTGGCAGCTGCCCGCGAGCCACGCTCACCATGTCGCCCAGCAGGTCGGTGGGAGAGCCCGTGGTGATCCGGACGATCACGCCAAAGCGATCGTCTGTGGGCGTGCGCCCGGGACCGCAGGCCACCCGGGGATCCACCCGCAGCTCGTAGGTGGTGTCGGGGCGTAGGCCTCGGCCCCACATGGGTCGGACGGCCAGGGTGTGCGGCAACAGCATGCTGGTGAGGTCCTCGAACATGCGCCAGCCGATGGGCAGGGGCTGCTCGAAGGTGGGGCTGCCCTCGGTCACGTCCACGAGCTGCAGCAGGCTGTCGGCCTCGATGGAGTCGGCGCGAGAGGCGGGCAGCAGCTCGGTGTCCACGGGGCCCTGCAGGGGCAGGTACAGAGTGCCGTAGGGCGACCAGCCGGTGTGGCGCTCCGCGGCCGAGAGAAAGGACTGCACCAGCGGCAGCTCGCTGCGCGGAAACCCGGCGTAGCTTGGGCGGCCGTCCACCCGCAGGTCGTCGCTGGGGAAGGGGCGGGAGAAGGTGGTGTCGCCGTCGCGGAGCACGGCGCCCGAGCAGACGGGACCCACATCCTCTGCGGTGCCGGAGCAACCGACCAGCAGCGCGGCTCCGAGGGCACCTGTCACGTTGCGCATCGGATCCTCCAGAATGCCCCGACGCTCGGGACTAACACTCAGCACCCGAGGCCGAGATGCTGCGGCGCGACTACAGCTGCGCTCGACGAAGTCGACCGCGCTGTCCTACCGTTGGTCGCTCCGACCCTCCGGGGCATAATCGATGTGCGCGCCGCAGGAACACGGCCATCGAACGACGGAAATGGGCGTCGCGCACATCGAGCCCTACGGGCCCGTCGCTCACTACAGCATCCAATCAACTTCGTCGATTGGCGCTGTATGCTTGCCGCTGGAGTTGAAGATGGTTGGATGGAGCAAGCTGCCCGCAGGGTGGCGAATGGCGCTCGCGATGGGGCTTCCCTACGGCCTGTTCATGGGGCTCTGGGGGTGGTGGCAGTTCGGCAGCCCGGTCGCTGGAGCCATGGTGGCCTTGATCGGTGGCGTCGGGTTCGGACTCACGATGGCCTTGCTGGGCGGCGTGGCCCAGGTCGTGTCGTCCTCGTCGGGAGGAACGCAGGCGCCCACGCTCGGGGTGCGGGCGAGGGGCAGGCTGTCGGTGTCGTCCACGCCCGGGGAGGCGCTGCGGGTGGCACGACGGATCCTGCACGAGCAGGGTGCCACGGAGCAGCAGGCGACCGCGGACGAGGTGTGCGTGCGCACGAAGGCCACCTTCTGGTCGTGGGGGGAGATCGTCTCCGTGGAGGCGTTCGCCGACGGCCCCCTCACCACGGTGATGGTGCAGAGTCGACCCGCGATGTGGACCACGCTGGTGGACTACGGCAAGAACCAGGCGAACGTCGACGCGCTGGTGTCCGCCCTGCGGACGGAGCTGGCCCCTGCGCCGGTGAGCGCCGAGGAGCGTGCGGCCGTGGAGGAGGTGGAGCGCCTCGGACAGGCCGCGGCCCGGTCGTCAGTGGCCCAGCCGCAGTGACGATCTGCGTCAGACCACGCCGATCATCGACAGCAGCAGCCCCACGCCGAAGCCCGTGCCTCGATGGGCCGAGACCGAGGGGCCTGCCATGTCCACGTGCAGCCAAGGGCCCGTGTAGCCCGCGGCGAACAGGTGGTTCCCGATGAACTGACCCGCGCAGCTCGACTGTGCGTTGCTGCGGTCCTTCACCGAGTTGCGCATGTCGGCCACCGTGGAGTTGAACTCGCGGCGGAACAGCTCGGGGGCGTAGGGCAGGGGATGCACCAGATCGCCCGAGCGTCGCCCGGCACGCACCGCTGAAGCCTCCAGCTCCTCGCTCGAGCAGTAGAGCGCTCCATGGCGCTTGCCCGTGGCCACCGACTGTGCCCCCGTCAGGGTGGCCATGTCGACCAGCTGCGTGGGGTCGCGGTTGCGGGACACCCAGGCCACGCCGTCGGCCAGCACAAGGCGACCCTCCGCGTCGGTGTTGTTCACCTCGACGGTACGGCCCGAGTGCATCTGGATGACGTCGTCGGGGCGGACGGAGCCGGGACCCACCGCGTTCTCCGCGATGCAGAGTACGGCCGTGAGGCGCTGGTCGTAGCCCAGCCGTGCGGCGGCGCAGAAGCCCGCCAGCACCGCCGCGGCGCCAGCCATGTCCGTCTTCATGCCCGGCATGCCCGTCTTCGTCTTGATGGACAGACCGCCGGTGTCGTAGACGATGCCCTTGCCCACCCAGGCGATGCGCTGTGGATCGCTGGCGGAGGGGGTGCGCCCCGGCCAGTCGAGCACCACCATGGCGGGCTGCTGCGTGGCGGCGCGGCCCACGGAGTAGATGCCGTTGAGCCCCTGCTCGCGCAGGCCGTCGCTGCGCAGCACGTGCACGGAAGCGCCCACCTGATCGGCCATGTGGCGCGCTCGGTCCACGAAGGCGTCGCAGCCGAGCAGATCGGGTGGCTGATCCGTGAGGTGGGCCGCGATGCGTACGGCATCAGCGGCGATGGCCAGGCGCTGGGCGTCGGGCGCCGTTCCGCGGCGCGGGAGCATCAGCAGTCGCACCTCGCGGTCCACGGGGTTGGAGGTGGCGGAGAAAGTGGGCAGCGCGCGGGCGACGGCCAGGGTGGCAGCGAGGGCATGCTCCCCCTCCTCCAGCGCCAGGATCACCCCCACGTTGCCCTTCTGAGCGCCGCCGTGGACCACGTGAGGAATCGCCCAGGCTCGGGCCGGGCTGTTGTGACGGGAGCACACCTCCGGCAGGACCCCCACCGACACGCGCGCTGGGGCGCCGCCGGTCCAGTGGGTGGCCACGCGGCCGTTGTCGCCGGGGTCGGTGCGCTTGACCATCGTGCGCCACGCCCGCTCGGGCACCAGGGCGCTCACCAGCGACAGGATGTCGGCTTCCAGGACCCGCTCGCTGCGGCCCACGACGAGGATCGCGTCGAGGCCTTGTAGCTGGGCTGTGTCCGTGATGATCGTGAACCGTGCTGGCATCTGGCGCGCTCCACCCCCCAGGGGGCCGTCTGGGTGCACCCCGCCCCCTAACAGCAGGTCGGGGGCTTGGGGGGTTACGCACTCGCCGATGCGTATGGACGCTGACATCGCGGTGGTGGGAGCAGGGCCAGCAGGGTGTGCTACGGCCATTCACCTCGCCCGTGCAGGGCGATCCGTCAGGGTGCTGGATCGCGGTGCGCCGAGACCTGGTGGCAAGGTCTGCGGGGAGGGGCTCATGCCCCATGGGCTCGCAGCACTGCAGCGCCTCGGCATCGACACGTCCGACCTGGGGCGGCCGTTCCTCGGGATCGCCTACCACGCAGGCGGGCACACGGCGGTGGGGCACTTCCCGCGCGGGCTCACGGGGCTGGGGGTGCGGCGCATGGGGCTGGACGAGCGGCTGCGCCACGCGGCTCGCAGCCACCCCCGGATCACGCTCGTCGAGGGCACCCGGGTCACGCAGCTGCACCGCGATCGCGAGGGGGTCACGCTGCGGACCTCCCGCGGCGACGTGCGCACCCACCTGGTGGTGGGCGCCGACGGGCTGCACAGCACCGTGCGCCGCCTGTCGGGCCTGGCGCTGCCGGACCGCCGCGCCAAGCGCTATGGGGCGCGCCTGCACGTGCAGCTGGCCTCGGGTCGCAGCGAGCCCGATCACGTGCACGTCTACGCTGGCTCCGGCAGCGAGCTGTACGTCACGCCGGTGGGCCCGGGGCAGGTGAACCTGGCGCTGCTGTGCGAGCCGCAGGTGGCCAAGCAGCTCAAGGGCGACGCCGAGGGTGGGCTGCGGCGGGCGCTGGGGGCCTTCGATGCCGGGCGCCAGCTGCTCGACGGCGCCGAGCCACTGTCGGAGGCCGCTGTGTGTGGCCCGCTGCGCCAGCGGGTGCGGCGGGTGGTGGACGACCGGGTGCTGCTGGTGGGTGACGCAGCTGGGTTCGTGGACGCGGTGACGGGGGAGGGCATGAGCCTGTCGCTGCTGTCGGCGGAGGCGGCGGCCCAGGCCGCGGTGGCGGCGCTGCAGCCAGGTGGCGTGGACGCACGGAAGCTCGAGGCCTACGGCGTGCGTCGGGCGCGCCTCGCTCGCGACCTGTGCACGCTCACGGAGGTGGTGGTGGCGGGCTTGCGGCGGCCCGCACTCGCGGGTCGCGTGGTGGGTGCGCTCGCGGCGGAGCCCGCCGCCTTCGAGCGGTTCCTGGCCGTGCAGGTGGGCCAGGCGCCCATCACCAGCCTCGGGGGGCCCCTGGCGACGGTGGCGCGCCGCCTGATCTGGTCGGCCCTCTCCCCGAACGGGCAGTTGGCCGTGCGGTGAGACGGCGTAGGTTTCGCTCCATGGCAGATCGACAGGAGGAGCGCCCCCCTTGGTGGCGGCGCATGGCAGGCGTGTTCCGGTACACGTCGCGCGCGGTGGGGCTGGTGTGGCAGACGGACCGCACGTTGCTGGTGGGGCTCGCGCTGGGCACGCTGGTGGCGGGGTTCGTGCCGGCGTCCATCGCGTGGGTGGGCCGGCAGATCGTGGACGGTGTGGTGCTGGCGTCCGAGACGCAGCAGCTGGCCGACCGCAACGCGGCGGTGGGCTGGATCGCGCTGGAGCTGGGGCTCGTCACCCTGATGGCCCTGGTGCAGCGGTCGCTGGGGGTGGCGGAGCAGCTGCTGCGGGCCAAGCTCGGTCACCGCGTCAACGTGATGATCCTCGACAAGGCACTGCAGCTCGACCTGCGACAGTTCGAGGATCCGGAGCTGTACGACAGCATGACGCGTGCCCGGCGTCAGGCGTCGTCGCGCCCGCTGTCGCTGGTGCGGCGCACCTTCGGCTTGGCGCAGAACGCCCTGGCGTTGTCGACCTACGGCGCCTTGCTCATCGGGTTCTCGCCAATCGCCGTGCTCATCCTGCTGGCGGCTTCGGTGCCCGCCTTCGTGGCCGAGACGCGCTTCGCGGGGGAGGCCTTCCGCCTGTTCTCCTGGCGCGCCCCCGAGACCCGCGAGCAGGGCTACCTCGAGATGGTGGTGGCACGGGAGGACTACGCCAAGGAGGTTCAGCTGCTCGGCATCGGGCCGCGGCTGGTCCAGCGGTATCGCGACCTGTTCCTCAAGCTGTACGGCGAGGATCGCAGCCTGGCGCTACGGCGCGGCTTCTGGGGCACCGTGCTCGGGCTGTTGTCCACCGCAGCGCTGTACGGCGCCTATGGCTGGATCGCCCTGGCCACCGTCAGCGGGGCCATCACCATCGGGGCGATGACCATGTACCTGCTGGTGTTCAAGCAAGGGCAGAGCGCGTTCTCCGCCATCCTGACCGCCATCGGTGGCATGTACGAGGACAACCTCTACCTGTCGAACCTCTACAGCTTCCTGGCCACGCCGGTGACCCGTCGAGCCGGTGGCGCCGTCGGGGGCACCACGCCCGGAGACGGCCTGCGGTTCGAGGACGTCACCTTCGCCTACCCGGGCTCCGACACACCTGCGGTGCAGGGGGTCACGCTGCGCGTGCGGCCTGGGCAGCGCCTCGCGCTGGTGGGACACAACGGCAGCGGCAAGACCACCCTGGTGAAGCTCCTCACCGGGCTGTACCAGCCGGACTCGGGGCGAATCCTGCTCGACGGTCGGGATCTGCGCGACTGGGACCTGCGCGCGCTGCACGAGCGCGTGGGGGTCATCTTCCAGGACTTCGTGCGCTACCAGTTCACGGTGGGGGAGAACATCGGGGTGGGCGACGTGCACCACGTCGACGACGCCGACCGCTGGGCGGATGCCGCCGAGAAGGGCATGGCGGCCCCCTTCGTGGACGACCTGCCCGAGGGCTACGGCACTCAGCTGGGGCGCTGGTTCAAGGGAGGGCGAGAGCTGTCGCTGGGGCAGTGGCAGAAGGTGGCGCTGTCGAGGGCCTTCATGCGGCAGGACGCCGACGTGCTGGTGTTCGACGAGCCCACTGCCGCCATGGACGCCGAGGCCGAGTCCCTGGTGTTCGATCGCGTGAAGGCGCTCACCGAGGACCAGATCGCCATCCTCATCAGCCACCGCTTCTCCACCGTGCGCATGGCGGACGAGATCGTGGTGCTGGATGGAGGTCGCATCGTGGAGCAAGGGGCGCACGACGCATTGATGGCCCAAGACGGGCGGTATGCGCGGTTGTTCTCGCTGCAGGCGGAGGGGTACCGGTAGTCAGGAGCCTCCCACCACGCAGCCGAACAGCAGCTCCGTGTGGCGCACGCCATCCTTGAGCCGGAAGTCCGGTCGGCTACCCTCTCGCGTGAGCCCCAGGCCCTCGATGACGCGCCGCGAGGCCGTGTTGCCCTGTAGGCAGCTCGCCTGCAGGCGGTGGGCTCCGTGGGCGCGGGCCCAGTCGGCCACGTGGCGGCCAGCGCGGGTGCCCACCCCGCGCCCCCAGGCGTGGGCGGCGAGCTGGAACCCGATCTCGTAGCTGCCGGGGCTGCCCTGAACCGCCTCCGCCGCGCACTCCCCCAGGAACCGCCCCGAGGCGTCTTCCACCACGAAGACTGCACTCTTGGGCTCCTGGCCCTCGGCCAGCGCCTGCTGCTGAGCGTCGAGCAGCGGCTCGATGTGGGCGCGCAGCACCTCCTCGGGGGCGGGCACGAACCACAGCCAGCGGCCCACCCGCGGATCGGCCAGCATCTCCAGGATGGCAGGGAGATCGTCGCGGCTCGCGTAGCGGTAGTGTTCGCTCATCCCCCGATCCTACGCCACGACGGGCGCTCCGAATCGCTCGACGAAGGCACGGAGCACGTGCTGTGACTTGCTGCCGTCGATCACGCCGAAGACCACGCGGTCGAAGGCCCCCGCGAACCGATCCGAGCGCAGCCACTCGTCGAAGACGCCCGCGACCACCGCCGGATCGTTGCGGAACACGCCACAGCCCCAGGCGCCCAGCAGCAGCGTGCGATGGCCCTCTTCCTCGCAGATCGCCAGCACGGCCCCCGCGCGTCGTCGCAGCGCGTCGGTGATCTCGTGCTCCCCTGCGGGACGACGCCGCAGGTGCTGTCCGGCGTTCGGTGCGGGCGCGGTGATCACCGAGGCCGTGAAGGGCGCCTCCAGCAGGTCCCGGTTGCGCTCTCGGAAGAACGGCACGTCTGGCGAGTAGATCACGTGGTCGGTGTAGAGCATCGAGGACTGGGCGCGGTTCGCCTCGTAGTAGGCCATCTGCGAGGTGAGGCACGGATACAGCCCCGAGCACCGGGTGACGTCCTCCTCCTGGGCCTTGGCCCCTCGCAGAAAGCCCCCGCCGGGGTTTCGCGCCGAGGCGAAGTTCAGCAGCACCAAGCGCTCCACCCCTTCGTCTTGCACGAGCTGGCGGGCCACGGCTTGTGTGGTGGCGTCGCGCAGCTCGAGTTGGGGCACGGGCCCCTCGTGGTGCGGGGCGCGCAGCAGCTGGCGCAGGTCGGTGGGGGTGTACAGCCGAGTGCCGTCCACTGCGGCCTGCTGGGCAGCGACGATGGAGCGCACAGCCCCGCTAGGAGCCTCGTAGGTTCCGTCCTCGAGGATGGACAAGGTGTCGCGGGCGGTCTGTCGAAGGGACATCTCTCCTCCCGACACTGATATATGTGTTCAGCATATATGCTGCAAGCATATATGTCCGGGTCACCTCTCGAGCCGCCGTGGCGACACGCAGGCGTGGAGGTGCCGTGTCGTTGGTCTTGCTCTTGGGTTGTGCGGTGCAGAGCGCGCCGCGAGCGCCTCGGCTGATCGCCCATCGGGGGGTGCATCAGACGTTCCCACCGGAAGGGGTGCGCTGGGACACGTGCACGGCCACGCGGATCCGTCCGCCCACCCACGGCTACATCGAGAACACGCTGCCCTCCGTGCAGGCGGCCTTCGAGCACGGTGCCGAGGTGGTGGAGATCGACGTGCACGCCACGGCCGACGGACACCTCGTGGTGTTCCACGATCACGGCCTGGACTGTCGGACCGACGGAGTGGGGGCACCGGAGGAGCACGATCTGTCCGATCTGCGCGGGCTGGACCTCGGCTATGGCTACACCGCCGACGGCGGGCGCAGCTTCCCGCTGCGCGGGACTGGCGTGGGGCTGCTCGTCACCCTCCCCGAGGTCTTCGCCGCGCTTCCCGATCGGCGCTTCATGATCCACATCAAGTCGGGGCGTGCCGAGGACGGAGACCGCGTGGCCAAGGTCCTGGAGACCCTGCCCGAGGCTGTGCGCGCGCGGCAGGTCGTCTACGGTGGAGCGGCGGCAGAGCGCGTGGCGCAGCGGCTTCCGGAGGTGGGCGTGTGGACGAAGGCGCGGACGAAGGCGTGCCTGCGCGGCTACCTCGGCGGCGGGTGGCTCGGGGCCGTCCCCCGGGCGTGCCGCGACACTTGGGTGGTGATCCCGAGCAACGTCACCTGGCTGCTCTGGGGGTGGCCACGCCGCTTCGAGGCGAGGATGGCTCGGGTGGGCTCGGAGGTGGTGCTCGCGGGGCCTCTGGTGGATGGCGTGAGCACTGGTGTCGACGATGCCGAGCAGCGCGCCGCCGTGCCCGATGCCTACGGAGGATGGCTGTGGACGAACCGGATCGAGGTCGTCGGCCGATGACGGCTACGGGCGGTGCGTGAGGATCTCCACGCCGTCGTCCGTCACGCAGACGGTGTGCTCGGCCTGCGCCGACCAGCGGCCGTCTGCGGTCACCACGGTCCAGCCGTCGTCGAGCATGCGGATCTCCGGCCTTCCCAGGCACACCATGGGCTCGATGGTGAAGCACATGCCGGGCCATAGGGTGGGGCTGGGGCCGGGGACGCGCACGTGGTGGACGTGGGGTGGCTGATGCATCGCGCGGCCGATGCCGTGGCCCCCGAACTCTCGCACCAGCGTGCAGCCCAGCGGCCGCACCACGGCCTCGATGGCCGCACCGATGGCCCCGAGGGGCGCACCCGGCCTGACCGCGGCGATGCCAGCGGCCAAGGCGCGCTCGGTGGTCTGCACCAGGTGAGCGGCCTCGGGACTGGGCGTGCCCACGTGCACGGTGCGCGAGGTGTCGCCGTGCCAGCCGCCGAGCTCGGTGGTGATGTCGACGTTGACGATGTCGCCCTCCTGCAGCTCGGTGGCATCGGGGATGCCGTGGCAGACGACCTCGTTGCGCGACGTGCAGCAGTGGCCGGGGAAGGGCGGGGCGCCGGCCACCTCGTAGCCGAGCACCGAGGAGCGGGCGCCACGGGCGGCGACGTCGCGGGCCACGAAGGCGTCGATGGCGTCGAGCCGCATACCGGGGCGGATCTGGGCGCATGCAGCGTGCAAGGTGGCAGCGGTGGCGCGTCCGGCGCGGCGCATGCCGCGCAGGCTCTTCGGGTCGAGGCGTTCGGGTGCAGGGCGCATGCCCAGCAGGTAGCGAGTCGAGGGCCAGCCGACCCATGCTCATCGGGTATGGCGCAGCGGCGGCGGTCTTCGGGGTATGATCGGACATGTCGCTAGAGCAGCTCGAGACCGTGGTGGCGGTGGCGGAGGAAGGGGGGGTGAGTCGCGCGGCGCGCAGGCTCTGCCTGACCCAGCCACCGGTGACGCGCCGGCTACGGGCGCTGGAGGACGAGCTCGGGGCCGTGTTGTTCGAGCGCACGGCGCGGGGCATGGTGCTCACCCGTGTCGGTGCTCGGTTCCTGGAGCACGCACGCGGTGTGCTGCGCGCCGTGGAGCATGCGAAGGCCGTGGCGACCGAGTCGCTCCCCTCGCCGGGAGACGACGAATCGGGGGCGGCAGGGTAGCGGTGGGCCACGATAGTCCTCGGCATGAGCAGCCTGGTGGTGGGAGCCGTGCTGCTGGCCGCCGCCGCGCACGCCAGCTGGAACGCGCTCGTGAAGGGCAGGGGGGGCACCGATCCGCTCACCTCCACCTTCGGGCTGTGTGCGGTGTGGGCCCTGCTCGCCCTTCCTGCCACCCTGGTGGTGCCGTGGCCCGAGGCCGCAGCGGTGCCGTACCTGGCAACCTCCGTGGGCGTGCACCTGGTGTACACCGTGCTGCTGGTGCTGGCCTACCGCAGCGGGGACCTGTCGCTGGTGTACCCGGTGGCGCGGGGCACGCCGCCGATGTTGGTCGCCGTCGCCATGGTGCCGCTCGGTGAGCGGCTGTCGGCGCCGCACGGGCTAGGGGTGGTGGTCCTGGCGCTGGGCGTGTTCGTGCTCGCGCCGACGAAGACGGGCGCCGCGTCGCGCCGGGCCATGGGGTGGGCGCTGGGATGCGCCCTGTGCACGGCTACCTACACCATCGTCGACGGGACGGGCACGCGCTTGGCAGGTGGTGCGGTGTCGTACGTCTCGTGGCTCACCGGCGTGCAGGGGGCCTTGTTCGCCCTCGGCGCACTGGCGCTGGAAGGTCGGCCGCTGCTCGCGAGAACGTGGGAGCGCCGAGGCACGGCGCTGGGGGCCGGGATCCTGTCAGCCGCAGGCTACGGCGTGGCGCTCTGGGCGATGACGCAGGCGCCCATCGCCGCGGTGGCGGCCCTGCGCGAGGCCTCCGTGCCCATGGCGGCTCTGCTGGGCGTGTGGTGGCTGGGGGAGCATCTCGATGCGCGCCGTGGTGTGGCGCTGGGGCTGGTGGTGCTGGGTGCGGTGCTCCTGAGGCTCGGCTGAGACCTGCCGGATGGAGGGTGCTCGTCAGCGCTCGAGGGCCACGTCGATGCGGAGCATGTCTCGAAAGCTGCTCGCCGAGGGGAGGGTCTCGCCGTCCAGCACGAGGCCGCCTTGCATGGCTCCCACCAGGATCACCCGATCGGCGTCTGCACGTCCGAGCACGCTCGGGGCCACGTAGAGACACCGCCCGAGAGTCGAAGCGCTTCGTGAAAGGAGCCGAGGGCGACGATCTCGCCCTCGAATGCGTCCAGCTCCCCCACGCAGGTGTTCGCGCCGGTGGCGCCCACGACCCAATCGAGCGCCCCGTCCTCCAGCTCGTAGCGCGCCACGAAGGCGTTGTGGTCGTCGTCGAGTCAGGGCAAACCTCCGTCATCGCCGAAGGCTAGCCACCCGCTCGTCCCGAACCAGCGAGAGCTCGCGGTGAAGACGGAGCGGGTGGACAGGTCGACGGCGAAGTGGGTTCCTCGCGCGCGCAAGCTCTGCGTGCCCGTGATGGTGCGTGCCCAGCGCACCTCCCCGTCTGCGCCGTACCGCGGCACGATGGCGGAGGCAGATCGCTCTGTTTCCACGAGGACCTCTCGGGGTGCCGAGCTGTCGGAGCCCAGCACCACCGAGCCCGTGACCGTCGCCACGAAGACGACCCCGCCGTCGGGGAGGCTCACCAGATCCACGAGGTCGTCGTCGCCCGAGGTGCCCAGACGATCGAGTCAGACAACGTCACCCTCTGTGTCGAGGCGTGCGACGAAGGCGTCGCTCTCTCCCGCGCCGCCGATGACCCGTCCGTCGGCAAAGGTGCTCAAGGTGTCGCCACGCCCACCGACGTACACGCCCCCGTCGGGGCCGTGGTCGATGCGTGTGAGCGCCGCTTGCGTCGTGCCTTGTAGGGTGCGCGACCAAACAACGGTGCCGTCGTGCAGACCTCCGAGGAGGGTGGTGGCGTACTCGCCCAGCG
>JAHQVJ010000150.1 GCA_019634415.1 Myxococcales bacterium
CCTTCGCCCTGGGCACCCAGGGGCTGCTCACCGTGTTCCGCGAGCCCGGCAACCTCGCCGCCGACACCGCCAGCCACGAGCAGATGCAGCAGGAGCTCGGCGTCGCCTTCGACGTGTGGAGCGCCGCCACCTTGCGGCGGGAGCAGCCGCAGCTGCGGGATCGCTGTGCCGGTGCCATCCTCGCGCAGCTCGACGCCCACGTGGATCCCGGAGCCCTCGGCCAGGCCCTCGCGGAGCTGATCGCCGGTGCGCCCCCGCACGTCGATCCCGCTCCCTACGCACCCGACCGCTTCACACGTCGATGACCGTGTCCACCAGGGGCAGCTCCACCGTGAACACCGCGCCCCCGTCGGGGTGGTTGGCGGCCTGGATGGTGCCACCCGCGTCCATCACCACCCGCGCCGCCACGGACAGTCCGATCCCGTAGCCCTCGCGGGCCTCGCGACCCTGGCGCCGGAAGTCGAAGACGTAGGGCACCACGTCGGGAGGGATGCCGGGCCCCGTGTCCTGCACCGAGATCACCACCCACTCCCGGGTGCGGCCCACCACCACGTCCACGCGCCCCGTGTCTCCGCAGTACTTGAAGGCGTTCAGCGTGAGGTTGAACAATGCACGCCTGAGGCTGTCGGGCACGGCCATCACGATGGCCTCGGGCACCGCGTCGATCACGAGCTCCACCTGCCGGCGCTCCGCCTGGTGGCGCACCACGCTCTCCAGCTGGCGCACCAGCTCCACCACGTCCACCGGCTCCGCCACCTGCTCCTCGGGTCGCAGGAACTGGTCGGTCATGCGCACCAGTTGGTGACCCACCCGCTCCACGTGACCCAGCATCTCGGGGCCCACCCCAGCGGGGTGCTCCCGAGCGTCCTCGGCCAGGCTGGTGAGCACCAGCGCGAGGTTGCGCATGTCGTGAGCCAACCCCGCTGCGTCCTCGATGCGTCGGTCGTGGGCGGCCACGCGATCGGCGTTGGTGATGGCGATGGCGGCGTAGCCGGCTAGCGCCCGCAGGTAGCGGCCCACCTCGAGCAGCTCCTGCTCGCCGGCCTGGCCGCTGTCGACGTACAGCGCCCCCAGCACGTCGCTGCCGCGCACCAGGGGCACGCACATCACCGAGCGCAGATCGAGGGTCATCACGCTGGTGGAGGCGAGGAGATCGGGGCGGTCCCCCAGGTCGGCCACGATGACGTCGCGGCCCTCGGCGATGGAGCGGTGGGCGATGGTCCACGAGGGCGGGGCGGTGTCGCCGCCGGGTCGGATGGCCTGCGCCGCCACCACGTCGGGGTTGCTCTGCAGCACGAAGGCGCGATCGGCCTCCGTGAGGGCCAAGGCACCCTCGGCGATGGTCTTCAGCACGCTCTGCAGATCTTGCTCGCGGGCCACCTGCACCGCCAGGTCCAGGATCACGTCCTCGCGGTCGCCGTTGGCGCGCAGCTTGCCGCCCTCCACCCGCTGGGCCACGGCGTCGGCGCGGTGACGCAGCTGCACGCTGCCCACCTCGTCGGCGTAGAGCACCACCCGCGCCAGCTCCGTCACCGCTCGCTCGGTGCGCCCCAGGGCTTCGTTGACCAGCGCCGAGCACAGCCGCCACTCAGCGAGGTTGCGCGCGCCGCCGCCGTCCATCAGCAGGGCCCGGGAGCGGGCCAGCGCCGAGGTGGCGGAGGCCACGTCTTGATCGCGGGCGTGCAGGATGCCGCGCATCGCGGCGGCCAGGGCGGCGTCCAGGGGCGCCCCCACGTCTCGGCCGTAGCGCTCGGCCTCCTCGCAGCGCTTCGCGGCGCGCGGGTCCCCACGCTCCACCGACAGCTGCGCGAGGCGTCGCAAGCCCTCTGCGCACTCGCCGGTCAGGTTCGAGGAGCGCGCCGCCCGCACGGAGCAGGCGTAGAGCCGCTCGGCGTCGTCGTAGGCGCCCTGGATCCGGTGCACGTCTCCGAGGTTGCCAGCGGCCATGGCCTCGTGGGCAGCATCGTCGAGGATGCGGGCGTGCTCCATGGCCCACTGACCCGCCAGCCGCGCACGCTCCCAGCGCCCCATCTCGGCGTAGCCCACGCACAGGTTCACCTGCACGGCGACCTGACTGTGCTGGGCACCCAGGCGCTCGAACAGCAGGCGGGCGCGCTCCCACTGCGCCACCGCGGAGGCGGGATCCCCCACCTGGAAGCTCGCGAGTGCTGCGTTGTTGGCCAGCCGAGCGCGATCGAGGGCGCCCAGGCCGCCCGACAGCTTCGCCACCTGCGCCATGACGTCGGCCGCCTCGCGGTAGCGCTTGGCGTGCCACAGTAGCCGGCCCAGCATCGCGTTCACCAGGCCGCGTGCGGCGAGCCCCTCGCCGAGATCGGCCGGCAGCGCCTCCAGCAGCGCGATGGCGTCGTCGAGCTCGCCCAGGGCGTGGGTGGCCTGAGCTTCGATCCCCTTCAGTCGGAGCCACACGCCCAGCAGCTCCGGATCTGCAGGGGCTCGCCCTGCGGTGGCCTGCCGAGCGAGGGCGAGCGCGGCTGCGTGATCGTCGAGGCGGAAGCGCGCTTGGGTCTCCACCTCCACCAGAGGCAGCCACACCTCGGAGGTGAGCTCCTTGGCCTGCTGCACCATCGACAAGGCCTCTTCGAACGCCTCGCGGGCATGCAGCGCCCGTGCCGAGGCCACCAGCACCGGTAGCGTGACGAGCTCCGGATTCCACGCCAGGTCGTCGGAGAACGCCACCGCGTCGTTGCTGCGGCCGCCAGCCACCAGCGCGTCGATGCGAAGGGCGGCCAGCGTCGCCGTCTGGGTCACGGACCACAGGGCGTCGGACAGCCGCGCGGCTTCGGCTCCGTCCCGCGCTAGGGCATCGAGCAGGCAGCCCGGGCCCAGCTTCTCGATGCCCTCGACGTCCCGTGCTCCGGCGAGGTGCCATCCGAGGCGTGCGGAGGGCGTGGGGTCGGGCCATTGCGCCACGATGGTCGCGTGCAGTGTCTGGGCGTCTCCGAATGCGTCTCGCATGGCCGTGGCCGCGGCCCGCGAGGTCACGCGCACCTCTCGACCGTCCGTTCGCACCAGGCCGCGCACCACCAGCGCCTCCAGGGCGGCCTGGATCTGCTCGGTGGACGCCCCCACCAGCTGCCTCAGCGTCGTGAAGGCCACAGGTCGGTCGACGCAGGCGGCCATCGCCCCCACCCGCCGCTCGGCCGGCGTCAGCCCGGACAGATCGTGGGTGGTGTGAGCCGAGGGTGGCGGCAGGGCGTGCAGCTGGTCTCGATCCTCCAGCCAGCGCCTCGCCTTGTGGACCACCGCTCCCGCGGCGACGGCGTCCAGGATGGACTCCACCGCCAGGCGAGCCACCCCCCCCGATGCCGCCACCACGTGCTCCACCAGCGCCGTGAGATCGGTGACGTCGGAGCCGAGGAGTTGCTCCACCAGCTGCTGGATGCAGGGGCCGTCCCAGGGCTTCAGCGTCACCGTGTGGGTGGCGAAGCTGGGTGGCTCCGAGCCCGTCACGAAGACGTCGCACGAAGGATCGTTGGCCACCAGCTCCAGCACGCGCTGGCTTCCCGGATCCAGGTCCTCCAGGTGGTCCACCAACACCCGCAGCGGCCCCTTCGCGCGCCGCAGGAGCAGGCGCGCGGTGGAGAAGGCTCGGTCTGCCATGTCGCGCACATCCGGCAAGGCGACTGGCTCTCCCGGTAGCCGCGGATCCTGCAGCGCGGCCGTGGCGGCGCCCCATGCCGTCGCGCTCGGTGCGAACTGCACGAAGGTGTGGCCTCGCGCCGACAGCTCCACCAGCGCACGGTGCAGCAGGTGAGAGCGTCCGGAGCCCGCGTCTCCCACCACCGACAGCGAGCCGCCGTCGTGGATCCAAGCCTCGATGGCTGCGTCGGCGTCGCGGGGCACGTGCACCGAGCGACAGCGTCGACGAAGCAGCTCGGCGCCGATCTGCGGCAGCGACGTGCCGTGGGCCGCCAAGATGTCGGCGGCGGCCGCTGCCGTAGGTCGGCGTGCCGGATCGAGGTGGAGCAGATGGCGAGTGAGCTCCTGGACCCACCGGGGACCCACCGTGGGCTCCGGCGTCACGGACCGGCGACGCAGCAGGGCCTCGCCGGGCTCGAGCTCGGCGAAGGGAAGGTCACCGTGCAGCAGCGTCCACAGCAGCAGGCCAGCGGCGTACACGTCTGCCGCCGGGGAGCTGGGACCGCCCAGCAGGCGCTCAGGTGCCGCCCAGGCCAGCGTGCCGCCTTGGGTGTCGCCCGCCAGGCCGAAGTCGATCAGCTTGAGGCGTGGGCCCTGCGGGGTGGGCTGCACCATCACGTTGGCCGGCTTGATGTCGCCGTGGGCCAGCCCAGCGCCATGGACGGCCGCCAGTGCATCCAGCAGCGCCGCCACCAGCGACAGGGCGTCTTGGGGATCCACCTCCGTCCACTCGTTCAGCGGTCGGCCCGGCACGAACTCCATCGCGAGGTAGGGCCGTGCGCCCCCGCCAGCATCGAGCACCCCCACCACGGCGGGGTGCACCACCCGAGACAGCGCGCGCATCTCGTTGCCTGGAGGGGTGTCCAGCAGCTTGAGCGCTGCGGGTAGGCCGTCGGGATCCACCGCCCGCCAGGTCTCCCCGAACGCGCCCGAGCCGAGCAGGGCGACGAGACGCCAGCGCCCCACGGCTCGGCCCGCGTGGGCCCCGGGAGCGTTGGTGGTGTCTGGCGCGGGCGGGCTGCCGTGGGACTGCATGGTCCCTTATCGGTCGAGGCGCAGCGTCCTGAGCGCGAGGTGTAACCGTTACGTCCGGGCTGCTGTGGCTCAACTTCCCTGGTGTGTGGGCCGAGGGGCTCACAAGCGAGTGTGCGTTCACGTTTGGGCGGACGGTCGCTGGGCGGAGGGAAGATGAAGCAGCGGGTTCGTGGAGCGCTGGTCGGGCTGGGGATCGTGGCCGTGGCCTTGTGGTGGGGCGGCACCGACGCGGGGCCGCTGGCTCTGCAAGCCGAGCTCGACCCCGGCCTCTCCCACGTGAGCCCGCCCCTCGATCCGGACGAGCCCGGGGCCTTGGCGCCGTCGGCGGTGGCAGGACGCCTCGGTGCCGTCGGATTCGCCGACGATCAGCGCATGGTCCGCTTGAGCGATCCGATGGACGTCGACGGCCTGCTCGCGGACTACGACCTGCGCCTGGTGCGACCCGTGGGCCGATCCGGCTATGCGCTCGTGGAAGGGCAGGCCGACGCGCTCGATGCCGTGGCCGACGATCTGCGGGTGGCGTCCACCTCCCTGAACGCCCGCATGCACGGCAGCGACGACGATGGTGACGGGGGCTCCAGCTCCCTTGCCCAGTGGCACCTGTCCTCGGTGGAGCCTCCCTCGGAGAGCTCCCAGAGCCCTAGCTCCCTGACCTCCTACGTGGTGGCGGTGCTCGACTCGGGCGTGGCCTACGAGACGGCCACTCGGTACGGCGTGGCCTACACCGCTGCCCCCTCCCTCGCGAGCAGCGCCATCGTGGCGCCCTACGATTTCGTCAACGACGATCCCCACGCCAACGACGACCACCAGCACGGCACCCACATCGCCTCCCTCGTCGCGTCCGATGGTGCGGTGAGGGGGGCGGCCCCGCGGGCGTCGTTGATGCCCGTCAAGGTCCTCGACCAGCACAACAGCGGCTACGAGTACGACCTCGTGGAGGGGATCTGGCACGCCGTCGAGCAAGGTGCGGACGTCATCAACATGAGCCTGTCCTTCGGCGAAGGCTACCGACCCTCGGCGGCCCTGCAGGAGGCGCTGCAGGCGGCAGACGACGCCGGAGTCGTGATGGTGGCCGCCGCTGGCAACGCAGGAAGCCGGTATGTGACCTGGCCTGCCGCCTCTCCGCTGGTGATCGCCGTGGGCGCCAGCCGGCCTGCCTCCAGCATGTATCAGGAGATGGCCGAGTACGGAAACCTCGGGGGAGCCGTGGACCTCGTGGCACCTGGCGGCGACATCACCCGCGACGCCAACGGGGACGGCTGGATGGACGGCTTGCTGGCCGAGGCCGTGGACCCCGGCGCGCCCGATCAGGTGGGCTACTGGCTGATGGCAGGCACCAGCCAGGCGTCTGCGGTGGTGAGCGGCCTGGCCGTTCGGCTGCTCCAGACCGGCGTGTGGCCGCGGAACATGCGCGCTGAGCTGCAGTACTACACCCAGAACGGGGGCGACTGGAACTCGGGTCGAGGCACGGGGATGATCGACCTCGACGGCTTCATCTATGGCCCGTGGGAGTACACGGTCCACCCGACCTACCACGTGACCGTGCTGCCCTACTTGGCACAGGACGGCAGCCAGATCCGGCCGAAGGCCAAGATCACCGTGTTCGACGAGATGGGCGGCCGTGTGTCCGGGGTGAGCCCCATCGTGTCCATCTGGGGCAACGACGATCCGCTTCAGCGATGCTTCACCTCCTACGACGGATCTTGCACGGTGCAGGGGGCTGCGGTCCCCGCCACCGACGGCACGGGAGCGGCCACGGAGTTCGCCTGGTCCTTCGCGGTGGAGGGGATCCCACAGGGGTGGTACGGCATCTCTCGCCCTCGCCTCGCCATGACCGTCGACGACGCGCTGCAGGACGTGGTGGGAGGGGTGCTCGACGACGCGCAGCTGGTCGACGCCATGCTGGGCTGGTCGTGGGTGAGCACCACGGACGCCGAGCTCGGCTCGGTCGCCGAAGGCTACAGCTTCGTGGACACGGGCTCGGGCCTGGCCTCCATCCCCTTCGGGGTGGTGGCCACACCTCCCCTCGTGCGTCGGCTCGGCAGCGTGCGCTCGGTGGGCACGACGTCGGAGTCCGGGGAGCCGGTGACGGTCACGCTGATCGAGCTGGACGGCTCCGGCTTGGCCTCGATCCCGCTGGCGCTGCGCCGGCTGAAGATCATGGCCATGGACGGCACGGGGCTGTCTTCCATTCCACTGGGGCTACGGGCGGGCGCAGCCCATGGCAAGGGGGCGTTGGTCAAGCTCGATGCGGGCGTGCCCCCCGGCCTCGCCAACACGCCGCTCGGTGCACAGCTGACCAACGGAGGCTGGCAGGTGGACGGCTACGGAGTGGCCTCGGCGCTGGGCTCCAGCAACACCTTCGCACTGGCCCCGACCCTCGCCACCGAGCTGGACGGGACGGGGGACGGGGCCGTGCCACGGTAGCCGGGACTACTTGGCGGCGAGCACGTCGCGCGGACCGCTCGACACCTCGATGCGACGCGGCTTGAGGGCCTCGGGGACCTCCTGCCGCAGCTCGATGTGGAGCAGGCCTCGGTCGAGCCGTGCATTCACCACCCGGATGTGCTCGGCCAGCGTGAAGCGGCGCTCGAAGGCGCGCGCGGCGATTCCGCGGTGCAGGTAGGTCACGTCCTCGTCGTCGGACTGTGCCTGCTGCGCCTTCACGGTGAGCACCCGGTTCTCCAGCATCAGATCGATGTCGTCCTCGGAGAACCCAGCCATGGCCAGGGTGATGGCGTAGTCGTGATCGCCCGTCTTCACGATGTTGTAGGGCGGGTAGCGCACGGTGTCGCGCTCGAGCTCCATCGCAGCGTCCATCAAGCGGGACACGCGATCGAAGCCGACGGACGTCCGGAACAGAGGGGTAAGGTCGAATCGAGACATCGGTTCCTCCCAGAAGCAAACCGAGGGTGGGGACGCTCCCCGTGGGGCTGCGTCGGATGTGGGTGAATGTCCGACCCTCGAAGGCATCGGACACTCAGTGGGTAGACACTTCCCGAGGAGCGTCAAGAGTTGGGCGAAGCCGCTCGCTCTGGAGGCGGTGCGGGCGTGTCCATCGACACGTTCTCTCGCACTCGGCCGCGCCACTGGGGCACCCCGTCGGGCAGGTGCACCCGGATGGCCGACGCACCCCCCTTGGCCGCGTACATGGCCGCGTCGGCGGCCTTGAGCAGCTCCGACTCCGTGCGACCGGACTGTGGATACAGCGCGATGCCCACCCGGCAGCCGAGCTGCACCTCGACGCCGCTCAGGAGCATGGGGCGCCTCACGGCGTCCACGATGCGCTCGGCGATCTCGAGGGGGCGCCACAGGTGGCCGACGTCGTTGACGAGCAACGCGAACTCGTCACCACCGATGCGTGCCACCAGGTCGCCGCTGCGCATCTCGGCCTTCAGCCGCCTGGCGACCTCGCACAGCGCCCTGTCGCCTCCCGCGTGGCCGAGGGTGTCGTTGATGCCCTTGAAGCCGTCGAGGTCCACGAACATCACGGCGAATCGGCCGCTGCGCACGAGGCAGTCGCGCGAGGCGAGCTGGACGGCCTGGCTCAAGGCGGGGCGGTTGGCCAGCTGGGTGAGCTTGTCGCGAGAGGCCTGCAGGGACAGCGCGTTCGCCGTGCGACGACGCTCCAAGGCCACGCCTACGGCGCGTGCCACGTCGGGCAGGTCGTCGTAGCTGCGGACGAGCACCTGGGTGGCACCGTGGTTCATGGCCTGCACGGCCCACTGCTCGTGGGTGCAGGTGGTCAGGATGAGGATCGCGGCGTCGGGGAGTCGGTTGCGGAACTCCCGGATCATGGGGCTCACGGAGCGTACGTCGGCGGACTGTGCGTCGTAGACCACGGCGTCCACGCCGTCCAGCTCGATGGTGGCGAACCCGTCTCGCACGTTCATGGCCATCCGCACCGTGTAGGCGTCG
Source organism: Myxococcales bacterium (assembly GCA_019634415.1). Lineage (GTDB taxonomy): Bacteria > Myxococcota_A > UBA796 > UBA796 > DRPG01. The sequence goes on from JAHQVJ010000150.1 coordinate 8,614, forward strand.
TTGGACTGCGCGAGCATGTCGGTGATCTCGTAGGCGGTCTGGGGGTTGGACTCGATGAGCAGGATGGAGGGATCAGCGAAGCAGACGCCAGGAGGGCGACGATGGGATTGCAGCACGAACGTACCCTAGGCGATCGTTGGGGAGTTGAGAGTGGTATCCGACAAGGGTGCAACGTTGCCTGGCCGAGGGCGGTCGTACAAATAACCCTGCAACACGGCGCAGCCCTCCCGTCGAAGGAACTCCGCCTGAGCCGTGGTTTCCACCCCTTCGGCGATGGTGACGAGATTCAGTCGCCTGCCGAGGTCGATGATGGAGCCCACGATGGATGCGCTCTTTGCATTCGTCGTAACATCCTGCACGAAACTCTGGTCCACCTTGAGGGTGTCCATCGGGTATCTGTGCAGGTAGGCAAGGGATGCGTAGCCCGTGCCGAAGTCGTCCAGGGCGAGGCGCACGCCAGAGGCGCGGATGCGCTCGATGTTCGTGGAGCAAGCGGCGTGGTTCGACATCACCACCCGCTCGGTGACCTCCAGCTCCAGGGCGCTGGGAGGAATGCCGAAGGTCCGCAGGGCATCGGTCACCACGTCGCACAGGTCGGGGGTCTCCAGCTGCACGGGGGAGATGTTCACTGCCATCCTGGGCACCGACACCCCTTGGCTCCACCACTGGCGGAGCTGGCCCAAGGCCCTGCGCAGCACCCACCGACCGACCTGGACGATGGCGCCGTTCTCTTCGAGCATCGGGATGAAGTCGCCCGGAGCGACGAGCTCGGAGCCCGACTGCCAGCGCAGCAGCGCTTCCACCCCGAACAGCGACCCGGTGGCGTCCACCTGCGGCTGGAAGTACAGGCGGTACTCGTCGCGCTCCAGCGCGCCCTGCAGCGTGCTCGTCACGCTGGGGGTGGTGCGCGTCGACGTGTCGGTGTGCTCGGGTCGGTGCACGCGAACGCGCCCACGGCCAGCGTTCTTGGCTCGGTACATCGCCTGATCGGCGCACTGCACGAGCTACTCGGGGTTCGACACCTCGGGGCACGCCAGCGCTACGCCGGCGCTGCACCCGACGGTCAGCTCGAGGTCGCCGAATGCGATGGGGGCGCTCACCCGCCGTAGCAGGCGCTCGGCGATCTCGGCTCCCTCGTCGATGCTCCGCATGCCCTCCACCATGACGGCGAACTCGTCGCCGCCGATGCGGGCCACCACGTCCAGACCGCGCACGACGTTGCGGAGCCGGCGGGCCACCACGCGGAGCACCTCGTCGCCCGCATCGTGGCCGTGCGTGTCGTTGATGGGCTTGAAGCCGTCCAGGTCCAGGTAGACGACCCCAGGTCCGGGATCGGGTCGATCCATGGCGTCGCGGAGGCACTTCTCGAACAGCGAGCGGTTGGCCAGGCCCGTGAGGCTGTCGTGATGCGCCATGTAGTGGAGCCGCGTGGCGGACGAGTGGCGCTGGAGTGCCGAGCGCACCGTGCGTAGGATGACGTCCGATTCGTCGTTGCCACGTACCAGGTAGTCGTGGGCGCCAGCTCGAACCCCAGCAAACGCGGTCTCCTGCTGGTACTCGTCGCAGATCAGCACCACGGAGGCCTGCGGCCGGAGCGACACGATCCTGAGGAGCCCTCCCTCCACCGAGGAGGACAGGCAGCTCACCGAGAGCAGGACGACGTCGAAGTAGGATTGCTCCAGGGCCTCCAGCGCGTCGGCGAGGCCCTCTCGGTGCTCGATGTGGAACACATCCTGGGACTGGGACAGCGCCTCGACCACGTCGTAGGCGTAGTCGGCCGAGGATTCGGCTAGAAGTACCTTGAAACCATCAGCGAAACCATGGTTATGGCCGCTTAGCGAGTTTGGCAGCATTCCATGCGCTCCGCTTCTCCCAGGGCTTTATTCGGGTGCAGTGACCAATCCTTTAGAGCTTCGTCACCAGGGCGTCGTAGAGGCGCGACGACGTAGCTGGCGCGCCCTTATAGTCTAGATGCTTGCACGTCAATGGCCTGGTACCACAGTTGCGAGTGGTCTTCGATGTATGCATGAGGCCAGGCTCGCGTTCGGTGTGACCTCTTCGGAAAGAAGCTCGCATTCCAAGGGCTCGAACGCGAGTCAACGTGGTCGGAGATCTGGAGCATGTTCCCACATCATTCTTCCGTATGAGGTAGGGTGCTTCAGGTGCGTGTCGCCGTTACGAGTGCTCATTCGCCAAAAATGGATACCGTCCGATGGAAGACCTGGAACCGTCTGAAGTACCCGGGCCGCCCGACCCCCAATCCGCACCTGCGCTGCCCTTTCCCGTCGTGGGGATCGGTGCCTCGGCAGGTGGGCTGGAGGCGCTGCAGGACCTGTTCAGCGGCTTGCGGCGAGACGTGGCGATGGCGTTTTTCGTCATCCAGCATCTGTCTCCCGACTTCAAGAGCATGATGCTCGACATCTTGAGTCGGCACACCTCACTGGAGGTGCTCCTCCCAGAGGACGGCATGTCGGTGGCTCCCGGCCAGGTGTACCTGATCCCGCCCACCAAGGACATCAAGCTCGTGGGTACGTCGATCCGGCTGCTGGAGCGATCCACGGGAGGTGGGGTGCACCACCCCATCGATCTGTTCCTCGACTCCCTGGCTGCAGCGCAGGGGGATCTGGCCGTGGCGGTGGTGCTCTCTGGAACGGGCACCGACGGAAGCGCGGGCGTGCGTGCGGTGCACTCGGCAGGGGGGCGAGTGATCGTGCAGGATCCCTCGACCGCTCGGTTCGACGGAATGCCGCGGAGTGCCGTGGCCACGGGCGTGGCCGACATGGTGATGTCCTCCTTCGCCATTGCCGAGCACCTCAACGAGTACACCGCCGATGCCGCACCCGTGCCGGCCAACGTGGATGCGCATCCGCTCAAGCAGATCTTCGGCATGGTGGCGCAGCAGACGCGAGTGGACCTGTCCGTGTACAAGGAGGGCACGCTGGTCCGGCGCATTCAGCGCCGCATGCAGGCCACCGAGTCCGAGAGCATGGACGTCTATGCCCAGCTCGTCGAGAGCGACGAGATGGAGCTGCAGGCGCTGTCGTCCGATCTGCTGATCGGGGTGACGGAGTTCTTCCGCGACACCGAGGCGTGGGCCTGGCTCCGCTCCCACGTGCTCCCCGAGATCGTCACTCAGTGGCCCGGCGAGATCCGGATGTGGGTCACGGGCTGTTCGACGGGTGCGGAGGCCTACACCCTCGCCATGCTCACCATGGAGGTGATGTCGGAGATGGGTGTGGAGGAGCCCCTGCGCGTGTTCGCGACCGACGCCAACCCCGACTCCATCCGGGTGGCGATGGCGGGCACCTACGACCCGGAGGGGATCAAGGGCGTTCCTCCGGAGCTGCGCGACAAGTACTTCACGAACGTGGGTGAGGTCTGGCAGGTGCGACGCTTCCTGCGCGACCGCATCACCTTTGCCGTGCACAACGCCATCACGGACCCTCCCTTCACGCGGCTGGCGTTGGTCACCTGCCGCAACATGCTGATCTACCTGCGCCCCGAGGCCCAGCGTCCGGTGCTGGCTCGCATGCACTTCGGCCTGCACGAAGGTGGGGTGCTGATGCTGGGGACCAGCGAGACCGTCGGCAACCGCAAGGGCTACTTCGAGGTCCTCAACCTCAAGTGGAAGATCTTCCGGGCGCGCGGCTCGAGCAGCGAGCTGGGGACCTTGTTCGGCAGTGGGCTGCATCTGCAGCCCCCCACACCCATCGCCCTGCGGCGGCCCGGTGGTCCCAAGGGTCACATGAAGGCCGCCGCCGAGTTCTACGTGCCACCCGGTGTGGCCGTGGACGCCACCTTCGACATCGAGCACTTCTTCGGCAACGTGTCGCCCTATCTGAAGCTGCCGGAGGGCCACGCCAACCTCAACCTCCTGAACATGTTGCCTCCAGCCGTGTCGGTGTTCGTCAGCTCTGCGGCGCGGCGCGTTCGAGCCAACGAGGAGCCCGGGGTGGTGGCCGGTGTGTCCCTGGGCGAGCAACTGATCGACATCCGGATCCTGCTGGCGCAGCGCAAGACCGTCGACCACAGCGAGCCAGGTCTGCTGGTGTTCTTCGAGGCGCACGAACTCGACGATGGCGAGGGGCATGACCACGCGCTGGACGTCACCTTGTCGGATGCCTCGAAGGAGCGGATCTCGCGCCTGGAGGACGAGCTGTTGGTCACGCGGGAGAACCTGCGCACGGCCGTGGAAGATCTGGAGGCCGCCAACGAAGAGCTACAGGCCACCAACGAGGAGCTGATCGCGAGCAACGAGGAGCTGCAGAGCACGAACGAGGAGCTGCAGTCCGTGAACGAGGAGCTCTTCAGCGTGAACTCCGAGTACCAGGAGAAGATCGAGGAGCTCGAGTACCTGGCGACGGATCTGGAGAACCTGCTGCGCTCCATCGACGTGGGCGCCTTGTTCCTGGACGGAGAGCTGCGGGTTCGACGCTTCAACGACACGGTGCTCCGTCTGATCCCGCTGAAGGCCCAAGATCTGGGACGGCACTTCGACGACTTCACGATGCGGGTGGACTACCCCGAGCTGCGGGAGCACATCCTGCAGGTGCTCGACAGCGGCGTGCCTCGCGTGAACACGCTGGTGGACCACGAGGACACCCACTGGCGGATCCACATCCGCCCCCTCGAAGAGCTCTCCCACGACGGAGGGGTCATCGTGACGTTCCACGATGCCACCATCCTGCGAGCCCAACAGGATCGCATCGGAGACCTGGCAGCCAACGAGGTGGCGGTGGGCTTGGCCGGCGTGGGCGTGGTGGTGGTGGATCCCGACCAGCGTCAGGCCAAGCTGTCGGACATGGCGCGCTCACTGCTCGGCGTGAGCGCCGAGGCGGGTGACGACTTCGGCGTGATCGGGGAGCTGCTCGAGTCCGGACTCACGGACGTCTCCGACGATGCAGACGGCTTGCCCGTGGATGCCCTGCGGCGGCACGTGCGGCCGGATGGATCCGAGGTGCTGCTGCGGACCTTCGCGCAGCGGGTGACCCAGGCCTCCACCCACCAGCAGCAGATCCTGGTGGTGCTGCAGGAGGTCAGCTGATCGGCCGCGCCCGACCGCTGGTTCATCTGGGGCTGGACATCACCATGTGCAGCCAGAACTCGTTGATCGCTCGCACGACTCCGACCAGATCGTCGCCGCGTGCCGGCTTGGTGAGGAACGTGGTGGCCTCGAGCTCCATGGCGCGGGTGCGCGCCTGGTCGCCTGACTCCGCCGAGAGCACGACCACGGGCGTGTGGGTGTGCTCCGGCGAGTTGCGGAGCCAGCTTAGGACCTCGTACCCACTCACGTCGGGGAGGTTGAGGTCCAGCAGGACGAGATCGGGTCGGTGCCTGAGCAGGTACGACAGTGCCGCTTCCCCGCTCTCGCAGACGTCGAGCTGGGTCAGCGGCTGGCCCTCCAGGGCGCGTCGCATGAGCTGTAGGTCGACCGGATCGTCTTCCACGAGGAGCAGGTGGAGCTCGCGGGCGGCGTTGGGCATGGCGAGATGCTATCACGGCTTTCGTGCCGCGAACGCGAGTTTTCGAACAGATGGATGAACGGTAGAATCCTGGACTCTCGAAGGATGACATGGACCTTTCTCCGATCGACCCTGCCACGCCCGAGCCGTCCAAGGTTCCCGCTCTGGAACACCTGGTGGTGGGGGTAGGGGCCAGCGCTGGTGGACTGCAGGCGCTGCAGGAGCTCTTCGAGCAGCTGCCGTCCACGTCGGGCGTGTCCTTCGTGGTGGTGCAGCACCTGTCTCCGGACTTCAAGAGCATGATGGCGCAGCTGCTGGGGCGCCGTGCCTCCATGGTGGTGCGCGACGCAGAGCACGGCGAGCGACCCGAGCCCGACACGGTGTACCTGCTCCCGCCGAAGCAGGACATCGAGCTGCGGGAGGGGGTGCTGTGCCTCCGCGAGCGGGATCCCGAGGCACGGCTGCACATGCCCATCGATCTGTTCTTCCACTCCCTGGCGATGGATCAGGGGGACCGGTGTGCCGCGGTGGTCTTGTCGGGCACGGGCAGCGACGGCAGCCGCGGGCTGGTGACGGTCCGCCAGGCGGGCGGGCTGGTGCTGGCCCAGAGTGCCGACTCCGCGACCTTCGACGGCATGCCCTTGGCAGCGCTGGCCACGGGCCTGGTGGACTTCGTGGGCACACCAGGCCAGATCGCGCAGACGCTGATGCGGGGCTCGAGTCCCGAACCCGGCAGCGACGTGACGGCCTCCGAGCCTGCGTTGCAGGAGCTGATTCGGGCGTTCACGAAGGCCACCGGGATCGATCTGAGCAAGTACAAGGACAGCACGGTCCGGCGTCGGATCCAGCGGCGCATCCAGATCACGGGTCAGGGCAGCTTGCCCGAGTACCTGTCGTTCACCGCCAGCAAGCCCGTGGAGCTGCGGCAGCTTCGGCTGGAGATGCTGATCGGCGTCTCCTCCTTCTTCCGCGACGCGGAGGCCTGGACCTACCTGCGGTCCGAGGTGCTCCCCACGCTGCTTCGGGAGTGCGGCGAGCGTCCGATGCGGGCTTGGGTGACGGCGTGCTCCACGGGGGAGGAGGCCTACTCGCTGGCGATCCTGCTGCACGAGGCCTTCCGCGAGGCCTCGGAGCCAGCCGACTACAAGCTGTTCGCGACGGACGTGAGCGAAGAAGCCGTTCGGCAGGCGAGCGAGGGGGTGTACACGGAGAAGGCGGTCTCGGGGATCGAGCCGGTGCTCCTCAACCGCTACTTCGAGCCGGTGGACACGGGCTACCGCGTGAAGCGGACCATCCGGGAGCGGATCACGTTCGCCGTGCACAACCTGATGGTGGACGCGCCCTTCACGCGCTTGGCCTTCGTGAGCTGTCGCAACATGCTCATCTACCTCAAGCCCGAGCCGCAGAAGCAGGTGATGTCCCGCATCTGCTTCGGGCTGGTCCCGTCGGGTGTGCTGTTCCTCGGGGCCAGCGAGACGATGGGGGATCTGTCCACGGACTTCGAGGTCCGATCGAACCAGCACAAGGTCTACGAGCGCCATGGGGGCGCCTCGAGAGCCCGACTGCCCACCCCGAGCCTGCCGAAGCCCCGTCCGCGACCCGTCTCACAGCGCGGACCCATGGAGGACATGTACCGATCGGTCCTCGGGCGCTTCGTGCCGCCAGGGGTGGCCACCGACGCTCGCTTCGAGATCGTGCACGTGTTCGGGGACGTGCAGCCCTACATCACGCTGCCCCAGGGGCGCATGTCCACCAACCTCACGCGCATGCTGCCCCCCGCGGCGTCCGTGCTCGTGACGTCCGCGGCCCGGCGCGCTCGGGAGGAGCCCGATGGCGTGGTGGTGACCGGCGTGGCCCTCGGAAAGGGGGAGGCAGGGGACATCCGCGTGTTCGCCGTGGATCGCTCCGAGCAGGAGGACCACGGGTTCCTGGTGTTCTTCGACCAGGCGAAGCGCCCGGCGAGCGACGTGGGGATGGATCTGGACGAGGCCTCGTCGGATCGGCTTCGGCAGCTGGAGGCCGAGCTCGGCGTCACGCGACAGCACCTCCAGACCGCGGTGCAGGACCTGGAGGCCAGCAACGAGGAGCTGCAGGCCACGAACGAGGAGCTGGTGGCGAGCAACGAGGAGCTGCAGAGCACCAACGAGGAGCTGCAGTCCGTCAACGAGGAGCTGTACACCGTGAACGCGGAGTACCAGGCCAAGATCCAGCAGCTCGAGGAGCTGTCGAACGACCTGGCCGATCTGCTCCGCTCGATCAACATGGGAGCCGTGTTCCTGGACCACGAGCTCACCATCCGCCGCTACAACGAGGTGGCGACCAGGGTGGTGCCTTTGGTGAGCCACGATCTGGGCCGTCACCTCCGAGATCTGCGCTGGCGGATCGACTACGCGGATCTGGAGGCCGACGCGACGATGGTGCTGGGCGGTGGACCGGCCACGGTGCGCACGGCCACCGACGAGGCTGGCACGTTGTGGGAGGTGTCGATCCTCCGTCATCAACACGACGTGGGGCCCGTGGGGCTGTTGATGATCCTGGCGGACGTGACGGCCGCGAAGACCTACGAGCGAAAGCTGGCGGACCAGGCAGCACTGCACGATGCGGCGGCGCAGCTCGCCAAGGTGGGGGTGGCGGTCTTGGATCTGGAGTCCCGCACGGTGGAGATCTCGGCAGCATCGAAGGTGGTGCTGGGGGTGGAGCCCCACGTGATGCTCGACTACGAGACGCTGGAGACGATGCTGCGCCGTTCGTCGGACGAGGCTGCGGGGACCAGCCTCGTGCGCACCTTCGAGACCACGCGCTCGTCGACGCGACTGCGCGTGTCGGCTCGACCCGGCACCCGCGAGCGCACGATGGTCATCGCCTTCCAGCCGATCGACGACGCCCTGTGACGCCCGAGTCCGCCCGCGTTCTGTACGTGGGGCCTCACGGTGCACCCGTGCGTCGTGCGGTGCAAGCCCTGGGGGCCATGCTGGACGTGGCGCCGAACCCCGAGGACGCGGTGGGGGCGCTGCGGGCGGGCGCGCATCAGCTGGTGCTGCTCCACACCGCCAATGCGGTGCAGTGGCTGCCGATGCTCAGGAGCAACCAGCCCGACGCGCGCTTCGTGCTCCTGGCCCATCCTGCGCAGAACACCGCCGAGACCACGCACCCTTGGGAGGTGGCGAACGACACGCTGCAGGCCCCGCTGGAGCGGTGGCTCAGGGAGCCGGTTCCACAGGGCACGTCGGCGGGACCTGTGGCGCCCGAGGTGCCGCTGTCTCCGTCTCTGGATCGGTGCCCCTGGCTGCTGCTGTCGCTGGATCGGGAGGGCGGCCTCGTGCGGGCCTATGGATGGTCGCTGTTCACGGGACAGCCCCTGGAGCAGGCCGTCGGCAACGGCTGGCTCGCCATGCTCGCCGAGCCGGATCGCTGGACGCGGGTGGTGCTGGAGGGCAAGCACGCGCAGCTCTCCATGGGGATCTTCCACGCTCGCACGGGGCGGCACGAGGTCTGCTTCATCCGCTCGGTGAAGACGGGTGGCTGGACGCTGCACATCGAGATCCGCGACCGCGACTCGGGCCATCGGGCGGAGGTGCGCCGGCTGCAGGAGCAGCTCACCACGTCGAGGACTCGCACGGCTGCTCAGTCGAACACCATCCGTCGGCTGGAGCACAAGCTCTTCGCAGCGCGGGAGCAGGTGCGCCGTCTCACCCTCGAGCTGCAGCACAGCAACGAGGTACTCGACCGATTCGCCACCACGGTGGATCACGAGCTGTGCGCCCTGGCCCGAGTGCAGACCCACAGCCTTCAGGTGGTGCCCACGGCTCTGGCACCCCTGGTCCAGCGGGTGTGGCGCGAGGTGGATCTGGAGAGCCTGTGGCCTCCCCCCACGGCGAAGCTGGAGGTTCCCACGGTGGCCTCCGATCCTGTGCTGCTGGAGCAGGTGGTCCGCATCTTGTTCGAGCAGGTGCTCACGGGCTCGTCGCACCCTCCCGTGGTGCGCGTGACGTCGCGGGCGGATGTAGCGTGGGACGTGATCACGGTGACGGAGCCGGGGCAGGAGGCACGACAGGAGCCGTCAGCCCTGGAGGCCTTCGCGCGGTCGGTCGCCGAGGGGCGGAGCCTGGGGGCATCGCTGGTGCGGTGCGCCGTTCGACGACTCGGTGGCGAGATCGGAGCGAGCTTGTCGGAGGGGGGTCGGATCGGCGTGTCGATCTCGTTGCCTCGGCCCTCAGACGGCGTGCAGGTGCATCCGAAGGGTGGCCCCGGCTGAGGGGGAGGGCGTGGCGTCGAGGCTGCCGGCGTGGGCGAGGACAACGGCGTGGACGATGGCGAGCCCGATCCCCATGCCCACGGAGGGGTCGGGGGGCCCGGTGAGCGTGCGTAGAGGTCGCACGAGGCGCTGGAGTTGGTCCGGATCGAATCCAGCGCCGTCGTCGCGCACGCGCACAGCGACCCGACCCTGGGGATCGGGCGCATCTGCGTCGAGCTCGATCCTTGACGCTCCGGACTGCGCGGCGTTGCGCAGGAGCTGCTGCACTGCACGCGTGAGGAGGGTGGGGCGCCCGCACACGGTGGGAAGCGGCCGCAGCTCGATGTGCGGAAGCTCGACCTCACCGAGCTGTGCGCACGCCTGACGGGCCACCTGGTCGAGGGAGACGATCTGCGCGGGCTCGTCGGTGACGATGGCGGTCGCGAGCTGGTGCAGCGCGTCGAGGCTGCTGGTCATGCGGTCCACGCCGGAGCGGATCTGGTCGAGATCGGTGCTGGCGGCCTCCGGGAGGTCGGCGGGGAGATCTCTGGGGAGGAGGCTGGCGAAGCCGGTCACGCCGCGGAGGGGGGCGCGCAGATCGTGCACGATGCTGCGCAGGAGCACGCTGAGCGCGTCGGAGCGTTGCTGGGCGCGATCGAGGAGCGCTGGGACGTCGCTGATCTGCGCGTAGTGTCGGCCGTCCTCCCCTCGGGTGATCTGCCAACGCAGCAGGTGGGGCAGCCACGGGGGGCCTCGCACGACGATGGAGGGGGTGGGCGCCTCGACAAGGACGGCTCGCAGGGCGTCGACGTCCGATGGATGCACCAGCGCGGTGATGGCCTCGGGCGTCGGCTCGTCGGCAGCGCGCAGGAGCGCCCAGCCCGGTCCGAGCCAATGCACGTCCCCGTCTACGGAGACCACCGCCGCCAGCGGGCAGGCCATCGCCGCGAGTCGCTCGAGCTCGATGGGAGTGGGGGGTGTTTCTGCCATGAACGCCAACCGGCTGATCCTACCTGTCGAGGCGGAGGGGAGCGCGGTATGGTCCGCCGCATGGAACCGTCGTCCGCTGCACTGAGGCGTGAGGTGGGGGTCGCGGGCGCCGTGCTGATGGGGCTGGGCTCCATCGTTGGCACGGGCGTGTTCGTGAGCCTGGGGCTGGGGGCGGGCCTGGCGGGGGCGTGGCTGCCGGTGGCGCTTCTGGGTGCTGCGGCGCTGGCCGCATGCAATGGCCTGTCGAGTGCGCAGCTCGCTGCGGCCTTTCCGGTGAGCGGGGGCACCTACGAGTACGCCAACCGCACCCTGGGCCCGCTGTCGGGCTTCACCGCGGGGTGGATGTTCCTGACGGCCAAGGGGGCGTCTGCGGCCACCGCGGGCCTGGGCTTCGCCGGCTACGTGCTGGCGCTGCTCGATGGGCCTGCCCCCTGGCGGGTGCCGCTGGCGGTGGGCACCATCGCCGCACTCACGGGGCTGGTGCTGAGCGGGATCCGCCGCACCAACGTGGTGAACGCAGTGGTGGTCAGTGTGACCCTGGCGGGTCTGGGGGCGCTGGTGGCGGTGAGCGCGGGCCACGCGCCGGGGGCGGCCTCGGTGCCCTCCCTGGGCAACCTGCCGCCGGTCACGGACGTGCTGCAGGCCACCGCCCTGATGTTCGTGGCCTACACCGGCTACGGCCGCATCGCCACGCTGGGGGAGGAGGTGGTGGAGCCGCGCCGCACGATCCCGCGAGCCATCGTGGCGGCGCTGATCGTGGTGCTGCTGCTCTATGTGGGCGTGGCGGGGGCCGCGCTGTGGGTGCTCGGCGCCGAGGGCTTCGCGGCGGCCACGCATCGCAGTGCCGCGCCGCTGCAGCAGGTGGCGCTGGCGATGGAGACGCCGTGGCTGGCGACGGTGCTGGCGGTGGCGGCGTGCACGGCCATGGCGGGGGTGCTGCTGAACCTGATCCTGGGTCTGTCGCGGGTGCTGCTGGCGATGGGACGCCGCGGCGACGTGCCGGCAGCGTTCGGTCGCGTGAGCGAGGGGGGCACTGCACCGACGGTGGCGGTGGTGGCCACCGGAGCGGGGGTGGCGGCGCTGGCCTTGCTGGGGGACGTGCGCACCACCTGGTCGTTCTCGGCCTTCACGGTGCTGGTGTACTACGCCTTCACCAACCTCTCGGCCCTGCGGCTGGCGCCGGAGCACCGGCTGTACCCCCGCGGGGTGTCGTGGCTGGGGCTGTCGGGCTGCCTGTCGCTCGCGCTGTTCGTGCAGCCCACCTTCTGGGCGGCGGGCCTGGGGTTGTTGCTGGTGGGGCACCTGCTGCGAGCAGGCTTCCGGGCGGTCAGCGGCACACCCAGTTGATCTGATCGACGTAGAAGTCGTCGAGCTGGTCGGCGCCATCGCTGGTGAGCCGCAGCCGGAAGTCGGCATGCATGGCGGCGGGGTCGGTGATGGTACCGGTGTGCAGCACGAAGTCGGGGTCGTCGGTGCCGTCGCCCGCGAAGGTGGCGGTGTCGATCCAGTCGATGCCGTCGTCGTAGGCGAGGGTGAGGGAGTCGGCGGGATCGGGGGCCTCGGGGCCGCGCATGAGCTGCAGCGCCCAGTCCACCGCGGTGCAGCCGGTGGTGTCGGTGGCGGGCAGCGTGGCCTCGCCCCAGTCCCCGGACAGCTGTAGGGCGTACAGACCGCCGCTGGCGAAGGCGTCGGTGATGGCGGCGTCGCCCACCAGCCAGGCGGCGGCGCTGCCGGGATCCTCGAAGCCCTCGAGCTCCCCCTCGCCGTCGAGCCCGGAGCAGTCGGCGTCGAGGCCGTCTCCGAGGGCGTCGATGGCGCCGGGGTAGATGGTGTCGTCGGCGTCGTCGCAGTCATCGCCCAGGTCGCAGCGATCGCCGAAGCCGTCGCCGTCGGCGTCGATGCACAGGCCGCAGTCGCCCCAGTGGTCGGCGTCGGCATCGTCGCAGTCGAGCTGGGGCGGCAGCCCGTCGCCGTCCACGTCGACGTCGACGCAAAGCAGCTCGAAGTCGTCGATGGTGACCCACAGGTGGACGATGGTGGACTCCAGCCGCAGCGCGAAGTCGGGGTGCAGTGCTGCCGGATCGTCGACGAGGCCGAAGACGGTGGTGCCATCGAGCGTGAACGACTCGGACGGAACCCAGGTGAGGCCGTCGTCCCAGAAGACGTCGAGGGTGTCGCCGCCGTCGGCGTCGAGCGACAGGGCCCAGAGCACCGCGGGGCAGAGGCTGGTGTCGACGGGCACCGTCTCGATGAAGTCCCCCGTGCCGCTGAAGGTGAGCGCGTCGGCGGTCACGAACGGGTTGCGGACGCCCTGAGCGGCGGCCCACACCTGGCGGCTGGCGACGACCTCGTCGAAGTCGTCGGCGAGGGAGGGGCCGTCGGCGTTGCTGCAGTCGTCGTCCAGGTCGTCGCCGAAGGGGTCGGGTGCGCCAGGGTGCATGGCGGCGTCGGCGTCGTCGCAGTCGTCGCCGAGGTCGCAGTCGGCTCCGTAGCCATCGCCGTCGGCGTCGACGCACAGGCCGCAGTCGCCCCAGTGGCCCGGATCGGTGTCGTCGCAGTCGAAGGGAGGAGCGAATCCGTCTGCATCGGCGTCGACGTCGGTGCAGCCTACCCAGACGTCGTCGAGGTACCGGTAGGCGTATGGCTGGTCGCGGCTGGTGATCTCGATCTGGGTGGATGCGTGCAGCGCTGCGGGATCGTCGATGACGATGGCGTGGCGCTGCACCCCTCGGTGCAGCCCGTCCCCTGGGAGGGTGCGGGCCAGCGTCCAGTCGCTGCCGTCGAAGAAGCGGACCTCGACGTCGCTTCCGATGGCGGGAGGCGACCACTCGAAGGATCTCAACGCGAGCTGCACGCTCACGGCAGGGCAGGTGGAGGCGTCGATGGGGGCGGTGCGACCGTAGGCGGTGCCGTGCTCGAAGGTGGCCTCGACGTCCTCGTCCATGAAGTCGTTCCAGAACACGAACAGATCGTGCTCCGCCCAGGCCGTCGTGCTCACCTCGCCGCTGTCGAAGTCGTCGCTCACGCTGGGGCCGTCCACGCCGTCGCAGTCGGCGTCCACGCCGTCGCCGTAGGGGTCTGGTGCGCCCGGGTGCACGGTGGCGTCGAAGGGGGCGCAGTCGGCACCGAGATCGCAGTCGATCCCGTAGCCGTCGCCGTCGGTGTCGCTGCAGACGCCGCAGTCGGCCCAGTGCAGCGCGTCGGCGTCGTCGCAGTCGAAGGCGCCGTCGATGCCGTCGCCGTCGATGTCGCCGCTGCCGCAGCGGATCTCGACGTCGTCGAGCACGACCTCGGCGCCAAGGGCCTCGAAGCGTAGCGACAAGTTGGTGGCGCGGGCCTCGGGGCCCGTGATCAGGCCCTGCTCCGAGCGGAAGGCGAAGTTGGTGCTGCCGCGGTGCACCTGCTGTACCACCCAGTCGGCGCCGTCGAAGGACGACACGGACAGCTGGCCGAAGGTGCGCACGCGGTAGCCGAAGGCGACGGTCGTGCAGCTGCTGGTGTCGATGGGCGCGGTCTGCACCGACGTGGTGAAGCGAAGCGCGTAGCTGCCGGGCGCGCCCCAAAGTGAGGCGTCGCTCGGGAGATCCGGCCAGCGGTTGGACTGCAGCACGCCGAGCTCGAAGTCGTCGACCAAGCCGGGGCCGTCGACGCCCGAGCAGTCGGTGTCCGAGCCGTCCCCCGCAGGGTCGGTGAGGCCCGGGTGGCGCTGGTCGTCGTCGTCGTCGCAGTCGGATCCGAGGTCGCAGTACAGCCCGTAGCCGTCGTCGTCCGCGTCGACGCAGGCCAGGCAGTCGGTGGCGTGGCGGTCGTCGTCGTCGTCGCAGTCCACCCCCGACGGCACGCCGTCTCCGTCGGTGTCGGGGCCCGTGCAGCCGAAGCCGACGGCGTCGAGCGGGTGCTGGCTCGTGCCCTCCCAGCTGAGGTGGAAGGTGGGCGTGAGTGCTGCGGGATCGGTCACGGTGCCCCACCAGGTGGCTGCGATCGGATCGAGGCGCCCCTCGCCGTCGATCTGCAGCACCTGGGTGTCGCTGGTGCCGTCGGACCAGGACAGCGTCGCTGTGGTGGTTGCTCGCCCGCGGCCGGCCCAGTCCCCGCGTGCGGTGCGCACGAACCAGGTGACGTCGGCGCAGGCGGAGGTGTCCACCTCGAGCGTGGTGGCGGATCCCTGCACGATCCAGCCGTTGGCGGCGCGCGGATCGGCAGCGGGCTCGGGGGCGTCGTCCCAGAAGGTGTCGTCGACGAGGCCCTGATCGAAGTCGTCGTACCAGTCGGCGGTGGTGCCGGGCCGGCAGCCGGTGCTCGTGGGGTCGGCATCGTCGCAGTCGCTGCCAGCGTCGCAGCCGACGCCCGTGCCGTCGTCGTCCTTGTCGACGCAGGTGCTGCAGTCGAAGGCGTGGCGGTCGTCGTCGTCGTCGCAGTCTGCGGCGTCGGGCACGCCGTCTGCGTCTGCGTCGGGCAGGGCGCAGCCCACGTACACGTCGTCGAGCTGTCGTGCGGTGGTGCTGTCGTGCAGACCGAGGCGGAAGTCGGGCGTGGCGGCCTCGGGGGGAAGCTGGCCCGACCAGTGGCTCCAGCTGTAGGCGAACACGGCATCGGGCGGCTCGGGGAGGATGGCGTGCCAGCGTGCGCCGTCGAACCAGCGCAGCTGTAGCCCCAAGGTGTCGGCCGATCCCAGGTGCCGCAGCGACCAGACGATGTCCGTGCAGCCCGACGTGTCGAGGAACGGTGTGTCGGCCGACTGCAGCGTACCCACACCCAAGGTCTGCGTGGGCGCGTAGCGGTAGAGCCCGTCGACGTTCTGCCACTCGTCGGGGGTGGCTGGGGCCACGTCGTCGAAGAACACCGTGCCGTCTTCACCGTCGCAGGAGGTGTCCACGCCGTCGCCGGGGGTGTCGGGGGCGCCTCGGTACACCGCCGGATCGGACTCGTCGCAGTCCTCGCCGCGGTCACAGCCCAGCCCGCGCTCGTCGCCGTCGGCGTCTACGCAGATCCCGCAGTCGCTCCAGTGGTCGGCATCGGCATCGTCGCAGTCTACTCCCTCCACCACGCCGTCACCGTCTGCGTCGGCGGGGCCACACCCCAGCCACAGATCGTCCACGAAGAAGTCGTCCCACTGGGGTCCGCCGTCGGCTTGCGGCACGGTGGTGGCTCTGCCTCCGGTGGTCGTCAGCCGCAGCGCGAAGCTCTTCGTCGCGGCGTCGGGGTCGGTGATCAGGGCATCGTGGTGCTGAAAGTCGGCGTCGATTCGTTGCTCTCCCAGCAACCGCAGCGCCTCGCGCCAGGCGGTGCCGTTCCACCACTCCACCAGCAGATCGTCGCCTTGATCCGGCTTCTCGGGGCCGCGTCGCGCCTCCATGGTGATCCGGACCGTGTCGCATGCTCCCATGTCCACGGTGCGCGAGGTCAGCGTGGCGCCGGCACCGCCCAGGTTCAGCGCGTGGGCGCCGCCGAACACCTCCTCGTCGTTGATCGCCCACTCGCCGGTGCGCTCCACCAGCGCCATCGGCAGGCCAGGGTGCTCGAAGTCGTCGAGGAAGCCCGGCCCGTCTGCGCCGTTGCAGTCCGTGTCGGATCCGTCCAGTGGATCGGGGGCGAAGGGGTACACCGAGGCATCGGTGTCGTCGCAGTCGGAGCCGAGGTTGCAGCCCTCGCCGTAGTCGTCGCCGTCGGCACTGATGCACAGCGCACAGTCGTCCCAGTGGGCGGGATCGAAGGGGGCGCAGTCGTAGCGGGTGGGCACGGGATCGCCGTCGCCGCAGCCCACCGCCAGATCGTCGATGGTGAAGACTCGGGAGGGGGTGGCCTGCGGATGCTCGATGCGCACGGCGAAGTCGGGTCCGAAGGCCAGCGGATCGGTGAGCACACCCGTGACCAGATCCACGCGACCGTCTCCGTGCCACGGCACGTCCACCAGCCGCACCCAGTCCACCCCGTCGAACCACGACAGCTCCAGCGGCTCGATGGAGGTGCCGCCCAGCTCCTGGCCCACCTGGAGCGACCACTCCAGCGCCATGCAGGCGGTGGTGTCGATGGCGGTGCTGGTCAGCGAGGCTGTGTCCACCAACCGAATGGACCAGGCGCCGTCCAGGGGCACGTCGGAGACCAGCGTGACGCCGCTCACCTCGGGCCAGCGAGCCGGATCCAGCGCACCCGCCTCGACGTCTTCGTACAGCCCGGGACCATCCTCGCCGTCGCAGTCGTCGTCGATGCCGTCGAAGGTGAGATCGACAGCACCCGGCGAGCGGGTGGCGTCGGTGTCGTCGCAGTCGGGCCCGAGGTCGCAGTCGTCGCCGTAGCCGTCGCCGTCGTCGTCGAGGCACGGACCGCAGTCCGACCAGTGCGCCGGATCGGCGGGGGCGCAGTCCTCGATGTGCCCCACGCCGTCGCCGTCGTCGTCTCGCCCCGTGCAGATCAGCTCGAGCTCGTCCACCCAGACGGCCTCGTCGCCGTCGGCATCCTGGAGGGCCCAGTGCACGGTGGAGGGGTTGTCGATTCCGGGAACGAGGGGCACCGGGCCTTCCCAGTGCAACACGGCCTCGTCGATGGCTCCGGCGTCGAGGGTCGTGATGGCAGCGCCGAGGGGACTGGCCACGCACTGGAACTGGTCGCGCGTGTCGGCGCGGTCGCCGACGCGCAGCAGCTGTGCCCGGCTGCGAGGCGTCTCGCAGTCGGCGAGGGACCTGGCCCGGGTGGACAGCCAGGTGCCGGGCTCGAAGCGGGCGGCGCGCGAGCCGGTGACCGGGTGGGTTCCGAGCTGGGCGGGCTCGAAGGCGAAGTTCAGGAAGTGTGGATCGAGGCCGTCGGCTCCGAAGTCCTCCACCATGCGGTTGTTCACCTGGCCATCGCAGTTCCGGTCGCGGCTGCCGAACAACTCGTACGCGCCTGGGTAGGTCTGTGCGTCGGCGTCGTCGCAGTCGGTTCCGGGGAGGGGGCCTTCCGCCGTGGGGGTGCTGTCGCCCCAGCCGTCGCCGTCGCCGTCCACCATGCAGTGCGACGGGTCTTCGGCGAAGGCTGCGCCGGGGAAGGCGGCGGCATCGGTGTCGTCGCAGTCTCCTCCTTGGGTGACGCCCTCGCCAGGATCGCAGGTGCTCCGGCCGATCACCTGCGCATCGCCGAAGCCGTCTCCGTCTGCGTCGGGCCAGGCGCGTACGTCGGACTGTAGCGAGTCGTCGTCGTCGTCCGACAGACTGTCGCAGTCGTCGTCGCGGTCGTTGCAGCGCTCCTCGGCGTCGGGGTGCACGCTGCTGTCGGCATCGTCGCAGTCGCGATCGTTCGCGGCGGTGCCCGTCAGGTCGCTGCCGCAGATCCGCAGCTCCTGGGTTGGGTCTCCGAAGCCGTCTCCGTCTGCATCTGCAAAGCGAACCTCGCAGTCCCGGCCGCAGCCCACCAGGGCCGCCCCCACGATGCCCCACAACGTCAACCGCATACCGCCTCCGCGGCCCATCATGCCCGATGAGGGAATGGCTTGGTCAGTGGAGACTCCCTAGGATTGGGGCAGGAGGTGACCATGGAGATGCGTCGGACCATCGAGATGGAGGCATCGGCGGATCAGGCGTGGCAGGTGCTCGGGGAGCGCTTCGGAGACATCGCCCAGTGGTCGTCGACGCTGGCCACCTCGTCGCTGCAGGGCACGCTGGGCGTGGGGGCGACGCGGGTGTGCCAGGGAACGGGGTTCGGACCCTTCCCGCCAGGCGAGGTCACGGAGGAGTTGGTGGAGTTCGATCG
>JAHQVJ010000151.1 GCA_019634415.1 Myxococcales bacterium
ACGGGCGTCGCCACCAACGACAGCAGGGGCAGCAGCAAGGCACCCGCTACCCCGATGCAGCCCCACCGTCGGGTCGACCATCGCGCCATGGCGGCATCATACAGCCGCGCCTCAGAACGCGCTGCCGTCCGCCCGCGTGCCGGGCGAGAACAAGACCTTGGCGTCCGTGGCCGTGTGCAGGTCGAAGGCACCCGTCAGATCCGGGACCCGTGTGTAGGACTGATCGGCAGCCGAGGTGTAGTTCGGCAGCGCCTTCAGATCCTGCGCCAGCACGGGGTTGCCGAAGCTGTCCTCCAGGTAGAACGCATCTCCACCGTTGTTCAGGTTGAGCTCCCCGAAGGTGGAGGTCTGCACGATGGCACCGTCGAAGTCGAAGGTGGGCATGCCGAAGTCCGGGTTCGGGGTCTTGTCGTCCGCCAGCAGCTTGCGGCCGTCCACCCCCGGTGTGCCCCCACCGAACACCACCAGCACCTCCATCGGACCGAGGAGCGTACCCGCTGCGACCACGTGATTCGGTGGCCCTCCCTTGTCGTCGCGGGCGTCCAGGTTCTCCTGATCGAACAGCTGGAACCCGCTGATGTCCACCGTGAAGTCACCCACGTTGACCAGCTCCACGAACTCGTCGCCCTGGCTCTCCCGGATCCCGTCGTAGTTGGCGTCGCCCCCGAGCCCAGGTGCCGCGGGTGTGCCACCCGCCGGGTCGTACTGCAGCTCGTTGAGCACGAGGTTGGCGGTGTCGGCCTCGTCGCAGTTCTCGTCCGTCCCGTTGCCTGGGAGCTCGATGGCACCGGGAAGCACGGCCGCATCCTCGTCGTCGCAGTCGCCGTCGCAGGTGGTCACTCCGTCCGCGTCCAGATCGTGCACGTCGAGGGATGGGTCTTTGTCGTCGCAGTCCTCCGCCCTCAGAGACCCGTCGCAGTCGGCATCGTCGGCCACGGCCGTGGAGGCCGGATCGGCATCGTCACAGTCTTCCGTGGTCTCGAGGCCATCGCAGTCGCCGTCCTCTTCACGGGCCCCGAGACTGGCGTCCGCATCGTCGCAGTCGAGGTCTGCGGCCACTCCATCTTTGTCATCATCGACGAAACCTGTATCAGAACTCGCATCTTCGTCAGTGGGGCCATCCCCCATACAACCCAACATGAACGGACCGTATACCAGCAGCATGGCGAATCGGATCGAGCGGTGCATCTGTCTCTCCTGTTGCTCTGAAGGCAATGCGAGGACTCGTACCCTACCGCCCGAGGCGCTGCGCGAGCAACACGGATCTCGTTCATTGTGTCGCTCGAAGGTGCCATAGCTCCCGAACGACGCAAAGCACTCCCCGACGATCCGCTTCGAAAGCCGATCTGCAAATATCTGATCTGATTTACATGACTTTGGTTTCGTGTATCGTTAGTCGCACGATGTCCCTTGGAGATCCCATGTATGCGGCGTGCGCCCATCTCTCCGATTTGCTGCTCCTGCTCGATGACCGCATGGCGCTCGGCAGCCGCGACCCCTGGATCCAGGCAGCGGTGACCTCCACGGAGCCCGACACGCCCTGGCAGGAGCGCCTGGCCTCGGCCAGCGAGGTGCTGGGGCTCGACCTTCGCTGGATCTCCGCCTCCCCGCGCGACGCGGCCGCCATGGCGCGCCCCGACCTCCCGTTGGTGTCCCGAGGGGCGGACGGCACCTACTGGGTGGTGGACGGTCGGTTCGCCGGCTGGGTGCGGGTGACCGCCGTTCCGAGCCGCAAGCGCTCCCGCTGGATGTCGGTGGGTGCCTTCCAGCGCGCCCTGGAGGTGACGCAGCAGCCCTTCGCCTTGCTCCAGCCGCGCCTACCAGCAGCTCCCTTGGCCAGCGACGCGGGCCTGTCACCGATGCGCCGCCTCGCGGCCCTACTGTGGATGGACCGGCGCGACGTGGCCATCGTGATCGTCTACGGGTTGGTGGCGGGCCTGCTGGCCCTGGCCACGCCCCTGGCCATCCAGGTGCTGATCAACTGGCTTGCCTTCGGCGCCCTGCTCCAGCCCATCCTGATCCTGGGCATCGCCCTGTTCGTGTGCCTGCTGCTCGCCGCCTCCCTGCAGTCGCTTCAGCGCGTGGGGGTGGAGGTCCTGGAGCGTCGGCTGTTCGTGCGGACCGTGGGAGACCTGTCCGTGCGCCTGTCGCGAGTGCGGGCGGAGGCGCTCGACGACGTGTCGGGCCCCGAGCTGGCCAACCGCTTCTTCGACGTGCTCACGCTGCAGAAGGCCACGGGCACGCTGCTGCTGGACGGCTTCACGGCACTCCTGCAGGTGGGTGTGGCCGTGGCACTCCTCGCCGTCTACCACCCCTGGCTGCTGTTGTTCGACCTGTTCCTCCTCGCGGGCATGGCTGCGGTGATCGGTGTGCTGGGCCGCGGGGGCACTGCCACGTCGCTGCAGGAGTCCAAGTCGAAGTACGCGGTGGCGGCCTGGATCGAAGAGGTGGCTCGCCACCCCCTGGTGCTCCGCCAGGACCACGGCGAGCTGGCGGAGCGACGCGCAGAGGAGCTGACCCGCGCGTGGCTCGCCACCCGCCAGGACCACTTCCGGGTGTTCCTGCGCCAGTACCTCGGCGCACAGTCGCTTCAGGTGCTCATGAGCGCGGTGCTCCTGGTGGCCTCGGGTGCCCTCGTGCTCCAGGGAGAGCTCACCCTCGGCCAGCTCGTCGCGGCGGAGTTCATCGTGACCACCGCGCTGCTGGGGTTCGCCAAGTTCGCCGACAAGCTCGACACGGTCTACGACCTGCTCGCGGGCATCGACAAGCTCGGCAGCCTGCTCGATCTGCCGGTGGAGCGCCCCACGGGGCTGATGGCGGAGGGCACGGGTCCCCTCGAGGTGCGTCTGGTGGATGCCGAGGTGCGCTACCCCGACCACGTGGGCATGCGGCCCACGGGCCTCGTGCTGGCGCGAGGCTCCAGCACCACGGTGCTGGGCGCGCCGGGCACGGGCAAGTCCACGCTGGCGGAGCTGGTCACCGGCCTGCGGGCACCCACCGCCGGCGCTGTGCTCCACGACGGCGTGGACGTGCAGCAGCGCCGTCCCTCGGCTCGCTACGACGGCGTGGTGCGCGTGAACGCTGCCGACATCCTCACGAGCAGCCTCCGCGACAACATCACCCTCGGTCGGCCCGGCATCTCGGAGCACGACATCTGGCGAGCCCTGGAGCGCGTGGGGCTCCGCTCCCGCGCCGAGGGGCTCCCCGAGGGCCTCGACACCTGGATTCTCCCCGACGGAGGAGCCCTCACCATGGTGGAGCGTCGAGCGGTGCTGCTGGCACGTGCCCTCGTGCGGATGCCACGACTCGTGGTGGTGGATGGCGTGCTCGACGGGCTGACGGGCGAGGATCGCAGGCGACTCACGCGCTGCCTTCGTCGGCCCGATGCCCCCGTCACGCTGCTGATCTTGACGGACGACCCCAGTGTGGCGTCCTCCACGAGCGACACCCCCCTGATCTTGGACGAGGAGGGCCTCCATGTCTAGGCTCGTGAACATCGACGACCGTGCGTGGACCTCGGCTGGCCTGCACCGCTGGCTGTCGGGACGCCACGACCTTCCCGCCGCTCGACTCGTCCAGTCCCCTGCTCCGCTGCGGTGGGTTGCCGTGTCGCTGGCGACACTGCTGCCGACGTTGATCCTGCTGGCCGCACTCCTGCCGTGGCAGCAGGCCGGACTGGGGACGGGCAAGGTCATCGCCTACGCCCCAGAGGAGCGGACGCAGGTGGTGGAGGCCACCATCAACGGTCGGATCGCCGAGTGGCTGGTGAAGGAGGGCGCTCAGGTCGAGCAGGGCACCCCCCTGGTGCAGCTCGCCGACAACGACGCCATCCGACTCGACCGGCTGCAGCGCACCGCCGAGGCGGGGTCCCGCCAGCTCGACACCCTCGACGACCAGCTGCTCACCTACCAGATCGCTCTCGAGGCCGCCGAGGCGGAGCGCAACCAGCAAGTCGCCGAGATCCAGGCCAAGATCGCCGGCCTGCAGCGCAAGCGCACGGGGGTCGAGGCAGAGGTCGAGGTGGAGCGGCTGCAGTCCGACCGCCTCGCCACCCTGGCCGACGACGGGATCTCGTCGCGCCGGGAGGCGGACGTGGCCCGGCTCAAGGTCGCCAAGGCCGAGGCGGACCTGCTTGCGCTGGACCGCGAGATCGCAGCGACGCGAGCGTCACGCGACAAGGCGGGTGCCGCGGGAGACGCCAAGGTGGCATCGGCGCGCGCCTCCCTGCAGTCAGCGCGGGCCAAGCTGGCGGAGCAGGAGCAGAAGCAGCTCTCCATGGAGGGTGCGGTGGACCGACAGCAGGCCCAGCTGGTCCGAGCCCCCCGTGCAGGCACCGTGCTCCGCCTGTACGGAGGCCCCGGCGGTGCCCAGGTCAAGGCCGGCGACCCGCTCCTCACGCTGGTGCCCGATGCCACGGCGCGTGCCGTGGAGCTGTGGGTGCTGGGCAACGACATGCCTCTGGTCACCGAGGGATCCGAGGTGCGGCTCCTCTTCGAGGGCTGGCCTGCGCTGCAGTTCGTGGGCTTTCCGGGGGCAGACGCCGGCACCTACGCAGGCCAGGTAGCCTTCGTGGACGCCACCGACGACGGCAGCGGCCGCTTCCGCGTGGTGGTGGTGCCCGCCGACGACGCCCCGCCGTGGCCCGACGCACAGCGGCTCCGCCAGGGCGTCCGCGCCAAGGGCTGGTTCCTCTTCGGCCAGGTCTCGTGGGGCTACGAGATGTGGCGCCGCCTGAACGGCTTCCCCCCCAACCCGACGAACGTGCAGTCGGGCTCCAAGTCGGTGCTCCCCTCCTTCAAGAAGCCCCGCGCCCCGGTGGAGCTGAAGTGATCTGGCTCCTCGCCGCAGCAACCGCCGCGCCCCTCACCCTTCAGGAGGTGCTGGCCTCCGTGGACGAGCGCGTCCCCGAGGTGGCCTCGGCGATGGCCTCCCAGGTGGAGGCGAACGCCAAGGTCCTGGCGGCTCGGGGGTACACCGATCCCCGAACCTCCGCGATGGCGGGCGCCTACGGCGGCAAGGACCCCAGGCAGGTGGCAGCGCTGGACGTGTCCGCCGACACCCTGTGGGGCCCGAAGGTGCGCGGAGGCTGGCGCATGGGTCTGGGCGACTTCCCCGACTACGACGGCGACCGGATCACACCCCAGGGGGGCGAGCTGTTCGTCTCGGGCACACTCCCGCTGCTCTCCGGTCTGGGGCTCTCGGACGCGCGCGTCGCCGTCCTGGTGGCTCGCGCGGGGGTGGACATGGCCGAGGCGAAGCTGCAAGAGCGCACGCTCGACGTGCGCTTCGCCGCGGCGAGTGCCTACCTCGACTGGGTCGCCAAGGGGGAGAAGGCCCTCGTGGAGCAGACCCTGTTGGAGCAGGTGGAGTCTCGACAGCAAGCCCTCGCGCGACAGGTCGAGGAGGGAACCCGCCCGCGGCTGTCGCTGCTCGACAACGAGCGAGTGCTCCTGCAGCGGCGCGATGCGCTGGCCCGCGCCGAGCAGGACATCCAGCTCGCCGCCCTCGAGCTGTCGCTGTGGTACCGAGACGTCGACGGTCAGCCGCTGGTCCCCGACAGCACACAGCTTCCCCGCCTGGAGCAGACGTCGCTGCCCCTGCCCACCCTCGAGAGCGATGAAGAGCTGGCCACGGCGCGGCCCGAGCTGCGCCTGGCCGACGCGCTCCTGAGGGCAGCAGGCACCGAGCGCAGCGCAGCGACGAATCGGATGCTCCCTGGACTGAACCTCAAGACGGAGCTCATCCGACCGGTGGACGCCTCGGCCGAGCCGGAGCTGTTCGGCGGCGCCGAGCTGACGATCGCCCCGATGATGCGGCGTCAGCGTGGCCAGCGCGCCCAGGCCGACGCCACGGTGCAGCGCCTGCGAGCCCTCCGTCGGGCTGCCGCAGATCGGGCTCGCAACGACGTGCGCGCAGCGCGAGTGCGCATCGAGACAGCACTGAAGCGCGTGGCGTGGACGCAGCTGGCTCAGGAGCGCGCCACCGAGGTGGTGGAGCTGGAGCGACGGCGCTTCGCGCTGGGGGCCGGAGATCTGTTCCAGCTCCTCGTGCGGGAGTCCTCCCTCGCGGGTGCACGAAAGCAGGCCGTGGACGCTCTGCTGGAGCACGAGCTGGCCCGGGCCACGAGGACCCGGGCACTAGGAAACCTGCCCTAGTGGGCTGGCTCGGGAGTCCATCCGAAACTTCCGGGTCCGCCCACTAGGGTCTGCCTACTTCCGGCCGGCCGCGAAGGCCGCAGAGAGCTCACCGCTCTGCGCGATCTCGAACATCAGGGCGTCGAAGTCCTGAAGCGTCATGCCGGCATCCGCCAGGGCCCTGGCCATCTGCTCCGGCACCTCGGCTGTGGGCTCCTCGACGGCCGCAGCCTCGCCCCCGTCCGCAGCGGGCTCGGACTCCGGAGCCACGTTCGTCTCACACGCCGCCAGCAAGAACAGTGCAGCGATGCTCATCGGTCACCTCCATCACGGCGCGCGTCGTCTCGTCGTTGCCCGGCCTTGCCACCCTTGCGGCGATTGGCCTTGCCCACCTTACCGTCGCGCCCCTTCTCGCCAGCCTCGTAGCGCTCCTGCGCACGCTGGACCTTGCCCTTCATTCCCTTGCGGGGCCCCTTGCCGCGAGCCTGGTGCTCCGCACGGATGGCCGCAGCGAGCTCCCGCCCCCGCAGGCCCTGATCGAGCAACCCACGCACGAAGGTCCCGAAGTTGTCGACGGACCCGTGCTCCTCGACCGCCTTGTCGGTCTCCTCGAGCGCCTCGGCAGCCTCGTCGGCACGCATACCCTGGTCCTTGGCGGCCTGCAGGGCTCCTTCGACCTGGTCGGGCTCGACTCCCTTCTGTCGGAGCGACTCGGCTACGTTCGGCAGCTCGAGGGCGCGCGCGATGCGGTCCTCGACGGAGACCTCTTCGGCCGCCTCCTCGTCCTGCGCGTGGGCAGACGGTGCCACCGCCAGTGCACCCAACATGAAGATGTTCATCGAACCTCCCGCCGCGTCTTACATCAGGTGGGAGGCCGAGGGCCGTAACAGGGAGGACACATGGGATGGGCCAACCGCGCCATCGCCTTGCTCCGAGAGGGGCAGCCGGCGGTGATTCGTCCCCACGGGGGCTCCATGCGCCCGCGTGTGATGTCCGGGGCACGCGTCACCCTCGAGCCGGTGGCCGTCGACGATCTGCAGGTAGACAACATCGTGCTGTGCCGTGTGGGGGGAAACGTGTACCTGCATCTGGTCACTGCACTGCAGGGCGGCCGTGTTCAGATCGGCAACAACCAGGGTCGCATCAACGGCTGGACCAAGGCGGTGTACGGCCGAGCGGTAACCATCGAGAACCCCTGACCCCTGGCTACTGATCCGCGTACCGTAAAGCGAATACCAGCACGATCCGAGGAGGGCCCCATGCAAGTAGGACCCTCCAATTCTGCCCGTCCCCTCGTGCCTCCACCCGCAGCGCCGGCAGCCGTCCCAGATCCAGCGCCCGAGCCTTCGGCACCCGCTCAGGCGGACGCTCCCGGCTCTTCCGAGGCCGAGGCTCACACCACCGAGCTGTCCACGGAGGAGCGAGCAGCCGTGGCCGAGCTGTCGGCTCGAGACGCCGAGGTCCGCGCCCACGAAGCCGCCCATGCCTCCGCTGGAGGTGGACTCGCCGGCTCCCCAAGCTACAGCTACCAGACCGGTCCCGACGGCAAGCAGTACGCCGTGGGCGGCGAGGTCAGCATCGACACCAGCGGCGGCGCCACCCCACAGGAGACCATCGCGCGCATGCGCCAGGTACGTGCCGCAGCCCTCGCCCCTGCCAATCCCTCGGGCCAGGATCAGGCGGTCGCTGCATCCGCGTCACGCCGAGAGGCGGCCGCACGCGAGGAGATGGCCAAGGTCGCAGCCGAGGCCTCCGGGCCACCCGCAGCCCACGAGCACGATGGCTCGGTCTGTCCCTTCTGCAACACCGCGGCTCAACGGTACAAGGCGGTGGCGGAGGCCAAGGCGACGGCACCCTCCTCCCAACACGCGGTGCGAGCAGAGCCGGTATGATGGAGCCAGATCGTCCGCTTTGCCGCGCATGTGGAAGCTCGCTGTAACCCTTGGGCCCCCTCGTGCGTCGTCGGGTTCGAGGAGACCTCATGTCCGCCATCACCCGACCCTCCCTGCGCGCCCTGCTCGACAAGGGCCCCCTGCAGCCCAGCTACCCGGTGCTGCCCGTGGTGGACGAAGGGGACCAGACCAACGTCCCCGGGATCTACGCCGTGGGGGAGCTCGCTGGCACCCCCCTGGTGCGCTTGGGCCTGAACGCCGGCCACGACGCCATCCAGCGGATCGCGCCGACGCTGAAGGGCGCGGCCGGCACTCGCGACGATCAGTACGACATCGTGATCATCGGATCTGGCTCGTCGGGGCTGGCGGCCACGGTGGCCGCCAGGGATCTGGGCTTGAAGGTGGTCACCTTGGAGGCCGCCCACTTCGCCAACACCTTCGTCACCATGACCAAGGGCAAGGTGCTGTTCGCCGAGCCCGAGGACGTTCGGCTGCGCAGCCGTGTGTGGTTCGAGGAGTGCACCAAGGAGGAGCTGCTCGACAAGTGGCGTGCGCTCCGCGACAGCGAGGGGCTGGACATCCGCGAGCAGGAGCGCGTCACGGCCGTCCGCGGCCGCGAGGACGACTTCGTGGTGCAGACCCCCCAGGGCGAGTACCCGTGCCGCCGCGTGCTGCTGTGTCTCGGCAAGGCCGGCAACCCACGGAAGCTGGGCGTGCCAGGCGAGCGAGAGCACGCCGAGCGCATCCATCACAAGCTGCTGGACCCCGACGACCACACCGACCAGGACATCGTGATCGTGGGGGCTGGCGACGTGGCCTGCGAGGCGGCCATCGCCCTGGCCACACCAGGCCACAACCGCGTGACCCTGTCGGCCATCGACGCCGAGTTCACCTACCCCAAGCAGCGCAACATCGACGCCGTGCGACAGCTCGAGGCCGAAGGCAAGCTCACCATCTTGCTGGGCACCAGGGTGACGGCCTTCGGAGCGCAGACCTGCACCATCGAAGGTGATGGCGATCCCCGTGAGGTCCGGTACGACCACGCCTTCGAGATGATCGGCGCTGAGCTGCCCATCCGCTTCCTCCGCGACGTGGGGATCCGCCTCAACACCGACTGGCCCATCGGGCGCTACGCCACGCTGCTCGCCGTGTTCCTGGCGGTGTACTCGCTGTACTCGCTGAAGTCCTTCGGCAAGGGCAGCCTCACCGAGTTCCCCTTCAACCTGCTCCTCTCCGTACAGACCTACGATCTGTGGCTGAGCACGCTGTTCTCTGCAGCCTTCGCGCCGTTCTCCTTCCTGTTCTCGGCCGAGCAGATCGAGCAGCTCCACGCGGACCGCGGCTTCCAGCAGGGCTTCCTCTACAGCGGCCTGTACACCCTCGTCATGGGCGGCTTCGGCTACGAGGCGCTGATCCGTTGGCGCGGCAAGGCCCGGGATCCGCGGTACCAGACCTACCGCTTCGCCACCCTGATCGGGTTCCAGGTGGCGTTCTTCTTCATCGTCAACGTGATCGGCGTGCACGCCGTGGGCGTGAAGTACGCCTGGCGCGCGTGGGGGCTGTACCAGCCGTTCCCGCTGTTCTTCAACACCTACTTCTGGTGGTACGACGACCCGCTGTGGCTGATGGCCTTCTTCATCGGCTTCGGATTGCTGGGCACCTTCGTGGCCATCCCGCTGCTGTCGCGCAACCACGGCAAGCGCTTCTGCACCTGGGTGTGTGGCTGCGGAGGATTGGCCGAGACCCTCGGAGACCGCTGGCGCCACCTGGCGGCCAAGGGCCCGCGCAGCCGCGCCTGGGAGTTCCAGGGGCTCGTGGTGGGGGCAGCCGCCTTCCTGATCGCTGCCGTGCTCGTGGGCATCTACGACACCCACGGCGACAACGTCTGGTGGTACGCCTACAACTACATCGTGGACTTCTGGCTCGTGGCGGTGATCCCCATCGCCGTGTACCCGTTCTTCGGGGGCAAGGTGTGGTGCCGCTACTGGTGCCCGCTGGCGGCCTACAACGGGCTGCTCGCCGGCTGGTACGGGCGCCTCAAGATCGTCGCCAACGACCAGTGCATCACCTGCACGGAGTGCAGCAAGTACTGCCAGGTGGGTGTGGACGTGATGGCCTTCGCCAAGAACAGCCAGCCCTTCGACAACTCGAACACGGCCTGCATCCAGTGTGGGATCTGCATCGACGTGTGCCCGATGGACGTGCTGTCCTTCGAGACGAGCGACGGCCTGGCCACCAAGCTCATCGCCGAGGGGCGCAGCACGGGTCTGTCGGCCTGAGCTCACCAGAGCTGTCGAGCCCAACTCGCCTACAACCGAGTCGAAGCGAGCAACTTGCTATGTTTCGAGCCGGCTCGGGAGAGGGGGCGCATGTCGATTCGCTGGATTCATCCCTGCGTGGCGTTGTTCACGGCCATCGGCTGTAGCGGGGGCAAGCTCCCGCCGCCCGCTGCCGACGAGCCCTTGCCCACGCTCGAGGCTCGCCTCA
Organism: Myxococcales bacterium; assembly: GCA_019634415.1. Classification (GTDB taxonomy): domain Bacteria; phylum Myxococcota_A; class UBA796; order UBA796; genus DRPG01. Next base: position 10,514 of record JAHQVJ010000151.1, read on the forward strand.
TGCCGCAGCTCGGCCACACCCGGCCCGTGGTCGAGGCCATCTTCGCCCCCGGAGGCGACTTCGTCGTCACCGCCAGCGAGGACGGCTCCATCGGGATCTGGGACGGTCGCAGCGACAACCTGTTGATCCGCCTGCCCACCCTGGGCCCGGTGCACGACGTGGACCTCTCTCCGGACGGCACGAAGGTGGTGGCCAGCTCCCGAGACGGCACCCAGGCAGTCTGGTCGCCTCGGACCGGGGAGCGGCTCTTCGATCTGAAGGGCATCGAGGCCGACGAACGCATCCACGACGTCCACTTCTCTGCAGACGGCAAGCAGATCCTGGGAACCCCGGAGAACCACCGGAGCGGGCACGTCTGGAGCGCGACCGACGGTAGCCTGCTCTGGACGGTGCCCGCGAAGACCGAGTCGTCCTGGATGCACCTCGCCTTCGCTGGCGCCAGCGCGGACGTGCTGGCCGTGGACAGGAAGGGAGCTGTGGTGCGGTTCCGCGAGGGAACCCCCGAGCCCGTCGCTCGGCTCGAAGCACACGAGTTCAGCATGGTGCAGACCTCGCCCGACGGCACGACGTTGCTGACCTCTGGGCAGAGTCGGGCCTCGCTGTGGGATCTCTCCACGGGTCAGCGCACCCATCGCCTCCAGATCGAGCGCTGGGCGAGGGTCGCAGGCTTCAACGAAGACAGCACCAAGGTGTTCACCCTCGATCCGACCGTGTCCGGAGGGGCGGTGGACGTGTGGGACGTGGCCAGCGGCGACCGGCTGCACCACCTCACGAGCCTCGAGGGAGGCCAGTTCCAGTTCGCAGCGTTCTCCGACGACGGCGACTTCCTGGTGGCAGCGGCCAACGACGCCTCGGCCGCCGTGCTGGACCTGACCACCGGCGAGCGACGCCACACGCTGAAGGGGCACGACAAGCCGCTCCTCGGAGCCACCTTCTCCCCCGACAGCGCGCGGGTGGTCACCGTGAGCCGCGACGGAACGGCCTCCGTCCACGACCTGGCGACGGGCGAGCGCACCTTCCACCTCCGTCCCCGAGCGGCCCCCGTGATGCGGATCGGGGTGTCTCCCGGCGGCAACCAGCTGGTCGTCGGATCGATGGACGGCTCGGTGACCGTGTGGGACGCAGCCCTGGGAAGCCCCCTCTTCCACCGAGAGGACCATGACGGCCTCGTGCTGACCGCCGAGTTCTCCCCGGACGGCGCGCAGATCGCCACCAGCGGCCCGAACGGTCAGGCGTTGCTCCGCGACGCGACGACGGGCCGAGTGCTCCACGCCCTCCGAGGCCACGAGAAGGCGCTGGTGGCTGCCATGGCCTTCTCGCCGGACGGAGCCACCGTCGTCACGGGAGCAGCCGACAACCAGGCCATCCTGTGGGACGCCGCCACGGGCGAGGAGCTCGGTCGATTCGAGGGACACCGCGGCGCCATCCGCGACGTGGACTTCTCACCCAGCGGCGACCGCATCGTCACGGCCTCCTGGGACCACCACAGCCGCGTGTTCGACGTGGCCTCCGGCGAGATCCTCCTCGAGATGGTCGGAGGAAACAACAGCCCCAACAACCACGCCGAGTTCTCTCCCGACGGCTCGATGCTGGCCACGGTCAGCGGCGACCAGCAGGACAGTCGGCCCCTGCTGTCCAGTGCGGCAGACGGTCGGCACCTGAGTCGGCTCGAGACGGAGTACCGAGGCCAGGCCATGATGGCGCGCTTCAGCCCCGACGGCTCCCGTGTGGCCACCGCGGGGCCCCTCAACGAAGCGTATGTGCTGGACGCCTCGACCGGCGAGCAGCTGCTGGCCCTCCGAGGGCACGTGGGGGACGTGTTCGCCACCGCTTACTCCCCCGACGGGCGCCTCCTCTTCACCGGAGCACGGGATGGCACGGTCCGGATCTGGGACGCGCAGACCGGCGCATCCATCGGCGCGCTGATGAGCTTCGAGGGAGGCGACTGGGCGGTGGTGGACAGCGCGGGTCGCTACGACGCGAGCCGCCCCGACCTGGAGGGCCTGGCCTGGATCATCGGCAACGCGCCCTACGGACTGTCCCAGCTGCGCGACCTCTACTACACGCCAGGGCTCGGTCGACACCTCCTCACCGGGGGCAGCGACGACACGCCCATCCGCGCCGTACCTCCCCTCGACGAGATCCAGCCCCCTCCCGACGTGCAGCTGACGACGCCCGAGCCGGGCGAGTCGCGAGCCGTGCTCACGGTGACGCAGCGAGGAGGAGGCGTCGGGAAGGTGTTCGTGTCGCTCAACGGCAGCGACATCTCCGACGAGGTGGCGTCGACGTGCAAGAAGCTCGCGCTGGGGTCTCCCTGCGAGCTGGACCTGTCGAAGCTGCCCTACTACAGCGACGCAGGAGGCAACCGGGTTCGCGCCTGGGCCTCGGACGTCACGGACCGGGTGGCGAGCCGCGGCCTCGACGTGGCCATCGGCAGCCAGACACGCAGCATGGCCGCGCAGCCCCACCTGTGGGCCATCGTCGTGGGCATCGGCGACTACACCGGCGACGGGCTGGACCTGATGTTCCCCGCTCGGGACGCCGCGAGCATGGCGCGCGCGTTGGCCCTCGCTGGCCAACGCGGCTTCGGCGAGGAGCGCACCCACGTCACGCTGCTCGCCACCGACCCCGACGCGGTGCATCCGATCACGGGCGAGCCCGTTCAGGCCCCCACCTTCGACCGGCTGCAGGCCGCGTTCGACAAGCTTCGCGCTGGCGCCCCCGACGACACGCTGGTGATCTACCTGTCGGGCCACGGGGTGTCACAGCGCGACGCCGAGTCCGACGACTTCTTCTACCTGCTGCCCGACGCCGCCACGATGGCCGACGTCACCGACCCCGCTCTGCGCGCTCAGCGCACCATCTCGGGCAGCCAGCTGGAAGACTGGCTGCTGCGCAGCCCTGCCGCCCGACGGGTGGTGATCCTCGACACCTGCGAGTCGGGGGCCGCCGTCGACCGATTGTCCACCCGCCGCCGGGCCTTGTCCGCCGACGCCCTGCGAGCCCACGCCCGCGCGCGCGAGCGCACCGGCGCATGGATCTTGGCCGGGGCAGCCGCCGATCGAGCGGCCTTCGAGGCCAGCCGCTACGGCCAGGGGGTGCTCACCTATGCACTCCTCGAGGCCTTCGCAGGGCCGGCGGTGATCAACGGCCAGGTGATGGTCAGCCAGCTCTTCCGCCATGCCGAGGACAGGGTCCCCGAGCTGGCGCACGGCGTGGGCGGCGTGCAGCGCCCGTTCCCCCGCCGGGGGGCCAACGACTTCCACCTCGGAGAGCTCGACCGCGAGGACCAGGCCCGGATCCGACCACTGGGTGTTCGCCCGGTGGTGGTTCGCACCGATCTCGACCTAGACGGACGCAGCGACAAGCACGGCCTGAGCGCCAAGATCGATGCAGCGCTGCGGGACGTGGCCTCCGAGCCAGGTGCGCCGCTGATGTTCATCGATGCCGACGCCTTCCCCGGGGCCTGGACGGTCACGGGAGACTACGTCACCTCCGACTCCTCGGGCTGGCGCGCCCAGGTCTGGCTCGAGGGAGAACGCGACGGCGCCGAGCTGTCCAAGGAAATCTCGGTGGCCTCGAGCGACCTCGATGGGTTGGCCAGCCAGTTGTCCGAGGCCATCTCAGGGGTGATCCGCGCCCAGCAGTGAGGCGCATCTGCGCCGGGCTTGCCCTGTGGGACGCGCGTCAGGCAGTATGGACCCGCCGGAGAAAGAATGTCCGACGACAGGGCCCCGTTCGACCTCTTCCTCACCCATGCGCCCGCCGACAGTCCCGATGCCCGCGCCTTCGCCGACCGCCTGAGGTTGGTCGGGCTCGCGCCTTGGCTGGTGGAGGAGCAGCTCGGCCACGAGGTGCATCCGGAGCAGGCCGTACCCACGGGCTTCAACATGGCGCCGAACGTGGTGGTGTGGCTCACGGAGAGCTGGCTCGCCCAGCCGTGGGCCAACTGGGAGCTCGACATGCTCCGGCAGGCCAGCGAAGCCGGTCGTCGACTCGTCCCCATCCTCCACGTGGCCTGGGAGGAGAGCCTCTTCGGACCCTACCTGTCCCAAGGCCTCGTCATCCCCAACAGCGTCACCGAGGACGACGAGCGGCTGTGGCTCGTCTACTGTGCCGTGTACGGTCAGGCTCCCGGCCCCCGCGAGATGTGGCAGTCCAACGGACACGCCCTGCTGGCCCAAGACTTCGAGACCAAGCACGCCCATGCCCAGGCCTTGGCCAACGGAGGAGACCTGTACGGGGCCGCAGACCTGTACTCCGACGTCATCGACGCCAACCCCGATCACGTGGCTGCCCACATCGCCCGCGGGCGGCTGTACCTGGATCTGGGTGACTTCGCGCGGGCCATGAGCGACTTCACCGTGGCCGAGGAGCTCGCAGCCGACGACCCCGAGCCCCGAGTCGCCATGGGGGACCTGTACTTCGCACGAAAGGACTACGTGGCCGCCATCGACTACTACGACGTGGCCCTCGAGGTTCTACCGAGCCACGCCATGGCCTTCTGCCGGCGCGGTATGTGCCACTACTACCGGAAGAACTACCCCGAGGCGCTCCAGGACCTCGAAGCCGCCGAGCGCCTCGACGCCGAGATCCCGAACCTCATGACCTACGTGGCCATGGCGCGAAAGAGGGCAGGTAGGCGCCGCCGCTAGCACATGTCTCCAAATGTCACCGCGCTCGCGTCTGCACGGACCCAGACCGAGGAGGGGATTCAGGAGGAGAACTCATGTTGAACCGCATCCTTGCCGGCGCGGCCTTGTCGCTGATCCCGGTCGGAGGGGTCGCCTTGGCCCAGGAAGAGGCCCCGATGCCCGAGCTCCGCGTCCACGTGGATCGTCTGGCCCAGGACCTGCTGGCGTCCCACGTGAAGCTGAACCGGGTGCGGGTGCGTCTGTGCGCTGGCGGCTCGTTCACCCTGGACCTGAACCGCGAGGTGGATCTCGTCGCGGGCATCTCCATCCCCATGCCCGACGTGCCCCTGTGCGCCGCCATGTTCGAGTGGGGATCGGAGCTGTCCATCGTGGGACACGACGGGCAGGGAGAGTTCGCGCTCGTCGCGACCCCGGGCGTCACACGCCTCAAGCTGGGACCGGGCGCTGGGCATCCTCCGCTGCGCCCCCTCGAGCTGGTGGACGGAGATCCGGCCTCCCGCAGCGTGCCTCGCCTGTTCGCCGAGGTCACTCGGTTCCACGCGGATCCCGACGACGCATTGGAGCGGTAGCCGGGGACAATTGGGTTAGTCCGAGTTCGTGCGGGGGCACCCCTGGAGGACCCATGAACCGATGGACGACCTGGACCGCGCTGCTCCTCACCTCGGCGCTGCCGCTCGTCGGATGCGGAGGCAGCGGCGCCTGCGAGACCATGACGGTCACCGTCACCGTGGTGAACACGGACGACGAACCCCTGCCCATGGCGCTCGTGTCGTACCAAGGGCTGAACGCCGATCCCGTGGAGTGTCCCCAGGTGGAGGGCAACACCTTCGAGTGCGATGTTCCCACGGACGGCGACTACAACGTCTACGCCGAGCTCGAGAACCACAACGGTGCGGCACAGCGGGTCACCCCGGACTGCGAGGCCGACGAGGCCCCGTCGGTGGTGCTGCGCATGGACACGCGGATCGGCGGCGTCTAGCCGCCGCTCGTAGCGTCGATGCGAGAGGGCTGTGCGGTGGGCTGGAATCGCCAGCCTGCGCGCTCCAGCAGCTCCCGCCATCGGGGGAGATCCATCCACATCGGCTCGACGTGCTCTGGCCACGGCAGAGCCTCGGCGCCCTCTGGAGCCACGCCCCCGGCCGTCGTGGTGGCGACCACCGCCAAGGCCACCACCACGGGCCACGCGCCGGGGTCGAGACGACGCGCCGTCGACAACGGATCGGCGGCGTCGGCCACCGAGGTGGGCAGGAGCGCCAACCCGAGCGCGGTCCACGCACGCACGTCGAGGACGTTCTCCTCCACCAGCGCCCACCCCATCTCCTCGGCGGGTCCCTCGGCATCTCGGGCCCGCAGTGCCGCCGCCTCGACGAGCATGCGCTCGAAGCGCAGCGACTGCTCCGAGACCCGCGCGGTCGGCTGCGGCGCCGACCGAGGAGCCCCTGAACGACGAGCCGCCATCGCTCGGAGGGCTTCGGGCTCCGCCGGCAGATCCCGCGCCGCGAGCTCGGCCGACAGCGCGCGATGCAGGTTCAGATCCGCCACGGCACGCAGGAAGGTGCGCTGCCGCAGGGTGGGCCGCGTGACGGGGCCCGATCCCAAGACCGGCGACATCAGCGCCCTCGCCATCGCTTCGGGAGCCCGCAGGCGACTCATGACGGTGAGGTTGGTGCTGACGTGCGCCACCACGGCGCCCACGTCGTCGTCGATGCGGCTGGTGACACCGCAGGTGTCGTAGCCCGAGATCCGACGACGCTGCAGCGCCATCGCTCGCCCGACGGGACGCGCTCCCAGCCGAACCGCGCACAAGGTGGCCACCTCTCGCACGGGCGAGGGTCGCCGGAGCCCCGCCAAGACGGGCTTCACGCGACCCTGGAAGCCCAGGGCGAACACGGCCGCAGCGGCCACCGTGGGCGGCCCCTCCGCAGCAGCCCTCCGCAGCCAAGACACCACGCCGCGACGCTGCGGATACAGGGCCAGCAACCGCGCGGCCGCCGCTGCCGCCTGGTCGTCGTCGGGCTCCGTGGGCGACTGGGCCACCAGGCGCGACACGCACCGACCGGCGGCACGGTACAGCTGGCCGGCCAAGGTGCGCCGACGGCCCTGCAGCCCGTGGGGCACGCGCTGCCCCCAGCATGCCGTGGTGCCCCGCCCGCCATCCCAGTGCAGGGGGTCGCGCGCGAGGGTGTAGGGGCCGGCCACCAGATCAGCCAACAAGCTCAGGCGCTCCGCGGCCCGTTCGCCCTCGTGGCCCACCTGCTCCGTCAAGGCCGTCACCACGTGCAGCGCCACGGGAAACGCGTGGGGAGGTGTGGTGCCCGCGAGGAGGCGGCGCCGAAGCCCCGCGAAGTCCCGCCGCGCAAGGAGGTCGGGCACATCGGAGGCAGACCCTTCAGCATGCTTGTACCGACCCCAGCCGACCATCGACCGTACTCCTGCGACCCCATTGTACGGATGATTCGACCACCCGCTGTCCGGAACTGATCCGAGCACGTGTTGCTCGGGCTCCGAGGCGCGCGATGGAGAGAGCACTCCGTCGCGACGTCGGGCATAGTACCCCCTATGCGTTTCCATCTCCTGTTCGCATTCGCTCCGGTCGCATGTGGCGACGCGCTTCCCTGCGAGATCCGCTTCGTCGACCTCGACGCAGACGGCTTCGGCGACCTGTTTCGTCCCGTCGAGGTGTGCCCAGGCGACGTCGACGACGGACTGACGCCCCGGGGGGGCGACTGCGACGACACCGACCCGCTGGTGCATCCCGATGCCATCGAGGTGTGCGACACGCTCCGGGTCGACGAGGACTGCGACGGCGACGCCAACGCCGACGACGACAGCGCCGCTGACGTGTTCGTGGTCTTCGTCGACGCGGACGGAGACGGCCTGGGGGATCGACAGGCCGGACCGGTGCGCACCTGCAACCTGCTGGCAGGCCACGTCTTCAACGATGCCGACTGCGACGACGGCGACCCCTTCGTGGGCTTCGGCGTGGCCGTGCTCGAGGGCGGCTACGGTTGCTACCAGGACGCCGACGGGGACGGCTATGGCGCCACCGAGCCCGACAGCGCGGCAGCCCAACCCGGCAGCGACTGCGACGACTTCGACGCCCGCACCTTCCGCCACGCCCTGGAGAGCGACCTGGGCGACATCGATCGCAACTGCGACGACCTCATCATCGACGAGATCCGGGAGGACTTCGAGACGGGAGATCTCACCGAGGTGGTGTTCCCCGCCTTCGACCCCAGTCGAGCCTACGACATCAGCGACACCAAGGGCGGCGGAGTGGCCAGCTCGGGCCGCTACAGCATGGAGCTGCCCTTCTTCGGCAACATGAACTCCCACCTGCTGTCCTTGGCGCACAGCTGCACGACCCTCACCTGGTCCTTCGACGTGCACCGGGGCCAAGACGATCCCTCCACCTCCGACGAGCTCCGCTTCGAGGCCGTCGGCAGCACCATCCAGCGGCTGGTCACCGTCGATGGCTCGGGCACGGACCAGGCGTTCCGCACCCTGCGTGGCTCCAACTTGAACCCGGCCCTGTACAGCACGACCTTCTTTCGCTGGGTGGTGGTGGGGGCCAGTCCCACCGAGCGCTTCTACGTGGACGACGTCGAGCTCGCCTGCCGCGGTGTGGACCTCGACGCCGACGGCTACGGCACCAACGAGGACTGCGACGACCTCGATCCGCAGCAATGGAGCAGCTGCGCCTCCTGCGTCGACGTCGACGGGGACGGCTACGGGCAGGACTGTGACCTGGGTCCGGACTGCGACGACGACGACGCCACCGTGTCTCCGGCCGCCATCGACGATCTACGGGACGGATCGGACGTGGACTGCGACGGCATCGACGGTCCGACACTGCAGGACTCCTTCGAGGCGGGCATCCCGGATCCGAACACCTGGCTGACGCTGTTCGGGGGCCACTCCTACGCCATCGACCGCGCCGCGACCGGCGCACGGAGCCTGCTGCTCACGGGCGGTGCCGCCATGTCCACTCCCCGGGACTTCTCCGTGTGCACGGACGTCGAGTACAGCATGCAGCTCGCGCGCTCCGCACCCGCCCCCTCGTCGAAGGAGACCTTCGAGATCTCCTTCTGGGACGGCTCGGCGTGGGTGGTGGCCCAGACGATCCCGGGCACCGGGGCAGAGGATGCAGACTTCACGGCACTGTCGGGCGTGCTCGTCGGCGCTGACCACGATGCCTTCGAGCTGCAGCTACGCGCCCTGGGGACGGGGGCCTTCTCGGTGGACGACGTGGTGGTGGCCTGCGGCGACGGAGACGGGATCCCCGAACCTGCCGACTGCGCCCCCGCCGATCCCGACATCTTCCCGGGCCAGGTCGACGTGGACGGCGACGGCATCGATTCGGACTGTGACGGGTTCGACTCGTGATAGGACGTGCGACGTCCGAAGACGGAGGAGACCTGCATGTGGCTGGCCTTGCTGCTCAACCCTGCCCACGCCACGGAGCTGGTGTTCACCCTCACCACCGGTGAGGGAGTGGCCGAGACGTGGTCGAAGGACCACAAGGAAGCCGAGACGAAGCGATTCGGCCCCGTCCTCGGCAAGAAGAAGCGTCGGGTGCGCTACGACGTCACGGTGATGCCGTCGGTGTTCGATCCGCTGGAGAACGCCTTCCAGACGCAGGTGAGCATCTGCCGGTACTGGTCGCGCGGATCCGAGCGAGACCGAGACTGCGTGGAAGATCTGCTCATGATCCCGTCGAAGTCCGAGGGACAGACGAGCCTCGGAGGCAAGGTCAAGGCCAGCGACAAGTTCGAGGTGCTGCTCAGGACGGCCTACGCGGGCCCTCCTCCGAGCGCCGTGGGTCTGCCCGGCGATCCGCAACCCGAGGTGGAGATGCCCGAGGCGGAGGGGGCCGAAGAAGAGTCGCCCGTCGAGGAGAAGCCCGCCAAGGACGAGATGACGAGCGCACTGGAGAACATCGCCAGCGACATCGTCAGCGGACTGGAGGACGAGGAGCCCGAGACTGCCGAAGAAGCCGAAGACTCCGAAGAATAGGCGTTACTCGGAGCTCGAGGGCTGGGGAAGCTTCAGCGGTCCAGACACCGTGACGCTTCCCACCGTCTTACCCTCGGCCGTCTCCCACCGCAGCACGACCAGCGCGGGCGAGCCGTCCGCGCGACTGGCCCCTTCCCAGTGATCTCCAGCGGCCTCGAGCAACACCCGCTCGGCGGTGCCGCTCACGGGGGTCACCGTGGCCATCACACCCCCTGCGGGCTCGATGGGGTTTCCGTCGAGGTCGGTGGCGTACAGCGACATCACGCCGTCCTGCAGCACGAGTCGGGCCTTGCCCTGCCCGAAGGTGCCCTCGGCCTCCACCGGCTTCGACTCCGGGGCCGAGGCTGCGGCGGCCTCCTCCGACGGTGCGGGTTCCTCTTCGGAGGACGCCCCGAGCAGCGAGCAACCAGTCAGCGCGACGATCAGGGGAATGGGGATCATGATGCTCCTCTGGGGCGGGGCTCGAAGGACAGGATGCGGTAATCGCCCACGGCACGGTAGCCAACGGCTCGATATGCCCGCAGCGCGAACGGATTGTCGCTGAAGAGCACACTGCGCGTGCTCCCCTCCCCACGCGCGTGAAGCAGACTGCCCGCCACCACCCCTCGCCCGTAGCCGCGACGACGCAGCGCGACGGGCGTGTAGACGCCACCCACCTGGACCGTGGTGGGCGTGCGCGCGTTGAACGCCGACATCGCCACCAGCGTCCCGGCGTCGAGGAGCACGAACAGATCGCCGCACGCATGGATCCGCTCCACGGACGAGGCGACCCGCGCACGCAGCGCCGAGTCATCCTGCTCGTGCAGGGTCTCCACACAGTAGGCCACCCGCCAGTCCATCACCTGCGACATCTCCTGGGTCTCGGGGCGACGACAGCACCACCGGCCGTCCGCCAGGTCCTGTGGCACGCAAACGTCGGACAGCGACAGCGCCATCAAGACCTCCGCGAAGTCCACCCGAACACCACGCCCATCGTCGCCGAGGACCTGCAGCGCGTGCTGCACCTGGTCCGGCTCCCCCAGCAATCCGTCCACCGCACGGCCGTCGGCCAGGAGGTGCTGCATCAGGGCGCCGATGTGCACGAGCGGAGACTGCAGCACGACGTTGCCGTTCCAGTACGACGCCGCCACCCCCTCGATCCGCCCGTGGGCCACGACAGCCACGTACCGTCCGCTGTGCGGAGATCCGTCGTCCACCAATCCCGCGCGAGCGAGGTTCGACTGGAGGAACAGGGTCGTGTCGGGGCGTGCCTCGAGGAACCTCTCCAGGGCGCGTCGGTCGCTGGACTCCAGCGTGCGAATCCGAGTCATGACCCATCCTCCGCTGTTGGATAGGATGCTCGCATCCGCAACAGGAAGCCATGCGTCCCTTGGTCGTCCTCGGCCTGATGGCGTGCACCCCCAAGCCGGTGTCCGTCGCCTCGCTCCAGCCCGGTTCCTTAGGGGCGCTGTCGGTATCGGCCGCCCGCGACACCGTGTGCCCTGGAGACGAGATCGACGTGGAGGCCACGGTGACGACACGCGGAGGGGTCGCGCTGCGGGCTGCCACCGAAGATGACTGGCGCGATCTGCGCTGGACGGAGCTGTCGGGGCTGCAGCCCCTGAAGGGAGGCGCCCTACAGGTCACCGGACGCCCCCTCGGCGAGGTCACGGGCCCCGTCGCTGCCACCCTCGTGGCGGGCACCGAGCGAGCGCAGACGGCACGCCTGACCGTCGACGTCGGGCCGGCCTGTGCGCACCGCGTGGACCTGTCGGGAACACCGGGCACCGACGGGGCCGCGGGTGGCGACGCCACCGCCGTGCACGTCCGCGTCGATCTGGGACGGGCGGAGCCGCCACTGCTGCGGGTGGTGGTGTCCAACGGCACCGTCACCCGACCCCTGACCCTCGATCCGACCGTGGGCTCCCTGACCGTCCTCGCGCGAGGCGGTGCCGGTGACGGCGACGCCACCGGAGGCCGAGGTGGCAAGGCGGTGATCACCCTGGGACCGGGCGCCGAGCGCTTCGCTCATCGCATTCGGATCCGCAACGAAGGCGGCGCCGCAGGAAACTCCGACGCACCCGCAGGCGCCCCAGGCGGGCCGCCGCGCTGGCAGCTCACCGAGCCCCGGCCGCAGTCCTGTGGGCCCGAGCTGCCCTTCGGCTGTCTGGAACACCCCGACTCCTCCGAGCGGCGCGACGCGCTGCGCGAGGCCTGCCACGACGGCTGGCTGGCAGCCTGCCGCTCCCTCGAGCCGGTTCCTCCCCATCCCTTCGAGGCCCCGCTGCGTGCCGCGTGCGACGCAGCCCTGCCCGATGCCTGCATGGCACTGCATCCGCCCTCCTCCGAGCCGTTCGGGGACCTGACCGCGGGGCTGCGGGCCGCCTGCTCCCTCGGTGTGGAGGACGGCTGCCTGTGGGCGCAGACCCTGTCGGAAGACGCCGAGGAGCCAGCAGCGCAGCACGCCGAGCTGCTCGCTGCCTGGGCCGACTGCGAGCGCGGCTCGGTGGCCGCGTGTGCGCGCGCCGGCGTGCTCGCCGCAGCGGAAGAGGCGGACGCCGTTGACCGAGCCGCCCTGGGCCGCACGGGGCTCGGCCGAGCATGCGCCGCGAAGCATGCCTCCGCATGTACGGGCCTCGCCTGGTTCTTCGAGTCCGGTCGCGCCTCCACCCCGGTGGATGCGGAGCGCGCCATCGCGCTGTACGAGCGAGGCTGCGCGCTCGGCGATCTGTACGCCTGCACCAGCCAAGGGTGGATGACTCAGCACGGCGACGGCGTAGAGGCGGATCGGGACGCGGCCCTGGCGCTGTACCGACGGGCCTGCGACGGCGGGGACGGACGCGGATGCGGCAACGCCGGTGCCCTGTTCCTGCAGGGCACGAGCGAAGATCGGGCGAGCGCGCTGCAGTGGTTCGAGCGAGGGTGCGTGCTGGAGCACGGTCCCAGCTGTGTCGCCCAAGGCGACGTGTTCAGTGATCCCGAGACGGAGCCATCGGGTGTAGAGCGAGCTGCCGAGCTGTACGGGCGCGCATGCGAGCTGGGCGCTGCCTCGGGCTGCAACCAGCTGGGGATCGCTCACGAGACGGGCCGCGGCGCCCCGCGAGATCCGGCGACCGCAGCGGTGCACTACGACCGGGCGTGCGTGCTGGGCAACGGCGTGGGCTGCTCCAACCTGGGTGCGCTGTTCCAGTTCGGACGAGGCATGGTCGCCGATGCCACGAAGGCGCTCGAGCTCTACCGCCGCGCCTGTGAGCTGGGCAGCGGAGCGGGGTGCACGAACCTGGGCTACCTGACGGAGAACGGCCTGGGGCAGCCCGCCGACCGCACGGCCGCCATGCTGCACTACGAGACGGCCTGCGAGCTGGGAGACGACACCGGATGCGCGAACCTGGCGATCCTGCAGGCCCAGCAGCCGCCCGGACCCTAGCTCCGCTGGGGGTGCTGCTCGTTGCGGTCTGTGTGTGGATCACCTGGCCCGACGCGCCCCCGCCTGACAGAGCCGCACCCACACCACCTCAGATCCCGACCAGCCCAGCGGCTCGGTCCGTCTCTCCTGCCCTGTCCGTCCCTGAGCCCCCCACTCCGCCCCCCGAGGCTCGCCCCGCGCTCAGGCGTCAGGTCCAGGCCGTGCGCGCGTCTTGCGGTCTGCCCGTGCGGCTGACGTGCCCCGATGGGTGCGTCGTGGTGGTGGAGGGGCCCGATCTGGACGGACCTGCGGGCTGGGCCCGGCTGCTGGCCACCAGCCCGCGGTTCGTGGCGAGCACGGCGCTGCGGGATCTCGGGGTGCCGACGCGGTCGCTGCCCTGCGGGCAGGCCATCGATGCGCTCCTGCCCTCGGGGGAGGTCCGAGCCGTGGAGCTGCCCACGGGTGCCGAGGTGTGGTGCGGCAGCCCGCAGCCCTGGTCCTCGCAGGCTGCGGCCGCATGCAACGCCGCTGCGAGCGAGCGCTCCCCGCGAGCGGCTCGCTTCGACGATCCCGACGTTCGGATCCTGCGCTTCGACCGCTGACTGCCACGGCGATCCGGCGCTGGTGTTTCACCGTTCAGGAACCGGCATGCGACCCGCATGTCAAGTTCCTGTAAACGAGGAGCACACATGCCGTCGACCGGGGACACCGGCGCAGATCTCGAGGTCTGCGCTGGCGTGGAGGGGGGAGGATGCGTCGGAGGAGCGGCCATCGGTCTGTGCGAGGAGCCAGGCAGCGGCGGTGGGCCGCAGCCCACCGAGCCCGGTGCCGTGTTGGAGGGGGGAGGAGGAGGAGATGGGGGTGGATGCTCCGTCGTCGCCGAGCCCTCCCTCTCGCTGGGGATCTGGGTGCTGGTGCTGTGGTGGATGCGCCGAGCGCCCTGGTCGCTCATGGCGATTGCCTTGCTACCCGCCTGGGCCGGCGCCACGGATCTGAACGCGCTGCAGCTCCTCGATGGCGGTCCCACCCCCACGATCGTGGACCCTCGCAGTGCCGAGCCGGGGGAGATCCGCCTGCAGCTCGGCGGCAGCAGAGCCACCAACCCCCTGCGCAGCCGGGCCGGTGATGCGGTCGATCCCATCGTGGACGTGATGGACGTGGCCGAGGTGGCCCTGTCCGTGCAGATCCGCGACTGGTTCCGGCTGGGCGCGTCCCTCCCGATGGTACGGGTGGACGCCCTGGGCACAGCGACCACGGGCCTCGGGGACCGCACGCTGTTTCTCGTGGCTCCCTTGGGGCCGTCCCTCGCAGCGGAGATCCGGGCCGACATCGGCGCACGCCGCACACCGCAGTGGGCGGGACAGACCTCGACGACGCTCGGCCTGGTGGGCTGTCGCTCCATGCGGATCGTCGAGGTCGCGGGCCGCTTCCGCATTCGACTGGAGGAGCCACAGCCCCTGCCCGGCGTGCAGTGGGGCTCCCGCTGGGAGTGGGCGGTGGGGGCTCGCACCCAGGGTCGCGTGGCGCTGGGCGCCGAGGTGCTGGGCTCGCTCCCCCTCGGCATCCTGACGGCCCCCCGGAGCAGGTGGCCGATGGAGGCGCTGGCCTTCGGCCACCTCCGCCTGGTGCCCCAGCTGGAGGTTCGTGCGGGTGCGGGTGCGGGCGTCACCCGTGGGCTGGGCACCCCGGAGCTGCGGGGCTTCGCCTCGATGCAATGGCGCTCGGAGCGACGAGACGACGACGGCGACGGGATCGGCAACCTCCGGGACCTGTGTCCACAGCGCCCCGAGGACGACGACGACTTCCGAGACTGGGATGGCTGCCCCGATCCCGACAACGACCGAGACACCTTCGCCGACGCCGTGGACGCCTGCCCGAACGACGCAGAGGTCTTCAACGACCTGCTCGACGACGACGGCTGCCCCGACAGCCTGGTGCCCTGGACCGTGGAGGTGCACTCCGATCACCCGCTGCAGCAGGTGTGGATCCGCATCGACGGGGACGGCGGCTGGCAGCTGGCTCCACGACGCACGGTGGCCCTGCCTCCCGGCGAGCACAGCGTCGAGGTGACCGCACCCGAGCATCTCCCCGTCACGCGCACCGTGGAACTGTCCGAGCACGCCATCACCACCGTCGTGGAGCTTCAGCCGGTGCGCTACGGGCACCTGTGGGTGCGGCTGGTGTCCGAGGACGGCACACCCTTGGTGGGCACCCTGCAGCTGGCGGAGGCCCACGAGGTTCCCGTCAGCGGAGCGCTGCTGCGGCTGACGGCAGGCTCCCACCATGGCTCCGCCCGAGTGGACGATCACGTGGACGCTCAGGTGCGCGCGGTGGTGCCCGTGCAGCGCACCCGCCAGCTCACGATCACCCTCGCGAGGCGTCCGGAGTCCGCGGCCCCGCCGCCCATCCTGTTCGCCCTGGACTCGGCCGAGCTTCGCGAGGAGGCGATCGACCTCATCGACGCCCTGGCCGCCTGGCTCACCACACACCCCGACGTGCTGCTGCTCCGCGTGGAGGGGCACGCCGATGCGGTGGGCAGCTCCGCCTACAACTACGCCCTGTCGCAGCGCCGAGCCCAAGCCGTGGTCGCCGCTCTGGTCCAGCGCGGCATCGCCTCGGAGCGACTGACGGCCGTGGGCTCTGGTGAAGCGGAGCAGGTGCTCGCGGCCACTCCCCCGGAGGGATTCGACCTGAAGGTGGCGGGCATCGCTGCGCGCGAGGTCACCTTCGGCGTGATCGTGTGGGAAGAGGCCCCGCGCCGGTGAGCCTGCGGCGGTCCTGGGGCCCGCCGCGCCGCTCGGCACAACGGGCGAGGCGGACCGACAGTCCCGAGTTCGGGCCTCCAGGCACCCCCGCCACCGACTGCACCGGCGGCCGACGCAGATCGAGCAGCAGGTACTCGGCACCGAGGCGCTTGCCCACGAGGTGCTGTGCGCCCGCCCGCGGCTGGTCGGGATCGTGGGCGCGGACCACCTCCACCACCCGATGCCCACGGGCCATCGCTCGGCGACACACCCCGCGGCAGTAGAACCGGTTGAACTCCCCCTCGGCGAGCACGCGCGCCGCATCTCGCCCTCCGGGTGTGCCCAGCGTGCCCACCCGCTCCATGCGGCCGTCCGTGCGCAGCTGCTCTGCCAAGCGAGCAGGATCCGCGTCTCTCAGGGCCCACTTCAACAGCGCCGGCCACACGCGAATCCCCGCAACGGTCAGTCGAGCACTCAGATGCAGGCTTCCTTGCGTGCGGTCCCGCTTCAGCTCGTCGAGCATGAAGGCGCGCGTGAGCGTATCCAGCTCCTCGAATCGCAACCCCATGAGCGCCTCCGGCGTACCCTCCTTCTACGCGCATGGTGCGCCCTTTTTTGTCCGATTCGGACAATATCAGATCTATTCGGCGCTTCTCAGTTCACCTCACAGCCATGGACCGTGGGTCACAGTCCCAGCCCCACCGCCATGCTGGGAACGACGTCTCCCAGCTCCTCTCGCAGCACGATCTCCAGTCGGGGCCCGAAGGCCGGCTCGAACCCCGACGACAGCAGCGGCGTGACCGCCACCCCCAGCTCGAACCCCGCCGTGGAGGGGACGGCGGCCGGCGCCCGATCGACCACACGATCTCGAAGCGACCACCACAGCCTGGCTCGCGCGTGCAGCCTCAGGCTCCCCACCTCTGCCTGGACGGCCGCCTCCACCGGCAGGTGCAGCTCGGAGCCCACCCCGAAGAGGCGAGCGCCGTGGAGCAAGCCCAGCCCCGACAGCGCCACCCCTCGCACCCGCTCGCCACCGAAGGATGCACCGACCAGCAGCGTCTCGCGGGCGCCCACGGGTCGCGTCGTGCGCACGTCCACGTCTCCGCCGAGCGCTCCGCTGATCGGGCGCTCGGCTACCCCCGACACCCAGCGACCGCGCAGCAGGGCCGCACGGGGCGCCAGCGTGGCCCCCACACCGAGCAGGAAGTCGCGGTAGGGCGGCAGGCGGGGTCCCGGATCCGGAAACGTCAGCTGCAGTCGCACGGCCACGGTGCCCGCCGCCGCAGCCCGCGGCTCGAAGCGCCACTGACTGGTCGCCGCCTTCACCGCCAGCACGAAGTCGTCGGGGCAGCCCTGCACGCGAACGTCGGTGACCGACCCTGGCGGCGACACCGCGAGCGTGACCTCGCAGGTCACCTCCCCCCACGCCTCCGCGCCCAGCGTCGCCGGGTACCGCGGCGGCACCTGGTGCACGATCACCGGGCCCTGTGCCCACACCCGGCTCGCCCATGCCAGCATCCAGGCAGTCACCCGTTCTCCCTGACCTCGCGCGCGGGTCCGGATATCACCCGGCACCGATGAACTTCGATCCACCCCTCGTGCCCGGCCGCCTCGTGCGGCGCTACAAGCGCTTCCTGGCCGACGTCACCCTGGACGACGGCCGCACCGTGGTGGCCCACTGCGCCAACACCGGTGCCATGCGCGGCATCCAGGTGGTGGGTGGGCGCGTGTACCTGCAGCCCGCCACCCACGACAAGCGAAAGCTGCGCTGGACCTGGAAGCTGATGCGGGTGGGGCACCACTGGGTGCACGTGGACGCGCAGCAGGGCTCCAAGCTCGTGATCGAGGCCATCCAGCGGGGTCGAGTGCCCGGGCTGCAGGGTCCCATCCGCACCGAGGTCCCGCTGCAGTCCTGCCGCATCGATCTGCACGTCGCTGGCACCTGGGTGGAGGTCAAGGGAACCACCATGGTCCGGGATCGCGTGGGCCTGTTTCCCGATGCGGTCACCACGCGGGGGCTGCGCCACGTGCAGACGCTCACGCGAGCGGCCCGCGATGGGGAGCGGGCCGCCGTGGTCCTCGCCATCCAGCGCGACGACGTGGACGCCTTCTCGCCCGCCGACGACATCCACCCGGAGTTCGGCAGCGCGCTGCGCACCGCGGCCGACTGCGGCGTGCGCGTGATCGCCCTGGCTGCACGCGTTTCTCCCACCCGCGTCGAGCTGATGCGCGAGGTGCCGGTGCGGCTGTAGACACACCGCGCCAGGGCTCATACTTACTCGAAAGTAAGAAACCGACGCACCAGCCCACGAGAGTCCATGCCCCGACGACGTCGCCCTGCTGCCGAGACGCAAGCCGAGATCGTGCAGGCCGCCCAGGCCTTGCTGCTCCGCGATGGCCCGAGTGCGATGCGCCTCGACGACGTGGCGCGCGAGGTGGGCGTGTCTCGCCAGGCGGTGCTGCACCACTTCGGCAGCCGCGAGGGCCTGATGCGGGCCGTGGTGCACGAGGCATGGACCACCCTGTTCTCGGATCTGGGGAGCCTCACGAGCTCCGACGGCACGGATCTGGGCACGGTGATCCGTCGGGTGGATCAGGCCGTCCGCATCGACGGCCACGCCCGCCTGGGAGCCTGGCTCGCGCTGTCTCGTACGGGCCTCCCCGACTCCGTCTTCGAGGATGCCCTGGCCACCCTCCCCGGCCAGGTGCATGGCCAGGATCCGGAGCACGCCCGATTCGCCCTGCTGCTCATCGGTGCCGCCCTGTTCGGCGACGCCGTGTTCGGCTCACGGATCCGTCAGGCGCTGGGGTTGACCGACGACGAGGCCTCTCGTCGCCGGTTCCACACGTGGCTGGAGCGGCGGATCAGTACACCACCAGCTGATCCATCGTGAGCGTCTGCACGGGCGCGATGCCGCCTAGCGCCTCCATGTCGATCCGATCGGCGTCCCCCACCACACCGATGGTGTAGGGCAGCGCCCCGAAGGGCTCGGTGAACGTGGCCAGCTCCTCGTAGCTGCGACCGTTGAGCTCCTGCAGCACGCGTGGGCGCGGATCAGTGTCCAGCCCCATCCGCCGCCACGCCTCCACCGTGCTCGCCACGCTGCGAAACCCGATGCGCTGCGTGAGCAGCTTCTCGATGGCTCCCTGCTTGGAGCGCTCCCAGCGCTGCGGCTGCTCGGGGGGCGGCGTGAGGTTGTCGGTGAGCAACGACACCACCTGGTGGGTCTTGTCGGCCTGACAGGCCGCGAACCCCCAGAGGAGCCCGTCGTCTCCAGGCTCGTCACCGGCGAAGTAGCCCCCGCCCGCCGAGTAGGCCAAGCCCCTCGACTCCCGGATCTCCTGGAACAGCAACCCCGCGCTGCCTCCCAGGTACTCGGCCAGCAGCCGGTGCTCCGCGATGTGCGACGCGTCGAAGGACTCGTAGGGCAGGTACACCCGGACCGTGGCCTGTACGGCGTCCAGGTCCACGAGCAGCACCCGATTCGCCTCCGGTCGTTCGTAGCTCACCCGCTCTCGGGCGGGGATGGTGGCGTAGTCGATCCCCTTGGCCACCACCAGCCCCTCGAGCTCGGCGGCCTCGGCCGTTCCGACGTAGCGAATGGTGGCCTGGCTCTGCCACAGCTCGCGCACGGTGCTCAGGAGCGCCTCGGCCTGCAGCTCCTTCATCGCCTCGTCGGTGAGCGTCTCCGCCAGGAAGCGGCTGCGCTGACCCTGCAGGGCGAAGCTGCCCAGAGCCTGGGACTGCAGCTGGGGCGTGGCCCGAGCCTCCCGGCGGGTCGCGATGGCATCGTCCACGAGCTTGCCGAGCTCCGATCCCTCGAGGGACGGCTGCAGGAAGCGTCGGTGCACCGAGCGAATGGCGGATGCGAGCTGATCTGCCTCCCCGGCGAGGGTCAACGAGCTGCTGTGGCGCTCGCAGGAGGTGCGCACGCCGATCCCGGATCGGAACCGCCAGTCCTCCCAGGCCTGCAGATCTCCCTCCCCCTCGCCCGACTGCTCCCACAGCTGCCAGGCCAGACACAGCGAGGCGTCGTCGGCGGTGCCCCGGTCCCACTGCCAGGTGATCTCGAAGAGGTCCGAGAACGGGTTGGGCACCACGTACAGCGAGCCCGCTGCGGTCTGCGTGCGCGTGTAGTCCGTGCCTTCCACCAGCTGCTGCACCGACAGCGCACTCGCCGGCAGCGCTCGGATCTCCTCGAAGAAGGGGGAGTGATCGGTGGTGTTGAGCTGCACCGCCGGCATCTCGGGCGCCTCGATGGCGGGGATCTCGGGCTCCCCCACGATCTTGTGCACCACCACTCGATCCTCGCCGAGGTAGGCGTTCGCCACGCGCACCACGTCGTCGCGGGTGACGGCGTCGAGGCGATCGGTCCAGTCGCGCAGCTCGGACCAGTCGAGCTGATGACGGAAGGCCCGCGTCATGCGGCCGAGGCGCGCCTGGTTCGACTCGAGGTCTCGCTTGTCGGAGATGCGGGCGTCGCGCACCACCGCGGCGAGATCCTCGTCGGCGAAGCCTCCCCCTCGGATGGCATCGATCTGCTCGAGCAGCAGCGCCTCCACCTCGGCGTGGGTCTGGCCCGGCCGTGGCACACCGTAGGCTACGAAGCCGCCCGCGAGCTGCTCGTGGCTCACGTAGGAGGCTGCCTCGCGCACCTGCTTGGGGTTCACCAAGGCCCGATCGAACAAGCCCGTGGCTCCGTTGGCGACGAGCGCGTCCATCACCTGCAGGGCGGCCCGGTCGGGGTGTCCGTAGGGCACCGTGCGCCAGGCCACGAAGACCTGTGGGTTGCCCCGGTGCACCACCTCCACGCGCTTGGTGCCCTCGAGGGGCTCGAGCGTGTAGGTGGGCCGCTCGGGCGTGGTCCCGGCCGGCAGCTGACCCAGGTGCTGCCGCACCAGCTCGAGCGCCGTGGCCGGCTCGAAGTCCCCCGCCAGCAAGACCGCCATGTTGGACGGCACGTACCAGCTGTCGAAGTAGGCGCGTGTCTTGGACACGGACGGGTTCTTCAGGTGCTCGATGGTGCCGAGGGTGCCGATCTCGTAGGGCAGCCCTGCGTACAGGTTCTCTCGCATCACCTGGAAGACGGCGCGCTGAGGATTGTCGAGCGAGCGGTTCATCTCCTCGTAGACCGTCTCCACCTCGGTCTGGAAGGAGCGGAACACGGGGTCCGCGAAGCGGTCGGCCTCGATGTGCGCCCAGTGCTCGAGGCGATTGGCCGGTAGATCGACGACGTAGCCGGTGATGTCGGAGCTGGTGAAGGCGTTCAGGCCCCGCCCGCCGAGCACTCCCCAGAGCTGCTTGAGCTCGTTCTGCACCGCGTGCTCGTTGGCCTTCGCGGCGGTCTGGTGGATGCTCGCGTAGATCTCGGCGCGCCGCGCCGGCTCGTCGGTCTCGAACAGCTGATCGTACAGATCGGAGACGGCCTGGAGGTGTTCGCGCTCCGCCTCGTAGTCCAGCGTGCCGAGGCGCTTGGTGCCCTTGTTGGCGAGCAGGTGCTCCAGGTAGTGAGCCATGCCGGTGGCATCCCGCGGATCCTGGGCAGATCCGGCACGGATCAGCACGCGGGCTGCGATCCGAGGCTCCTCCCGATTCGGTGACAGGTAGACCGTCAGCCCGTTGGCGAGGGTGTGGATCTCGACGGCCATGGGATCGGACGGCACGTCGGGCGTGGGTGTCTCCGGGGGGGACTTCACGCACGCGGACAGCAGCAGGGCAGCGATCAGGCGCATCGAACCTCCTCGGGCCGCCCCTCATACCACCCGTCACCGCAGCAGGCTCATGCCGACACACCCCACACCCGCATGGCCACCTCGGCGATGCCACCCCCCCCGCCACGAGGCGTCTGGAGCACGTCGTCGGCGGCCGACTGCACGATGGGATCCGCTCCGGCCATGGCCAGCCCCAGGCCCGCTCGCCGAAGCATCGGCACGTCGTTGTGCCAGTCGCCGACGGCCACGGTCTGGCTGGCGTCGCAGCCGCGCTCGGCCGCCAGGCGATCCAGCGCCGTGCCCTTGTCTTCTCCCGACTGACGCACGCTTAGGACGGTACGACCGTCGCGGGTGCCGAAGGTCACGCTGAACAGTCCCTCGGGCACGTGCTGATGCAGCTTCTGCCGCACCGCGGCGATGGCCTCGGCCTCCCCCACGGCGCCCATCGACAGCACATCGTCGTGCTCCACCCACCGGGGGGAGTCCCGCAAGGTCTCGTGCAGCTCGGCGTCGGGCGTCCACGTGCGCAGGTAGGGCAGCAGCGCCTCGTCGCGACGATCCACGTCGATGCCGCGGGACCGGAACAGCAGAGCCGACGACACGTCGTGCTCGGCGAGCACGTCTCGCATCACGGCACGATGAGCCACCTCGATGTAGCGCCCGAACGTGGCCTGGCCAGTGCCCACGTCACACAGCTCCGACCCGTTCATCACGGCGATGTGACCCGTCACCCCGAGCGCCTCCCCCACCCACTGCGAGCCGAGGAACAGACGACCGGTGGCGATGGTCACGTGCACCCCGGCTGCCTGCAGCGCGCGGGCCGCCGCCACGTCGCGTGGCTCCAGCCGTCCATCGTGGTTCAGCGTGGTACCGTCGAGATCCAGCACCAACAGCCGATAGTCCATCCGCCCTCCGTGCCAGGCTTATCGTGTGGCGTGCGGCGGACCCCAACCGGGATTGACACAGACCTGCCGGATCCGTACCTTCGGCACGAGGAGACGCCCGTGAGATCGTCGTCGACTGCCTGCTGCGTAGCCCTGGGTCTGAGCCTGACCATCGGGTGCATCCAGCCGGAGCCCGACTTCACCCTCACCCTGTCCCCCAGCTTGGTGAGCCCGGGGATCCTGGGCACGGGTGCAGTCGCCAAGCTGGTCCTTGTGTTCCCCGACGGCTCTTCGTCGGTGACCCTGGTGGGATCCGTCGACGATCCAGACTCACTGCTGCTCGACGTGCCTGCCCCCATCCCCGCGGGCACCCGGGTGGGGCTGCTCGTGGAGGACGCGGGTGGCCCCGACGACGCCTGGTCCCCGTCGGCCACACGCGCCTACGGCCAGGCCTGGACCGATACCGACCTCGTACAAGGCGATCACGTGCTGGAGATCGACCTGATCCCCACGGGCGAGATCGCCGAGCTCGACGTGGTGGGGGAGAACCGTCGCCGCTGGTCGGGTGCCGCCGTCACCACGGCAGGGGGCGCCACCTACCTGTTCGGTGGAGGAGATCCAGAGGATCGCCTCACCGCCAGCAACATCATCCTGAAGCTCGATCCCACCGCACCATCCTTCTCCAACGTGGGCCAGATGCCCGTGTTCGAGGGAGCGGGCGAGACCGGCCCGGTGGAGGTCAGCGCCTACACCCAGAACACGGCGACCCTGGTCACGGTGGACGAGCAGGAGATGATCCTGGTGGCGGGCGGACGCAGCACCGTGAACGGCACCTTCGAGAGCGTGCGGGGTTGGTTCCTGTTCGATCCGGCTACCGACACCATCGTGGACAGCAAGGAGACGCTGACCATCCCCCGCTCCGGCCACCAGGCGATGGCCTTCGCCGACGGCGACGTGCTGATCTGGGGAGGCGTCACCGACACGGGCGTCAGCCAGCTGGCCACCTTCGAGATCTGGAAGGCGGGCAACCGGCGCGTGGTGGACGGCGACGACCTCGGCGCCGTCCAGGCGGGCCGGATCTTCCCGATGATGGCCCCCCTCGACAACGACATCATCGTGTGTGGGGGCTTCACGGTGACCCTGGCCGTGGACACGATCGACTGGACGCCCCAGAGCGGGTGCGACCGCATCCAGACCAACGGCGACGTGGAGCCCTTCCCTGCCCTGCCGGCACCGCTGGCCGCTGGCGCCATGCTCGCGCTCGCCGATGGCTCGCTGTACGTGACCGGCGGCACCACCGACACCCTCACCGAGAACTGGTTCGCGGGCGATTACGACCAGGGTACCGCGACGGACGTGGCCTATCGCTACGATCCCGAGGCGGAGGAGTGGCAGATCGCTTCGTCGCTGGGGTTCCCCCGCGGACGACACGCGATGGTGGAGGTCCCGGGCAAGGGCGTACTCGTCATCGGCGGCTCCACCGAGATCACGCCGTTCTTCGGCCGCCTGGGCGAGGCGGTGCGCTGCATCGAGCGCTACGATCCCGAGAGTGGCGAGATCACCGAGGAGCAGTGCACGGACGTCGGGCGCGGCTCCGCGCCGCTGGTGTCCAGCTACCCTGGAGAGTACGTCTTCGTGATGGAGGGCACCTGGGGCGGGCCCCTTCCCTACGAGGGCGAAGCCTCCACGTATGGCTTGACGTCCCTCGGCCCACCACTCTAGAGGCCATCACACCCGCAGGCGCGGATCCAGGGCGTCGCGCAGTGCGTCCGCCACGAGGTTCACCGACAGGGTGAGCCCGAAGAGCAGCAGCCCGCTCACCAGCAGCGGCCACCACACGCCCTGCATCAGCTCGCTCTTGGCCGCGGCGATCATCTGCCCCCAGCTCGGCTCACGATCCACGCCCACCCCGAGGAACGTCAGGATCACCTCGGACTTGATGGCGGTGACGAAGGTGAGGCTGAAGTTGATGAGCACGAGGTGGGTCACGTTGGGGAGCACGTGTCGCCACAGGATCCGCAGCCGCGGCACGCCCAGGGCGGTGGCCGCGGCGATGTAGTCGAGGTTGCGGACCTTGAGCACCTCGGCCCGCACGAGCCGGCACAAGGTGACCCACGAGGTGGCGCCCACCACCAGCACGATGTTGAACAACCCCAGCGACAGGTAGTCGGAGAAGAACAGTCCCCGGTACATCTCGGCGATGGGCCCCTGGCGCACGATGAAGGCCAGCGCCAGCATCAGCAGCAGGTAGGGGATGGAGGCGATGGTGGAGTAGACGTAGACCACCACCTCGTCCACCCAGCGACCGAAGAAGCCGGCCAACAGCCCGAGGGTGGTGCCGATCACAGCCGACAGTCCCGCTCCGCAGAGCCCCACCACGAAGGCCACCTTGGTGCCGTGGAAGGCGCGCAGCAGCACCGACTTGCCCTGCGAGGTGGTGCCCGCCCACGCGAGCCAGTGCTGCGACGAGGGCGGCACGGCCCCCTCCTCGAAGGGCAGGCCCTGCTCCTTGAGGGTGAGCTCGTAGCCGAAGGGAGGCCCGTCCACCAGCTCCACGACCTGTGCCACCACCGCCATGAGGGCGAACACACCGAAGAGCACGGCGAAGAAGACGGCTCCCCGGTCCTTGCGGAACCGGCGCCACGCCTCTTGGGTGGGGCTGCGAACAGTGTGGGCCGTGGCGTTCACGGCGCGAGTGTAATCGACGGTCAGCCCCATTGTGGCGGATTGGTGCGTGGGCCGACGTGGGGAGGGGTGAGACCCCAGCGAGGCCCCATGCTCATCTTGCTCTGCACCACCGCCATCGCCGCCCGGGTGACCCTGCCCGACGACGGCACCTCCGTCAGCGGCGCCGTTCACGCCAGAGCCTCTCCGGAGGCGATGCGCGCTCTGCTGCGCAATCCAGTGGCCGCGGCCGCCGCCTCCGACAGCAAGGTGACCTACACCCGTCGGTCCACCAGCGGTGACTGCACCACCTACGCCATGCGTGCGGGCAGCCTCGTGGGAGCGCTCCGGGCCGTGGTGCGGGTGTGCGACACCGCCACGGGCAGCCGCGTGACGATGCTGCACAGCGAAGACTTCCGCCGCTACGGCTACACCTGGCACGTACAGCCGGCCCCCGACGGAGGCAGCCACATCACCTACACCCTGGACGCCCAGCCCACGATGCCGTTCCCCAGGCGCTTCGTGCGCAACGCCGCCGCTCGAGAGGTGGGCAAGCTCCTCGACGCCCTCGCCGAGTGGACGCCCTAGCGGTCGTCCGCCCACGCCTCCAGGTAGGTCCGCACGTCCGCTCCGTGCCGCTCCCGCCGCAGGATGCAGCGCTCCACCCGTTCCCGGGTCTCCGCCAGCACCCGATCGGTACCAGCCACCTTTCGGTCGGGGTGGCTGAAGAAGCCCACGCTGCGCTCGAAGCGCTCTCGGTCGCACCCGCCTCCGGAGCCCGCCAGGAACATCCGGAAGTCCGGCGCCAGCTTGTCCGCGATGGCCTCGTAGTTCTCCATCACCCAGTCGAGCATGAAGTCCTCGTGGGCATCGCCGGTGCGCGTGTGCCCCAAGCCACCCATGAGCATGAACATGTCGCGGGCGTTGGCGTCGTCGCCCAGGGCCATCGCGAGGGCCGCATCGCGTGCCGCATCTCCGGGCACCGCCGCGTAGGCCGACAGGTACAGGGCCCGCAGATCCAGGTCGGTGGTGGCCTCGGCCTTCTTCAGCAGCATGCGCCGCATTCCGCGTGGCGGCTCCTCCGCCAGGACCATCAGGCCCCAGCGCGCCAGCCGCGGATCCACCGAGGCCGGATCGTCGAGGAACGCCTTGCCGAGGCCGCGCGCCTGCTTCCGCACCTCGCGATCCCCTGCGTCCGCCAGGGCCGAGAGCAGCGCCCGCCGCAGCCTGCGTCGATCGGGGGACTCGCCGCCCTCCGGCCGCGGCCCCAGCTGGTCCAGCAGCGGCCGGAGCCGCGCGATCCGCCACTGGTTCATCAGCGCCTCGAGCTTGGGGTCGTCGAGGTTCTCAGCCACCTTCACGGTGGCCAGGATGGGCAGCAGCGCATCGATCAGCGCCGGATCCGTCTCCGCCTGGAAGGCAGCCAGGGCGTCGAACACCTCACCCGCCGTGCGCTCTCCGGAGGCCAGCTGCAGCGCCACGCTGCCGATGAGGGAACGCCGCTCGGGGGCGTCGAGCTGCGGCATGGCCTGCAGCAGCGCCTCCATCGAGGCGTCGTCCAGCGACCAGGCGAGGTAGCCGAACCCCTCGCCCGTGGGGTGCATCCAGGCCACCTCTCCCAGATCGAGGACCTCGTCGTCGCTCTCGACGAGGCGGTCCAGCAGCACCACCGAGCCGTCGGGACGACCCACGCGCAGGTGCAGCGGCACCTGCCAGGGGCCACCGCTCACCTCGGCCCCCATCACCGCGTATCGGCGCTGCGTGACGTGGTACTTGCCGTTGTCCTTGCGGGTGAAGGTGAGCGCGGGCGCACCGGGTGCATCGAGGAAGCCAGCCAGCACCTGCCCCACTGGTCTCCCGCTCGACTCCTCCAGTGCCTGGAACAGATCCGAGTGGGTGGCGTTGCCCCAGGCATGGCGCTGCAGATAGCGCTTGAGCCCCTTCTGGAAGGCCTCGGGGCCGATCCAGGCCTGCACGGCATCGAGGATGGCCTCGCCCTTCGGATACGCCGCGAAGTTGGCGCTCTGGAAGACCGCCGCGGGATCCACCTCGGTGCGGATGGGGCGGCTGGTGGCGGCACCGTCGCTGCGCACCATGCTCACCACGTTCGCCACGCGCTTCACCTCGCCGCGGTACTCGGGCGCGATGGCGTGCAGCGTCTGCTCGCCGAGCCACTCGGCGAAGGACTCGTTGAGCCAGAAGTCGTCCCACCAGGCGAGCGTCACCAGATCGCCGAACCACATGTGCGCCACCTCGTGGGCGGCCACACGGATGATGGTGGAGCGCTTCTCCGGCGTCATTCGCGACGGATGGGCCAGCAGCCCCTGATGGATCACCACGGCTCCCGGGTTCTCCATGCCCCCGAAGGCGAAGTCGGGCACTGCGATCCAGTCGAGCTTGGCGTAGGGGTAGTCCAGGCCGAACCAGCCCTCGATGTGCGAGACCACGGCTGGCAGATCAGCCGCCAGGCTGGCGCTCAGCGCCTCCTTGCCCTGCACCGTGTAGATGGTGGAGGGCACGCCCACGTCCTGAACCTCGGTGCCCACGTAGGGCCCCACCGCCAAGGCCATGGCGTAGCTGGGGACCCGCGGGGTCCAGTCGAAGTCCACGCGCTGCGACCCCTCCTCGACAGACACGTCGAGCACGGGCGCGTTGCTGATCACAGCCAGCTCGGCCGGAGCCCGCACCGAGACCTTCCACGGGATCTTGTAGATGGGCTCGTCGAAGCACGGCCACACGGTGCGTGCATCGTCGGCCTCGAGCTGGGTGACCAGGTAGGGCCGCCCCTCGTGGTCGAAGCGATACAGGCCATAGGCCTGCTCGTGCACCGAGCCCGTGTACTGCAGGTGGAGCTCCCAGGTCCCCGGACGCAGCGGCCGGTCCGAGGTGATCCGAAGCCGGTCGCTGCCCTCTGCCACCGCCGTGGCCCCGAGCCGCTTGCTGCGACCCTTGCGGCGCAGCGTGGCCTCCGCCACCGTGATTCCCTCGCCGTGCAGCTCGAAGCTCTGCAAGCGCTCGGGGATCTCCAGCGTGATCCACACCTGCCCCTCGATGTCGGGAGAGGCCGGATCCACGGCGATCTCGATGCGCTGCTCGAGGGGCATCACCCCGGTCTGGAGCCGATCATCGGCCAGGGCGTGCATGGCGGTGAACGCGATCAGATGGGTCATCATGGCCGCTGGCTATCACCCGGCCCGCACAACCACCACGCTCCCCTCGGCGACGTCCACCGACAGCGAAGCGTCCCTAAGGTCGGGCCGAGCGAGGAGGAACCGGCCCACCACCGCCACGACCTGCTGCTCCACCACGCGCTGCAGTGCCCTGGCCCCGTAGTCGGGATCGAAGCCGAGCTTCACCACGTGCTCCACGAGGGCGTGGGTGAAGGTCAGCTTCAGACGGCGGCTCTGGATCCCCTCCCGGCCGGCGAGGGCGCCGAGCTCGATGCGCGCGATGCCGCGAACGGCCTCGAGGCTCAGCGGCTCGAAGTGCACCACTCGATCGATGCGGTTGAAGAACTCTGGCCGGAAGAAGCGTCGCACCGCCGACAGATCGTGGCCCACCCGGGCACGGGAGAAGCCGAGGGATCCACCGCTGCCCGTCCCCAGGTTGGTGGTGAGGATCACCACGGTGCCGCGGAAGTCCGTCTCTCGGCCCAGGGCGTCCACCAGGATCCCCTCGTCGAGCACCGTGAGCAGCGTGTCGAAGAAGACCGGGTGGGCCTTCTCGATCTCGTCGAACAGGACTACCCCGAAGGGACGCTGCCGGAGCTTTCGGACGAGCTCTCCGGGCTCCCCCGATGCATCTCCGATGAGGCGCCGGATCTGGCCAGCGTACTGCAGCTCGCTCATGTCCACCCGCACCAGCGGGGCGTCCTCGGGGCCTTGACCGAACAGGTACCCGGCCAGCGTCTTGGCCATGGCCGTCTTGCCGACCCCCGTGGGGCCAGCGAACAGCAGCGTGGCGAGGGGACGACGCGGATCCGACAGTCCCGCCTTGAAGGCCTTCACCACTCGACACACCTCGTCCACTGCCTCGGGCTGCCCCACGATGGAGCTCCCGATGGTCTGGGACAGCTCGGCAGGGTCCAGCAGGATCCGGTCGTCCAGTAGGTCGGCGGGCATGCCGCTGCGCAGGATGAAGCGCTCCATGACGTCGGCCTCACCGATGACGTCGCGCTCGTCTTGCTGAGCGGTGTGCACGCACTCCCGCATCATGGAGGCGGCCTTGCCGGGGAAGCGCTCGTAGCGAACGTGGCGCTCCAGCAGCCGGTGCGCGAGGCGCTGAGCCCGCGGCTCGAAGCGGATGGACAGATCCCGCTCGGCGGCCGCCGCGAAGCGGCCGATGACAGCGCGTACCTGAGCCGACGACAGCTCCTCGATGTTCACGAGCTGGAAGCGCTCCACGAAGCTCGGCAGCTTCGATCGAGCCAGATCCAACCCACGAGGGCTCACCTCCCCCACCAGACGCAGGCCCTCGGTGGCCATGAAGGGCGCGAGGAAGGCAGCCACCGAGTCTTCGGGGCCAGATCCCCCCAGGTGGAGCAACGTGAGCACGTCCTCCACCCACAGCACCCCTCGCGCGGCGGACAGCTCGGTGACCATCTGCTCGCACAGCTGTTGCCAGTCGCCGAGGAACCGTGCCCCGGAGGTGAGCCGATGGGCGGCCGTTCGCCAGAACCGAGGAGCCTCCTTGTGGCGGGCCGCCTTCTTGATGGCATCCATCAGGATCTGGCTCTTGCCCACCCCCCGGTGGCCGACCAGCATCAAGCTG
Source organism: Myxococcales bacterium (assembly GCA_019634415.1). GTDB lineage: Bacteria > Myxococcota_A > UBA796 > UBA796 > DRPG01. Next base: position 40,344 of record JAHQVJ010000151.1, read on the forward strand.
CCCCGGGGATTCTCGAGCAACCCCGCGATCTCGGACACCTCGTTCGCGCGCTCCCAGGCCGCAGCGGCCAGGCGCCCGCGGCTCCGACTCTTGGCCGGAAGGACCTCCGCGATCTGATCGAGACGTGGGGTGGAGACGGGGGGCTCGCGCCACTTCCCCGACTTCGAGGGCTTGATCCGCACGTTGACGTGCTCGAGCCAGGGCTCCCCGACGAGCAGGAACGAGACGAGCTGCTCGGGGCTGTAGCCGCGGAGCTGCTCCCGCGCGAAGTGGGTCACCAGCGTGTCGAGCTGCTCGATGTCGTCGTAGAAGAAGGAGCGCCCCAGCCGCGGCAGGTGACACACGCGACCGCCCCTGGGGAGCTTGCCGTCCACCAGATCCACGGCCACGTCGAGGGTGTGGGGCATGGGGAAGTCGCCGTCATCGGTGCGGTAGGTGGGCCGGATCGACACCGTGGCGCGATCCAGTCGCGCCTCCAGCATGGGGGGGCGCACCTCCACGTGGGGAGACCGCAGCTCCTGCCCCAGCGCCGCCACCACCTTCTTGGCGTCGGACCGCACCAGCGTGAGCCCCGTGCCCAGCGCCAAGCCGCCTACGAGCTCGGGCCCCAGGCGCCAGCAGATCACGGGAAACGACAGCAGCTCAGCCATCCGACACCCCGCCCAGGGCGAAGGACCGCACCATCCAGCGCGGGAGCCACAGGTCCAGATCCGCCCAGGGCACCACCTGCCCGCTGCGCAGGTCGGTCACGGAGCCTGGGTCGTGGGCGGCTGGGCAGTACAACCGGACGGCCCGGGCGCGTGCAGGCTCCTCACCGATGGAGACCCGGACGGCCAAGGGCGGATGATCCGGTGGGTAGTACAGGTGCACGCCCCACTCGCCCTCGAGCAGCTCGTCGAAGCAGGCCCCATGGATCTCGAGCGTGGTCCCGGTGTGCTCGGCAGCCACCTGAACGGCCCCTCCGAAGGTCTCCACCACCTTGGCCAGGTTCGCGGCCATCATCGAGGTCCAGACGTGGCTGCCCGCTGCAGCGGGGGTGAGGTTGTGCACCCGCACGGTCAAGTCGCGGGCCGCCACCTGGGGTCTCGCCCGAGCGATGGTGAACACCGCCTCGGCCACGGAGAAGTCCTCCAGCGTGAGCGCCCCGTGCTCCACACCCGGCTGGCTCATCAGGTCCTGCATCACGTCGCGCACGTGCTCGTGGACCAGCTGCTCCTTCTGATCGGGGCCGAACGCCCACATCCGCTTGTAGAAGCGGGAGCGCGGCTTGGAGCGCTCGATGGCCTGGGACGCGGCTCGGCTCCCGAGCACCATGCGCTCCTCGTCTTCGTCGTGCTCGGTCTCGAGGGATGCGGCGAGCTCGCGCAGGCGCCCGAGGATCCCCATCGACGGAGGTAGCTCCACGTCCGATGGCCCCGCCACTGCGCTGGCCACCAGCGGCGCCTCCGACAACCGATCCATGGCCGCTCGCGTCTGCTCGGCCAGCCAGCGGACGGCCTGTGTCCTCGGCCCCGTCAGCAGCTGGTCCATCACGTGCTCGGATCCGCGCTCCCGAAGCGGCAGGGGGCTGGCCTCGAGCTGCACGCCGCCTCCCTCGCGCGCCGTCAAGGTCAACACCGCGGGCTCGTCCACGGCAAGGGGCACCACAGCGTCGGCGATGGGGCCCACCAGCTCACGCTCCAGCGCCCGCTTGAGCGCCCGCGCTCCGAGCTCCGGATCGAAGCCCAGGCCCGACACCCACTCCAGCACCTCGTCGTCGACCTCCACGATCAGGGTCCGGCGCAGCATGCCCTCGCGACCGAGGAGCTGACCGAGCTGGATCCGGGCGATGTGGCGAATGTGGTCGCGCGCCAGCGGCCGAAACACCACCACCCGGTCGATGCGGTTGAGGAACTCGGGCCGAAACGCCCGCGTGAGCGCCGATCGATAGGTGGCGGCAGCCGCCGCGGGATCGGCACCGAAGCCGAGCTTGCGCCCTGCCTCGGTGGCCCCCACGTTGCTGGTGAGGACCACCACGGCCTGTCCGAAGTCCGCCACCCGGCCCATGCCGTCGGTGAGGCGCCCCTCGTCGAGCAGCTGCAGCAGCAGGTCGTGCACCGAGGGGTGCGCCTTTTCGATCTCGTCGAGCAGCAGCACGCAGAAGGGGCGATAGCGTACCCGCCCGGTGAGCTGCCCCTCTCCGGAGTGCCCGTCTCCGATGAGCCGCTGGGCAGCGCTCGCGTCGACGTACTCGTTCATGTCGAAGCGCACCAGCGCGTCGGGATCCTCGTAGACGGTGGAGGCCAGCACCTTGGCGGTCTCGGTCTTGCCCACGCCGGTGGGCCCCACGAGCAGCATGGAGCCCGCAGGACGCCCCGGTGGCGCCACCCCGGCACGCAGCACGTGGATGATGTCGGACAGCGCGTCAATCGCCTCGGGCTGGCCCACGAGGCGCTTCTCCAGCCGCTCGCGGAGGCGCTCCTCCTCCAGCGGGGCGTGGGGATCCAGCATCTCCTGCCGCATGCCCGTCCGGCCCAGGAAGGCGCGATCCACGTCGGCGGCCGACAGCCGCTGTCCGGGGTGCTGGTCGGCCAGCCGCTCCAGGCGCTCCACCAGGCTGCCCGGGGCTGCGCGCGTGCCCGGGTAGCGGTCGTCGAGGTCCACCAGCCGACGGACCACGGACCGATCCACCGTGCAGCCGCTGAACCGCTCCAGCCGCGCCCGATGAGCGATCACGATGCGCAGCGCGTCGGCGCGCTCGGGCGCGGGCACCCGGATGGGACGGAAGAGATCCGCGAAGGGGCGATCGAGCTCCTCCATGCGCTGCCACTCCTCGACGGAGGCCTCGAGGATCACGGGCAGCTCCCGGCGCTCCACGAACGGGCGCAGCACCGACGACAGCGTCAGGTTGCCGCCCGAGTGCTTGCCCACGCGACACAGCGCCACGGCGTTGTCGACGAACAACGCGTCGGTGCGGTCTCCGTCGTGCTGGGTGCGCAGCCGATCACGGAGGTGGCAGAAGATGGACTCGGCCCGTCGCTGCCAGGCACCGATCAGCGACATCCCGGTGATCACGCGCACGGGATCGAGGTGCCACACCCGCGGCACCTTCTCGAGCCGCCCCTGCTGGGTGGCGTGCACGTCGAGCCGACGCGCCACCGCCTCGTGCAGCAGCGTGGTGCGCCCCGCACCGGGCGGCCCCAGGAGCACCAGCGCCTCGGGTCGCCCCTCGAACAGCGCGTCCGACAGCAGCTGCACCCGCGGATCGTCCACCAGCGTGCGCTTCAGGTCGTCGGGGTAGGCGTCGGCCAGATCGGCCGCCACCTTCCGGATCTCCACCGATCCCACGAACTCGCCCACCTCGTCGGTGCTGGCGAACACCCCAGAGGCGTCCACGGGGTCGAAGTGGAAGCGGCCGCGCGTGACGGGCAGGGTCACCGCCAGGCTGGTGACGAAGTCGCCCTTGTGCACGGCGAAGGGAGCCAGGCGCACGGGCTCGGGGTCCAGCTCCTGCCGCATCTGCTTGAGCAACAGCGCCAGCGCGCGCTCGAGGAAGGACACCTGCTCGGGCCACTTGGTGTCCGTGGGCAGGCGCACCACCTGGCCGTGGAAGCGGGGCACGCAGGCGAACGGCTGCTCCCCCACCTCGAACAGCGCCACCGTGACGGTGAGCGGACTCTGGTGCCCACCGTGCTCGCGCAGCGTCAGCTCCACCTTGCGCACCCGCAGCTCGGGGTTGAAGGCCATCCACTGCAGCGGCCGCACGGTGGCGCGCTCCGCAGCCACGTCCTGGAACCGCCGACGCGTGGCCTTCGCGCACTCCCGCATGGCCCGATCGAAGGTGCGACCGCGCCCCACGACGTCGGGCACGAACACGGACTGCACCTGGTACTTGTGCTGCGGCCTGCGGTCCGACGCCGACGTCACGAACACCGGGAACTCGACGTGCACGCCCATCAGGTGGTCAGGTCCACGATGATCTGCGTCTCGTAGCGCTCGGTCAGCCAGTCCCTCACGGCATCCTCCACCGTGCCCGCCACCTCGCGCTGGTAGGTGCCGTCGGTCACCGAGTCCGGATCCACGCGCCGCCGCGGCTTGCCGTCCACTGCAGACTTGCGGTGAGGATCCTCGAGCCTCGCCCGCTTGTAGGCTGCGTGCGAGCCGAGCACGGGGTGCACCCGCACGCGCCGCTCGGGGGGCGGCTTCTCCCAGGCGTGGATGCCAGCCTCTCCCAGCAGCAGCTCCCCCACCCCGGCCCCCCGGAACGCCACCTCGAGCCCAGCGACCATCGCTCCGCCCCAGGGGGGATCCGAGCCCGGGAGTAGGGGCCGAAACTCGGTGTGCCGCTTGTTGTCGAACACCCACAGCTCCCATCGACCCACCACGGTGAGCTGCTGGGCCTCCACGAAGGCGGTGTAGGCATCCGCGATCTGCCGGCAGTGCTCGGCGTCGCCGTAGATCCCCACCACCACGTCGCGCTCGTCGTCGTACAGCGTGTCGTACAGCGCTCGCCGCGTGGACACCGCCATCTCGCGGTAGCGCGCCAGCGCGTCGAGGTACAGATCCGGCTCCAGCTCGCCATCGAGCTCCGACAGCAGCGCCTCGGTGGACAGCTCGGCGATCGTGTCGAACATCTCGCTGCAGCGAGACAGGAGCTGCTCGAGGGTTCCCAGCCGAGCAGCCGCGGAGCCCTCCTTCCAGAAGGCCTTCCCCAGCCGTCGCTTGCGACGCCTCAGCCGCTGCGCCTCGCTCTGCAGCTGTGCGAACCGGGCCCCGTCGGCGACGCGCTGCGCCATGCGCCGGTGCGCGTCGATGGCATCGGCGAGCAGCCCGAAGCGATCGGCGTCCGACTGCTCGCGCCGGTCGGGCTTGAGCACGGTCAGCTCACACTGCAGCGACGCCGACACCTCCACCCGCACGGGATGGGGCGTGGGGTGCGCGTTGAGCTCCTTGGCCAGCGGTGCGTTCACCCGCTTGCGCAGGGCTCGCTGCAGCTCCCGCGCACCGTGGGCCGGGCTGTAGCCGAGCTGCCCCAGCCGAGACCGCGCCTCGTCGGTCACGACCACCTCGGCGCGCCGCGCCAGCAGCCCCGGACGCATCTGGAGCCCGGCGATCTCGCGCGTGAGCACGCGACCCACCGAGTCCTCGTCGAGGGGCACGAAGGCCACCACGCGGTCCAACCGGTTGAACAGCTCCGGCCGGAAGTGGCGGCGCGCCGCGTCGCGGTACGTCTGCTGCAGCGTCTTCACGGGATCGCCCTGCCGCCCGAAGCCGGAGGGCACCGAAGACGCATCCGCCGCGCCGATGTTGGAGGTCATCACCACGATGGAGCTGCAGAAGTCGGCCACCCGACCCGAGCCGTCCGACAGCCGCCCCTCCCCGAGCACCTGTAGCAACAGGTCGAACACCATGGAATCGGCCTTCTCGATCTCGTCGAGGAGCACCACCGAGAAGGGCTCACGCCGAATGGCGCCCGTCAGCCGCCCCTCCCCGCCCGGTCCCTCCACCAGCCGGATCGCAGCCCCCGGCGAGGCGTACTCGCTCATGTCGAACCGAGTCACGCGCCCCGCATCGCCGAACATGAACTGCGCCACCGCCTTGGCCGTCTCGGTCTTGCCCACCCCGGTGGGGCCCACGAACAGCAGCGTGGCGATGGGACGCCTCGGGCGCGCCAGGCCCGCGCGAATGGCCACCATGGCCTCCACCACGGCGCGCACTGCCTCGGGCTGCCCGAAGATCCGGTCGGTGAAGAACCGCTGCAGCCGCTCGACGGAGAACGGATGGCTCGGATCCACCAGCGCGCGGGGCATGCCGCTGTCGGCACAGAACTGGTCGAGGACGGCTCCCGGATCCAGCGCTCCCGTGGCCTCCGCTCCCAGCATCGACTCCAAGAAGCGCACCGGCTTGGCGGGGAAGCCCGAGTAGGGGCTGAAGCGAGCCAGCAACCGGAGCAGCTCGTCGATGGCCTCGGGCTGCACATCGCGATCGCCCGCGACGCCTCGTGCCCGAGCGAGGCACAGCGCGCGCATCGCCTCGGGCTCGGGCTCCTCCACCTCGATGCGACGAAAGCTGTCGAGGAAGCCAGGGTAGTTCGCCTCGATCCGCCCGATCTCCTCCGGTGTGCACTCGGTGAGCAGCCCGATCTGGCCTTCGGCGAGTCGAGGCCGCAGGTACTCCGCCATGCTCATCGTGTTGCCGACGTACCGGCCCACCTCGAACAGCTCCGCCAGGTTGCGGATCCACAGCCAGTCCCCCCGATTCACCAGCTCCTTGCACAGGCCCGCGAGGCTCTCCTGCCATCCGGCGCCGTCGGTGAGCACGCGCTCCATGGTGGCGGCCTGGGTCTCCCACACGTCGGCGTGCACGCCGCCCGGCGGATCGGTGGACGTCCGTGCCTGCGTGCGCCGGACCAGCTCGCGGATCCGGGCGCTCTTGCCCACACCGGGCGGTCCCACGAGCAAGATGTTGCGGCCTCCGGGGTTCCCCATCGCCCGCACGAGCTGCCCGAGCTCGGCGTCCACCTCGAACACCTGCTGGGGGCCTGTGCGGGGCACGGGGCGGGCCAGCTGCTCGAGCCAAGGCTCCTGCCGGTCCTCCTCCAGCTGTCGCAGCTCGGCGAAGGTGTGGAAGGTGGCCTCCACTCGGCCGTGCTCGAGCTGCACGTCGGTGAACCACTGCACCTCGAGCACCCGCGCTGCGGCGTCCAGACGCCGCTCCCGCAGGAACTCCAGCTTGATGGCGGCCACCAAGTGCTCACGCACGCTCTGGCGATCGGAGCCGGCCGCCCCCAGCCCCAGCGCTGGCACGAAGCCCACGTGGTGCTCGGCGGTCTGCCCCGCCACGACGTGGAACGTGAGATCCAACTCGGTGGGCAAGGGCCCCGCCTCGGGAGGTTCGAGGCGCACCTGCACGGTGTCGAGCTCCAGCTGCACGTCCGCCGTCACCTCGAGCCAAGGCAGCAGCAAGCCCCGCGCGCTCCAGCGCCGCTCCGCGGCGGTGCCGAAGGCACTACGAAACGCAGCACCCGAGCTGTCCATCCAGGCGATCTCGTTGTGTAGGGGGGCCGTGAGCGTCCGCGTGCCACCCACCTGGGACAGCTGGACCGACCACACATCGACGGTTTTCCGCAGCGCCATGCGGCGTCGTCTTAATGCGTGGCATCATCGCGGCCATGGAACCGGACTGGATGTGGGTGGTCGGGGGCTGTATCGCCCTCATCTGGGGCAGCGATCTGGCGGTGGGAGCGGCCATTCGCCTAGCTTCTTCGCTAGGTGTGAGCCGCTGGCTGATCGGGGTCACGCTGGCCTCCGTGGGAACCTCGCTGCCCGAGATCGGCACCAACGTGACCGCGGCCCTCGCCTCGCGCGGGGGAACCGACGCGTCGGGCCTGGCGGTGGGCAACGTGGTGGGGAGCTGCCTGTCGCAGATCACCCTGTTCCTGGGGCTCACGGCGTTGCTCGCCACGCTCCCCCTGCCGAAGGTGGCGCGCCGTCGCGACCTGCCGTTCCTGCTGCTCGCCGCCGTCGCCATGGCAGCGGCGTGCTGGGATCTACGGGTGGAGGCCTCCGAAGCCGCAGCGCTGGTGGGCGGCTACGGGCTGTACCTCGTGATCGCCGTGCTCTCGGAGCGCAGGCAGCAGTCCGAGGGAGCCGCAGATCGCCCGCGCTTCCGGTTGTCGGATCTCGTGGCGGGCCTGGGCGGCCTGGTCATCGTGATCCTGGGCGGCGACGCCGTGGTGGGCGGCGGTATGGCGGTCGCCGAGTCCGCAGGCCTGTCGAAGACCACCATCGGGCTGCTGGTGGGCCTGGGCACGGGCCTGCCCGAGCTGGCCATCGCCATTCGTGGGGTGGCCCACGGGGCCGCGTCTCTGTCGCTGGGCAACCTGATCGGCAGCAACATCACCGATCCGCTCCTCACCCTGGGCACGGGGGCCCTGGTGCATCCGCTGACGGTCAGCCCCCGGGTCATGTGGTTCGACCTGCCGGTGTGGATCGGCGCCTCGATGTGCGCCGTGCTGTACCTGCGCAACGAGAACCGGCTGGATCGCCTGGAGGGCACGATCCTGCTGCTGATCTTCGCTGCCTACGCCTCGATCCGCACGCTGTGGGCCGTGGGATGAGGCACCACCACCACCGGTTCTGGCCAACGCCTGGCGCGACGGCCGCTTAGCCTGTTGCCATGCTCGACGCCGACGCCTGCTACGCCGCCCTGAAGAGCCGCGACCGCCGCTTCGACGGGCGCTTCTTCGTGGGAGTGCACTCCACACGAGTGTTCTGCCGACCCGTGTGCCCCGCCCGCACGCCCAACCGCGAGGGAGTGGACTTCTTCGCGTCGGCCGCCGCGGCGCGAGAGGCCGGCTTCCGCGCCTGCCTGCGATGTCGCCCCGAGACCGCGCCCCAGACGTCGGCCTGGATCGGCACGGCGGCCACGGTGCACCGGGCCCTGCGCCTCATCGAGGAAGGTGCGCTCGACGATGCCACGGTGCCCGAGCTGTCCGAGCGCCTCGGGATCAGCGCGCGCCACCTCCGCTCGTTGTTCCGCAAGCACGTCGGGGCGTCGCCCAGTGCGGTGGCCCACAGCCGACGCCTGCGCCACGCGCGGCTACTGCTCACCGCCACCGAGCTGCCCATGACCGACGTGGCGCTGCTCGCGGGGTTCTCGAGCGTGCGGCGCTTCAACGACGCCGTGCTCAAGGGGTTCGGACGCTCCCCCACCCAGCTGCGCACCGCCGGGGGGCGCGCCACGCTCACCGTTCGCCTGAGCGTGCGTCCGCCATACCGCTACGACGCGTTGCTCCGCTACCTGCAGGCCAGGGCCGTGCCCGGGGTGGAGCGGGTGCGCGACGGCGTGTGGTCCCACGGCGTACGCGTTCGGGATGGCGCAGGGGCGGTGCACGTGCGGCACGACCCAGAGCACCACGCACTGCAGCTCGAGCTGTCCGAGAGCCTCGCCTCGGCGCTGCCCGAGATGGTGCGCCGGATCCGGCGCGCCTTCGACGTGGACGCCGATCCGCAGGCAGTGTCGGAGCGACTGGCTCCGCTGACCGCCCCCGTGGGCACCCGGCTTCCCGGGGCCTTCGACCGGTTCGCGGTCGCCGTGCGCATGATCCTTGGGCAGCAGATCTCCGTGAAGGCCGCCACCACCCTGTCCGGCCGGCTGGTGCAGCGATGGGCCGAGCCTCCGATCGAGGGAACCGAGCTGGCTGCCTTCCCTGCGCCGTCCGTGCTCGCGGACGCTCCCCTGCAGGAGATCGGGCTCACGCAGCGACGGGCCGACACCCTGCGCGTGTTCAGCACCGCCGTGGCCAACGGAGACCTGTCTCTGCGCTCGGACCGGCCCCTCGACGAGCTGATCACCGAGCTGTGTCGCTTGCCCGGCATCGGTCCCTGGACGGCGTCGATGCTGGCCATGCGGGTGTTCGGCGAACCCGATGCCTTTCCCTCGGGGGACCTGGTGCTGCGTCGCGCGCTGCAGGCCTTCGACGTCGATCCCACCGAGGCCTGGCGCCCCTGGCGCGCCTACGGTGCCCTCGCGCTGTGGGAGAACGCCCACACCCTGGAGACCCGATGATCCGTCACACCACCTTCGACTCCCCTCTGGGGCCGATCCGCGTCGAGGCGACGCCGCAGGGCCTGCGCCGCATCTCGCTGCTCGACGGCGTGGGCGTGGAGGATCCTCCGCCCGGCGCCGAGGCAGGCACCCTGCCCGTCATCGAGGAGGCCATCCGCCAGCTGCGGGCTTACTTCGACGGCGGCCGCACGCACTTCGAGCTGCCCGTGGACGTTCCGGGCACCGACTTCCAGCAACAGGTCTGGCAGGCGCTCACGGAGATCCCCTTCGGAGAGACCCGATCCTATGGCGAGGTGGCCCAGGCCATCGGCAAGCCCAAGGCCGTGCGTGCGGTGGGAGCCGCCAACGGTCGCAATCCCCTCCCCATCGTGGTGCCGTGCCATCGCGTGATCGGGGCCGACGGCTCGCTCACGGGATTCCGAGGAGGCGTCGAGCTGAAGCGTCGGTTGCTGGGCCACGAGGGCTGGCGAGCTCGCCTGGGGTCGTGACCGCAGGTGACGACGACGTTGCCCCGACACGCCCACGACGCCATGCCCATGAGCAGGAGGTGCCATGTCGAGCCTACTGTGGCTGTGGGTGGGAGGCTGTGCGCTGCTGTCGGAGGGCGACCTGTGGCTGACCATCGACGATGGAGAGCGTGATCGGGTCACGGTGCAGCTCCCCGCGAACTGGCTGGCCACCGACGACGAGTCGGTGACCATCACCACCGCGGACGCCTCACAGGTGGATCTGGCCGAGGAGGCGCAAGAGCTGCGCGAGCGTCGGGTGGGTGCGACTCGCCGCTTCGTGAT
>JAHQVJ010000152.1 GCA_019634415.1 Myxococcales bacterium
GTCCATCATGGAGGTCTTGCACGACGGAATGGGCGGAGACAGCAAGTACAGGCCCTGTCCCTTGCTGCGAAAATACGTCGAGGCCGGCTGGCTCGGCAAGAAGTCGGGCCGGGGATTCCACGTCTACGGAGGTGCAGCATGAGCGACGCGGTTCAACGGACTCGAGACGGCTCCATCGAGCGCATCACCATCAACAGGCCCGCCGCCCTCAACGCCATCAACGAGGAAGTGCTGGACGGGTTGGAGGCTGCGGTCGCCGACCTGCGATCGGCAACCGACGTGCGCGCCGTCGTGGTGACGGGAGCGGGCGAGAAGGCCTTCGTGGCTGGAGCCGACATCGGCTTCATGAGCTCGCTGACGCCCGTTCGAGCCGAGCTGTTCGCCGAGCGTGGGCAGGGGATCCTCGACGGCCTGGCGGCCCTTCCCATGCCGGTGATCGCGGCCGTCTCGGGCTTCGCCCTGGGGGGCGGCTGTGAGATCGCCATGGCCTGCGATCTGATCATCGCCGACGCGACCGCCCGCTTCGGTCAGCCCGAGGTCAAGCTGGGAGTCATCCCCGGCTTTGGTGGAACCCAGCGTCTGGCGCGCAGGGTGGGGCTGAGCAACGCCCTCGACCTCTGCCTCACGGGGCGCATGGTGGGAGCCGAGGAGGCGCTGCGTATGGGCTTGGCGTCGCAGGTCGTGGAGGGCAAGGCCGCCGACGCCGCCACCGAGATCGCGCGCGGGATCACGTCGCTTGGTCCCGTGGCGCTGCGCCTGTGCAAGCGAGCCATCCACGAAAACGTCGATGCAGCACTCTCCACTGCGCAAGCTGCGGAGCGCACGCTCTTTGGCATGTGCTTCGCCACCGAGGACCAGAAAGAGGGGATGGCAGCGTTTCTGGAGAAGCGCTCAGCAGCGTTCCAAGGGCGTTGAGAACTCGCGTGTGACGCATTCTCCCAGCGACTGCCGCTCTGGGTTACGAACTCCGGTCTGTCGTTCTCTTCCACAGACATGGAGCCCGTGTGTTCGAGCTGTCCGAAGACCATCGTGCCATCCGGGAGATGGCGCGAGAGTTCGCCCGCAACGAGATCCTGCCAGGTGCGCAGGAGCGGGACCGCACCCACGCCTTCCCCGCCGAGGAGATCAGCAAGCTCGCCGAGCTCGGTCTGCTGGGGGTCTACGTGCCCGAGGACTACGGCGGGGCCGGTCTGGACATGCTTGCCTATGTGGTGGCGCTGGAGGAGATCTGCTACGCCGACGCCGGTGTCGGGGTCGTCATGAGCGTGCAGAACAGCCTGGCGGGCTGGCCGATCCTGACGTTCGGGACCCACGAGCAGAAGCAGCGCTTCCTGACGCCGCTGGCCACCGGCGAGAAGATCGGCTGCTACGCGCTCACGGAGCCGTCTGCGGGCAGTGACGCCGGTGCGCTGCGCACGCGCTGCGAGAAGGTGGACGGTGGCTACGTGCTCAACGGCACCAAGATGTGGATCACCAACGGTCCGCAGGCGAACGTCATCGTGACCTACGCCAACCTCGATCTGGAGTCCGGTCACCGTGGGGTCTGCGCCTTCGTGGTGGAGGCCGACATGGCCGGGTACGCCGTGGGCAAGATCGAGGAGAAGATGGGGATCGCCTGCTCCTCCACGTCCGAGCTGGTGTTCTCGGACCTTCGGGTGCCCGACTCCCACCTGCTGCACGAAGAGCGTGGAGGGTTTCGCGTGGCCATGGCCACGCTGGACGGGGGGCGCATCGGCATTGCTGCGCAGGCCCTCGGGATCGCCCAGCGCGCCCTGGATCTCGCCGTGGCCTACGCGAAGGAGCGATCCACCTTCGGTAAGCCCATCGCCAAGCACCAGGCGATCCAGTGGAAGATCGCCGATATGCGCACACGGATCGAGGCGGCCCGACTGCTCACGTGGCGAGCCGCGGCCCTCAAGGACAGCGGTGCCAGGGCCAGCACGGAGTGTTCCATGGCCAAGCTATTCGCCTCGGAGACCGCGAATTTCTGCGCCTATGAGGCGCTGCAGATCTTCGGGGGCTACGGGTACAGCAAGGAGTACGAGGTGGAGCGCCTGTACCGTGACGCTCGCATCACCACGTTGTACGAGGGAACATCCGAGATCCAACGGCTGGTGATCGCCAAGGGAACGCTATCGTGAGCAGTCGCATCCGCGTGTTGGTGGCCAAGCCAGGCCTCGACGGCCATGATCGAGGCGCCAAAGTGGTGGCTCGGGGGCTGCGGGACGCGGGCATGGAGGTGATCTACTCCGGCCTGCACCGCACGCCGGACCAGATCGCGCGGACGGCAGTGGACGAAGACGTTCAGGTGGTGGGCCTGTCGATCCTCTCGGGCGCCCACCTGAGGCTGCTTCCCGCCGTGGTGTCGGCGCTGGCGGATCAGGGTCTCGACGACGTGCTCGTCATCGCAGGTGGCATCATTCCAGACGACGATGCCGCGGCTCTGCGGCAGGCGGGCGTCTCGGAGGTGTTTCCGCCCGGTACGCCCATCGACACCATCGTGACGTTCATCCAGCAACGCGTTGCAGCGGCCTGAGTCCTGTGGCGGAAGGCCCAAAGCGGAGGATCTGTGAACACTGAACTTGCGACCCAGATCGCAACTCACCCCAACTGGCAGTGGCGCGAAGGGATGAGCGACCACAAGAAGCGTCGGGTGGTGGAGCTGGATCTGTGGGACGGCACGGATGCCATCCCGGATCTGGGCGACTTCGCTACCGCTGGCGCGATGCTGGCGTTGTTGTTCGAGACGGGACGGCTGACGGACGTGGTCGTCCAGGACGGGGAGTGGATCGTGGCCGTCGAGGTCCCTGGCGAGGGCGTGCAGGGATGGGCCGCCGACACCTTCGGCGAGGCCGTGGCCTACGGGCTGCTCGTGGCCTGGGGATCCCTCGTGGCGACCGAGGAGGCCGAGGCGTGATTGCGCTGTGGGCGTCGATGGCGTGGGCGGCGGACTGCACCTTCACGGCCGACGGTCAGCCCACCACTCGCCTGGACTGCTCCGCGCCTGGCGCCTGGCGTGTCCAGTGCACGATTCCGGAGGGAAGCGGAGGCAAGATCCGCACACGCTTCCGGGCACCTGCCCGCAGCCTCGAGGGCGAGGCACGCGTGCCGCTCGGAGCGGACGGGCTGCTGGATCTCCCAGTGAAGGGCCCGGGAGGTCGGGCGGGTGCATTCATGGTGCGGCGCGCCGGTGCTGGCCTGCTGGCTGGTCAGGCAGTGGGACCGATGCAGCTGTGCCCTGTGGTGCAGCCGGGTGTTCGCCCGGGATCTCCGCCGGTGGAGCTGGCCGTCGAGGTGTGGGTGTCCGCGCACACGCAGACGGGATTCGCCTCGGAGGAGATGGACGGCGGCGTGATGAACCGGGTGCCCGTGTACGACGCTGGCCGAGTCGTGGCCAAGGCACAGGCAGTGATCGTGCAGCTGCCGGTGAAGGACATTCCGATCCTCGAGGGCACGCTACCCATGCTTCGCGACGAGCGGGTCACGGGTGAGCTGCGGCTGCGAGCGGGGGAGTCCTGGTCCACGCTGACGTGGGCGGGCTCCCTGCGCGACGAGCCCGTGGACAGCGGTGATCTGGTGGTGCTTGTGGTGGACTTCGAGCCGGGCGCGGTGGAGGCTGCCATGGGGCCTGGCGCTGCCGTCGACCTGCTGGAGGACGACCTCGCGGCGTGGATGGAGGGCGGCTATGACAGCCGCCTCGGGCTGGCAGCGTGGCGCCGGAGCGAGCTGCGGGTTCCCCCAGCGGCGGGCGTGCCCTCGTTCCAGGACGATCCTCGTGGGGGCGTCCGCTGGCGGCGCGCGACGCTCGGGAACGCCGATCTGCGAGTGGGCGCTCGCGACGGGAGGGCTCGGGTGGTCATCGCTCGGCGGGCAGCCCCACTGGATGATGCCGCGCTGTCCGCGATCGATGCCGCATCCACGCGCTGATCGAGGTCTGTGAGAGCTCGGTCAGAAGACGCCAGCACAGCCCGCGACGCGTGCGCTGCGCGATGCCTTCACCTCGTCGAGGGCCTCGGAGATGTCCTCCACGAGGACCATCTCCCGCGACAAGACCTCGTTGGCGTTGACCATGTCCTTGTAGCGGGCAGCCAGGGGTCCATCTGCGGCGCCACGCTCCCGCAGCTCGGGAAGCAGGGAGTGCTCCATGAGGCTCTGCACCCGAGTGGCCTCGAACATGAGCTCGTCGGGGTGGGCGGCGCTGGTCTTGTCGAAGCGTGCGATGAGCTCCATCGCCCGGTCGTGGTACTGCAGGCGGCTCTCGTCGTCCTCGTTGCCGATCTCCTGGAGTGTTCGGTAGATTCGGCCGTTGAGCTCTTCGCTGAAGATGTGCTCCAGCCGCTCGTGCTGGTTCTGCAGGGCTGCCTCCAGCCGCTGGACCTGGTTCATGCTCATCAGAATGACGGCCAACAGAAGCAGGCCCAGTAGCGCTGCGACCGCCAACCCCGGCACGAGGAAGGGCCGCAGGCCGGCGCCGCGGTCGGCGGAGCGTCCGCGCGTGTAGGGCTGCAGCACGCTCGGGGTGTGGCTCAGGGTGAGGCTGTGCCGCTGCAGCGCGGGATCCGGCATGGGCACACCAGGAGCCGGATCCTCCACTCCGATGTGGACGGGCATCTCGGGAGTGGGGGAGTAGTCCTGGTGCTGGGCCTCGGTGTCGGGCATGCCCACGAGGTAGGAGGGAACGTCGTCCTTCGGCTGGGACGGGAAGCTCGGGGGCGTGATGTCGTCGAGGACCGGGATGTCGGAGGACACCAACGGCGGGACGTCGAGCGGATCCGGTGGGATCATCGTGAGCGCCTGATCCAGCTCCTCGATCATCTGCTCAACGGTGCCGTATCGTGCCTCGCGCCGGTACTCGGCACCCTTGCGGATGATGTTGGCGAGCGGCTCGGGAATACCCTCGAAGTCCGTCGGCTCGGCCATGAACAGGTGAGTGGCCGCCTCCCCCTTGATCAGGGTGTAGAAGGTGGCCGCGATGGAGTAGACGTCGGCCCGCTCGTCGGCGTGCTTGGCGCTCTCGTGCTGCTCGGGTGCCATGTACCCGATGGTGCCCATGACCGTGCCGGTCATGGTCATCCGAGTCTCGAGGTCCACGATCTGGGCGATGCCGAAGTCGGTCACCTTGCAGACGCCGTGGCGGTCCACCAGCAGGTTCTGCGGCTTGATGTCGCGGTGGATGATGCCCTGCTCGTGAGCGGTGGCGATGCCCTTGCACAGCTGGAAGATCACCTGGGTGGCCATGCGCGGTGGCATGGGACCGTTGCGCTCTACCCAGTCGATCACCGAGCCCGCCTCGGCGAACTCCATGACCATGTAGGCGACCTCTTCGTCGACGCCTGCGTCGTAGACGGCGATGATGTGTTCGTCCGACAGCGACTTCATGGTCGCTGCCTCGCGCTCGAAGCGGTGCCTGAGGGCGGGTCGCTCCGCGAACTCTGGCTGCAGCGTCTTGACGGCTCGCCATGTCTCGGTCCACGTGTCGTAGCCGAGGTGGACGATGGCAGTGCCGCCCTCAGCGACCTTTCGGACGAGCACATACCTGCCGTCAGCCAGCGTTCGCCCGTTGGATGGCAGCTGCGACATGGAGAGTTCCAGACTTCACTCGGGGGCGGCTTAGATGCGCCGAGCACGCATCCTACGATGATCGCAACCTAAGGGGAAGTCGCCGCTGTGTCTCCCGTTGCGGTGTCCGACCCGGTGGAACCTCCACCCTTGGGGGTTCCGGTATCGCCGCTACCCACCAAGCCCGTGTGCGGGCCTGGCGAGCCGGTGTCCGCCGTTCCTGCCGATCCCGTGTCGCCGGTGGGGGTCGGGGTCGCCACGAGGTCCGCCTGGTTGCGCGGCTGCAGCTGGTAGGCCGTGAACACGTAGTCCCAGACTCCGGTGATCTGCTCGAAGCCGTCGGACACATCCAGGGTCACGTCGTCGAGGTAGGCGTAGCAGCGGTCTCCGACCAACCATGTGGCGTCGTTCCGATCCGTCACCTCGAAGTCTCCCGCGCCGGCGTCGGGAACCGACACCGTCAGGCCCTCCAGCGTCACGAGCACTCCCTCCCAAGCCTCGGGGTCCTTCGCCAGGGCCGCCACGTCCACCACGGTGGGAGCAGGCTCGGTGTCCGTACCCAGCACGGCGAAGTCGACGCCGGACTTGCCGGAGGCGTCGATCTGCGTCTGGCCGAAGTACTCCTGATAGGTGCCGAGGACCTGCGCTCGGTCCCCCCTCGCGGCGGGTCCCCACGTCAGATCCCAGCCCTTGCCGAGGAACACCCACAGCCCGGAGCGAGGCCCGCCCTGGGGATCCTGCAGGAACACGCCATCGGCGGCTATCCCGGTGACGACACCCTGTACCTGCACCTCCGTGCCCTCGGCGACCGCGCCGGCCTGGACGTCGAAGATGGTCACGTCCCCAGAGGTCTGCGCGGTGTCGCCCGTGCCGCCCGTGGAGGTGTCGACGTCGGCATCGGTGTCTGTGTCCGTGTCGGTGTCTGCGTCCACGTCGGTGTCAGCGGCGGTGTCCGTGAGGGTCGAGGTGCGATCCTTGTCGTCACCGCTGCAGCCGACGGCGCACAGCAACCCGAACGAGACGGCTACGATCTGGTTCATCAGGCCTCCTCGGAGGAAACGGCAGGCTCGAGGTTCGGGCGCGTGGGAGGAGCGTCGTGCAGCGCGTCGAGGAGCATGGAGATACCCCTGGACAGCTGCGGATCCTCTCCAGACTCCCAGGCGTCGGGTGGGAAGTCCACGACCACGTCTGGCGTGGTCCCGTAGTTCTCCAGCCCGTACCCGACGTCCTCGAACCAGGTGGAGTACTCGGGTTGAGTGGTGATCGAGCGGTCCACGAGCTTGTTGCGTGGGGAGATTCCCACCACACCCCCCCAGGTGCGGGTGCCGATCAGGGGCCCGAGCTCCATGAGCTTCCAGGCATGGCTGAAGATGTCTCCATCGGAACCCGCCATCTCGTTGGTCAAGCACGCCATGGGGCCCACGACGGAGTAGGCGGGGTAGGGGTTGGGCTTGCCCCACCGGGGCACCGAGTACCCCAGCCGACGTCGAGCCAGCCGGTCGAGCAGGAGCTGGGAGACGTGTCCTCCGCGGTTGAAGCGTACGTCCACCAGCAACGCGTCGCGTGACGCTTCCTGCATGAAGTCTCGGTGGAACTCGGCGAAGCCACCCGGGCCCATGTCGGGCACGTGCACGTACCCGATGCGTCCCTGTGAGGCCTCGTGGACCCGAGCGCGCTGCTCGAACACCCAGGAGCGGTAGCGCAGGTCTCGACCGCTGCGCAGGCTTCGCACCACCGTCGTCTTGGACTGGCCTGCTTCGTCGAGCAACGACAGCTCGACCAGATCCCCGGCTCGGTTGACGAGGTGCACCTCGGGAGGCTCGTCGGGTCGCACCTCGACGCCTGAGATGGACTGGATGACGTCGCCCTCCGACACGTCCACTCCTGGGGCGAGCAGGGGGCTGGCTCGTCGTGGATCGCCGGGCTCTCCACGCACCACTCGGGCGATGCGCCACCCCGGCGTCGCTTCGTCCCACTCGAGATCCGCGCCCAGGTCGCCGATGCGATGCAGGGGAGTGGGTCGGTGATCTCCGCCGAGCTCGTAGGCGTGACTGGTTCGCAGCTCGCCTTGCATCGACCAGATCAGATCCGACAGCTCTCGCCGGGTCGACACCCGCTCCACCAGCTCCGCGTATCGGGTGCGGATGTCGTCCCAGTCGACGCCTCCCATGGAGGGCAGCCAATAGTGCTCGCGCATCAGCCGCCAGGCCTGATCCACCATCTGGCGCCACTCGGCCGCGGGATCCACCGACAGACGGATCCGGCTCAGGTCCACCCACATGTGCTTGCGGCCTGCCTTGCCCTCCGTCTTCTTGAGCTCCTCCTTCATGCTGCGATCGGCGGTGGTCGGGATCACTCGCACGCGGAAGCCCGATCGCAACACGGCGTGCTTGCGGGATCGATCCATCCGCAGCGAGGTGACTCGACCGTTGAGGAGAGACAGCTCCTGCTTGTCGAAGTCCCAGCTCAGGAGCTGCTTGTCGGCTTTGGGGGGCCCGGTGTCGCGCCAGCTGCGGTCGAGGGTGCCACGAACGGGTGAGCGGATCATCCACACCCGACCCTTCCCCATGCCGATGATCCGGTCGTAGCGGCCCTCGCTCACGGGAAAGGGCACGATTCGGTCGGATAGGCCATCCAGGTCGATCTCCACCTTCGTGGCGTCGGCCTCCGGCGTGGACCTTCCGGATCGGAGCGGCGCTGGCTCGGGTCGGAACGGATGGGGCACGTCCCTGCGCAAGGTGATCGCGTAGGGGCGAGTGCCGCGGAAGAAGCCGTACCCGAAGTACTGGGCATCCATGACCGGATCGAACTCCCGAGCGGAGATCATGTACAGGTGATCCCCGCTGGGGTCGAAGGACGGGGACACGTCTCGGTACAGCCCGTTGGTCACCCGGATCACCTCGCCGGCACCCGCTTCTGCGGAGATCTCCACCATCCGGATGCTGGAGCGCTGGCCCCAGCTGGCCTCGGGGTGCGCCCAGGCGAGCCAGCGGCCGTCGCTGGACCAGGTGAGGCCGTGGGGCGTTCCGTAAACGCCCACGACGAGCTGTGACGGCTGGGTGCTGCCGTCGAGGCGCACGAGGTGCAGCTCCTGGCGGTGGTTGGTGACGGCGGCCCAGGTGGCGGTGGGGTCGATCTCGACCTCGACGGGCGCGCCGAGGCCCTCGGCCCGAAGCGGTGTGACTTCGGCGCCGTCGGCACTCACGACCTCGAAGTGCTCTTCGCCGCCATCGTCGGAGACGGCGAGCAATCGCTGCTCGTCGATCCAGCGTCCGAGTCCGTAGCGCACGCCGTCACGCGCTCCCAGCTGGCGCACGGGTCCCGACCAGTTGCCGAGGACGAAGGGGCGGCCCCGCACGATGGCGCACAGGCTGTGCCCTTCTGGATGCGGATCGATGTCCTCGACGTACGCCGCGGTACGCGGGTAGCGGCGCTGCATGCGCGCTCGCTGACTGCGCACCTCGATGTCGAGCCTGCGCGGAGCCTCGCCTGGCTCCCACAGCCACAGGTCGCCTCCGTGGGTGTACACGAGGCGGTCGCCGTGGGCGTCCAGGTAGCGGACGGCCAGCCCCTCGTGGTCGCTGTGACGCTGCACGTCGGAGCCCGTTGCGTCGCAGCTGTACAGCTGAGCATCTCCTTCGTGGTCCGAGACGAAGGCGAGACGCCCTGCGACCCACTGCGGACAGACCACGTTGCCTGGAAGCGGGAGGCGCTGCCAGGGTGCAGCGGCCTCGGGCCGAACCCAGATCGCGCCCGCGCGCCCCCCTCGGTAGCCCTTCCACCAAGCGAGATCGTGCTGGTGGCGACAGATGGCCACGGCGGGTTCGTCGCCAGGTGCAAAGGCCACGGCCTCGGCGGGGCCCCAGGGGAGACGTCGCGGGAGCCCTCCGCCAGGATCCACGACATGGAGATGAGAATCCCGCGCGAAGGGGCGCCCAGCTGCGCTGGTGAACACGATCTCGGACTCGGGGGTCCAGCCCACCACTCGGGCGTCTCGACCCCAGGTGAGGCGGCGGAGCTGCCCTCCGTCGGGATCCACGACGTAGACCTCTCGCAGCCCCTCCTCGGTACCAGTGAAGGCCACCGAGGATCCGTCCGGGGACAGGCGTGGGTGACCGCAGTGGCCGAGGCCAGTGGTGATGCGACGAGCCAGCCCCCCCCCGACCGACGCGGACCACAGATCGTCTTCGCAGGTGAACACCACTGTGTCGTGGTGCAGGGTGGGAAATCGAATCCAACGAGCCGTCACCGTCGCTCCAATCCAACTGGGAACGGCTTGTATACCCTCGCGCGGGGGTGGTTCGGATAGGGCGGTTCGGTGGAGGGTGCGTGGCGCTCGTGGAGGCGATGGAGGACCCGGCCAAGCGCGGGGCGATCCTGGCCGGCTGTGAGAAGTTGGTCCAGGACGAGGTGGCGGCCACCACGGGCATGTCCGGTGTGGCGCTTCGAGCAGGGTTCAAGGCGTTTCGCAGCCTACGGCCCGACATGCTGCGCCGCGCACTGGAGCGGCTCGTGCCGTTGTTCCTTCCCGTGATCCAGCGGCACTGGGAGGCTGCAGGGGATCGCGGCCCAGGCACCCACTTCGCCAGCCGACGCGACGACATCGCGGACGAGCTGCTGGCCGTGACGGATGGGCTCGCGGAGCGCGCGTCGAACCGGGTGTTGGTGCGGACGTACCGTACGCTTCGAGGGCGTGCGCGCCACTATGTGGTGGCCGCCGTACCGAAGATCCCCGACGTGGTGCTCCCGCACCTGTCGTGACCTCGACGCTGGGGTGTGGTGTGGGCTGTGTGTTCGTGTACACTCCGCGCCATGTACGGCATCCTCGAAGGCGAGCCCTTTCAGGTGTTCGCGCGGCGAAACGTGAACGGGCCGAACCTCGTGATTCGGTTCGAGTGCAAGGAGGGCATGGGGATCCTCGGGATCCGGAAGTCGGGTCGCGAGGAGCCTCCCCCATCCTCCGCCTACGAAGAGGAGAACATCGAGCCTTCCTCGCTCCGGGCAGGGCGGTTCGTGCACGTCCTGCAGTCGGGGCAGCGCCAGAGCTACGCGCTGTCGCGGATCTCGAGCGAGGTGGCGGGACGACTGCCCACGGATTCGTGGGTGGAGCTGAAGCCGCAGACCGAGTTCGGATTTCGGTACCTGATCGTCGACGAGGGGGCGCTCGGGGCAGCACCGCGCACCACCTCCGCCGCCGACGAGCCCACGCGCCCTCCCGATGCTGGTGCGCCGCGTCCTCCACGTCCCACGGCAGCGCCGTCGACCGCCTCTGCCCCGTCGGCCCCGCCCCCGGCGAGCGCAGCGGCTCAGCCTGTGCCGGCACAGCCACAGCTCACCGAAGCCGCCATCGCGCGACTGACCAAGGAACAGGCTGTCGACCACCTCCGAACCGAGCTGGCGCGTGTGCGCACCCTGGAGCAGCGCTTGAAGGATCTGCAGAGCGTCGTCCAGCGCAGCAAGCAGCGGGAGCGCGACCTGCTGGAGCTGCTCGGCAAGTGGCAGGGAGGCGAGTGAGAGCACTTTCGCTTGGTGACAACCCGATACACGCTCAGGCCGGCGTTCTGACCTACGATGGATCCGTAGGCCTCTAGCAGCCGGAGCCGATGGATGGCGACTCGCCTGGACCGAGTGACGAGCACTTCCAGCAAACTCGAAGGGGAGCTCGATCTCGCTCCCACCGCCCTGACGCATCGTCGGGGTCAAGAAGCTCGGTCGTCGTCCTCGCGGAGTGGTTTCGAGACGGTCGCCCTCGCGGGTGCCGACACCGAGGGCCGCCACGCGGTGCCGGAGCGCGCGCTGGGCGGCGCGATGGCTGCTTGGCTCGGGCTGACCTTCGGCATCTGCTACGTGGTGTTGCCTGCACTGATGGCCATCCTGGGATGGAACACACGGGTGATCAGTGGCTTGTGGTTCCACCTGCCCGCCTTCGCCATGGCTTCCTTCGTGGCCATCGTGGGGACCTTGGTGGCAGCCCCCCGGGTGCGGCTGTCGCTCCGTGATGCCCGCGACCCAGTGGTGGCAGCGACTCTGGGTGGCTTCGGTGTCTGGGCCGTCGTCCACAACATGTCCGGCTTGCTCATGCCCTTCACGGCGCTGAGCGCCGTGGAGCTGGCCACCCTCGTGGGCATCAACGTCGTGGAGATGGGGATGCTGGGCATGATGTTCGCCTCGTTCACGAAGCGAGCCAGCGTGGCGCTGGCACTCGGCGGCAGCTTTCAGATCGCCATGCTCGGGTTGGCCCTGACGCTGATGGCGCTGGTCTGAACGCCGAAGGGAAGGGCCAGGGCAGCTAGATGGCAGCGCCCTTGGTCTCCAGCCATCCCTTCACTTCGTCTTCCTGCACCTGCAGGAGCGCGTAGATGCTGCCCGCCAGCGGCAGGGGATTGCAGCTGAGGACCCCGGCAGCGATGCCTGCGAAGGCTGCGTTGCGTGCATGAGGCGTGGCCTCGTCCTGGTACATCTGCCAGCCGACGTAGGCTTGGAAGGCTGCGGCTGCACCGGGGACGATGCCCCAGCAGACGGTGAGCAACATGAGCGACACGAAGAGGCTCAAGCCCGCGGACACCAGGTTGACGATGGCAGCCGTTTTGTACGCCTGGGGAACTTCCACGTGGACCTCGCGTCTCTGATCGACCCGCCCACCAGAACGCGATGGTGGCCTAGTGTCAACTCGAAGGGCAGGGCGTGTACCATGGGGTCATGAGACGTTCCGTGGATCGGTCGTGGTCCGCCCTTCGGGCGGACCGAGCCTTGTTCGCACCGCTTAGCGGCATCCTGCTGCTGGCTGTGTCGTATGGCCTGTGGCAGGGGGTGGCTGGCGTCGGACTCATCGTGATGGCCTTTCGCGACATCGACGAGGCCATGGCCGTGTGGGCCATGGGCGGCTTGGTGGTCGGGCTTCCCTTCTCGGTGGTGCTGGCCGTGCTCGGGATGCGGATGGAGCGCGCGGTGCGCGGTGGGCCGGTGCCCTCGCGTTGGCTGTGGCTGCCGCTGTCGTGGGGGCTGGTGATGGTGGGCCACTGGCTGGTGATGTGGTTGTGGCCGTTCGCGCTGTGGGGCTCGGCCATGGCAGGAGGCGGTGGCCGGGCCGTGGAGCTCTCGGTGTACGGCCTATGGGCGGTGGCCGCGGTGCTCGTGGGCGTGGTCGCCACGGTGGCCAGCACCCGCGCCCTGCAACGACGGGCCCCGGGGATGGCGGTGGAGGAGAGCGAGCTGTCGCGACGCCGCTGGCTGCCCACCTCGTTGCTGCTCTCCGTGGGAGCGCTGTTCGCGTGTGCGATCCCGTCGCTGATGTGGGTGGCCTGGATGGCGGAAGACGGATGGGCCCGTGGAACGGGGGCCCTCGCCGTGGGCGCCTGGACGCTCGCTGCCGCAGGGGCCTCGGTGGCGGCAGCGGGGGCTACGCGAGCCTGGATGACTCGTGCTGGCCGCCCGGTGGACCGGCACCTGGAGGTCGCCGGCGGTGTGCTCGTGGCGCACTGGGCCCCGATGTTCCTGCTGGCGCTGCTCCCCGTGGTCCGGATCCAGGACATGCGCTGGAGCCTCATCGGCGCTGCGTTCCTGGCGATCCTGATCGGAACCGCCCTGTGGTCGCAGGGGCGAGCCAGCCCGCCGCTGGCCGCTCAGGGCTGAGGGGCGTCGCCCTTCGAGCCCGCCGGCGCTTCCGGCTCCTCTTCGGTGTCGTCCTCGATGTAGCCAAGCTTGATCAGCTCTTGCAGATTCGATCCGGCGGCCTCGGTGTCTCCCTGCAGTACCCGGATCCGCTGCGCCTCCGACGGAGGAGGCACGAGCACGGTGCCGGGTTCGATCCGCAATCGGTCGTTGCCCGAGCGCCAGGTCGCGTTGCCACCAGAAGCCAGCACCACCTGCCCCTCGCCCTGGCGGGTCACCGAGATCAACGCTGGGTCCACGTCGGTGTGGAACAGCACGTACACGGTGCCGTTGACCGCTCCGGAGGCGGCAGGGGTGAACGTGAGGGTGGTTCCGTCCTCCGATAGCGCCACCGTGCCGATGTCCTCGGGAGTGACCTTGGGAGACTCGCCCCAGGCCTGGTTGGCGGGGGAGGCCGTGGCCGCCTCGGGATCGACGACGCCGGCCGCAGATGCGCGCGAGGGCAGGCTCATCTCGAAGGGACGGCGATCCGGGCTGCGGATCAGCCAGCGCATCCGCCAGCCACGCCCCACGGGCATGTCGTGGGCCTCGGACAGGGCGGCTCTCCACGGAGTCAGGTCCGTGGTCGCGGTCAGGTCGTTCTGCTCGCTCGGATCGGCGCCCAGGTCGTACAGCTCCTCTTGACCGCTGTCGGTGTGCAGCACGTACTTCTTGTTGCGAAACACCACGCCCCAGCGCTCGAACCCGTAGCGGAGGTGGGCCACTCCGATGGGGCGCTCGGACCACTCGGGGGTGTCGGGATCGTCGGGAGACAGCAGCAGCCGTGACAGGTCGCGGCCGTCGGTGGGGGGGAGGTCGTCGAATCCCGCGAACGCGTAGAGCGTGGGGGCGATGTCGGCCAGGGTCACGGGTACCGGCAGGCGCCGACCCTCGCGCTGCCCAGCGCCGGAGCGGAAGGCGAGGATGGCACGCGTCACGTCGTCGTACAGCGTGTGGTTGTGCTCGAAGCCTCCATGCTCCCAGAACTCCTCGCCGTGGTCGTTGTGGATCACCACCAGGGTGCGCCCGTCCATGCGGTCGAGCTGGTCGTACAGGCGCCCGAGCTGCTCGCTCATGCCGCGCAGCTCAGCGTCGTACAGGTCTCGGATGTGCTGCTTGCGACGTTCGTCCAGCTCGCCGTTGCGCTCCCACTGGTAGACCTGCCACCGGTTGAAGCTGGCTGGGAGCGTGGGATCCGCCTGGCGCACGAACTCCCGCTCGAAGCGGCGCTCGGGTCGGTACAGCAGGTGGGGATCCATGATGTGGAGGAACACGTAGGCGTCGCGGTCTGGGTACCTCGACAGGAAGTCCAGGGCGCGATCCACCTGCTTGCCGGCATCTGCCTGGCCGTCGAACCACCAGTCGTCGAAGCCGTGGTTGAAGTCGAAGCGGGGTTGCAGGTGCACGTTGGCCACGATGCCGGCGGTGGCGAAGCCGTTCTCCTGGAACACCTCACCGATGTTCTTCGCGCCCACGGCGTCGAGCGGGGATCGGCCCGTGGTCGCCGAGCGGAACGAGGGGCGCGTCCGGGGCGCGGGGGTCCAGGCATGGTCGAACACGGTGGAGGTCGACAGCACCTGGTCGAGCTCGGGGGTGGTGGGGCGGTCGTAGCCGAAGAAGCCGAAGTGGTCCGGACGCGTGGTGTCGAGCCCGATCACGACCACGCGGCGGGGCCGGTCCGAGCGATCCCCCCAGACGGCCGGAGAGCCCACGAAGACGGCGTCGAAGTCCCGCGTGCCGTAGACCTCGGTCTCGAGGATCAGATCCACCGTGCGGCCGCTCCACGCCGACAGATCCACCCGCCAGGGCTCGAAGCGGGCGGCGCCCTTCAGGAACCGCTCGCCCGCCACGGCACGCTCGCCCTCGCTCACGATCACCAACCGCACCGTGGCACCGTCGGAGGACAGGCTCCGGATGGGGACGGGCGCGATGCTGGGCCAGCCCTCGAACCGCGCTCCCTCGGGAAGCGTGACCTGCCACTGCGCGGTGGTGGGAGCGGGGAGCAGCAGGCCCGCGCGCGTGCGGCGATCCACCGTGATCTCGTACTGGACGAACTCGGAGGCCTCTCCCTCGAAGGCGCTGGGCTCTCGTCGCTTCAGGGTGTCGGCCGCGGCGGCGTACTCCACCGTGACTCGCGGCACCGTGTCCTCGGGCCACGCCACCACCAGGCGCTCCCCGTCGATGCGCCAGGTGCGAGACCCCAAGTTGTTGGAGAAACGGAGCTTCTCGTCGCCCACGTACACCGACATACCGGGTGGCGGACCCACCCGGCCGCGGATGTTCTCGGAGAACGGAGACACGCCCTGCCAGAAGTGAGAGGCCTTTCGCTTTCGTCCTGCGCGCCGCGTCATCTGCACGGGAAAGCGTGACTGGTGCGTGAACCCTTCCGGGAGCGTGGTATCGGGAAGTGTGTATCGACCAGCCGTTCGCCAGAGCTGCACAACCGGAGAAGCGCCCGTCTGGGACAGCTCCGGATCAGCAAAGGTGACCGACTGCGTTCCAACGGACCCGTCGAACGGGCCCGAGTTGCTCGTGCACGCCACCATGGCCACGAACCACCACATCAACCCCGGCATCCTGTTGCTCCCTTCGCTCCGGAGGACCTGATGAACCCCACGGCAGAGGACTATGACCACGTGCCGTACACCGTCGCCACCTGGGCCTTCACGCTGCACGTGGCGGGAGTGTATGCGGCCGACGAAGAGGTGCGCCAGCATTGTCAGCGTGTGCTCGAAGCGACCGATCCCGACGAGGGCAACGCCGCAGGGGAGGGATTGGTCCGGCGCGTCCGTGATCTCCTGCCCGGGGAGGATCCCGAGTCCGTCGCCAGCGCTGCGGCACAGCTGTACGGAGAACGGGTGCACCGAGACCTCGGCACGGGCGATCGCATGATCCGCACGGCGCGGATCCGGAAGTACCAGTTCACCGCCCAGCTGCCGTGGCTCGCCCGGATCTGGGAGCGGCATGGCGAGGAGGTGCGACCCAGCTGGTTGCTGGTGGAGCGCGTGACCGATCAGGTGACGGCCGCGGATCCGAATCCGTGGAACGACATCGACGAGGAGCGTCGCCTGCCCGTGTCGGACTTCCACGTGCTGTGGGAGCTGGACGACTGCTCCAGTCTGTACCTGACTCGCTGATGTCGGGCGGCGAGTCCCTCGTGTCGCCGCCGCACTCGACCGCCGCTCTCCGGTTCACGGCGCGCGGGGTCGTCGCGGCGCCCGAGACGCTCCAGATCCGGGTGGGTGCGCAGTTCGAGGGCCGCGTGGCCTTCGGGGCTCCCAGCCCGAGCCGCGACATGACGCCCGCCGAGGTGGTGCACAACGTTCGTGCATTCCGGGCGCCAGGACCTCGCATGCGTGCTGTGCGGGGACTCGCGCTCTCGGCGATCCCGGTGAGCTGGTCGGCGGCAACGCTGCACGACACGACGGAAGCGTGTCGAGCTGCCGGCATCGAGCGCGTGGTGCTCCATCGCCCCGTGTCTGCCTGTCACGATGCCGTGCCCGAGGGGGTCGCGGTGGCCACCGCCGTGCGCGTCCCGGACGAGGCGGAGCAGGTGGCTGCGAAGCGCCCGTCGCACTCGCTGTCGGTGACGATCCCGCTGGAGGCCCGGGTGCTGCCCCTCCTGGGGGAGGTCGCGGCCCGTCTCGCGCCCACCACCCGGCTGACCTTGCTCTGGCCTCTGCCAGGGGGCTCCGAGGCGGCGCCCCCCGCCGACGCCGTGGTGGAGGCCATGGAGCGTGCGCTGCCGCAGCTGGCTTCGCGGGACTGGGGCGTGAAGGGGTTGCCCTTGTGTGCGCTGCAGTCGTTGCTGCCGCAGGTGCCCGACCTGCCCCGGCGCGTGTGGAAGTCGGCGAACCGCCACTACGTGGACGCCGATCATCAGGGGCCTGGTGCGCTGCTGCTCCAGCCCGATCTGCAGCGCCTCGAGAAGCGGGATGGTTGTCGCTTCTGTGCCTTCGACTCACGCTGTGAGGGCGTGGCGAGCCCCTGGCTCGCGGCCGGTCTGGCGGGAGCTGTGACCCCGATCTCGTCTAGTCCCACGTTGCTCGCCAGCGGGGTACACTTCCGGGGCGACGGCACCGCGGGCTAGGACGACTCGGCTCGGCCGGGGCTATCGCAGGAGGGAGCAATACTGTCCGACGTCGTGCCCAAAGTGCTCCTCCTCGACGATGTCGTCGGCTGGCGTAAGGCCTGGCGACGAAAGATCGAGGCCCGGGGCTATGAAGTGCTCGAGGCAAGCACTCCGCTGGAAGCCGTCGAGCTCCTCGAGACTCATGACATCCATGTTGCCGTGGTGGATATCTGTCTGCCCACGGAGGCCTTGGGGCTGGAGGTGCTTCGAAAGGCACGGGAGGTGGCCCGATTCACCGAGTGCATCGCCGTCACCGGAGCGGGCGACGTGCAGCTGGCGAACCAGTGCCTCGCGGCTGGGGCGGGGGACTACCTGGAGAAGGCGCCCGAGGGGGAGCAGCGGTTCACCCAGGTGGTCGAGCGTGCGATGGAGATCTCCGTCCTTCGCCGTGCCAACGACGTGCGTCGCGACGAGCCCGCACAGGAGCTGTTCGGAAGCTGCGCCGAGATGGTCACCGTGCGTGAGCACCTCAGGCGGTTCGCCGAGAGCGACGTGCCTGTGCTGGTGCACGGCGAGAGTGGAACCGGCAAGGAGCTGGCTGCGCGCGCCCTGCACGAGAGCGCCGGAAAGACCGGGCGCTTCGTGCCCGTGAACTGCGGGTCTCCGTCCGATCTTCGTGAGGCGAGGTTCTTCGGCTACAAGAAGGGTTCCTTCACCGGGGCTGATCGCGACCACGAGGGGTACCTGTCGCAGGCGCGCGATGGCACCTTGTTCCTCGACGAGATCGGCGACATGCCCATGGAGCTGCAGCGCATGCTGCTCCGGGTGCTGGAGACCGGTGACTACCAGCCCCTGGGTGCGAACGCTCCCATCGCATTGCGCGCTCGGGTGGTGGCGGCCACCCACAAGGATCTGGAACAGCTCGTCCAAGAGAACAAGTTTCGCGCCGATCTGCTGTTTCGACTGCGCGGCGGCGTGGTGAGGCTGCCTCCGTTGCGCGACCGTGGCGCGGATCTGCGGCTGCTGGTGTTCAAGTTCATCCAGGACTTCAACGTCATCGAGAAGCGGTCGGTGAACCAGGTGGACCCTGCGGCCATGGAGTTCATCGAGCGCTGTGAGTGGCCAGGCAACGTGCGGGAGCTCCGCTACGCCATCTGGCGGGGCGTGCTGTTCGCCCCTGGGTCCGAGCTCCGACTGGCGGATCTGCCCGACGAGCTCACGAGCAAGCCCGAGGCGAGCCCCGCGCCGACACCGCCTCCCGTCGTGCCCGTGTCTCCACCCGCCTTCGACCTGCCCTACAAGGACGCCAAGGAGGCCTACGTCGCGGAGTTCACCCGCCAGTATCTGGAGCATCATCTGGAGCGAAACGAGCGGGTGATCAAGCGGGCGGCACAGAGCGCAGGCATGCTTCCGCCGAACTTCAGCCGACTGCTCAAGCGATACGGCGCCGGTCCCCATCGACCGGAGGGCCGTGCCGAGGGCGACGGCGGTTAAGGGGGCCACACGCTCGAGGGGAAGAGGATGGACCCGTTCGGAGAGATGACGGATCTCGGTCACGAACAAGTCATCCTGTGTCGCAACGAGCGGGTGGGGCTGCGCGCCATCATCGCCATCCACGACACCACCCTCGGGCCCGCCCTCGGTGGATGCCGCCTGTTTCGCTACGCCAGCGACGCCGATGCGCTGCACGACGTGCTGCGGCTGTCTCGTGGCATGACCTACAAGGCTGCGGTGGCAGGCCTCGACATCGGCGGTGGCAAGGCGGTGATCATCGGCAACCCGGCGACCAAGGGAGAGGCGCTGTTTCGTGCCTTCGGGCGCCACGTGGACTCCCTCGGCGGGCGCTACATCACCGCCGAAGACATGAACACCAACGTGCAGGACATGAACTACATCCGCCGCGAGACCCGGTGGGTGACGGGTGCCAGCAAGCAGCTCGGGGGGAGTGGTGATCCCTCTCCGGTCACGGCATGGGGCGTGTACCACGGGATCCGCGCGTGCCTCGAGGTGGTGCACGGAAGCGCCGACGTCGCCGGGCGAACCATCGCCATCCAGGGGGTGGGCAACGTGGGCTACCACTTGGCTTCCTACCTGCACGACAACGGCGCCCGGCTGGTGTACTCCGACATCAACCACCGCAACGTGAAGCGCGCGATGGACGCCTTCGGCGGTGAGGTCGTGGAGGGCGACGAATACTACGCCGTCGAGTGCGACGTGCTCGCGCCGTGTGCCATCGGCGGCATCATCAACGCCCACACCGTGCCCACCATCCGTGCTCCGATCATCGCTGGTGGGGCCAACAACGTGTTGGCCAACGAGGTCGCGGACTGCGCCCGGCTGGCCGAGCGCGGGATCGTGTACGCTCCCGACTACGTGGTCAACGCCGGGGGCTTGATGAGCGTGTACGCCGAGCTTCGCTCGTTCCCTGCCGAGAAAGCCATGTCCGACGCCGAGCAGGTGTTCAACACCGTGAAGCGCGTCCTGCGCAAGGCCGAGGACGAGGGCGTCTCCACCATCACGGCTTCGAACCGCTTGGCGGAAGAGCGGATCGAGGCCGTGGCCCACCTTCAACGACTCCGGGTGTGATGTGGCGGTCCATGTCTTGGTGGCTCTAGATGATTCCCACTTCGCCGAGGCGGCGGGCGAGGTCGCCATGCAGGTGGCTGCGGCTCAGCCGTCGCGGCTCACGGCGCTGCGGGTCGTGAACGTGCGCTCTCGGAGCGGGAACTTCCTGCGCGATCTGCTCGGTCGCATCGGCTTCGAGCCCGCCGTGGTGTCGCGTGGGGCGGCGAAGGCGTCTCACGACGAAGCCACGGCCTTCGTGGTCGACTGGGCTCAGGCCGCTCGTGCGAAGGGACTGGAGGCCAACGGCATCGTGGAGGTGGGGGCGGTGGGAACCTCCCTCCTCAAGCATGCGTCCTCCGCCGATCTACTGGTGATGGGCCTGCGGGGCGACACCGAGGAGCGGCACACCGGCCAAGGCGGCGCGATGAGCGGGTGGCTTCCTCCCAAGGTGGACGTCTCCATCCTCTTCACCATTCCCGACGGCGCTCCGCTGACGGCGCTGGCACTCGGCTACGACGGCTCGGAGGGGGCTCGGCACGCCGTGAGGGAGGTGCGTCGGTGGCTCGGTCCGCTAGGCCTCCCCGTGCACGCCATCTACGTCTCCTCCGACGGAACGGGTGGCGAGGTGCTCGAGGAGCTCGCCGACCTCATGCCCGACGACGATGTACACACGCACGTGGTCGAGGGCGAGGACCCCCACGTGGCCTTGGTGGCCAAGGCGAAGGAGCTGGGCGCAGAGCTGCTGGCGGTCGGTCAGCAGGGGAAGAACGCCGTGATGGACCGGCTGTTCGGCACCTCCACCGAGCGCATCCTGCTCGACGGAGAGATCGACGTGCTGGTGGCACAATAGGGACGATTCCGCTGCCCCTCGCTGAGACCGGCCTCGATCCGGATGCGCCCTTCACCGTTCGAACCGATGTGTTCGAGGGGCCTCTGGATCTCCTGCTCTACCTGGTGAAGCGCGACGGCGTGGACCTGATGGACCTGGAGATCTGCAGCATCGCGGATGCCTACGTCGCCTACCTCGAGCAGATGCGGGCCCTCGATCTGTCGCTCGCAGCGGATTGGCTGGTGATGGCCGCGACGCTGGTGCACCTCAAGAGCCTCGAGCTGCTGCCGCGCAAGCCCACGATGGTGGTGGAAGACGAGGTGGATCCGCGCGAGCGCCTCCGGGTGCAGCTGCAGGACTACGAGCGAGTGAAGGCCACGGCGTCGGCGCTGGACGATCGGCAGCGCCTGGGGCGCGACAGCTTCTCGCGGGCTGCACAGCAGGTGAAGGGAAACGCGCGACCCGTGGTCGCCTCCGTGGATGCCTTCGGGTTGCTCGAGACGTATTTCGAGTTGCTCGCCCGCCGAGACCGGCCCGAGCCAGTGGTGGAGCTGAAGACCAGCGGGCCCGACGTGGGGGCTTGCTGCCGGCGTGTGCTGTCCTCGCTGGGTGGGGTGGGGGGGACTCGGGATCTTCGGGTCTTGCTGCAGCCGCTGCAGAGTCCGGCGGAGCGCGTGGTCACCTTCGTGGGCGTTCTGGAGATGACCCGGCTGCGGTGGCTGGACGTGGTGCAGGAGGTTCACCTCGGCCCTGCCTCCGTGAAGCAGCTCCTCGAGCTCGAACAGATGGATCTGGCCTTGGTGCTGGGCGAGGAGGATCCGCAGGGCTCGCTGCCGCTGGAGATGAAGACTCCGAAGCCACTGCCGGTGGTGGACGTGCGCTCCGAGGGGGCCGTCGATGGACCCTGAGGGGCCTTCGGAGCTGGTGGCGGCGCTGCATGCCTGCCTGTTCGCCGCAGGGGAGCCCATCACCGTGAAGGCCCTGTGCGAGGCGGTGCAGCAGGAGGCGCCGGACGTGCGTGCGGCCTTGCGCGAGCTGCAGGAGCGCACCCGCCGCAGCGGAGTGGTGCTGGAGCAGATCGCGGGCGGGTGGCAGCTGCGAACCGACACGCGCTTCCAGATCCCCGTGCAGCGGCTACTGGGGGCACGTCCCATGCGGCTGTCGCGAGCCGCGCTGGAGGTGTTGGCGGTGGTGGCCTACCGGCAGCCCGTCACGCGCATGGAGATCGAGGGCATGCGCGGCGTCGACTCCGGTGGCGTGCTGAAGACGCTGCTGGATCGGCGCCTGGTGCGTTCCGCTGGACGCTCCGACGATCCGGGGCGGCCCTTGCTGTACCGCACGACGGCCACCTTCCTGCAGCTGTTCTCACTGCCCGATCTGCGCGGCCTACCCACGATGGAGGAGAGGCATTCGCTGGTGCGGGCGCAGTCCGTGCACACCCACGCCGAAGAGTGAGGGCTTCGTGCGAGCTGCATCCCCCTCGGACGTGCGCCGATCAGGGTTCGAAGAACCCCGGTGTGCGTTTCGGGGGGGTTGCGGGGCGCAGAGACGAAGCCCGTCGATAGGTGTGGGGTTTGCCTGGACAAGATCAGGTGCGCCGCATTAGCGAACCGTGATCGAGATTCCCTGGTCGTCCGATGGAACAACGAGAAGGTGCCGTGCGCCTCGCCAAGCTCCTCGCCCAGCGTGGCGTGGCCTCGCGGCGGGAAGCGGAGCGGCGAATTGCAGCGGGTGAGGTCACCGTCAATGGACAGGTGGCGGACGGCTCGGTGCCCGTGGATCCCACGGTGGACGAGGTGCGGGTGGGCGGGCGGCCGCTGCCACCTCCTCCGCCGATGGTCTACTACCTGATGTACAAGCCGCGGGGCCGCATCACCGGTCGAGACGATCCCGAGGGGCGTCCCAGCGTCTTCGACGATCTGGGGCGGATTCCACACCGGGTGGAGCCCGTGGGTCGGCTGGACTTCGACACCGAAGGTGCGTTGCTGCTCACCAACGACGGCACGCTCGCACACGCGCTCACACATCCGGGCAAGCAGGTCCCCAAGCGCTACCTCGCCAAGGTGTACCGCACCCCCGACGAGCGAGATCTGCAGGCCATCGAGCGAGGGGTCACCCTCGAAGACGGTCGCACCGCGCCAGCGAAGGCCCGTGTGGTGGAGACCACGGACCGCACCAACGCTTGGGTCGAGGTCACCGTCACCGAGGGCCGGAATCGCCTGATCCGGCGGATGATGGCGGCGCTCGGGCATCCCGTGGCGAAGCTGCGGCGGGAGAGCTTCGCCACCTTGAGCATCCGAGGGATGGAGCGAGGGCAGGTCCGCGCGCTGACGGGCGAGGAGCTGGTTCGCATTCGTCAGATCGCCGCGGGCACCCGGCCGTCGCGGGCCGGTCACCGGCGTCGGAAGGGGTTTGCGAAGGCCAAGCCGAAGCGCGTGAGGCCGAACCATCGCAAGAAGAAGAGCCGCTGACAGACCAACTGTTCGTGGGGCGAACGAATTTTCTTCAACCGCCTTGCCGGTGGGTCGAGCCGGGTTACTCGTACGGACCGTCGCGGGGTGGAGCAGCCAGGTAGCTCGTCGGGCTCATAACCCGAAGGTCGCAGGTTCAAATCCTGTCCCCGCAACCATCTACGAACCCCGACTCTCCTAGGAGAGTCGGGGTTTCGTCTTTGGCCCGTCCTCACCAAGGGCGTTGCGTACCTGCGCCCGACGCTGTACGCGCAGGTCCAACAGACCGTCGCTCCCCGACTGGAATCACGCGCGACTGCGTCGCACTACAATCCCCTTTGGGCCCCCGCCTTCGGCTGCGGGCCTACCGGAGGCATCGCTGGTGGCACACCCTTGGCACGATCTGCCCAACAACCCCGACACCGCCCACGATTGGTTCAACGTGGTCATCGAGATCCCCCGTGGCTCCAAGGTCAAGTACGAGCTCGACAAGCCCACGGGGCTACTGCGCGTGGACCGCGTGCTCTACAGCGCCGTCTTCTACCCGTGCAACTACGGCTTCTTGCCTCGGTCCTACTGCGACGACGGGGACCCCTTGGACGTGCTGGTGCTCGGCCACGAGCCCGTGATCCCCGGAGCCATCCTGCAGGCACGCGCCATCGGTGTCATGCGCATGCTCGACCAAGGCAAGGGCGACGACAAGATCATCGCGGTGCACGTCAACGATCCGGCCGTGGCTGGGTTCCGGGACATCTCGGAGCTGCAGGAGCACACGCTGACCGAGATCCAGCGCTTCTTCGAAGACTACAAGGCGCTGGAGGACAAGACCGTCGAGGTGGAGAAGATCCTGGGCTCGAAGGCGGCGTTGACGAGTGTGATCGAGTCCTTCCAGCTGTACCGGAGCGAGGAGAACCGCCTGCGGGGCTGGTGATCTAGCGGCGTCTACGCCTGTGCCACAGCAGGCCCCACCCCAAGGCCAGCCATCCTGGCGCGCCACTGCTGGTGGTGCAGCCCTTCTGGGCCGCGGGCTCCTGCGTCGCACGGATCGTGCAGGTGGCGTCGAGGGGAGCATCGGTTCCCACCACCACAGCGCGCGCCCGATCGCCGGTGCGGAACGTCAGCGGGGCAGGGGTGTCGGATTGCTCGAGCTGCACGCCTGCGGGACCCAGACGCAACCAGGCGGCGCGCACCCCCTCGCCCTCACAGACCAGCTCGTGATCGCCTTCGGGCATCGCGTCGATCTCGGCGTAGTGAGCGGTGAAGGGCGACTGGACGTGGGTGACGTCGAAGGGAACGTCGAGCTGGGCCGCTTCGATGGGCACCACCGTGTCCACCAGGCAGGGGATGGGATCGTCGAGGTAGTGCTGCCCGTCAGCGCCTCCACAGGCGAACCCGTTCCAGGTGGCGTAGCGCAGGTACAGCTCGGCGAAGGGGGCTCCGAACTCCCGCGTGGCGGCAGCGTCGAGGCCCTCCCGCCAGCGCTCCTCGATCGCCAGGTCCTCCCACAGCGCCGGTAGCCGATCGATCTGCGCGCCCTCGGCGGCGAACTCGGTCCAGAACTTCATGAGGAGGAAGGCGGCGTAGGGGTCTCGATCTCGCGTGCTGCCCAGACGTCGCTCCGGCGACGACAGCTCGGCGTCGAAGAGCACCCCCACGGCCACGTCGAGCACGGGGCTCGTCACGTGGGAGTACTGCTCGTAGGTGGCAGCAGACTCGTACAGCCAGCCCGGCAGATCCACGCGGTAGCGATACTGCACGCAGTGATGCAGCTCGTGTAGTGCCACCGACTGGGCCACGTCGCCCAGTAGCTGCAGGTCGGAGTCGACGGTGACGAAGCAGGACGCGCCCTGCTCACCGTCGGCGGCTGGCTCCACGTAGGCGGTTCCGAACTGGTCGAGGGGCGTGAAGTACACGTCGATGTCGGCGCTGCCGCCCCGGCCGTCGTCGCCCATCAGCGGGCGCCATCCCTCGGCCTCGAACTGGCTCGCCCCCAGCTGCAGCCCCTCGACCACGGCATCCACCACGTCGGGGAGGCCGTTGCCTTCGCTGTCGCGATCCGACACGGCGTCTTGCCCGCTGCGGGTGAAGTGCACCCGGAACGGGGGGCTCTCCACCCTCTCGGGGGTGCCCGACAGCTGCGGGCGGGGAGCCCGCCCTCGGTGCAGGTGAGGCGTGGCAGCAGCGAGGGAGGGGAGCAGGATCCACATGGGACCCATCGTACCTGCTCCGACGTCAGCCCGTGCGCTTCGGGCCTCCGAAGGGCCACCACCAGAACAGGTTGAAGCTACAGCAGCGATGCCACCACCACCGGCGCTTGCGGAAGGGGTGGAGGAACTCGGCCATGCCGATGGAGTCGCGGGTCTGGATCCACACTCGGCCGTTGCCCGAGAACTGCATCACCAGTCCCTCTCCGCTGCGAAGCAGGGAGTTCACGTTGCCCACGGGCTTGGGGAACCACGACAGCGACTCGTCGAAGGCCACGATGTGCCCGGTGTCCACGATGCAGGTGCCGGCCACCTGCACCTCTTGGATGGCACCGTAGGCCGACAGCCACAGATCACCGGTGCCCTGACAGCGCATCATCACGGCCCCCTCGCCGGAGACGTAGCCGCGCAGCCCACCCCACTTGGCAGAGATGTGCACGTCCTGCGTGGAGGCGATGTAGGCCCCCTGCTGGGTGATGACGGCGTTGCCGTGCAGCGGGATGTGCACGATGTCGCCGGGCTGAGGGGGCGCGATGTCGATGCGCTGACCCGTGCCCGAGGCGGTGTAGGTGTTGAGGAACAGCGACTCCCCGGACAGCCACCGCATGAACGCGCCCCACGGGCCGCCCGTCATGCTCGTGCTCATGTCCAGGCCCGTGCTCATGGCCATCATCGCGCCAGCTTCGGTGCGCACCGAGTCTCCAGGCTTCATGGAGACGTGCAGCGACGCGTAGTTCGGCCGGTTGTGGATCTCGAACTCCACGCTACCTCCTCCGCTTGGGCAGAAGCGGGGCCAAGGTCTGGCCGAAGGACTTCGGATTGCGGCTCTGGATCCAGACGCGTCCTTGGCCGCTGAACTCACAGACGAGCGCCTCCCCGCCGAAGATGGCCTTGATCAGGCCGCGGGAGAAGGGTCGCACGTCGTAGTCGAGGGAGTCCTCGAACGCCACGATGTGACCGCTGTCGACCACGTAGTGGTCCTCGATCTGCATCTCCTGGATGGCGCCGAAGCTGTTGAAGGCCACGAGGCCTTCGCCAGATGCGCGCAGCATGTACAGCCCTTCGCCTGCCAGGAAGGCCTTGGCGCCTCCGAAGTTGGCGTCGACGCCCACGGTCTCGGCACTGCACAGGAAGGCCGCGGACTGCATGATCAGGCCACACTGCTCGCCCAGCTCGTAGACCTCGATGTCTCCGGCGGTCTTCGGCGCGAAGGTGACGGCGCCCGCGCTGCCCGTGGCCACGAAGCGGTTCTGGTAGAAGGACTCCCCGCCAAGCATGCGTCGGAAGCCTCCGAAGATGGCTCCCAGGCATCCACGCCTCCGAGCCGCGGGCTCTCGAGAGGCCACCTTGTGGGTGGAGATGGTGACAGCCGTGTCCATGGAGACCATGGCGCCGCCCTCGGCCACCACCGCCTCTCCGGGCTCGAGGAGCGCCGTGGCCAGAGCGTAGGCCGGGCGATGACTGACCTCGATCCTCATCGGAGTTCCTCCGTCACTTCGGCAGGTACGGCTTGACCCAGTCGATCAATGCCGGCAGGTCCCGAGTTTGCATCCACACGGTGCCACGCCCTTCGAAGCGGAGCACCCATCCCTCGCCGGAGAACATCGTGGAGAACATGTTCCCAGCGGGCTCGAGCATGTAGGTCAGGTCGCCGCTCCACGCCACGACGTGCCCGTTGTCGATGATGTAGCTGCCGTTGACCTCCACCTTCTCGATGGCGCCGTAGGCATTGATCAACAGGTCGCCGGTGCCGCCGCAGGACAGGAAGAACGCTCCCTCGCCCCCGAGCCACATCGACAGCCCACCCCAGCGCACGCTGACGAAGACGTCCTCGGTGCTGGCCAGGTAGTACTCGGCCTGCACGTAGACGCGGTGCTCCCCGTCGAGGGTGAGCCGCTCCACGTCGCCCACCATGACCGGGGCGAGCAACACGTTGCCCGAGCGCGTGGTGGCCTGGAACGTGTTGACGAACAAGCTCTCACCCGCCAAGAACCGGCGCATGATCCCGACGAACGCTGCCCACATCCAGCGCATGATCCCGCGGCGACCCCCCATGAAGCCGGTGTGGACGTGCAGGTCGTGGCTCATGGCCACCATCGCTCCCGCCTCGGCCGAGATGCTGTCTCCCGGATCGAGCTGAACCACGGCCAGTCCGAAGGACGGACGACCCTGGATGTCGATCTGCATGCAGCCCCCTGTCGAGCCGAGATTGGTTACCAGCCCCAGCGCGTGGCGCCAAGGTCCGAGGCGCCGAAACGTGGTGAACGGTCGCGGTGGAGCGGAGGGCTAGCGGCCGGTGGCCCAGGGACCACCGGGCTCCGGGGCGAACGCGGTACCGTCGTGGACGAATCGCTCGTACCCTACCGAGCCGTCCGGTCGAAGCTCGTAGACGGCCATGGCCGCGGCGCGCCGACGATCCGGCTGGTGGGCCTGACCGGAGGACCCACAGTTGCAGACGGGGATGCTCGTGCCGTCGGACAAGCGCAGCTCGCTGCGAAACCCGTGGTGCACGTGACCGCAGGCGATGAGCTGGGGGCGATGGGGACTGTCCTCGAGCACGGAGACCAGCTCCGAGGCATTCAGCAGGCCGTGGGCCGCGTTGTCGTAGAGGGTGCCGCGGCGGTCCACCACCGGGTAGTGCAGCGCCAGCACCACGGCTTGGTCCGCCAGCTCCGGATCGTGAAGCGTCTTCGACAGAGCGGACAGCTGCGCACTGGGAATGCGCCCCGAGGCGGCGAGCCAGGTCGCGCGGTTCGGATCGAGCCCCAGCAGGGTCAGACGCCCGACGTCGATCCGCGCGAGCCCCGAGTCCTGCAGTCCCATCCACGGCTCGAACCACTGCTGCATGGCGCGTTGCCGCTGTGTGGCGGCGGTGTAGACGTCGTGGTTGCCGGGGACGACGAACGTGGGGAGCGCATCGAGCATGGGCTTCAGATCGTCGCGTGCCATCTCGAACTCGGCCGGCAGCGCTTGCGCGGTCAGATCCCCCGTGATCATCACGGCGTCGGGAGCGATGGCGCGGATGTGCTGCACGAGCTGTCGCTGCACGCTGCGAGAGAAGCTGTGGCGCCGGCCTCGCAGGTACAGGTTTGCCGTTCCCAGCACGCGCTTGAAGGCCAGCTGGCCTAGGCGAGGGCGGGCGAACCAGTGGATGTCGGTGGCATGAGCGAGTCGCATTCCGTGGACTATGCTCGACGTAGTCCGTGGCCAAGCGCCACGATCCCCGCCAGGGCGCAGAGCACCAGCAGCAAGACGGTTCCCAGCGGCGCGCGTGCCCATGCCACGCGGACCTCCAGGGGCTCCTGCCCGGCACGTACCTCGGCGCGCCCAGGTACGGCGGGCGTCCAGCGCACGCGCCCCCGCCCGTCCGTGATGCCGATGGCTTGCTCCTGCTCGCCGCTCAGGCCGGGCCGATGCACCACCCGCACGGTCTCGCCAGCGCGTGGGCGACCGTCGTCGTCGGCCACCACCACCACCGTGGGGGCACCGTGCAGGGGCGGGGACTCGAACGTGATCCCCGCCATGGCGAGGTGGCTCAACCACAAGACGGTCATGCACGCCTCCAAGCCACCGCGGTCCGAGTGGCCACGAGCCAGAAGGCTGCTGCCAGGACGAGCGCAGCCACGGCAGCGTCTGCCATCCCCCGTGGGGGGCCGCTGGCGTTGAGGACGAGTGCGGTCCACGCCATCAACATGGCGGCATGCAGCGGTGCCGACAGCACCAACAGCGCCAGGGTCGAGCCGAGGGTGGCGGTGCAAGCCACGCCGAGAACGACGGGCTCCGACCACTGAAGGCCCGTGGCACCCCACCACACCGTGACTCCGACCACGGCAGCGGCGACGGCAGCGAGTCGGGTCGGCAGATCGCGGGTGGAGCCCTTGGCCACCAGCATCATCGACCCGACCATGCCCATGGGCAGCGCCGTGTTCGCAGCGAACTCCCAGCTCGGCAGGGCGGGGCCTGCGGCCAACACCGTGAGGACCATGCCACCGAGGACTCGCCAGCGGACCACGGAGGCTCCGTCGTGCGTGCCGGGATCTCGCCGTCGGGCCAGCACCGTGGCACCCGCCGACACCGCCACGAGCGCCATCACCGTGCCCACGACGCCGCGCGGCCAGGAGGTGCCACCTTCGTGGCCGGACGCGACGAGGATCTCGACGGCCACCACCAAGAGGATGGCGGCGCCCGCTCCTGCCCAGGGAGATCCGTCTCGCCCGGGGCGCCGATGGTCGCCCATGGAGAGCTGACCCGTTCCCGCACCGCCCAGCCACAGGCCAGCCAGCAACGCGGGGCCGAGCCACGACTGTACGGCGGACCAGGACCAAGCAGGGGTGAGCAACGTGAACGGCATGGGGCCCGTGATCAGCGCCACCACCGCAGCGCACCAAGCCAGCACCACGGCCGCCACCATCACCGAGGCGCGAAGCAACGGTGCGCTGCGTAGCGCCCAGGCCATGGCCCAGCCCGCCACGGCGAGGGCCCATCCCAGCGGACCGGCCTCGACGACCCAGGGGGCCACGGCCAGTGCGATGGCACCGAGAGCCACGAGATCTGCGACGGTGGCCACCGCCGCACGCCAAGAGGGATCCTCGCTGCCGGGATGACGCCACTCGGCCACGGCGGCAGGGATTCCCACCACCAAGCCCACCGCTACAGCGGTGGCCACGGGTGCGAGACCTCCTTGCGTGGTGGCCGGGACCAACAAGGCCACGGGGACCACGGCGCTCATGCCCAGGGCGCCGACACCCTGGGCCCAGGCTGCAGCGGGCACGGACATGAGGCCCTCGGTATCCTCCCGCGGGCCGCTATGCGCGTGCCGTGACTCGCCTCACTGGAATGGTGGAGTGCAGCACCACGCTGGCGCGCAGCCGGTTGAGCTTGAACTCCACGTCGTCGACGTTGTCGATCTCGCAGTACTTTGCGATCACGCCGATGATCTCTTCCTTCATCCGATCGAGCTGTGCGGCGGACAGGTCCACCTGGTCGTGGATCAAGAGGAGCTTGAGGCGTTGCTTGGCTTCATCCTTGCTCGGCGTCTGCTGTTGGCCTCCGCCCAGCGCGCCCTGGAGCTTGGCGAACAGACCCATCAGACAGCCTCCCGCACTGGGCTCATCCCCATCCAGCGCTTGAACAGTGCCCACACCCCAGCGCTCGCGTCCATGGGTGGAATGTCCACGTGCAGGCCCATCACCCGGTCGGTGATCCGGCGGAACGCCTGGCCCGGCGGAGACTTCTCTTCGAACACCGCGGGAACTCCCCGGTTGGTGCTCACGATGATGTCGGCGTGCTCGGGCACGATCCCGATCAGGGGAATCGCCAGGATCTCGAGGATGTCCTGACGGTTCATCATGTCGCCACGCTCGACCATTCCTGGCTCGTAGCGATTGATGATGAGGTTGGGCTCGGGCAGCTCGTGGGCCTCCACCAGGCCGATGATGCGGTCCGCGTCGCGGATGGCGCTCACCTCGGGGGTGGTCACGATGATGGCCCGATCAGCGCCGGCGACGGAGTTCTTGAAGCCCTGCTCGATCCCGGCGGGGCAGTCGATGATGACGTAGTCGTGGAGTTCCTTGAGGTCGGCCACCACCCGTCGCATGTCCTCGGGAGACACGCTCTGCTTGTCGCGGGTCTGGGCAGCGGGGAGCAGGAACAGCCCGTCGACTCGCTTGTCGCGGATGAGCGCCTGCTTGATGCGGCACTCGCCCTCCACCACCTGGACCAAGTCGTAGACGATGCGGTTCTCGAGGCCGAGGACGACGTCGAGGTTGCGCAGGCCGATGTCGGCGTCCACCACTGCACAGGTCTTGCCGGCCAGCGCGATGCCGGCGGCCAGGTTCGCAGCCGTTGTGGTCTTGCCGACGCCACCCTTGCCGGATGTCACGACGATGCACTCTGCCATGGGTCACTCCAAAGGGGTCGGCCGCTTGCTAGTTGAAGGGGGATCGGCCCGTGAAGGGTTGGATTCGGACCTGCTCCTCGGCCACCACGGCCACCTCTGGACGGATCCCGTTGGGGGCGGTTCGGAGGGGCGGAATGGCGATGTTGCGCGCGATCCGCAGCTGGGTGGGCCGCATGTCGAAGGCGAGGATGAAGGACTGCTCGTCTCCGTGCGCTCCCGCGTGTGCCACGCCCTTCAGGGCGCCGAACACCAGGATGCTGCCGGTGGCCACGACGTGGGCGCCGGGGTTCACGTCGCCGTAGACGTGCACGTCGCCGTCGAACCGCACCTGGGATCCCGACCGCAGCGTGCGATGCACCGGAAGCGTGCGCACGGAGCCGTCGTCGTGGGAGGGGGCGGGGATGGCCGTGTAGTCATCGGAGTCGGGCGGGCTCGGGATGGGAGCGCTCGCGTCGGTCTCCTGGGCGTCGGACGTGGCGGATGCGAACAGCTTCAGCTTGAGCTCACGCTCGGCGAAGCTGTGGATGGCCTCCGCAGGCACGTACAGTCCGGTGATCTCGACGCCGAACTCCTGGCGGAGGAAGCCCACCAAGCGGCGGAGATCGAACAAGACGATGGGCCGCGACCCGAGATCGAGGCGCGTGGTTCGGCCTCCGATGGCCGCCATCTGAGCGGGCAGCGAGGCGCGGAGCAGCTCACGCAGGCCTTCGAAGGGGATGTGCTCGGGAAGCACCAAGACCGGGACGGGTCCATCGAAACGAACTCGAATCCCGGCATCTGTCGTGGACGCGCTCGACCGGGCCCCGGTCGTCGCATGGCTGGACATGTGGGCTCAGGGGGGGTGGGGGAGGTTGGGGAGTGGCAGGCGCCGTGAGGAGGGAGAGCAGAATCACTCCATCCTGTTCGTACCACGGTCCAATCCCAGCGGGCAACCTCGATCCCCCGGTTTCCCCCGGGGAGGTCGGGATACGAGCAATTGCGCGAAACCCGACTCGAACGGCTCAGTAGGTGTCGGCCCACACCGTGATGAAGTCGAAGTCGTCGTAGCTGTCGTAGGCGACGATGTCGACGGTGTAGCCGGCGTAGAAGGGGTCGAGGAACGTGGTGCTGCCGTACCAGTCAGACACCCAGAAGTAGGGGTCGTCGGTGGGGAACAGCTCGAAGCTCTCCACGAGCACGCCACCCGCGTACTCGTCGTAGACGTCGGCCCACACACCCACCACGTCGAGCACGCCGTCGGGGTCGTCCACCACCGCCTCGAAGGTCCAGACGTCGTCGCCGTAGTAGCCGTCGTAGAGCACGCCGGCGTAGCCGTCGGACACGATGGGGGCGTAGTTGGTGATCACGACGGGGGCGTCCGGCGGGGGAACGCGGTCCACGTCGTTGGAGTAGACGTAGCAACCGGGGGCGAGCAGCAGCAGGGCGAGTGCGTTCTTCATGGTTCCTGTCTCCGTCCGATGCCCCTCGGACGCAGCGTGCGGTGGGGTATTCAAGCGACATGAAAAAAGGTGTGCGGTTCTTGGTCAGCGATGGTGCAGCAGCCTCCGTCGACGCAGGTCATCCCTGGGTCTTCTCGGAGTCCCATGCTGCTCCAGAGGCCGGATCCGTGGTGTCGCTGCACACCCGGAGCGGGCGCTGCTGTGGCTGGGGGCTGGCGGACCGAGGTCCGATTGCGGTGCGAGTCCTCGGTCGCACAGCTCCGCTCGAGCTGCGTCAGGTGGTGTCCGAGCGCATCGTGCGTGCGGATCGCGTACGCACGCGCCTGATCCCACCCGAGACGAACGCCTATCGAGTGCTGGCGGGTCCAGGGGACGGGCTGCCGGGCCTGGTGGTGGATCGCTACGGTGACCTCGCGGTGCTCCGGATCTACGCGGCCGCATGGGAGCCCCACCTCGAGTGGGTGGTGCCGGTGATCGCAGGGCTCGGCTGGGTGCGCACCGTGCTGCGCCGTTTCGGCGTGACGCGCGTGGACGGCCGAGATGGAGGGGAGGTGCTGGCGGGGCCCGAGGTGGCGGAGTCCCTGGTGGTCCAGGAGAACGGGATGGCGATGTTGGTGCGCCCCCTCCAGGGGCAGAAGACGGGCCTGTTCCTGGATCAGCGAGCGCATCGGGCGCTGGTGCGTCGCTGGTCGGCGGGTCGCACCACCGTGAACCTGTTCGCCTACACGGGCGGCTTCTCGGTGGCAGCGGCGCTGGGGGGAGCTGCCCACGTCACCACCGTGGACATCGCGCCCGACGCCGTCGACGACGCACGCGAGAACTTCGTGCTCAACGGGCTCGACCCGGCGGAGCACGCCTTCGAGGTGGCAGACGCCTTCGCCTTCGAGCCGCAGGGGCGCCCCGACCTACTGGTGGTGGATCCCCCCTCGCTGGCCCGAGGGAAGCGATCCGCGGGTGCTGCGCGTTCGGCCTATCGCAAGCTGCACAAGCGGCTTGGCCGCTTCGTGCCTCGCGACGGGCTGCTGGCCACCAGCAGCTGTACTGCGCGGCTGAACCACGCCGACTGGGCGAGGGCGGTGAGCGAGGGGCTGCAGCGGGACGGGGACTGGTCTTGGCACTGGTCGAGCAGCGAGCCGCCGGATCACCCGGTGTCGGTGGGGCACCTCGAAGGGCCCTACCTCAAATTCGCACTGCTGCGTCGTCGCTGAGGGGCTGGCCGAGTCGCTCCCGAAGGCCGGTGTTGCGATCGTCGCCGCCCACCGTGCGCACAGCGCGCAGCCAGGCCTTCGGGGCGCCCACCACGCACAGGAACCGCTTGGCCCGGGTGACGGCGGTGTAGAACAGGTTCCGGCGCAGCATGATGGCGTGGCTCGTGTGCAGCGCAATCACCACCGCCGGGTACTCGCTGCCCTGGCTCTTGTGCACCGTCATGGCGTAGGCGAGATCCAGCATGCCCAGATCGTCTCGCTCCCAGGGCACCACGCGCCCCTCGAAGTCGATCTCCAGCGTGCCGCCGGTCAGGTCGCGGATCCGCCCGACGTCCCCGTTGAACACCTCCACGTCATAGCGATTGCGGGTGCACAGCACCCGATCGCCCACCCGGAACGTGCGACCGCCTCGCTCCAGTGCCACGCCGTCGGGATTGAGCCGCTCCTGGAGCATGCGGTTCAAGGTCTCGGTGCCCAGCGGGCCTCGCCGCGTGGGGGCGAGCACTTGCACGTCGCGCAGCGTGTCGTAGCCCAGCGCCGGCAGCCGCTCGGCGACCACGCGCTGCAGTGTTCGACGGGCCGCCTCTGGCTCGTCGCGCCCCAGCAGGAACACATCCTTGGCGCCCGTGGCCTCTCCCGATGCCGGCACGCGCCCTTCGTGGATGGCTGCAGCCGCCTGCAGGATCCCGGAGTCCGACGCCTGGCGGTGCACGGTCT
Organism: Myxococcales bacterium; assembly: GCA_019634415.1. Classification (GTDB taxonomy): domain Bacteria; phylum Myxococcota_A; class UBA796; order UBA796; genus DRPG01. The sequence continues at coordinate 34,593 of JAHQVJ010000152.1, forward strand.
GCAGCCGCGCCACGGGGATGGCCTCGCTCTGCACCACGTCTCGGAGGATCTGTCCGGGGCCCACGCTGGGCAGCTGATCGGCATCGCCCACGAGCACCAGCCCGAACCCCTCTCGATGCAGCGGGCACGCCTCCAGCAGCGAGGCCATCAGCGGCAGATCCACCATGGAGGCCTCGTCCACCACCACCACGTCCACCTCGAGGGGGTTGGTGATGGTGCGCTGGAAACCGCCCTCGCCGGGGTTGAACTCGAGCAGTCGGTGCAGCGTGCTGGCGGGCAGGCCCGTGGCCTCCTCGAGGCGCCGTGCCGCACGTCCGGTGGGCGAGGCCAGCCCGACCTCGGCCCCTCGCTCGCGGAGCACCCGCAGCAGCACGCGCAGCAGGGTGGTCTTGCCCGTGCCGGGCCCGCCCGTGACCACCACCGCGCCGCCCGCCAGCGCCAGCTGCACCGCTCGGCGCTGCGATTCGTCCAGCGTGACCTCCTCCCAGCGCTCGGCGGCAGCGATGTCGGGCGCGTCGTCGTTGTGGGCGGTGGAGGCCATGCTCACGAGGTCCCGGGCCACCTGGGACTCGTTTCCGTACAGGTCGGCTCGCCAGACGCGATCCTCGCCAGGCTCGTCCAGGCGCTCCACCACCGCTCGACCCGCGGCGACGGCCGCCTCCACGGCGTCGTCGAGGCCGACGGTGGGCACGCCTACGCCCTTCACCCGCTCCTCGAGCTGGCTGTGGGTCAGAAAGCAGTGCCCTCGCTGATCCGCCGCTTGATCCAGGACGTGGAGCACGGCGGCGCGCACCCGGCCGGGATCGTCGGCGGGGAGTCCCTGGCGGCGCGCGATCTGATCGGCGGTGCGAAAGCCGATCCCGCCGATCTCCTCTGCGAGGATGAAGGGCTGCGTCTTCACCACGTGGGCAGCTTGCTCGCCGTAGCGGGCGCGAATGCGGTCCGCGAGACGCTGCGACAGCCCCAGGCCTCGCAGCAGCAGTGTGAGCGCGCGTCCGTCTTCCTCCGCGGCCCAGGCGTCGCGCATGGCGTGTGCGCGGGTGGGGCCGATCCCGTCCACCTCCGTCAGTCGCGCTGGCTCCTCGCGCAGCACGCGAGGGAGCTCGTGGCCGAAGTGATCCACCACTCGCTCCGCCGTGCTCGGTCCGACCCCCTTCACCCCCGCCGACGCCAGCCAGACCTTCATGCCCGCCAGCGTGTGGGGGGTGGTCTCGAGCAGGCCCAGCGCGCGGAACTGCCGTCCGTGGACCGGGTGGTGCTCGAAGCGTCCCTCGAAGGAGACGAAGGCGCCCTCTGGCTGGTCCGCGAGGGAGGCCAGCGTTCCCACCACCACCAGGTCGGTGTTGAAGGCCGTGTGCACGCGGACCACGGCGTAGCCGGTGCGCTCGGACACGTAGAGCACCCGGGAGAGTCGCCCCTCGACCCACTCCACGGGTCCCTTGTTGCCTGCGGAGGCGGAGGGGTCGCTCACGGGCGGGAGTAGACCTCGAAGTGCTCGGGGTGGAAGTGGCCCAGCGCCCGCACCACGATGCGCCGGCCGATCTGCCCCTCCACTTGCTCGAGATCGGGGAACTGTTCGCCGTACAGCAGGTCCGCCACCCCAGGGGTGGTGTTGACGTAGACTGCACCGCCGCCGGCAGAGCGGCCGGCCTCGCGCCGCACCTCGCGCAGGATCTCGTAGGCGAGCGTCGTCTTGGAGCGCACCACGCCCGTCCCCGAGCAGGTGGGGCAGCCGTCGGTCAGGTAGCGGTCCAGGCCCTCCTGCACCCGCTTGCGGGTCATCTCCACCAGACCCAGATCGCTGATGCGCAGCACGTTGGTGCGCGCTCGATCCGCCTTGAGCGCCTCGTCCAAGGCGCGGAACACCTTGTCGCGGTTCTGCTCTCGATCCATGTCGATGAAGTCGATGATGATGAGCCCGCCGATGTTGCGCAGCCGGAGCTGAGCGACCACCTCCTCCACGGCCTCCAGGTTGATCCGCAGGGTGGTGTCCTCCAGCGAGGAACTGCCCACGAACTTCCCGGAGTTGACGTCGATGGCCATCAACGCCTCGGTCTGATCGATCACCAGGTAGCCGCCCGACTTCAGCCACACCTTGCGCCCCATGGAGCGGGCGATCTCCGCCTCCACGCCGTAGGTGTCGAACACGGGCTCAGAGCCGCGGTACAGGTGCACGCGGTCCTTCGCGCGCGGCATGAAGTCGTGCACGAAGGTCTTCACCGCTTGGTGGATGCCGCCCTCGTCCACCACCATGCGCTCGACGTCCTCGTCGAACAGGTCTCGCACCGCACGCAGCACCAGCCCGTACTCGGTGTGCAGCCGCGCGGGCGCCTTGTCGCGGGTGCAGGCCTCCTGGATGCGCTCCCAGCTCCGCTCCAGGAAGGCCATGTCTGCCTTCAGGGCCTCGGTGGGAGCGCCCTCGCATACAGTACGCACGATGTAGCCCATGCCCTTCTGCCGGTGGCGCTCCACGAAGTCCCGCAGGCGTCGGCGCTCCTTCTCTCGCTCGATGCGGCGGGAGATCCCCACGTGCTCCACGGTGGGCATGAACACGAGGTACCGCCCCGGCAGGGCGAGGTGGGTGGTGAGGCGCGCTCCCTTGGTGCCGATGGGGTCCTTGGCCACCTGCACCACGATCTCCTGGCCTTCCTTGAGGAGGTCCTGGATGGCGGGCTGACCCGCCTTGGCGTTGGCTCGAGGCCGGTCGTCCGGGGCCTGCGGGCGACCCTCGGCGTCGCCTTGAGACTCCTGCAGCTTGAGCATGTCGGGGTAGATGTCGCCCACGTAGAGGAACGCAGCGCGCTCGAGGCCGATGTCGACGAAGGCAGCCTGCATGCCCGGTAGGACTCGGACGACGCGACCCAGGTAGACGTTACCGACGAATCCGCGCTCGTCGCCCCGATCGATCTGGAGCTCGGCCAGACGACCGTTCTCCATCAGCGCGACGCGTACCTCCCGTCCGGTGGTGGAGCAGATGATCTCGGAGGGCACTTCAATCTCCAGTGACCCCGGCGATGCGCGGCGGGAACGCTGTGGCGTTCGACCAGCCGCACCGCAGGGTCCGGTTGACGTTGAATCGAAGGGCGCTGCCCCCCCGGCGCCCGAAGCGACCCCGACCCCGAAGGCCTACGGGAACGGTGCTGGGCTTGCAGGGACGGGTCAGCGGATGGAGGAGAGATCGGCTCGGCGGTAGCGCGACGGAGTCGCGCGGGATTCCGGCGTCCTGCTAGGGGCTCCACGGGGCAGACGTGGATTGGATGTTGCACGTCGCCTGTCCCCCCGCACGCTCGAGCCAAACACGGATGTCGGCGATCAAGGCTGGCGAAAGCCAAAACGGCTCACCAGCTCCGCAACGTCGCGCCCGTGACCATCGAGCACTTTAACCACCACATCCGTGGTGGCCATGCCCGACGCTGCTGCTTCGCGGATCGCCGCCACCTGCTCGTCGCTGAGGGTGGCGTGCGCCGTGACGTCCTGCTGGCTCAGTAGGTAGTACTTGATCTTCGTGCTCTTCTGGAGGTGCACCAGCTCCGACAGGGCCGGATGCATGCCCAGCACCACCGAGGCCGCGAGCTCGCCCACCGTGAAGATGGCCGACGAGTGGATGGCGCCCGCGTGGTTCGCCACGCTCTCCCCCACGGGTAGGCGCAAGACGATCCGCCCTTCTCCGACTTCCTCGGTCCGGATCCCCATCGACGAGAAGAGGGGTACCGTTCGCAGGGTCTGGTCCAGCTGTGGAATCATGACCTCTGAGTATCCGAGCTTCGTGGGTGGGGACGGCGCCGAGGCTCCCGAGCGGATACCCACCCGGCATGTCCGGCCGACCGACCCACCATCGTGACGCGCGCGGGCGCGTAGACCTGCGCTGCCTCGATCGGGAATCGATGGAGCGATTCGTCGCGGACCAGCTCGAGGAAGGGCCCGGCACCGCGCTGCGGATCTACAAGGAGATCTGGCAGCAGGGGGCGACCTCGGTGGCCGAGATGGGGACCGTTCGTAGGGAGCTGCGGGAGCGCCTCGACGAGGTGTCCACCATCGCCACACTGGAGCTGGCGCGTCGCCTGGACTCGACGGACGGCAGCATCAAGTTCCTGTGGCGGCTGCGCGACGGAGCCATCGTGGAGAGCGTGCTCATCCCGGACGGGCAGCGCGTCACGCTGTGCATGTCGTCGCAGGTGGGGTGCGCCATGGCCTGCACCTTCTGCCTCACCGGAGACCTCGGGCTGAAGCGCCATCTGGATCCTGCGGAGATCGCGTCTCAGCCACTGCAGGTGCAGCGCTTGCTGCCCTCCGACATGCGGATCACGAACCTGGTGCTGATGGGGATGGGGGAGCCGCTGCACAACCTGCGCAACCTGATCCCGGCGCTGCGCATCTGCCTGGACGACCACGCCCTCAACTACTCCCATCGGCGCATCACCGTGTCGACGGTGGGGCTGGTGCCGCAGCTCGCCGAGCTCGCCATGGCGCTGCCCGTCAACCTGGCCGTTTCGCTGAACGCCAGCACCGATGCGCAGCGCGCGGCCATGATGCCCGTCAATCGGCGCTACCCCATCGCGGCGCTGCTGGACGGCTGCCGCCGGCTGCCGCTGCCGTCCGGTAAGCGCATCGCCTTCGAGTACGTGATGTTCGCCGGCATCAACGACTCCCTCGACGATGCCCAGCGTCTGCTGGAGCTCCTCGAGGACGTACCCGCGAAGGTCAACCTCATCCCCTACAACGAGAACCCGGATCGGCCCGTGCTGCGCCGGCCCAGCGACGAGGTGGTCAAGGGCTTCCAGCACTTCCTGATCAACCGCGGCATGGGCTGCACGGTGCGGACCACCCGCGGTCTCGACATCTCGGCCGCGTGTGGTCAGCTCGGGAAGGCTGAGGCGGCGGCCATGCAAGCCGTACCGGGGCCCGCCCGTTAGGGTTCGCGCCCCGGGCAACGCCTGAAGATGGAGGGTCCATGGGGGCTGCGATCGGAATCGTCGGAGGGTCTGGCCTGTACGACCTCGAGGGTCTCGAGGACATGCGCGAGGCGCACTACGACACGCCTTGGGGCCCCCCGAGCGACGCGCTGGTCCACGGCCGCCTCGGCGACGCCGAGCTCGTGTTCCTGCCTCGACATGGTCGTGGGCATCGTCTGCTTCCCTCCGAGGTGCCCTACCGTGCCAACGTGCACGCCCTGAAGCAGGCAGGCGTGGGCTGGCTGATCTCCGTGAGTGCGGTGGGGTCGCTGCAGGAGCCCATCGTGCCTGGTCATGCGGTGTTGGTGGACCAATACATCGACCGGACGCGGGGGCGGCCCAACACCTTCTTCGGCTCGGGCGTCGTGGCGCACATCGGCTTCGGCGACCCCACCTGCGACGTGCTGCGTGGCTACGTGGCCGAGTCTTGTCGGGCCAGCGGTCTGGTCCTGCACGAAGGCGGAACGTACGTCTGTATGGAGGGCCCTGCCTTCTCCACGCGAGCAGAGTCCGAGCTGTACCGATCCTGGGGAGCTTCGGTCATCGGCATGACAGCGCTGCCGGAGGCCAAGCTCGCCCGTGAGGCGTCGATGTCGTATGCCACGCTCGCCCTCGCCACGGACTACGACTGCTGGCACGACGGCCACGACGATGTCACGGTGGAGCAGGTGGTGGCGGTGCTCACCGCGAACGTGCAGCAGGCGAAGCGCGTGATCGCCGATGTGGTGCCCCGCATCCACGCGCACGACGGGCCGCCACCGCATCATCGCGCGCTGGACGGTGCGATCTTCACCCCCATCGATGCCATCGACGAGGCGGCACGGGCCCGCCTGGGACCGATCCTCGGCCCCTACCTGGAGTGAGGCATGGCCACGCCCACCGACGCAGGACTGGCTCGCGGAACGGCGTTGCGACAGCGACGGCTGGCGTTGGGGAAGAGCCTGGAGGAGGTGGCCGCGGCCACCCGCATCCCCTTGGCTCACCTGGCTGCCTTGGAGGAGGGCCGACTCGATGCCCTTCCCGACGGGCCCTACTCCGACATGTACCACCGAGAGGTGAGCAGCTACCTGGGTGATCCCGACGGCGCCCTGTCGTCCCCGCGGATCCGGGCAGATGGCGGTTCCGGCGCACCGCTGGGCGTGGTGCGTGGCCTGGCGGTGATCAGCATCTTGGGGTTGGTGGCGGTGCTGGCGCTGGCCGCCTGGCCTGTGGTGTCGGAGCGCATCGAGGTGCCCAGTGCCGAGACCACGGAGCAGGAGCTGGTGATCGTGGTGCGGGAGCCAACGCAGCTGCACGTCGTGGTCGACGGTGTTCCTCGCTTGGACGGCGCCGTCTCCCGCGGAGAGGAGCTCCGCTACGTGGGGAGCCATCGCATCGAGGTGGAGGTCGTCGCCCTCGAGCACGTACGGCTGATCTGGAATCGTCAGCGGGTGGTTCCGCAGGGCCTGCAGGACGCTCCCCGCCGCCTGGTGTTCGAGCAGGATGTCGGGGGGGCGCCGTGAGCGCCGAACTCCACGTCCGCACGGCCCGCACCGAGGCCTTGCTGCGTCGGCTGGTGCGGCGCGATGCGGATGCGGCCGTACGGAAGCTCGTGAGCGGCACGCCACCGGCAGACATCGCAGCAGCCATGGAGCACCTCACCGCCGGAGAGCAGCAGCGGCTCTACCGCTGCCTCGACGATCGCGACTACGCCGCTGAGGTCCTCGCTCATCTGTCAGTCGTGGCCACCCGCGAGGTCACCAAGAACATGAGCGAGGACGCGGTGGTCGAGCTCCTCGCACGCATGGACCCCGACGACGCCACCGACATCGTGGGTGCGCTCCACGACGAGCTGCGGATCCGCGTGCTCGCGGAGCTGTCCGACGACGAGACGGGGGAGGAGGTCCGCAGCCTGTTGGCATGGCCGCCCGAGACCGCCGGCGGCATCATGAGTCCCCAGGTGTTCGTGATGCCCGACGACGCCAGCTGCGGACAGGCCATCGCCGCACTCCAGGCCAAGCACGAGGACCTGGAGAACATCTACTACATCTACCTCACCGACGACCACGGGCGGCTTCTCGGGGTCACGAGTCTGAGGTCTCTGCTCACGCACCCGCCCAAGACCAAGCTGACCGCCATCATGGTGCCCGATCCCATCTCGGTGGGCCCGTCGCAGGATCAGGAGGAGGTCGCTCGCATCGTGGCTCGCTACGACCTGCTGGCCGTGCCCGTGGTGGACTCGGAGCGGCGGATCCTGGGGATCGTCACGGTCGACGACGTGGTGGACGTGATCCGCGCCGAGGCCGTCGAGGACATGATGCTCATGGCGGGGGTGAGCCGTCCCCAGCAGGAGCAGTCCGTGCTGCGCCAGGCGGCGTTTCGTGCGGGGTGGCTGTTCGCCACGATCGGCGGCGGGATCCTCGCCGCCGAGATCATCGGACTGTACGAGGCCACGCTCGCGTCCATGGCTGTGCTGGCCGGCTTCATCCCCGTGATCATGGGCATGGGCGGCAACGTCGGCATCCAGTCCGCCACCCTCGCTGTGCGAGGGCTGGCCACGGGCCAGGTGCAGATCGGAGGCGTCGGGCCCTTCCTGTGGCAGGAGGCGAGGGTGGGGGCTCTACTGGGTCTCGGGTTCGCACTGCTCCTCGGGCTGTACGGGGTCGCGCGGTTTCCCGGGCAGCCTCTGCTCGGCGTCTCGCTGGCCGCGAGCATCCTGCTGGCCATTGCGTCGGCGGGCATCATCGGAGCCATCCTGCCCGTGGCGTTCCAGCGTGCCGGTGCTGATCCGGCCATCGCGACGGGCCCCTTCGTCACCACCCTGGTGGATCTGCTGGGCATCGTCATCTACTTCAACGTGGCCCGCCTGCTCCTCGGGTTGTGACGATGTCGGACGCGCTGGACGGCATCGTGGTGGGCACTCTGGACGTCGGGGAGGCCGATCGGATCGTCCGGTTGCTCACGGCCTCCCTCGGCCGCCACTCGGTACTTGCACTGCGCGCCCGAGCGTCGAAGAAGCGGTTCGGTGGCTTGCTGGATCCCGGCACACAGCTCCGGCTTCAGCGAGGGCGTCGCCGGAGCGGGCTCGAGGTGGTGCAGTCGGCGGACCGCATCTCGGGCCCCGACGTCGCTCGCACCGATCTGATGCGGATCACCCTGGTGGCGTACGGCTGCGAGCTGTGCGCGGGGCTCGCCCCCGAGGCCACCCCCGCCCCAAAGCTGTACCGGCTGCTGCAGGTGTGGCTCGAGCTGTTGGAAGGGGAGACCCCGCCCACGGAGGCCAGCCGCCTGGCGCTGGAGGCCAAGGCGCTCACGTTCGCCGGGTTGACCCCAGCACTCGTGCGCTGTGCGGTCTGCAGCGAAGATCTCGACGACCCAGCCGTCTTCGATCCCGAGGCGGGGGGCGCGCTGCACGCTCGCTGTGGAGGTGGGGGCCACATCCTCGCAGCCACGGCCATCGAGCTGGAGGCCCTGCGCCGCACCCCGCTGGCGGACACCCCGCACCACCAAGTGACGTCGTCGTCCCCCTGGGTGCTGTCGGACTTCGTGCAGCACCACCTGGGGCGGGGCCTTAACAGTCGGGGCATGCTGGAGACCTTGTCAGGTTAGGGCGACGACGTCGGAGCCGAGGAGGGACGATGCGCCGCGGGATCGGGATCGGCTTGATGCTGTGTGGAGGGTGCGCCAGCTCGGTGCAGCTCCAGGGAACCGTCTACGAGTCGCGCGCGCGCGATGCCGGCCCGCTGGCGGGTGCGGAGGTCACGATCGTGGATCGGACCAACGGGAACAGGCTCGCCCAGACGCAGACCGATGACGCTGGGTTCTTCTTCGTGGAGGTGCCCGAGCTCAAGGAGATCGCGGCGGAGATCCGCGGCCCCGGCTTGGCCACCACCACCTTCACGGGCACATCGGGTGCCTTGCAGGTCGTCGAGCTCGAGGAGCGAACCCTGTTCGGAGTGTCGCTCGAGGAGGTCCAGGCCGAGCGGGAGCTCTTCGCGGGGTGTCCCGGCGCCGACGGAACGGGGGCAGTGGTGTTCGGCGAGATGCGGGTCGAGGGGATCGTGGATCCGTACTCGGGGGAGAGTCCCACCACCAATGCCGGACGGGTGGATCTCCGCCGACTCCTCGAGGACGCCACCGAGGTCGTGGCCGAGGGCTGCTACCTCGACGACGAGGGGGTCGGCTACGATCCCAGCGCGTCGTTCACGGGAGCCACGGCACGCTTCGCCGTGTTCGGGCCCGCTCCTGGCGAGTATCAGCTCGAGGCCCGCTACCAGCCGTTTCCCAACGAGTGGCTCGGCAGCGTGTTCGCGATCTGGGTGCCAGAGGGAGACGAGCAGGTGGCCACCGCACTCTGGCCAGCATGGGTCCCGCTGTTCCTGTGACGTGACTTGGCTCCCATCTGGGCTAAGGGCCCTTCGTGCACCAGGAGATCCCCCATGGGCGAGATGATCACGAAGCCGGACGCCAACCCCTTCCTGCTCGCCATCCTGAACCTGATCCCGTGTGGTGTTCCCGTCGGCTACTTCCTGATGGGCCAGCAGAAGAAGGCGATCTTCGGGCTCATCTACGTGTGGGTTCCCAACGTCCTGTGCTTCGGGCTGGGAACGCTCTTCGCCGTCATGATGGCGTACGATGCGTATCTTTTGGGTCAAAAGCTCGCATCCGGCGAAAGTATCGGCGAATTGGAGAATGGCCTCGACTTCCTCGATTCTGTTCCTGGGTTCAAATAGCCGCCGAACCTAGGATGTCAGCAGAATGGCAGCTCGGGGCCGCCCCGAAGGGCGTGGCGTCGGTGGCGAGGGGCGCGGTACAGTCATGTTGCGTGTGTTCAGCCCTCCGCCAGCGCAGGTGAGGTCCGGTTGACCGACGATCTGCGAACGAGCTTCGACCTGCCTCTGCGGGTGTCGATCCAGTCCGATGTGGGCAAGGTCCGAAGCAACAACGAGGACTCCGCGGGTCATGCTTGGCTGGACGATGGCGCGCTGTTCGTGATCGTCGCCGACGGCATGGGGGGGCACGAGGCGGGCGAGGTGGCCAGTGGCCTGGCCGTGCGCGTGCTCGAGGAGGTGGTGGCCCGAGACGCCGACGTCGATCCGCGCGAGCGCCTCTACAAGGGGCTCCTCGAAGCCAACGACGCCATCCTGGAGGAGGGTAAGGCCTCCGGAACGCGCGGCATGGGCACCACCGCCATCGCGGCGATCCTGAAGGGCTCCGAGGTGCACGTGGGGCTGGTGGGCGACTCTCGCCTGTACCACGTGCGCAAGGGGCAGCTCGTCTGGCGCACCCTCGATCACACCCGCGTGCAGGTGCTGATCGACAACGGTGAGATCGACGAGGAGGAGGCGCGTGAGCACCCCGAGTCGGGGATGCTCACGCGCGCGCTGGGCCACAGTCGGATGGCCGACGGGCGACCGCTGGCCCCCGACGTGCTGGCCGAGCCCCTCTCCATCGAGGCCGACGACGTGCTGATCATGTGCTCCGATGGTCTGCACGATCTGGTGGAGGACTGGGAGATCAGCAAGATGGTGGCGGGGCGCGAGCCCTCCGTCGCCGCAGCAGAGCTGGTTCAGGTGGCTCGGGATCGGGGCGGGCACGACAACATCACCGTGGCCGTGATCACCGCTGGCTCTCGCTCGGCCGACTACGATCCGGAGTTCGTGCCGGTGTCGGCGGCGGATGCGACGCAGGAGACCCTCGAGATCGCCGATGATGTGGTGGACGAGTCGGCCGAGTCTGGCGAGGGCCTCAGCGCCGATCTCGACGAGCTTGCCGCTGAAGTGCAGGTGGAGGAGACCCGCGAGGGTGTCGTGCCTCCCGAGGTGGCCAAGGCGGCCAAGCGGGTGCTCGACGCCACCGAGAGCCCCCCTGGGAGCCCGGCCAGCTCCACTGGCAAGGCAGCGCAGAGCCCTGCACAGGCCGGTGCGGAGCCCGAGGCGGAGCCCAAGCGTCAGCGGCTGTTGGTCGGCATCGCCGCCTTCAGCTTGTTCGCCGTGATCGGAGTGGCCGCTGTACTCGTGGTGCTGGCCGTGGTCGCGACCTGGTTCGTGTCTAGCTGACCAAGGCGAGGATCGCGCAGATCAAGGCGATCACCAGCAACGCCGCTGCCACGGACCACCAGCCCCATTGACCCCGGGCTCGGTCCATCCACTCCTGCTCGGTGGGGATCGGCCCTGGCGACGGGGAAGCGGCCATCGGCGGCTTCGCATCGGCTGGGTCGTCCTCTGGGGTGAGCTCGAGATCGAGCTCGTCGGTGTGGTCCGGAGGAGGACGCAGGGCCGTCTGGGTGGAGGGATCGGGCGGCGGGCCGTCCCAGCTCGGGCCGTCCCAGTGGGCCAGGATGCAGGTGATGTTGTCGTGGCCACCGCGCTCGTTCGCCAGATCCACGAGCCGCTGGGTGATGTCGTCGATCTTCCCGTCTCGGGAGAGTGTCGCGAGCTCGTCGTCGTCGACCAGATCCGACAGCCCGTCGCTGCAGACCAGGATCCGATCCCCCGTCATCAGCTTCCACGACGCGGGCATGTGGTCGGGCTCCACCGGGTCTTCCTTGGGTGGCTTGCCCCCCAGGGCGCGCGTGACCACGTGGGACAGCGAGGAGTGCTTGGCCTCGTGGGGCGTCATCTGGCCCGAGTCCACCAGATCCTCGACGAGCTTGTGGTCTCGGGTGCGTCCGACCATGTGACCGTCGCGGAACAGGTAGGCGCGACTGTCGCCGGCCCAGCAGACGTGGGCTGCGCCGTCCATCACGTAGACCAGCACGGCGGTGGCGCCGGGCTGAGCCACCACGGCGGGATCGCACAGCTCCTCGCGCACGCGTGCATCCGCCGCTTGGATCGCAGCGCCGAGGCGCTCGTCCGGCGGGGGCTCGGCGCCTGGCTGCAGCAGCGCCTTCAGCGCGTCCACCGCGAGGCGGCTGGCTTCGTCGCCTCGTCCCATGCCGCCCATGCCATCGCACACGATCAGCAGCCGACCGCCTTCCTCGGTGTCCACCACCTCGAACGCGTCTTCGTTGCGCTCGTGGACCATTCCTTGGTCGGAACGGGCGGAGGTGCGGAGCTGATTCTGCTGCATGGACGGATGGTCCCCGAGCCCTGATAGTGCCCGTCTATGTGTCCCGCCACAAGCGAGGTCTCGTGGTTGACGGAGTCTGTCCACCCTCGGTACCGTTGAAGGGTGGGAGGGCCGCAGGATGAGGGCGCGGGGAGCCAGCATCATCGAGCGGATCCACCAGCGCGACACCTGGTGTCCCCGCACCTTCGCCATCCTGGGCCATCGGTCGGCCGGCAAGACGTCCTTGGGCGACCTGCTGCTCCAGGCCGCACGAGTGACACGTCAGGTGGGATCGGTGGAGGAGGGGACCTCCCTGCTCGATGCGTCCGCCGAAGCGAGGCGCCACCGGCAGACACTGGCCATCGGATCCGCCTGGCTGGAGCACGATGGCTCGGAGCTGTTGCTGGTCGACACCCCCGGTACCTCGTCCCTCAGCCACGAGTCGCAGCGAGCCGCTCACGCCACGTCGGCCTGTGTGGTGGCGGTGGACGCCGGCCAAGGCGTGGAGCTGGGGACCGAGCACGCGCTGCGCTGGGCGGAGGGGCGACCGACGCTGGTGGTGGTCACCAAGCTGGAGCGCTTGGGGGCCCTCGACGAGCTGATCGGTGAGATCGAGCAGGGCCTGGGCGGGTCGAATGCGGTTCGGGTGGTTCCGCTGCAGCTGCCCCTGTGGGACGACTCGGGTGGTCTGCAAGGCCTCGTGGACGTCGTCTCTGGACAGGTGCTGCGCTACGCCACCGACGGCAGCGGCGCGATGTCTCCCGAGCCGGTTCCTCGGCCGCTGCGGCCGGCTCTGGCGGCAGCGAGGGAGCGGCTCGCCGAGTCCGTGGCGCTCACGGACGACGTGCTGCTGGAGCGGTACCTCGAAGACCTGGGCCTGCCCGACGACGTGGTGGACCAGGGGCTGATCTCTGCGGTGCAGGCGGGGCGGCTCGTCCCCCTCATGCTCACGTCTGCGGGGCGTCGGATCGGAGCGATTCCGTTGCTCGACACGCTCGCACGGCTGGTTCCGTCGGCGTGGGCGCGGCCCGAGGGGTGTGTGCCTCGGGTGTGCACCGCCGATGGCGAGATCCGGGCGGTGGCTGCATCGGATGGCTTCGTGGGCGAGGTGGTGGCCGTGCAGCGCCACGCGCAGGGCGAGTGCTTGAACGTGGTGCGCGTGTGTGCGGGTACGGCCGAGCGTGGTTCCTGGACGGTGCAGTCACCACGCGCTGCGATGGGACCGCGGCCGGCGACGGTGCGGGTCGACAAGCTCTATCGCATGCGGGGGCCCCGGCGGGCCACGGTGCGCCGGGCCGGGCCCGGGGCGTGGGTGGTGCTGCGCGGGGAGCAGGGGCTCGCCCCTGGCGACACCCTCACGCGAGGGGCCGCGCTGCAGGTGGTGGCGCCCACACCGCCGACGGGCCAGCTGGTGCGCTGGGTGCGGCCCGAGCCGGGCGATGCGTCGTGGGAGGACGCCGTGAGGGCCGTCGTGGCGGCCGACGCGGGCCTGCAGCTGCACAGCGATCCGAGCAGCGGCGCGTCGTTGCTGTCGGCGACCAGCGAGGGTCACCTTCGGCTGGCCCTGGAGCGCGTAGAGGCGTTGGGAGCGCGCCGTCCCACGGTCGCGCTGCCTCCGGTGGCCTACCGTGAGATGCCGACTCGGGCCGTGGAGGGGATCGAGGGGGTGCACGAGGCCCGCGGTGACGGAGGGTTGGTCTCGGAGTACGGCCGCTGCGTGCTCGCGCTGCAGCCCACCTCCCACGAGCAAGCCCCCACCGTGGTGGATCAGCTTCCCGCCGACGACGAGGACCTGCCCCGACGGTTTCGCCCCGCCCTGTCCGAGGGCGCGCAGGACGCCTTCCAGCACGGTCCGACGGCTGGGTATCCGGTGGTGGGTGTGGAGATCCGGCTCACGGGGGGCGACTACGACATCCTGGAGTCCACCGACGCCCACTTTCGCCTCGCGGCGCACAAGGCGGTGCGCCTCGCCCTCGAGGCATCGGGCACGCAGCTACTGGAGCCCTGGAAGGAGGTGACGGTGGTGGTCCCGGAGGACAGCCTGCGCGCGCTGCTCTCCGACGTCGCCAGCCACCGGGGCCGCATCGTCGACATTCGCGTGGACGGGGGCGAGGCAGAGGTGGTGGCGCACTGTCCCTACCGAGAGCTGCGGACCTTCGGGGGACGGCTGGACGGTCTCACCTCGGGCCGAGGCACGTTCCAGTGCCGAGACAGCCACTACGACGTGGTGCCGTCGCATCTCGTGGCGGAGGCCATCGAGACATCGCAGCACACTTAGAGGGACCTTCGGGGCCGCGCTCCTGCATGCCGGGGGCGGTGGTGTTAGCGTGACATCAGGAAAATCAGGGGTGAGGCATCGAGTCTACCGAGTCCGAGACGGAGGCACGGTCCAACGCTCAGCTACTCACGTTCGACGACAACGGTCATCTCCGCGAGCTCGTCGGCGAATTCGGTTCCCACCTCAAGCTGATCTCCAGCGCGCTGGGGATCCGGGTGGAGCAGCGGAGCGCTGGCGTGGCCATCGAGGGAGATCCCGCGGGAGCTGCGGGCGTTGCTGCGCGTGTGCTGAGGGAGTTGTACAACCTGGTCGCGGGGGGGCACACGCTCCATCCGAACGACGTGACCCACGCGGTGGGCATCCTGGGGGCCGATCCAGAAGCGGACCTCGCAGCCTACTTCGGCGACACCATCCTCATGACCAACGAGGGTCGACCGATCACGCCACGCTCCGGTGGGCAGCGCGCCTACGTGGATGCGCTGCGCAACCACGAGGTGGTCTTCGGGGTCGGTCCGGCGGGCACGGGCAAGACCTACCTGGCCATGGCGGTCGCGGTGGCGGCGCTCAAGCGCGGCAAGGTCCGGCGGCTGATCCTCACGCGTCCTGCGGTCGAAGCCGGTGAGAAGCTGGGCTTCCTGCCCGGTGACCTGTCGGAGAAGGTGGATCCCTATCTGCGCCCTCTCTTCGACGCGCTGGCCGACATGCTGCCCCACGAGCGGGTCACCCGCATGATGGAGCGACGCGTGATCGAGGTGGCTCCGCTGGCCTTCATGCGCGGCCGCACCCTCAATCAGGCCTACGTGGTGCTCGACGAAGCGCAGAACACCACGCGGGAGCAGATGAAGATGTTCCTCACCCGGCTGGGGGAGGGCTCCAGCATGGTCATCACGGGCGACACGACCCAGATCGACCTGCCTCGCAAGGGCGACAGCGGGCTGGTTCACGCCGTGCGCGTGCTGTCCGACGTGGAGCGGATCGGGATCGTGAAGCTCGGGAGCCGCGACGTGGTGCGGCACACGCTGGTCTCGCAGATCGTCGAGGCCTATGCTCGAGCGTCCACGGATCAGTCCCGAGACCGCGGCGGATCTGGGGCGAACCGCCGATGAGGCTGCTGCGCTGGCTGCTGGCACCCGCCAGCGCCCTGGCGCTTCGCGCAGACGATCTGCGGCGCGCCCTCATCGGGCTGCTGGTGTGCGCGCTGTGTGCCCTGTGCGTGGTGGAGTTCACCCGAGCTCCCGACGACGCGGTGCACCTCGCGAAGATCGCGCCCCGCACGGTGAAGGCGCCCTTCGAGTTCACCTACGCCAACCACGCCGAGCACGCGCTGGCGAAGCAACGGGCTCGCCAGGAGAGCCCGCCGATCTACGTGCATCAGGTGGACCTGCTCGCCGATCGCGACCAGCGCGTCGCGGACGCCTTCTCCGCAGGGCGCCAGCGGCTGGCACAGCTCACCGGCGCCGATCAGCCCGACGCCGTTCCGCAGCTCAACGAAGAGCTGCACCTGCTCGTGCTCCAGAGCTTCCTGGAGCCGCTGCAGGTCTCGCTGCGCGAGGCCGACCACGATGCGTTGCTCGAGGCCGGTTTCTCGGCCGAGGCCGAGGCGCTGGCACGCGATCTCCTGGATCGCGCCATGCGGGACACCCTCATCGTGGTGTCCCGGGATCAGCTGCCCCCGACGCGGCGACCGATGGTGGTGATCCGCCTGGAGGAGGGAGCGCGAAGCGAGAGCGTGCTCACGGATCTCGAGTCCATCCTCGTGCCCGAGCAAGCACGCCAGCGCGTCAGCCTGGGGGTGCTCGAGCGCCGGATGCAGACGGGACCCGAGAAGGACGCGGCGGCGGCCCTGGCCAGGGCGCTCGTCACCGCGAACCTGTCGTTCGATGCGCTGGAGACCGACAAGCGGCGCGCCGAGGCTGCCGAGGCCGTGCCGCTGCAGCTACAGAAGGTGCAGCGCGGCCAGACCATCATCCGGGCCGGCGAGATCGTCACCGACGAGCAGCTCGACATGTACCGCGCGCTGCAGGAGCATCAGGCCGACCAAGACGTCCCGCGCGAGCTGCTGGCCATCGGGCTGTTCCTGTTGCTCTTGCTCGGCAGCTTGTTCCACTTCGCCGCCACCTACCTGCACGGCTTCTCCACCCGGGTTCGCGACGTGGCGGCCGGCGGCTCGCTGCTGGTGTTCATGGCCGTGATGGCGCGCCTGGTGATGGCCAGCTCCGAGGGCGTGGCGCTCACGCTGGGCTTCGACGCGGAGGCCGCCTCGGTCTGGTTCCTGGTGCCGGTGGCCGGAGCGGCCATGCTGATCCGACTGCTGCTGGGGGTGTCCTGGGCGGTGGTCTTCTCGGTGGCGGTGGCCATGGTGTGTGGGCTGGTGATGAACCAGTCCGCCCTGCTGATGGTGTACTTCGTCATCTCGAGCGTGGCCGGGGCGAGTGCGATCGAGCACACGCGCGAGCGCATCGCCGTGCTGCGCGCAGGGGCCGTGGTGGGAGTGGTCAACGCGGTGGCCGTCCTGCTCATCCACTTCGTTCAGCTGTACGTGGTGGACGACGTGTTGTCGGCCGCGTCGGTGATGCGTCCCTACTGGTCGATGGGCTTCGCCTTCCTCGGAGGCGTGTTCGGTGCCTTCCTGGCGCTGGGCCTGGTTCCGCTCCTGGAGGCGGTGGGCTTCGTCACCGACTACCGACTCATGGAGCTGGCGAACCTCAACCACCCGCTGCTGCGTCAGCTCATGCTGCGTGCGCCAGGCTCCTACCACCA
The DNA here is from genome assembly GCA_019634415.1 of Myxococcales bacterium. Lineage (GTDB taxonomy): Bacteria > Myxococcota_A > UBA796 > UBA796 > DRPG01. The sequence goes on from JAHQVJ010000152.1 coordinate 51,612, forward strand.
CTCGGTGGTGGTGGGCACCCTGGCCGAGGCGGGCTGCGAGGCCATCGGCGCGAACGCCCTGCTCGCCAAGGTCTCCTCCTACTTCCACGACATCGGAAAGGCCGAAAAACCACAGTATTTCGTGGAGAACCAGCGAGAGCAGCGAAGTCGGCACGCGGCGTTGAGCCCGCACGCATCGGCGCAGATCATCATCAGCCACGTCGTGGATGGTGGTCGGATGGCGCGCGAGCACAAGCTGCCTCAGCCCATCCTCGACAACATCTTCATGCACCATGGCACGGGGGTCCTGCACTTCTTCCATGCCAAGGCGCAGGAGATGGCCGACGATCCCGATGAGATCGACGTCGCCAACTTCCGCTACCCAGGACCCAAGCCGAACACCCGTGAGGCTGGCGTCATCATGCTCGCCGACAAGGTGGAGGCGGCCACCCGCACCTTGAAGCAGCCCGACGAACACCACATCCGGAACATGATCCACCGCATCGTGAACTCGGTGATCGCCGACGGCCAGTTCAGCGAGTGTCCCCTGAACCTGCAGGAGATCCAGACCATCACCGACACGTTCACGTCGGTGCTGCTGGGCATCTACCACCAGCGAATCGAGTACCCCCAGACCGCCGACATCAGCAAGGCGTCGCCCGCCTCGAGCTCGGGCAGGCCATCGAAGGTGCCACCCACGCCCAAGGCTGCGACCATCACGCTGGACCTGGTGCCCCGCGAGCCGGCCACCGACTCGAGCAAGAGCGATGACCTCGACTACGAGGCAGTGGACCACCTGCCGAGGGGGGAGTGAGGTGGTCTTGCTCCAGCTGGAGCCCGAGGACCTCGCGTCGGAGACGGGCGCTCTTCGGGTCGATGCCCAGCGCATGCTCGAGGTCCTCGAGCGAGGAGCCCAGGAGCTCTCGGTCGTGCTGTGTGACGACCGCTTCATCCGCGACCTGAACGACCGGTTTCGAGGCAAGGCGGAGCCCACGGACGTGCTGTCGTTCCCTCAGGGAGACGGGGATCTCCTCGGGGACGTGGTGATCGACGTGGAGCAGGCGGCTCGCCAGGCCGAGCGGGAAGGCCACGACCTCGCCGTCGAGGTGCGGGTCCTGCTGGCCCACGGCTTGCTGCACCTGCTGGGCCACCGACACGACACCGACGATGCGCTGCAGACGATGGCGGAGGCAGAGGCGGTGCTGCTGGACGGCGTGGGCATTCCACAGCGCGGATTGGTGGCCCGCAGTCAGTGAGCAACGTTAGCCCACACCCATCAACGAGTGGGCGATGATCGACGAAGCCAAGGCAAGGCTCAAGCCGCTATCCGACCGGGTGCAGGCCCTCTGGGGGCACCTTTGACATCGACAGCAAGGTGGCCCGGTGCGAAGACCTCGACCGGCAGGCCGCGATGCCTGGATTCTGGGACGACAACGACCGTGCACAGGAGGTCTTGAAGGAGAAGGGGCAGTACGAGCGCCTGATCCGTGAGTTCCAGGAGCTCGGCACCCTGCGCGACGACGTCGCCACCTTGATCGAGCTCGCCGAGGAGATGGAGGACGAGGACTCGGCCCGTGAGGCCTCCGAGCAGCTCGGGGTGCTCGAGTCCACGCTCCAGCGCCTGGAGACGCGCCGACTGTTGTCGGCCGAAGAAGACTCGATGGACGCCATCGTGGAGATCAACGCCGGGGCAGGTGGCATCGATGCCGCCGACTGGGCGGAGATGCTGCTCCGCATGTACAAGCGGTGGGCCGAGGCCCAGGGGTTCGCCACGGAGGTCCTCGACGTCAGCCCGGGTGAGCTCGCCGGGATCCGCTCGGCGGCACTGGCCATCCGCGGGCCCTTCGCCTTCGGATACCTCCAGGCGGAGTCCGGCGTGCATCGACTGGTGCGGATCTCGCCCTTCGACAAGGACGCTCGCAGGCAGACGTCGTTCGCGGCGGTGGCGGCGTATCCCGAGGTGGACGACAGCATCGAGGTGCACCTCAACCCCTCCGACATCGAGATGGAGACCATGCGGGCGTCGGGAGCGGGCGGTCAGCACGTCAACACCACCGACAGCGCCGTGCGCCTGCGCCACGTGCCCACAGGTCTCGTGGTGTTGTGTCGGGCCGAGCGCTCTCAGCACAAGAACCGCGAGAAGGCCATGAAGATGCTGCGGGCCAAGCTGTACCAGCTGGAGCTCGAGAAGCGGATGGAAGCCCAGGCCGAGATCGAGGCCCAGAAGAAGAAGATCGACTTCGGCTCGCAGATCCGGAGCTACGTGATGCAACCCTACCAGCAGGTCAAGGACCTGCGAACGGAGCTTGCGGTGGGAGACGTTCAGGGAGTGCTCGACGGGGATCTGTCCCGATTCATGGAGGCCTGGCTCGCTGCCCGGGCCGAAGGTGCAGCCTAGATGGCGCACCTTGGCGGTCCTGTCGAATTGGGGTTACCGGCCCCTATCATGGGCACCAGCACCCTGTCGTGGTACGCCGACCGAGGTTTCGAGCTCACCGCGGAGGTCGCCAACAAGGAGGTGGCGCTCCGAATGGACGTCGTGCCCATTCCGGCCGACGGCACGCTCGAGCTGCGGGAAGGCGTCGAGCTGAACAGCCTCGACGTGCTGTTCAAGGCCAGCGTGACCATCGAAGGGGAGCCCGGTCAGGTCCTCGAGGCGAAGGTCACCTTGGTGGACGAGTCCGGGAAGACACTGCTGCGCATCGACGCACAGTGCGAGGACGTCGAGACGGGTGAGCGCGTGCCCTTCAAGGGAGACCTGGAGGTCCAGGTGCCCGAGGAGGCTCCGGAGAAGGACGGGCCGCGGCCCGAGCCCCTCGACGAGGACGCGCTCGACTGGGACGACGAGACCACCCTCGAGAACCTGGTGGTCTCGGAGAGCGGCACGGCTCCGCAGGCGCCCGCCGAGGAGAAGGGCTCCCGCGGCCTCAAGGCACTGCTGGAGGCGCTGGCCAGCCTCGACGACGAGGAGGCATCGCCGTCGAGCTCGTCGGCGGAGGCGCCTGCAGCGCTGCCGGCGGAGCCCGAGCGCTCCGAGGGCGATCAGTCCATGGGGGCAGCGGACGAGGCCAAGGGGCTGCTCGAGCTGCTGCTTCGTGCCGAGAACCTGGAGCTGGAGGACGGCGCCAACCTCGACGGGTTGGTGGAGGGCACGGTGGCCGTGCTGGCGCTCCAGCTCGGTCCCGAGGCCAAGGCCTCGAAGCTCAGCAGCTGGTTGCTCGACCAGGACTCGGTGGCGGATCTCTTCATCGGTGACGAGGATCTGGCGGTCATCCTCGAGCAGTGGTAACCCCGCCGCCGCTCGATCTGACGTTCGACGAGCTGCCACAGGTACGGGGAGGGGGCACCCTGTCGGGGGAGTGGTCGCTCGCCTGGGGGCACCTGCGCTCCCGGCGGTCCGAGGTGCTGCTGTCGCTCGTCACGCTCCTGTCGATCCTGGGGGTGACGGCCGGCGTGGCCACGCTGAACTGGGTCATCGGGGTGATGACGGGGTTCGAGCTCGAGCTGCGCGACAAGATCGTGGGGGCGAAGGCACACATCGTGGTGACGCGCACAGATGGTGATCTCGTCGAGGTGGAGGAGGTGCTGAAGCGCGTGGATGGGGTCGGCGGGGTGGAGGCCAGCGCACCCTACGTGAGGGGGGAGCTGATGGTGCGCAGCGCCTGGGGAGGCAAGGGCGCGGTGGCCAAGGGGGTTCACGCCACTCGCACGGCCGACGTGACCCATCTGCTCGGGGATCTGACGGAGGGCTACGATCCGGAGCGGCGAGGCGTGATCGACTACGTCGATGCCGACGAGGCCGTCGGCAGGGCCTTCCTGGCGTCCCTGACAGAGCCCTTCGGTCCGCTCGCAGCCGACGGCACGGCCGCAGAGGTGACGGCGCAGGACCCACTGCTTCCCGGCATCGTCCTCGGCGCGCAGCTCGGCGGCCACCTGCACGTGAACGTCGGCGACAAGGTGCAGCTGATCGACCCCATGGGAGCGGTGTCCGGAGCGGCCGGGCGCGCCTCGCCGAACGTGCTGACGGCTCGGGTGGCTGGCGTGTTCGCGTCTGGGGCGTACGAGTACGACACCAGCTGGGCCTACGCGTCCAACGAAGTGCTACAGCGCTTCCTCGGGAAGGCGGACGTCGCCGGGATCGAGATCAAGGTGACCGACATCGACGACGTGGCTCGGATCACCCGCGACCTCGATGCCGCATTGGGTCCCCTCCATCGCTGTCGGCACTGGAAGAGCCTGAACGCCAAGCTCTTCGAGGCCTTGGCCCTCGAGAAGTGGGTGATGGGCCTGCTGCTGTCCATGATCGTGGTGAACGCCGGCCTGCTCATCGTCAGCACCCTGATCATCGTGGTGATCACCAAGGGACGACAGATCGCGATCCTCAAGGCGATGGGAGCGTCCCCCATCGCGATCATGCGGGTGTTCATGATGCAGGGATGTGCCATCGGGACCGTGGGGGCCCTGCTGGGCACGGCCCTCGGTCTGCTGGGCTGCGCCTTCCTGGACCAGTACGCCTATCCGCTGGACGTCGAGGTCTACGACCTGCAGACCCTACCCGTGGTGGTGGAGCCGAGCACGGTGGGCTTCATCGCGTCGGGCGCGATGTGCATCTGCTTCCTGGCCACGCTCTACCCTGCGTGGCGGGCCGCCAACCTCGACCCCGTCCAGGCTCTTCGGGACCAGTAGAAGCCCGTTCATCGCGGTGTGGGCCCGATGTGCAACATCGGAGAGCAGGTTCTGGCCGCAGTGGGGGTGTGGTGGTAGGACACCACCGACGGAGAGCGCATGAGTGTGTCCGAGGTGCCGCCCTTCAGGGACCCTCCCGAGAGTCCGGCGGACACGTCGGGGCGCATGGTGAACTTCGATCAGCTGCCGAAGGTCGACAACCGCGGCACCATCGGCACAGAGTGGTGGCTCGCCTGGGGGCATCTGCGGTCCAAGAAGTCGGAGGCCTTCCTCTCCATCGTCACGTTGCTGTCGATCCTCGGGGTGACGGCCGGCGTGGCGATGCTCAACTGGGTCATCAGCGTCATGACCGGGTTCGAGGTGGATCTCCGCGACAAGATCCTCGGAGCCAACGCTCACATCGTGGTGTTCCGTTCCGGCGGCAACCTGGTGGACGTCGACGATCTGCTCGAGGACGTGGACGCCGTGGAGGGCATCGAGGCCAGCGCACCCTTCGTGTACACGGAGATGATGGTGCGCAGCCCCTGGAGCTCCAAGGGCGCCATCATCAAGGGGGTGGACTCCTCGCGTACCGCGGACGTGACCCATCTGTTGGGCGATCTGAAGACCGGCTACGACCCAGAGCACGGCAGGGCCCTCGAGTACCCCAGCGGTGATCTGACGATGCGGCGCGACTTCCTGTCGTCGTTCGCCGAGCCCTTCGGACCTCTCGAGCTGGACGGGTCGGCGGCAGAGCCGACGGATCAGGAGCCCCTGCTGCCCGGAATCGTGATCGGTAAGGAGCTGAAGGCCCACCTGCAGGTGGACGTGGGCGACAAGGTCCAGATGATCAATCCCCTCGGCGGGGGAGCGGGTCCCATGGGTATGCCCACACCGAGCGTGCGCAGCGCGCGTGTGGCCGCGGTCTTCGACTCGGGGATGTACGAGTACGACACCACGTGGACCTACGTGCCCAACGCCGTGCTGCAGGAGTTCCTCAAGATCGGCGACACCGCCACGGGCATCGAGGTCAAGGTCGACGACATCGACGACGTCGATCGGATCACGGCCGAGATCGACGAGGCGTTGGGCTATCCGCACTACTCGAAGCACTGGAAGAGCCTGAACGCCAAGCTCTTCGAGGCGCTGACCCTCGAGAAATGGGTGATGGGTCTGCTGCTGCAGATGATCGTGGTGAATGCGGGCCTGCTGATCGTCACCACGCTGATCATGGTGGTGATCACGAAGGGGCGCGAGATCGCGATCCTCAAGGCCATGGGCGCCAGCAACACCTCCATCATGCGGGTGTTCATGATGGAAGGGGCGGCCATCGGGGTGGTGGGTACCTTCCTGGGGACCATCTTCGGTCTGCTGGGCTGTGCCTTCCTCGATCAGTACCAGTACCCCCTGGAGACCGACGTCTACTACCTGGACACGCTGCCCGTGGTGGTGGACGGAACCACGGTGGCGGTGATCGCCGTGTGTGCACTGGTGATCTGCTTTTTGTGCACGATCTACCCGGCATGGCGGGCTTCCAGCCTCGACCCCGTCGACGCGCTTCGGTACGAGTAGACGATGAAAGTCGAGATCGCCGGTCTCCGGCGCACCCACCGCAAGGGCCCTGCCGTCATCAACGTCCTCAAAGGCGTGGACATGGTGCTGGAGGCGGGAGAGCGCGTGGCCATCGTGGGTCCGTCGGGATCCGGCAAGTCCACGTTCCTGCACGCCATCGGCCTGCTCGATCGCCCGTCGAGTGGCGTGATCCGATTCGACGGTGTCGACACGTCGCGCATGGGCGAGACCCAGCGCGCGACTGTGCGAAATCGACGCATCGGGTTCGTGTTCCAGGCGCACAACCTGCTTCCGGAGCACACGGCGCTGAGCAACGTGATGATCCCGGTGCGGCTCGCGGGGGGGACCCCCAAGGTGGCCGAGGAGCGTGCCGGGGCGTTGCTGCGCGCTGTTGGGCTCGAGAACCGGCTCGTGCATCGTCCGGGGGAGCTGTCGGGTGGGGAGCAGCAGCGCGTGGCGCTGGCGCGAGCCCTGGTGATGGCGCCCGAGCTGGTGCTGGCCGACGAGCCCACGGGCAACCTCGATCCCGAGACCGCCGCGGGTGTGTTCGACGTGTTGCTGGGGTTGAACAGCCAGCTGCGGAGCACCTTGGTGGTGGTGACCCACTCTCGCGAGCTGGCCAGTCGGTTTCCGCGGCGGTTGCAGCTCACGGACGGGGTGTTCCGAGAGTGGTGAGTCGGATTCGTGGCGCGACTCAACCTACGAGCGCTCGGGCAAACGGCTACAGACACCGCAGAGCGTGACAGCGTCTGCCAAGAATCCCACTTGGCGGTAACGGATTGTAGGTTCCGGGCGTCCACAGCACCTGAGTGCTATACGTCGACGGTCCCAGCCCATGCCGTGCTGGCCCATGCGGGAGTCTTCCCAACGATGCATCTGGCAATGTTGATGGCCCTGGCCAGTCTGTGGGCCACCCTGATGGGTTCGCCCGCGTACGCCACACCTCCAGCCGCCGCCGAGGGCAAGGTGGCGCGGGTGGTGGTGGACGGCAATCGACGCATCGAGGAAGCCGTCGTGCTTGCCGCGGTGGGGCTGCGCCGAGGGGAGTCCCTGAACCAGGAGAAGGTCCGGCGTGACCTCAAGGCCGTGTATGGCACGGGCTTCTTCGAGGACGTCGTGGTGGAGCTCACCGAGGCCGACGACGGGGTGGAGGTCCGCTTCTTCGTGACCGAGAAGCCCGCGGTGCGCGAGGTGCGCATCGAGGGCAACAAGAAGATCGACGAGGACGACATTCGCGAGGTCCTCGACGTGCGCGCGTTCACCGTGTTGAATCAGGCGCGGGTCAACGACAACGTCGCGCGCGTACGGGATCTCTATCTGGAGAAGGGGTTCTACCTGGCGGAGGTCACCCCCGAGTACGTCGCCGTGGGCTCGGATCAGGTCGACGTGGTCTTCAAGATCGTCGAGAACCGCAAGGTGGTGGTGCAGCGCATCGACTTCAGCGGCAACGACAAGATCCCCGACTCCAAGATCCGTCGGTACCTGGAGGTCCGCGAGGCAGGCTTCCTGCCGTTCCTCACCGGGTCGGGCACCTTCCGCCGTGAGATGCTCGAGAACGACCAGCAGCGGGTGAGTGCGGTCTATCTGGAGCAGGGCTACCTCGACGTTCGAGTGCAGCCCCCCAAGGTGTATCTGTCGCCCGACAAGCGCTTCATCTTCGTGTCCTACGACATCGAGGAGGGAGAGCAGTACACCATCGGCTCCGTCGACATCCGGGGGGACTTCGACGAAGAGCTGGGGCTCACCCGGGATGCCGCCTTGCGGATCGTGGCTGGCGAGGCCGTGGCGGACATCCAGGAGGACCAGTGGCGCGCGGCCGAGGAGCGCTCCGACCGCGTGCTCCAGCTGCGAACGCGAGGGCCCAAGCTCGAGCCTGGTGAGATCTTCACCTTCAGCGTGATGCACGAGGTGCGGGCCAACATCGAGTCGCTGTGGACCGATCAGGGCTACGCTTTCGTCAACGTCATCCCCGACGTGCGACCGAATCCCGAGACCCAGACCGCCGACGTGATCTTCGAGATCCAGAGGGGTGAGCAGGTCCGCATCGGCCGGGTGAACGTCGTCGGCAACGACCCCACCTTCGACAAGGTGGTGCGCCGCGAGATCCAGGCCGACGAAGGCGACGTCTACCGGGGCTCCCTGGTGCGTGCGAGCCGGGCGCGGCTGCTCCGGTTGGGCTTCTTCGACGACGTGAACGTCTCCACCCCGCGCGGCGACGGCGACGACGTCCTCGACCTCAACGTGAAGGTCTCGGAGCGCCCGACGGGCTCCATCAGCCTGGGGATGGGGTACTCGAACCTCGAGAGCTTCGTGATCACGGGCTCCTTCCAGAAGAACAACTTCCTGGGGCTCGGCTTCCTGGTCAACGCCGCCATCAACTGGTCTCGCCTGCGTCGCCAGGGGAACCTGTCGTTCTTCGATCCCTACTTCCTGGACTCCCGCTGGACGCTGTCGGTGGACGGCTTCTACATCTCGCGGCAGTTTCCGGTCGGGAACGTCCAGAACGACGAGTACCAGCGAGGAGGCTCGCTCGCCGTGGGGCGCTACCTCGACGCCCGCGACGACGTGCAGCTGCGCATGCAGTACACCATCGAGGACGTCGGCCTGAATCAGATCGATCCGTTCCGACAGCGGCTCCTGGGCGGCGATCTGTACCGAAACGGCATCACCAGCACCCTCGGTGTGATCCTCGACATCGACAAGCGCAACGATCGGATCTTTCCCACCTCGGGCTTCAAGGTGCAGCTGAGCACCTCGCTGTCGGGTGGCTTCCGGGTGGGCCCGGAGCGTGTCTTCCGGCCCCTCGGCGGCGACTTCAACTTCGTGGAGTCGAAGGCCAACTTCCGCTTCTACCAGCCGCTGCTTCCCAACAACAACGACACCATCGTGTTTCGGGTGAACACCACCCTCGGCGATCTGCGCTCCACCGATGGTCGTCAGATCCCCTTCATCCATCGCTACCGGGCCGGCGGCATCCAGAGCATGCGTGGCTTCCAGTGGTTCAGTCTGGGGCCCACCATCCGGGCTCCCTTCCTGAACAGCGAGGATCCGGTCCGGGGGGACAGCGAGCTCATCGTCGGTGGCACCCAGATCTGGGTGAACAACATCGAGGTGGAGTCCATGCTCGTGCGTGCCGCCGGCATCAGCGCGGTGGCCTTCTTCGATGCGGGGAACGCCTTCAAGGGTCCCTACGGCGAGGACACGCTGTCGCCGCTGCGGCTTCGTACGGCCGCAGGGGTGGGCGTGCGCTGGCGCTCACCCATCGGCCCCCTGCGCTTCGAGCTCGGCTTCCCGCTGAATCGCCGGGAGGACGAGCGGGCCAGTGTGTTCGACTTCGGAATCGGGTCCTTCTTCTAGCTACACGGAATGTCCCGATGGGCTGGCCCGTTCTGGCCCACGATGAATGAGCCTGCTATCTGCGGGCCATGCGAGGAGATTGCACATGCATCGTCTGCTGATCTGCGCAGCAGCACTCGTCGGGCTGGCAAGCCCCGCGTACGCCAACAAGATCTGCATCGTGGACTTCCAGACCGCCGTGACCTCCACGAAGGAGGGTCAGTCGGCCCAGTCGAAGATCGACAAGATGTACTCCTCCCGCAAGGGCGAGCTCGAGCGCATGCAGCAAGAGCTCGAGAAGGCCATCGCCGACTTCCAGAGTCGAGCCATGATCCTGTCGGCCGACGCGCGGGCCGAGGAGGAGCAGAAGCTCGCACAGCGTCAGGCTGCGTTCCAGCAGACCTACATGCAGGCCCAGACCGAGATGCAGGAGACCTACATGAACCTGCTCGGCGACCTCGACAAGAAGATGCGGAAGACGGCGAGCGAGGTGGGTCAGAGCTCGGGCTGCACGGTGGTGCTCGACAAGGCTGTGGTGGTGTACCAGAGCAGTGACGTGCGGGACATCTCCACCACGCTCGTGCAGCGCTACAACCAACAGCACCCCGGGCAGTGAGCTCACACCCGAGCCGGCCCACGGTCGAGCTGTCCACGGGGCAGCTCGCCGAGCTGGTGGGTGGTGTGTGCGAGGGTCCCCGCGACCGAGTGCTGAGCGGGGTGGCGGCCCTCGACGAGGCGGGCCCCTCCGAGCTGTCGTTCTGCAGCGGTGGGCGGTGGGCGAAGCGTCTGCCCGGTACCCGCGCGGGTGCGGTGTTGGTGAGCGACTTGCCGGTTCCCGACGGCGTGGTGGCTGTTCGCCACCCGAACCCTCGCTATGCCTATGCGCTGGCGGCAGCGGTCCTGGTGCCCCTCGAGTGGCCGGAGCCCAGCGTGCACGAGCGCGCTTGGGTGGCGCAGGACGCCACGGTGCAGGGCGCGACCGTGGATGCCTTCGCCGTGGTGGAGTCGGGCGCCACCGTGGCGGCTGGCGCCTGGATCCAGGCCCATGCCTACGTGGGGCGTGGGGCCCGGGTCGGTGGCCGGAGCCGGCTGATGCCGGGCTGCGTGGTGATGGAGGGCTGCACCGTTGGAGAGCGCGTCTGGATCCAGCCCGGCGCGGTGGTGGGGGCGGATGGGTTCGGCCACGTCGTCGGTCCCGATGGGCCCCTGCGGGTGCCGCAGCTCGGCACGGTGGTGCTGGAGGACGACGTGGAGATCGGGGCCAACGCGTGTGTGGACCGAGCGGCCCTGCACGAGACCCGGGTGGGACGGGGCAGCCGGCTCGACAACCTGGTTCAGGTGGCCCATGGTGTGCGGATCGGCGCGGAGTGCCTGCTGGCCGCCTTCGCGGGCGTGGCGGGGGGAGCTCGCCTGGGAGACCGCGTGGTGATGGCTGGCCGTACCGCCGTGACGGATGGGGTGGAGGTGGGTGCAGGCGCCGTGTTCGCGGGCCTCGCCTCCGCCAGCCGGAGGGTGCCGCCGGGTCGCAAGATCGGTGGCTCGCCCGCCCGCGGCTACCGAAAGTGGTTACGCGAGGTCGCCGCGCTGCGGCAGCTGCCGCAGCTGCTCAAAGAGGTGGCACGCCTCGAGCAACGCGTGGTGCGCCTGGAGGAGGACGAGTCGTGATGGAGCGGGACGAGATCGAGGCGCTGCTGCCTCACCGCCACCCGTTCCTGATGGTGGACCGGATCCTCGAGGTGGAGCCTGGCCAGCGAGCCGTGGGGCAGAAGTTCGTGAGCGAGGACGAGCCGTGGGCCCAGGGGCACTTCCCTGGCAATCCCGTGTTCCCCGGTGTGCTCATCACCGAGTCCCTCGCCCAGGTGGCGGCCATCGCCTACCTGGCGCAGGAGGGAGCTGCCGGCGCCATGGTGTATCTGGTGGGGCTCGATGGGCTGCGCTTCCGCAGGATCGTGCGGCCGGGGGACGTGCTGCGATTGGAGGCCACGGTCACGCGCAAGCGCCGGGGTCTGTGGTTCTTCGAGGGTCGGGCCACCGTGGGCGACGAAGAGCGCGTGGCCGACGGCAGCTTCATGGCCAAGGTGGACGCGTAGGCGTCGTGCTCTCTGGGGGAGGAATCGTGGGGATCCATCCGACTGCGGTGATCGACGAAGGGGCGGTGCTTGGCGAGGTGACCGTGGGTCCCTACGCCGTGATCGGCGCGGGTGTCGAGCTCGCGGATGGCGTGAGGGTGGGGCCACATGCCGTGATCGAGGGCCACACCCGCGTGGGAGAGGGCACCGAGATCGGGCCTCATGTGGTGCTCGGCGGCCTGCCGCAGGACGTCAAGCACGATCGAGGGGCCGACACTTCCCTGGTGATCGGGGCTCGCTGTGTGTTTCGCGAGTTCACCACGGCCCATCGTGGCTCCTCCGGCGGCCGAGGCGTGACGGAGATCGGCGACGACAACTACTTCATGGCCAACAGCCACGTGGCTCACGACTGTGTGGTGGGGAACCACACCATGTTCGCCAACTCTGCGGCCATCGGTGGTCACGTGCAGGTGGGTGACGGCGCCGTGTTGGGTGGTCTGTGTGCCGTGCACCAGGAATGTCGCGTGGGTCGGCTGGCCATGGTGGGAGGCGGCGCGATGTGTGCTCAGGACGTGCCTCCCTTCAGCATCGCGCAAGGGGATCGGGCTCGGTTGTTCGGTCTCAACATCCTGGGGCTGCGGCGTGCAGGGCTGTCGGACTCGGCCACCATGGCAGCCCTCAAGGATGCGTGGCGCACGCTGTTCGTGGGCGACTTGCCGCGGGCGATGGCCTTGAGCCGCGCGCTGGAGTCCCACGCCGAGGTCGACGAGGTCCGGGAGCTGGTGGAGTTCCTGCGTACGAGCACCCGCGGGGTGTGCCGGGCGGGTGTGCACCCGTGACCCTGCGGGTGGCGCTCGTGGGCTGCGGCCACATGGGAACCCGCCACGCCGCGGTGATCGCGCGCGACCCGAGCTGCGAGCTGGCGGTGGCTGTGGACGTGGTGCCGGAGCGCGCGCGGCGTATGGCCGACACCTTCGGTGGGCGAGTGGCAGATCGCGTGCCCAGTCAGGTGGACGCGGTGGTGATCGCCACCCCGACCACGACCCATGCCGACGTGGCCGAGCCCCTGCTGAGCCGAGGGCAGTGGTGCCTCGTGGAGAAGCCGCTGGCCCACAGCGTGGAGGCCGCGGGCGCCTTGGCGAACGAGCGGTGTCGGGTGGGGCACATCGAGCGCTTCAACCCTGCCGTGCGGGCCGCAGGGCAGCTGCGCCCGCACATGGTGCAGGGACGGCGAGAGGCGCCGCGCACGGGCCGCAGCGAAGACGTGGACGTCGTCTTCGATCTGATGATCCACGACTTGGACCTGGTGCTGGGCTGGATGCGGTCCGATGCGTCGGTGTCGTGGCTGGATGCGTCGGGGGTGGCCGTGCGCGGAACACAGGTCGACACGGCCAGCGTGCGGTTCCGCAGTACCTGCGGGCTCACGGCGTCGCTGCTGGCGTCGCGCACGGCAGAGCGCCGTCGCCGGGTGGTCCGCTGCTACGAGCCTGGTCGCTCCACGGAGCTGGATCTGCTGGGTGGACGGGCGTTCCTCGATGGTCAGGAGTGCCGGGCACCCGACGAGCGTGATGCGCTCACGGCGCAGTGGGATGCGTTTACGGCCGCGATCGGCGGAGCCACCGAGCATGGTGTTCCTGCGGCGCAGGGGCTGCGCGCCGTGCGTCTCGCCGTCGACGTACAGCTGGCCATGAGGGAGGCAACCCGATGATGTTCGCCCTGTTCCTGTGGGGATGTGTCCCCGAGAATCCCGTGTTCGAGTCGTGGAACGCGTTGTTCGAGGTGGAGTCGGTACTGCAAGGGCCTGGCTGTGAGCTGCCCGAAGAGGAAGCCGAGGCCGAGGAGCCCTTCATCGGCATCGGGTGGGGGGTGGACACCCGCGATCTGACGGAGGTCCTGTCGGTGTACTGGTGTCCCACGCAGCTGGACTGCCGCACGGGGCCCTTCGCCAACGCGATCCTCGACGTCTCCACACAGACCGAGGTCTCCGGTGTGGACACGCTGATCACGGTCACGCCGGGCTTGATGTGCTCCGTGTCGTGGGAGGGCGTGGATGCCACTCAGTCGCCGAGCGGCGATGTGGTGGTGGACGTTCGGCGCTTCGACAGTGCCGAGGTGTTCGTCAACGACATCGAAGAGTGCGACGGGATCCTCCGAGCCAACGTCGGCGTGGTCTGCGACACGAGCCAGCGAATCACGGCGCGCCGGGTGCAATGAGCCGTCGCCCGCTGCTGTGGATCGCGGCGGGGGAGGCCAGCGGAGACCGGCTGGGTGCCGCGTTGATCACCGAGCTCACGGAGCGACTGCCCGATCTTCGGGTGCGCGGGCTGCTGGGCCCGCGCATGCGCGCCACGGGAGCCGAGCAGGTGGCGGCGGCGGAGTCGGCCACGGCCATGGGGCTGGTGGAAGTGCTGGGGGCGATCCCGCGCCTCGCCCGATTGCTCGGTCGACTGGAGGCGGATCTGGCAGCGGAGCGCCCGGACGTGGTGGTGACCATCGACAGCCCCGAGCTGCTGCTGCGCCTGGCGGCGCGGGCGAAGCGGCGCGGGCTGGCCACGGTGCACTGGGTGTGTCCGCAGCTGTGGGCGTGGCGTCCGGCGCGTGCTCGGCGCCTAGGGCGGCAGGTGGACGTCTTGCTGTGCTTGCTGCCCTTCGAGCCGGCCTGGATCCCACCTCCAGCGAGGGCGGTGTTCGTGGGCCATCCCGCTGCGGCTGTGAGGGCCGAGCCCGGCACTGGGTCGGGTCGTCGGATCGTGGCGCTGTGCCCGGGCTCGCGGCCCTCGGAGGTGGCGCGCCACTGGCCGGTGCTCCGGGAAGTGGCGCGCCGGCTCCGCGAGCGGTGGGCGAGCTGCGACTTCGTGGTGCCTGCTGCGCCCACGGTGGATCGGGGCTCGCTGACGGGGGTGGATGCCCGGATCGTGCCCTCGCTGGCGCAGTGTGCGGAGGCCTGTGTGGCGGTGGTGGCCAGCGGTACGGCCACGCTGGAGTTGGCGGCGCTGCGCGTGCCCATGGTGGTGATCTACCGGGTGCATCCGCTGACGTGGCCGCTGGCCCGTGCGCTGGTGCGGGTCCGGCACGTGGCGTTGCCGAACGTGCTGGCGGGTCGGCAAGTGGTGCCCGAGGTGCTGCAGGATCTCGATCCAGACGTGATCGCTGACCATGCCCGCCGGGTGGCGGGGCAGCGCGAGCAGGTTCCCAGCGACGTGCTGGCATCCCTGCACGGAGGAGCCGCGGTGGCGCGTGCCGTCGACGAGGTGCAGCGGGTGATGCGCCTCAGGGGACCGGCAGGTCCGCCAGACGTTTGCGCAGGCTCTTGAACTCGAGCTGCTCGAACCAAGCGTCGAGCCGCCCTCGAGCCACATCGTCGAAGGGAGCGGCCAAGGGGGGCTGCAGCTCCAGATCCGAGCGCACCGTGGCGAGATCCTCGTACATCACCAAGGCGTCGGCGGCAGCCGCCACCGTGGGCTGCAGTCGCGTGGGGGTCAGCGTGTCTGCGGCCGCGACGATGGCGCTGGCGCTCCCGTGCTCCGTGATCCAGCGACTCGCCGTCTTCTTGCCCACGCCGGGCAGGCCCGGGAGGTTGTCGGAGGGATCCCCCACCAGCGCCTTGAAGGTGGGGATCTGGCTGGGGGCGATCCCGTACCGGGCGCGAACGGCTGCGGCATCCATTCGCTGCGCATCCGCCTGGCGCCTGCCCACGTACCACACGGCGACGGGGCCACGAGCCACCTGGAACAGGTCGGTGTCGCCGGTGACCACCAGGGTGGAACGATCCGAGAGCTGCGACGCCAGCGAGGCGAGCACGTCATCGGCCTCGAAGCCAGCCACGCGATGGGCGGGCGCGCCCAGGGCGTCGAACAGCTCGGGCAAGCGCTGCAGCTGAGCGCGCAGAGGATCCGGCGCGGTGGGGCGTTGCGCCTTGTAGTCCTGGAACGCTTGGTGGCGAAAGGTGGGGGTGCGCGACTCCAGCGCGAAGGCGAGGCCCGAGGGGCGCTGCTCGCGGAGGAGCTTGAGCAGCAGGCTGCTCATGCCGTACAGGCCGCCGGTGGGCACGCCGGCGGTGGTGGTCATGGGCGGCAGGCCGTAGAACGCGCGGAACAGCAGCGACAGCGCGTCCAGCAGCAGGACGGGGGCGTCACCAGGATGCTGCGCCGAGGTCACGACTGGATGAGGCCGCGGAAGGTGTCCTCGCACTTCGCGGCGAGCACGAAGTCCGCCAGGTGCAGCCCGTCGATCTTGTGGGTGTAGATCTCGAGCCGCACACGTCCCCAGGCGAGGAAGACGTCGGGGTGATGCCCCGCAGCCTCGGCGACGGCGGCGACGGCGTTCACGAAGGCCAGGCCCCGCAGGAAGTCGGGGAAGGGGAAGGTCTTGGTGAGGTGGTGCTCGTCGACCACCTCCCACCCGCCGTCGAGCTGGGTGTGCAGCTGAAGGATCTGCTCCCCCTTCAGGGGAGGGATCCCGCCGCGGCAGGGCTCGCAGTGCTGCTCCGACAGCTTCGCCATGGTGCTTCTCCGATGTGGGCCCGGTACGAGGGCGAGATGCGCGAACGCCTCCGCTCCATAGCCACCCCGGCGCCGTGGATCCTGATCCTGGCCGCGGGAGCGCTGTGGCGCCTGTGGATCGCGAGCAGCTGGGGGCTGCTGGCGGACGAGGCCTACCACTGGCGCTGGGCGCAGCACCTGGCTTGGGGCTACTACGACCAGCCTCCTGCGGTGGCCTGGGTGCTGGCTCTGTCGGAGGCGCTGCTGGGTCGCAGCCCCCTGGCGCTCAGGGTCCTGCCCATCGCTGTCGCGATGGGGGGGATGGCGCTACTGGCCCGCCACGCTGGCGATCGCAGCCACTTCGCGCTGTGGGCGGTGGCGCTGCCGCCGATCTGGCTCACGACCCAGCTGGCGGTGCCCGACACCCTGTTGATGGGTGCCTGGGCAGCCACGGTGGCGGGCGCGCTGTCGGGCGGGCGCGCCTGGTGGGGGGCTGGGGTCGCGGCGGGGTTCGCCGGCTTGTGCAAGCCCACGGGCTGGCTGCTGCTTCCGTTGCTGCTGCTTGCGATCCCAGCCACGGAGCGTCGCACGCCCCATCCGTGGATCGCGCTGGGGGCGAGCGTGCTGATGGTGGCCCCGAACTTGGCGTGGAACGCAGCGAACGACTGGGTGATGCTGCGCTTCCAGGTCTCGGAGAACCTGCTGTCCGCGGCGGCCCCGGGGGCGCTGGGTCCGGTGCGAATGGGCCTCGAGCAGCTCGCCTTCGCCACACCGCTGGCGGCGGCGGCGGCGGTGGCGTGGTGGGTGCGCGTGCCCTGGCGCTCGCGGCGGCAGGCGCTGGCCTGGATGTCGTCGGCCCCCCTGATGCTGGGGTTCGCGGGCGCGGCGGTCTTCGGGCCGCCGGAGGCTCACTGGCCAGCCCCGGCTTGGCTGGGCGTGGGCCTGGGGCTGTCGTGGAGCGGGGGCTGGCTGGGTCGTCTGACTCGCAGCGGGGCCTGGCTGGGGGTCATGGTCTCGGGGGCCATCGCGCTGCACGCGCACGTGCCGCTGCTGCGGCTGGCGCCCGACCCGGCGGTGCGGCTGGCGGAGGGCGTGGCGGTGGCGGACGGGGTGGCCCAGTGGGCGCTGCCGGTGGGCCTGGCGGCCCACGATCCGCGCCTGGCGACGGAGGGTCCGGTGGTGCTCACGGAGCGCTACCAGGAGGCGGCGTTCGTGGCGTACCACACGGGCCTGACCACCCAGGCCCTGGCGGGCTGCGGCCGCGCCAGCCAAGATCTGTTCTGGCCGAGCAGAGGTCGGGAACGGCCTACAAGGAACCGGCGCCCTGCGGGCTCGGATCCGGCCCCTTCTCGGCAGTACAATGGACGGTATTTCCTTCGCCCTGCGCGGTCCGGGCCGCTGCGCTGCGTGCAGCCGCACTACCAGGTTCACAGCGGCCCCCACGCCATCACCGGCCACGACCAGGCCGGACGCGTGGTGGGGCACTGGCAGCTGTTCGAGCTGAAGTCGACGGAGCCCGCCCCGTGAGGCTCGCCGCCTACGCACGCCTCGCCAGGCCCCATGCGCCCATGCTGGTGATGGCTGCTGTGCTGCTGGTGGCGACGGCGTCGGTGCCGGCCGTGGCGGTGGCGCTGCTACAGCGCGCCACACATGCCATGGTGACAGTGGATCCCGATGGCCTCTGGCCGGTGCTGGTCGGGATGGCGGCGCTGTACACGGGGCATGGTGTGGCCGTGGTGGTGCGCACCGCCCTCACCAAGGGGGTGGCCTGGCGCATGGCCGCCGACCTGCGCGCGAACCTGCATGCCTGCTGGCTCACGGGTCCGGCCTCCGGTGACGTGGGCGGGCGCCTCGCCGCCCTGACGGACGAGGTGGATCAGGTGCAGTACGGGGTGAGCGCTGCGGTGACGGCGGTGCGCAACCCGCTCACCCTGCTGGGCCTCGGGGCCGTGGCCACCTGGGCTGCCCCAGGCCTCGCCGGGCCCGCGCTGGTGCTGTTGCTGCCGGTGGCGGGGGTGGCCTGGGGAGCTGCACGCTGGGTCCGCTACGCCACCTCCCAGCGCCGCCGGGCGCGCGCCGCGCTCATGGCGCTCCTCGCCGAGCAGCTGGCTGGACAGCAGACGCTGCGTGCCTTCGGAGCCGTCCCAGGCGCGCTCGCTCGCCTGCAGCCACACAACCAGCGGGACCGCCGTGCGCTGCTTCGCCTCGACGTGGTGCGCGCCATCCCGACCCTGGGCGTGCAGATCATGGCGGCGCTGGCCGTGGGGGGCCTGTGCTGGTGGGGGGTCACGCGCGTGCAGGCGGGCACCCTGCAGGTGGCCGATCTGGTGGCCTTCGTGGCCGCCTTGGTGCTGGCGCGACGCCCGCTGACTGGGCTCGCCGAGGTGTGGGCCCTGCTGCAACGATCCCTGGGCGCCCTCGAGCGCGTGCAGGGCGTGCTGGACGAGGCGAGACCCGCGACCCACGGGCAGCAGGTCCTGCCCGACGGCCCCCTGGAGCTGCGGTGGTCGGGGGTGGGGGTGGTGCTGAACGGGCAGCGGATCCTGTCGGCCGTGACCGCCACGGCTCAACCCTCCGAGCTCGTCGCCATCGCAGGACCCACGGGCGTGGGCAAGACGACGCTGCTGCGGACGGCATGGGGGGCGCTGGCCCCGTGCGAGGGGGTGGTGACCCTCGGGGGGGTGGACCTGCAGCAGCTGGCGCCGGGACAGCTCCGCTGTGTGGCCGTGGTGCCGCAAGACCTCTGGCTGTTCGCGGGCAGCGTGCGCGACAACGTGACGCTGGGGCGCCCAGATGCGCCGGACGACGTGGTGGTGGATGCCCTGCAGCGCGCGGGGATCGGCTGGGCGCTGGACACCCCGGTCGAGCCCGGCGGGCAGGGCCTGTCGGGGGGAGAGCGCCAGCGGCTGGCCCTTGCCCGCGCCTTGGTCACGGACGCGCGCGTGCTGTTGCTGGACGAGCCCACCAGCCAGGTGGATCCGGGCACCACCCAGGCGATCCTCGCCACGCTGCGGGAGCTGGCCGAGGGGCGCACGGTGGTGGTGGTGGCCCACGACGAGCAGGTGGTGCGGGCGGCGGACCGGGTGATCACGCTGGGGGAGTCGCCATGGATCGCCTGATCGCGTGGGCCACGCTGCCGCTGCTCCCCGCCGCGGCGGCTGTGGTGGCGCTGCATCCTCGGCTGCGCATCGACGCCGCCGAGCGCCTGGGGTGGCGGGTCCCTCCAGTGCAGCCGGGTGCGATCTGGCTCCATGCGGCGAGCGTGGGGGAGGTGAGGGCGGCTGCTGCCTTGCTCCCGCTGCTGCCGCGCCCGGTGCTGCTCACGGCGGACACCGACACCGGTGCGGCGCAGGCCCGGCGCCTGGCGTTGCGGCACCCGGGGGTGGTGGCAGGCGCCTGTCCGCTGGATCACGGGCTCACCCTGGCGCCGCTGTGGGCCGAGGCGCGTCCGCGGGCGGTGCTGTTCGTGGAGGGCACCTTCTGGCCGAGCCTGGCCTGGCGCGCGCGCCGTGCGGGGGTGCCGGTGGTGCGGGTGGGAGCGAAGGCAGGCTCCCGCACGCGGCGCGCTGCGCCCTGGCTGCGCTGGCTGTGGCACCCCACCGACGCGGTGCTGGCTCGGGATGCCTCGGAGGCGGCGTTCTTCGAGCGCGTGCAGGCGGCGCCGGTGCAGGTGCTCGGGAACCCCAAGACCCTCGCGCAAGCGCCCCGGGCCGTGCTGCGCTTCGCTCGGCCACCGCTGGTGGCGTGCTCCACCCGCCCAGGCGACGAGGCGGCGGTGCTGCGGGCGGTGTTCACCTTGCCGTCGCCGCCGCCGGTGCTGCTCGCGCCTCGTCACCTCGAGCGCGTGCCAGAGGTGCTCGCCCTGTGTGCGGAGCAGCATCGGGAGACCCGCCTCCGCAGCGAGCTGCTCGGTGCCGTGGTGGCCGCCGAGGTCGAGGTGGTGGTGCTCGACACCCTCGGCGAGCTCGCGGGCTGCTTGCCCGGCGCAGCGGTGGCGTTCGTAGGGGGGACCTTCGATCCCCGCATCGGCGGCCACAGCCCCCACGAAGCCGCTGCCGCAGGCGTTCCCGTGGTGGCTGGCCCCCACCAGCAGGCCCAGGGCAGCGCCTTTCGCGAGGTGGGCGCCACCGTGGTGGCCGAGCCCGAGGAGCTGGGCGCCGCGTTGCAGCGGGTGCTGCAGGCGACGGGTGAGCGCAGCTCGCCATCCCTGCGGCGCATGGACGCGGCGAGGGCAGGGGACGCTCTGCGGGCGTGGATCGGATCGCCGGCACCGGAGGCGTCGCCTCGGCCGTGGGCGGCGCCCCTGGCCGCGGTGTACGGTGCTGTGAGCGAGGTTCGCAATGCCGCCTACGAGCGGCAGCTGCTGCCCGTTCGCCGGGTGGGCGTGCCCGTGGTGTCGGTGGGATCCACCAACGCGCGCAGTCCCGGCCGCACGTCCACGGTGGCGGCGGTGGTGGGGGTGCTGCAGGGCCGCGGGCACCGGGTGGGCGTGGCCACCCGCGGCTATCGGCGCACGAAGGGCGGGCGGGCCGTGCACCTGTCTACCCGCCACCGAGACGCGGCGCATCTCGGTGACGAGGGCGCGCTGCTCGCTGCGACGGGGGCGGTGGTGGCTGCAGGCCCCGATCGGGTGGCGTGTGCGGAGGCGCTGGTGGCGGCAGGCGTGAGCGTGGTCGTGGCGGACGACGGGCTACAGCACCGCCGGCTGCACCGGGACCTGGAGGTGGTGGTGGTGGACGCGCGCTTCGTCCGCGCGAGGGGCTTGCTGCCCATGGGCGAGCGGCGGGAGTCCGGAGCCGTGCCCGCGCGAGCGGACGTGGTCGTGGTGCACCACGCCGATGCGAGCTTCGAGGTGCAGGTGGGCGATCCTGTGCGCCGCCGTCCGGGAGCGTGGTGCTCCGAGCGGGGGCGACAGCCGGCTCCGACCGGCCCCGTGGTGGCCTTCTGCGGGATCGGTCGGCCCGCGGACTTCCTGGCATCGCTGACGATGGAGGTGGCCGAGTTCGTGGCGCTGCCCGATCACGCGCCCATCACCCAGGAGATGGCCCTGCAGTTGCTGCGCACGGCGGGCGAGCGGCCGCTGGTGTGCACCCACAAGGACGCGGTGCGGTGTCCACCCTCGCTGCGCAGCCGCGCCCTGTGGCGCGACATCGAGGTGCAGCTGCCAGCGGAGCTGCGGCGACGGCTGGAGGGTCTGTGATCACCGCGGATCTGGTGGTGGTGGGCGGCGGTGTCGTGGGGCTGACCACGGCGCTCACGGTGGCGCACGATCATCCCGATCAGCGGGTGGTGGTGCTCGAGAAGGAGCCGATGGTGGGCGCACATGCCTCGGGGCGCAACTCCGGAGTGCTTCACGCGGGCTTCTACTACAGCGCCGACAGCCTCAAGGCGGCCTTCTCCGTGCAGGGCAACCAGGCGTGGCGGCGCTTCTGCTCCGAGCACGACGTGCCCGTGCACGCGACTGGCAAGCTCGTGGTGGCGAAGACCGAGGCCGAGCACGCCGGGCTCACGGAGCTGCTGGCGCGTGCCGATGCCAACGGCGTGCGCATGGAACGGATCAGCGAGGCACAGGCCCGCGAGATCGAGCCGCGGGTGCGCACCACGGGCTGGGCGCTGTTCTCTCCCGACACCGCCACGGTGGATCCCGGCCAGTGCATGGCGGCACTGGCGGAGGCCTGCCGACGAGCGGGGGTGGAGATCCGGACCTCCACCCGCTGGCTCGGCCGCCTGCCCGAGGGCGTGCAGACAAGCGCGGGCCCCGTGCATGCCCCCCGGGTGCTCAACGCAGCGGGGCTGCACGCCGATCGCGTGGCGTCGGCCTGGGGGTGCGGTGAGGCCTGGCAGCTGGTGCCGTTCCGCGGGGCCTACCTGGTGGGCTCGGAGCAGGCCGCACCGCTGGCGTGCTGCATCTACCCAGTGCCCGATCTCGGCATGCCGTTCCTGGGGGTGCACCTCACGCCCAAGCCGTCGGGCCAGGTCACCATCGGCCCCACCGCCGTGCCCGCCCGGTGGCGCGAGGACTATGGCGGCTGGGGAGGCTTTCGTGCCGGCGAGGCGCTGGGCCAGGCCGCCGCACAGCTTCGGCTGCTCGCCACGCGGCCGGAGATCCGACGACACGCCGTGTCGGCCATCGGTAGCCTGTGGCGATCCACGCTGGTTCGCCGGGCCTCCGCCCTGGTGGACGGACTGCAGCCGGCACACTTCGCGCGCTGGGGTCGGCCCGGGATCCGCTCCCAGCTGGTGTCGCGACGCACCGGCGCGCTGCACATGGACTTCGTCGTCGAGCAAGGCGAGGGCTCGCTGCACGTCCTCAACGCCGTGTCGCCGGCCTTCACCTGCGCCTTTCCCTTCGCGCGCATGCTCGCCAGACGTCTGCAGGAGATGCCGTGAACCCAGAGCTGGGACCCTATCTGGAGCGCCTCATCGACAGCACGGCGCTGGCGCAGCGTCGGCAGGCGGATCCGGTGAGCTTCGTGCACCGCTTCGACGATCCGCGCGACCAGGAGGTGGCGGCCGTCGTCGCGGGCACGCTGGCGTATGGTCGGGTGGCCGCGTTTCGCGTGGTGCTGGACCAGATCTTCGCCCTCGCGGACGAGGAGGGTGGCCCCAGGCGCTGGGTGGACGCCTTCGATCCCGAGGTGCACGGCAAGCCGCTGCGACCGCTGGTGTACCGCTGGAACCGAGGCGTGGACTGGGTGCTGCTGATCGCTGGGCTGTCGCAGCTGTATCGAGGGTCCGACAGCCTCGAGGAGCTGCTGCCCTCCGCAGACCGCAGCACCGACGACACCGTGGAGGCGCTGAACATCTTGGTGACGTCGATCCGCGACGCGGTGGTCGGGGTGGCCGATGCGTGTGGCGTGCAGGTCGGCACCTTCGCCGAGCTGCCGCGGGGACTGCGCACGCTGCTGCCTCGGCCCGCCGAGGGGTCCGCCACCAAGCGGTGGTGGATGATCCTGCGGTGGCTCGTGCGCAGGCCCACCTACGGCATCGATCTCGGCCTGTGGCAGACGAGGGATCCCGCTCACCTGGTGGTGCCGCTCGATACCCACGTGCTGCGCGTCTCCCGATTCCTGGGCATGACCGGGCGCAACGACGGCAGCCTCCGCACTGCCCTCGAGGTCACGGCTGCGCTCCGCGCCATCGATCCGCGCGATCCTGTCCGCTTCGATTTTGCCATGGCCCACCTCGGCATCTCGGGACAGTGCCGCGGGCGACGTCACAGACCGATCTGTGCGACATGTCCATTGGATCCCGTCTGCACAGCTGTGTGAACAAATCCAGTCGTCGCACCACCGGTGTCGGCAGCGAACGGGTTCCAGACATTACACTGGTCTTTAGGAGGTGTGGGTTGTTCGCCAGCGCGCTCACGTTGTTGTCCACGATCGCCACCGCACAGACCGTGATCGCCACCGGGGGACCGGTGGACGAACCCGCTGCGGTGCCAGCGACCCCGCAAGTTCAGATGCGCGTCGTCACGAACTCGGACGAGTTCGAGGGCGGCCTGCAGTGGGATTGGGGTCGATCCCACCGATACTTCATCGAGACGAAGACACAGCTGCCCATGATGATGTGGTTTGCAGCGAAGTTCAACAAACAGGCTCGGGTGGACTGGTTCGACCTGCGTCTGGTGACCGAATGCGCCCCGGGCGTGGTGGAGACCCGCCGCACCTGGGAGGTGTCCTGCACCATCGAGGATCTGGCGCTCAGCGCCATGGGTCTTCCTCAGGAAGCAGGGCTGCTGCAGCCCATCCTCGACGAGACCGACGAGCGGCTCACCGGTGCCGTGGTGCAGCTGCAGGTCCGCAACGACGGTCGCATCGTCAACATCGATCTGGAGCGGCTGGAGCGACGCAATCGTCGCTTCGGGCAGATCAACGAGAACCTCCGCCAGGTGCTCAGTCGGGCTTTTGCAGGGCTCGATCTGAGCCTGCCCGAGCGAGAGGCCGACATCGGCTGGGTGCAGAACTCCGGTTGGATCATGCGGGTCCCCACGGCGGTGGGGAGCAGCGGCAACTCCGAGCTGGTGCACAAGATCGTGTCGGAGTCGGGCCCGGTGGCCACCATCCAGAGCGGTGGGCGCGCGCTCATCACCCCGGGTGACAGCGCGAACAAGTTCAGCACCCGCATGAGCGGGGAGGCCACCTTCGACCGCCGAACCGGCCGCTTGCTGGACCGCACCTGGACCCTGATGGGCCATCCCACGGCGTCGTCGCCCATCGCCAACGGCACGGAAGGATACCCGTACCTGCAGCAGGGTCGCGTGGTGTCCCTGTCGGAGGGGCAGACGTGGGACGTGGGCGACAGCCGGGAGATTCCGGCGAATCGGGACGGTCAGTCGGCGATCCAGCAGACGTTCTTCCTGGGGCTGCGCCCCCGATAGATCCATTTCTCCGGCGGCACCTGGTGTGTCCACGGTGCCGCGGTGAGCTGGTGGACACGGACCTCGGGCTGCTCTGCTCCGCAGACGGCCTGATCTACCCGGTCGTGGAGGGTGTGCCGTGGCTCGTGGACGAACGAGCCATCGCAGCTCCTGACCGGTGAGGATTGTTCACGTCGACACCGAGCGGGGCTGGCGCGGCGGGCAGACGCAGCTGCTGCACCTCGGTCGTGCCCAGCGTGACTGCGCCGTGATCTGTCCTCCGGACGCTCCACTCCGAGATGCGCTCGACGACGCCCAAGTACCCGTGGTCCCGGTGACCATGCGAGGGCGGTGGTGGGGCACACGCGGGCTGGACCAGGCCATCCGGCGTCTTGCGCCCGATCTCGTCGCAGCCCACACGTCCCATGCCGTCGCGCACCTGGGGCGGCTGCAGCACCCCTGGGTCGCTCACCGTCGGGTGGACTTCGCCCCCAGCCGCTCGGCCGTGCGGCGCTTGAACCGAGCTCGAGGGGTCGTGGCCGTCAGCCGCGCGGTGCAGGGCGTGCTGCGAGGGGTCGGTGTGGTGGCACCCATCTGCGTGGTGCACGATGGCATCGAGCCCTTGCCGACGCCGCGGGAGGGCGCTCGGGCACGGGTGCGGCAGCGGCTCGGGCTCCGGGAGGACGAGTCGTTGGTGGTGGCCGTCGGGGCGTTGGTGGACCACAAGGGGCATCGGATCGTCGTGCGGGCGTTGTCGCAGCTGCCTCGCACCCACCTGGCCATCTGCGGTCGAGGACCCCTGCGGCGCTCGCTACTGCGCCTCGCAGGCCACGAGGGGGTGGGGGATCGACTTCACCTGCCGGGGCACGTGGGCGACGTGAGCGACTGGCTGGCCGCCGCCGACGTGTTCTGCCATCCCTCGCTGGAGGAGGGGCTCGGTCAGGCCGTCATCGAGGCCCTCGTCCACGGCGTGCCCGTGGTGGCCAGTCGCGCAGGAGGGCTGCCCGAGACGGTCCAGGGCCACGGTACGTTGGTGCCACCTGGCGATCCGGGTGCGCTGGCGGCGGCGCTCCGCCAGACCTTGGTCGGGGGGGCCGGATGCCCCGACGCTCACCGGGCGAAGCTCCTCGAGCGCTTCGGGACCGAGGCCATGGTGCGCGGAACCGAGCAGGCGTACCGTACATTCCTGGAGGGGGCCCGATGATCACTGCACTGGTGCTCGCAGCGTGCACGCCGCCCGCTGCCCCGCTGGACGCTGACGGAGACGGGGTCGACTCGGTGCTCGACTGTGATGACGCCGACCCCTTCGTGCTTCCCGGCGCGCCCGAGATCTGCGACGGTCACGACAACGACTGCAACGGCCTCGTGGACGACGATCCCATCGACGTCGCCACCTGGTCGGAGGACGCCGATGGCGACGGCTTCGGCAGCGCGCTGCCCGGAGCCGCCGTCACCACCGAGTGCGCTCCCGGTCCCGGCTGGTCTCGTGATCGATCCGACTGCGACGACACCGACGCCACGATTCACCCCGCCGCGGTGGACGACTGCGATGGCATCGACAACGACTGCGACGGCGTCGTGGACGACGAGCCCGCCGAGCGCTACCTCGACGCCGACGGCGACGGGTACGGGCGCCGACGCCAGGTGGTCCGCACCTGTGAGATCGAGGGCACCGCCGCCGTCTTCGGTGACTGCCGGGACGGCGATCCCACCGTGAACCCGGGTCAGCCCGAGGTGTGCAACGGCATCGACGACGACTGTGATCGCGGCATCGACGACGCCGATCCCGAGGGCCCCATGGATCCGGGGGTGTGGGCGCCCGATCAAGACCTGGACGGCGTCGGGGTGTCCGGAGTGTTCGACTGGATCGGATGCGAGCCACCCAGCGAGCACTGGGCCCTGGCCACTGGAGACTGCAACGATCTCGATCCCCTCACGTTCCCCGGTGCCGTGCAGCGCTGCAGCGGCGTGGACAACGACTGTGACGGATCGCCTCCCACCGACGACGCCTGGTGGGATCCCGACTGGCCCTATCGGGTTCGAGCCACCGTGCGTGCCGGCGCCGACGGTGCCGTGGAGCCCTTGCTCCTCGTGGATCTGGATGCTCGCGCCGTGCTCGACGAGCTGGGGGACTCCGATCCATTCGATCCCGACGCGATGGTCGTCGTGGTGCAGTCCTGCGACACGGGGGCGCGGGTGCTCGACAGCGCCTTCACCGACGCCCTGACGGGATTGTTGCAGCCCACCGATCCCACCGATCCACTGGGAGACGAGATCGGCACCGTGCACGCGCTGTACGACGCCAGCCTCGCAGCCGACGAGGTGATTCCCATCGCGCTGTACCTGGGCGGGCCCACCAGCGTGCCGGCGCCTGGCGTGGTGGTGGACGAGCGCGGCTGGTCGGGACCGGTCGTGGAGGTGGGTCTGGACCCAGACCGAGGGGGCCTGCTCGACGACGTGATCCCATCGGGTGGGCCGAACGTGTTGTCCCAGGCCGATGCCAGCGAAGGCAACGGGGTGCGCGGCCCAGGCGGGAGCTGGCTGTTGGCCACCAGCCCCGGGACCACCAGCGTGTTGGCTTCGGGCCCGCGCGTGGCGGCTGTGACGGGGGAGTCCGAGCACGTGGGCCTCGACGGCGCGTTCCGTCTGCGCACCTGGTGGTGGGGCTACGCCGACCACCCTGCCGTCTACGTGAAGATCCACCTCGTCACCACCGCCCCCACCACCCTCGACGATCCCACGGATGCGCTGCTGGCCTTGCGCCCGTTCCAGGCCACCTCACCAGGACTGACGAGCCCCGTGGTGGCCACGACCGGATCGTGGACCAGTCGGAGCGCCGGTGGGTGGGGGGCAGGGTTCTCGTGGGTGCGTCCCCCGGCCTTCGAGGGGGAGCTCGTCTGCGACGGGGATGCCTGCTGGACCTCGGCCGCAGACGTGTCTCCCGGCACCGCCAGCGCTGTGGTGCCCGCCGACA
>JAHQVJ010000153.1 GCA_019634415.1 Myxococcales bacterium
ACGGGCCGGCGGTACTGCACCGAGAAATCCTTGATGACGAGGGTGTACCGATCGAGCCAGCCATCGCCGATGGCATCGCTCAAGGCCATGAACGTCATGGCGTAGCCAGACACGATGGAGGCCATCGCCAGGCTGCCGCCGAAGGCCGTGCCGTGGTGGTTCCGGTTGACCTCGAAGGGGGCGTGCAGCTCCAGGCGCTGTCCGTCCCAGGCGCGAAGCGAGAAGGCCAAGTGGCTGGCCATGGGGATCTTCGCCTTGATCAAGGACTCGGTGTCGCGCAGATCCATCACGTGCCTCCCGAGGAAACGCAGGACGACTTAATCCAGCCACTCGACGACGTGACCGACCGAGCCCGTGAGACGTCGCGAGCGGAGGGGAGATGAACCTGCGAACAGCGAGATTGCTGCTGCGTCCGTTCCGCCCAGACGACGTCGACGACGCACTCGCGTACCGCGATGATTCGGAGTTCGCGCGCTTCCTACCCAACATCCCCCAGCCCTTCACTCGACGGCACGCACAGGCCTTCGTGGCGCGCAACATGGACGAGCCATGGGAGTCCATGCCCACGTTCGCCGTCGTCTTCGAAGATCGGGTGATCGGAACGGTCAACCTCGAGATCGACACCAAGACGCGCACTGGAGACGTTTCTGGATGCAGAGCTGTTCCGCGGTGGCATCTGGGCGACGGCACGCGGTGGTGACGGCGTCGCCCATGTCCGTGTTCTCGTCGATGGCCCCGATCGCACCGTGAGCTGGAATCCATCGCGATGTCGATCGAAGAGCCGTGTTCCCAGCTGCTCCTCGAGGGCATCCACCCGACGCGCCACCGTGGAGTGACTCACCCCGAGGACCCCACCCGCCGCGCGCACGGAGCCGTGCCGAGCCAACGCGAGGAAGTACCGAACGTCGTTCCAGTCCATCACTCAGCCGTGCGGGGGTGAACCGATCCGTGCAGCACCAAGTCGACGACCTGACGCACCCAGTACGCACGGTACTCGGGATCCTGGATGGATGCGCCGTACTGCTCCGAGACGGTGTCGGCGAACATCACCTGGGTGTTGAGACGCTCCAGTAGCCCGCCCGCCACAATGGCGATGTCGACGTCTTCACGCAGCAACCCAGCTCCTCGAGCCGACCTCAGGAACGCCTGCAACACACGGTTCTGCTCGAACAAGCTCTCGACCGCGTCCTCGTCGCAGTGTCGAAACCCCTGCCGAAGCTCTGTGAACAGGATGATCAGCACGCTCGGCTCGCGCATCCAGGCCGCCAGGATCTCCTCCGCGAACAGCAGCAACCGCGTTCGCAGCTCCACGGCACTCTCCGGCGGTCTGCCGAGGATCCGGACCGCGCTCGCGAGGTGGCGCTCACCGATGCTGCGAATCACGGCGTTGTACAGACCGTGTTTGCCACCGAAGTGGTAGCTCACGGCGTTCAGGTTGGCGCCCGCCGCCGCACAGATGGCTCGCACGGACGCGCCGTCGTAGCCGTTGTCGGCGAACAGCACGGTGGCCTGTGACAGCAAGCGCTCGCGGGTGTTGCCCATCGACCGACACCTAGCGCGCATGTACCTCCTACGCCGCGGACTTGCCGGGATGCGGCACACCCTGCTCCACCCGGTGCCGCAGGTCCTCGCCGAAGGTGGTCACCGCCGAGCCGATGCTGAAGCCCAGCAAGGGTGCGAAGGGCACAGCCCACCAGACCAGGTCGATGGAGGCGTGGCTGCTCACACGGCTGCGGCCCACTCCGAGCGACTCCACCGACCAACGGTTCGTCGACGACGGAATGAACCGTGGCAGCTCTCCCCCGGCCACGTAGGTGAAGCGCATCGCCTCGGGGGAGAACGTGACGAGCTCCTCCGTGACGCGAGAGGACGCGAACGGGCCGAAGGCCTCCGACTCGCAGGTGCGCACGGCCCCCACGCCCACCGGTCCGTCCATCACCGACGAACGCACGCCCCGCGCAAAGGCGCCGACGTCGGCAAACTGCTCGGCAAGCACGTGCCACACCCGCTCGGCCGGCGCATCGACGTCGAACGTGCTGCGGAGCTCGATGGGGGACTCGCCCGCTGGCCGGAGCCAGAGGCACAACGCGGCCACCCCGCCCAGCACGATGAACTCCACCAGGGGCGCGTTGCCCACGACCGCCCGAATCTCGGGACTCGCCATCGCGAGGAGGCGCAACAACGCGATGCCGCCGAGCGCCACGGCAGTGAGGCGCAGGAGTGCAGAGGTGGGCCGCAGGAACAGAGCGGCGCCCAACGGAAACGCCAGCGCGCCGACGGTGGACAGGATCAGGGCACCGAGCGGATCGCCGCCCGTCACGTCGGCCAGCGGATGGAAGCCCGTGGCCAAGAACACGGGGAACAGGGCCAACAGCCCCGCCCCGCCAAGGGCCAGCACGGTGCCCACGCTCGCGGTGAGCAGACGAAAGGGACGATTGGAGACGGACATCTTTCCTCCTGCGGACCTCGGAACGACCGAGACCCACATCGGTCCTAGCACCTAGGTTAAACAAGATCCATAAAATTTCATACGATCGTATCAAATCAAGATCGCGGGTGGCCCGCGTGGACGTCGAGGCGACGGACGGTTTCGGCGCCGTGCACGTTCGGGGGCTCGACGGTGTCGATCGACAACCATCGTCGAGTCCCTACCCCGGAGCGCACCCGATGAACCCGTCACCTGGGACGCGTCGTCCACCGAGACCTCGCAGCTCCCCGTCTTCAACTACATCGACGGCTCCGTCCCCCACTCCCTGCGCCGCAACGGCCGGGTCAAGCTGGTGCGCGACCCCAACGGCAACGACTCGGAGCTCACGGGCTACGTGCCGGATGCCCACGCCAAGAAGGTGCTGGACGCCCGCGACCACGACATGGCACTGCAGCGCAACGGGTTCACGCGGCTGCACGCTCCCTTGGATCCGTCCGTGGACTTTCTCGACCACGACGACGTCGTGCGCCGCTACGACCCCGACTGCGAAGCCCTGATGATCTCCGCCACGGGGGCATCGCACGTGTTCGCCTTCGTGCTCGTAGGCGAGGTGTTCCACATCCATGCGCGACCCGCGCTGACGCAATAGGAGACGCCTCGGGAGATCGTATGATTCGTTTGGTTTCTTGGGCATTCTTTGGCACTACAATAGGATGCGGGCCCGACAATCCACAGTGGATCGACCTTGACGGGGATGGGTTGATCGCTGCGGAGGATTGTGACGACACCGACCCCGAGCGAGGCGGTTCCGAGGTTCCCTACGACGGATCCGACAACGACTGTGATCCTCTCACCCTCGACGACGATCTCGACGGCGATGGCTGGCCTGCAGCCGAGGACTGCAACGATCGGAACGCCACCATCGGTGGCCCGGAGGTCCCCTACGACGGGCTCGACAACGACTGCGACCCGGCAACGCCCGACGACGATCTCGACGGCGACGGAATCGCGCTGGCCGGAGATTGTGACGACACCGACCCCACCTTGGGAGGCCCGGAGATTCCGTACGACGGCCTCGACAACGACTGTGATCCTCTCACCCTCGACGACGATCTCGACGGCGACGGCGCACCCTTCGCCGAAGACTGCGACGACGGCGACGCCACCGCAAAGCTCGACGGCTTCTGGCTGGGCGACGCCACAGACGACGACCGCGCAGGACTGTGCGAGGGCTACTGCAGCCGACCCGTGCTCGGAGCCCTGACGCTGAGCGGCAAGACCGTGGTCGATCTGGACGGCCTCGGCTGCGTCTCCTGGATCGCGGGCGATCTACTGATCGACGACACCCGGCTCACCGATCTCACCGGATTGGAGGCCCTCGACGAGGTGGGCGGCAGCGTGCGGATCCGTGACAACCAGGATCTCACCTCCCTCACCGGATTCCACCCCACCGTGGTGGACGGATTCGAGGTGGAGATCTCCCGCAACCCGCAGCTCGCCGACGTGGATCTGTTCGCCGATGCAACGGGCACCTGGCGGACCCTGATCCAGGACAATGCCTCGCTGGCGGGCCTGACCGGGCTCGAAGGACTCCACGAGATCGGCGAGCTGTTCGTGCTCGACAACCCCTCCCTCACCAGCCTCTCGGCGCTGTCGAGCCTGGAGCGCTCGGACGGCTCCCTGTCGATCGGGAGGAACGACGCACTGACCGACCTGTCGGGGCTTCAGCAGGTGCGCGAGGTGGGGCGACTCGCCATCGTCGAGAACGCGTCCCTCACCGACGTCACGGCGCTGAACACCCTCACCGTGGTGAAGGTCACCCTCACCATCGTCGGTAATCCCATGCTCACCGATGCCGCCGCCTGGGACCTGCACGACGAGATCGACATCGTGGGGGGCTTCGTCACCATCCGCGACAACGACGGAGGTGCGCCATGATCGGGCTGCTCACGCTGCTGGCCTGCGGCACGGACCCCTTCGACGCCGACGGGGACGGCTGGCTCGACTGGGTGGACTGCGACACCTCGGATCCCCAGCGTGGCGGCCCCGAGGTGCCCTACGACGGAGTCGACAACGACTGTGATCCGTCCACCCCCGACGACGATCTCGACGGCGACGGTCGAGTCCTCGCGGAGGACTGCAACGACCAGAGCGCTGCCCAGGGCGGCCCCGAGGTCCCCTACGATGGCGTCGACAACGACTGCGACGGCACCACCCTCGACGACGATCTCGATGGCGACGGCTTCCTCGCCGACCACGACTGCGACGACAGCGATCCCATGGTGGGCGGCGACGAGATCCACTACGACGGCATCGACAACGACTGTGATCCGCTGACCGTGGACGACGACGCCGATGGAGACGGTGTACCGTTCGGCGAGGACTGCGACGACGAGGACCCGGCTGGGCAGCAACACGGCCTATGGGCCGGCAGCGTGGACGCGGTGGACATCCCCGGACTGTGCGACGGGTACTGCACCCGTACGGTGCTCGGCGACCTCGCGATCGTCGGCGACGGGATCGATCTGTCCGATCTCGACTGCGTGGGCGTGGTCGCAGGCGAGGTGACCATCGCATCCACGCCCTTCGTGACCTTGCAGGGCCTCGAGAACCTGCAGCTCGTCGGAGAGCTGACCATCGACTTCAACCCCATGCTGATCTCCCTCGAAGGCCTCGAGGGGCTCACCTGGGTGGGCGACGACCTGTTCGTCCGCAGCAATGCTGCCCTCACGTCGCTGCGTGGCCTCGGATCCCTCACCTCTGCGGGAGGAATCCTCCTCAACCTGAACGGCGCACTCGAGTCGCTCGATGGGCTCGACTCGCTGGTGGAGGTGCCAGGACGCTTCAGCGCGAGCTACAACCGCGCCATGACCTCCGTTGAGGGGGCACCGCAGCTCGCCACGGTGGGCAGGCTGGACATCACGGGGACCGACGAGGTGGTGTCACTGAACGGGCTCGGCGGCCTCACCCAGGTGGGCACGCTTCAGCTCCACCACAACGACGGACTCTCCACCCTCGCAGGCGTCGACGGGCTGCTGGAGATGACGTCCCTGGACTTGCTCGCCAACGACGCGCTCACCAGCTTGGCCGGACTCGACAAGGTCCAGCACATCGATGTGGTGTCCGTTCGCGAACAGGCGAGCCTGAAGTCGCTGCAGGGCCTCGAAGGGGTGACCACCCTCGAGCGCCTGAGCGTGAGCGGGAACGACGCGCTCACCTCACTCGAGGGGCTGCAGGGCATCCAGGCGATCACTGGGTTCGTCTCGATGTCGCAGAACCGTTCGCTGACCTCCTTGTCGGGATGGTCGGTCGTCGACCTCGACGGAAGTCTCACCTTGAACGACAACGACGCGCTCACCGATCTGACGGGCCTCGAGTCCCTCGTCACTGCGCAAGGAAGCATCGTTCTGACCCGGAACGATGGGTTGGTGGATCTGCGGGGCCTCGACAACCTGCAGAGCATCGGTGGAGCCCTGCGCATCGACACCAACGAGGCGCTGCGCGACGCCTCGGGCTTGGACGCCCTCACCTCGGTGGGGGGAGGAGTGTCGATCTGGAGCAACCTCGTGCTCGACGACCTCGCGGGCCTGGACGGGCTGGCCTCGGCCGGGTTCCTATCGGTGCACCGCAACGACGCACTGCCCGATCTCGGAGGGTTGGGCTCGCTCACCACCGTCGACACGGTGTCGATCTACGGCAACGAAGCGATGACCTCGCTGGCCGGCCTCGGTCCGATCGTGTCCGTCGCCGCGATCTTCCAGATCGGCGACAACGATGCGCTGACGGACCTGACCGGACTACCCGCCGTGCAGCAGGTCGGGAGCCTGCTGCTGCAGCGCAACGACGCCCTGTCGTCGCTGAACGGGCTCGACAGCCTCACCACGGTGGACGACGAGCTGGACATCGACCTGAACACCGTGCTCACCGACGTCACAGCCCTGCA
>JAHQVJ010000154.1 GCA_019634415.1 Myxococcales bacterium
CACCAGGTCCACCATGCCGTCGCCGTTCACCTCGGCGAACTTGTAGACGAGGCCCGCGGCGTCCGTGTGCTGAGGCGGCGTCAGGCTCTCGCCCGTCTCGTCCTCGGCATCGTCGATGCCCGCTCGGGTGGTGTCCAGCGCCATCGGTGTGCCGTCGATCCAGGGATCGCGGCACGTGCTGCGGTACCACTCTTCGTCGCCCGTGCGGATCGTGTCACTGTCTCGGATCAGATCCACGCAGCCGTCGCCGTTGACGTCGGCTGGTGTCAGCTCGTCGATGTCGGTCAAGGGGAACGGTGCGTCGAGGTAGGCCTTCTGGTACGGATCGAACCGCGACACGAAGGCAAGGAGGTCTCCGGTGACCGGGTCCTCCTTCTCGTGCACCAGCTCTTGGTACCCGTCACCGTCGAAGTCCGCGAAGAACCAGGCTCGATCCAGCTCGAACTCGTCGTCCGTGATCCGGGTGGCCAGCTGGCCCTCGATGTAGTCGGCCAAGGGGTCGTCGACGAACCCAGCGCCGAGGCTGAATCCGCCCGCTCCGAAGCCCTCGGACAGCACCTTGGCGTCGTGGTCGACGCTGCAGTTCAGGCCGCCGGCGCCCGAGCTGCAGTCCACGCGGCTCCACAACAGGTCGGCTCGACCATCTCCGTTCAGGTTCATGGGCGTGGCGATCACGCGGTCCCAGCCACGCGTCCATGCGGCCGGCGCGAACGCGTTCGTGACGTCGATGGGGGTTTGCCAGGTGGGATCCTCGAAGCTGTAGTCGTAGTGCCGGATCTGCAGGGCCGTGCTGCCCAGTCCCGGCGTGGTGCGATCCACCGTCTCCAGGTAGGAGCCGCCGCCCTCGTTGCGGTACGACAGGCGGTAGCCTCCGATGGAGGAGCCATCCGAGAGGATGTCGATGGTGGTCAGGCGCTCCGTCAGGAACTCGGGGAGACCCTTCGACATCGACACGGTGGGGAACGGATGGGGCTCGTAGCCGAACACCACCCGCTCGCGCTCCGAGGGTCCGTAGCGGATCTCGGACAGCCGTCTGCTGCGACCGTCCTCGTACCAGTAGTCGGCCTGGGCGGGAGCATTGGTGGGTGCCGGTGCGATGCCGTAGTCGTAGACCACCTGGTTGCCGTAGGGATCCTCCTGCACGGAGGGCAGCCACATGGCCGTGTTGCACCGCTTGATCTGGATGGTGCTGAAGCCGCAGGTCGAGTAGTCGGGGTGGTAGGCCGCCTCGTCGGGGAACCACGCCGTGGCCGGCTGACCGGAGTTGTCGAGGTTCTGGAGCACGCGGCCGTACTCGGTGTACAGCGGCACGGTGGCGTTCTCGCTCACCCCACTCACGCTGCCGTAGGTGGTGGTGCGACCGTCCGGATGCACCACGGTCCAGGTGTTCGTGGTGGTGTCGTGGGTGGCCACTCGTCCGTCGCGGCGCTCGGGCTCGTAGCCGCGGGCCGTTGCGACGAGCACCTGCCCTCCGAGGACGTAGCGCTCCTCCTTGGTCTGGTTGGGGGGGCCGCCGGTCTCGGACTGACGAATCAGCGGTGCGAGAGTCTGCAGCCGGAAACCCTTGCCCGCGCCGCTGTCGCCGGCGAGGTGGTCATGGGTGAGGGAGAGGGAGGGAGCCGTGCCGTTGGGGCCGGGCGGAAGCTCGATCTCCACGACGTCTGAGAACCGGCCGTACTGAAGGCCGCTGTCGGCCATCACGGGGTAGCGCGGCTCGCCGCCGGGGGTGGTGGGACCGCCCCAGCCGGGGCCAGACGGCCCGATGGTGGGGGGAGGCCCATAGGGCGTGTTGTCGGACGTCCACGTCAGCGACGCGAGCATGCTCGCGCTCGTCGGGGGACTGGACGCTTCGCCCGTCGGCTGGCTCGTGGCACCCGCGCCGTCGCCGGAGCTGCCCCACGAAGGGGCCTTCGCGATGGTGGCCAGGGCGGCGTGGTCCGCACGCTGGGCCACCGCCGACCAGGTGGCGGCACACTCGGCGTCGACAGCACAGCTCGGATCGGCCGACGTCAGGTCGCGGACCGACGCCTGGGCGCACCGCACATCCTCGGCGCAGTCCGGATCGAGACAGCTCATCAGGCCGTCGTCGTCCAGATCTCGCCACTCGTCGCACTCGGCCTCTCGTTCCAGAAGAGGGGAGACGTGCAGCACGGCGTCGATGTCGCCGTGCAGATCGGGCGCGGCCACGGCGCAGGCGGCGGTGTCGGGATCGACGTCGAGGGCGTCGAGCACGACCCACACCTCCTGATCTGCCTCCAGCATGGCGACCACATGGGCAGCCGAGCCGTCCTCGCCGGCCCCCGAGCTGGAGCAGGCGAGCTCGTCGAGGCTGTCGGGATCGAGGATCCCGATGGCGGTGGGGGTGGCCGAGCCCACGGAGTCGAAGACGTAGGCGCCTGCCTCGTCGGCGACGAACCGTACCGCGCGATCGGAGACGCCCGACGAGCAGCTGAGATCGTGTGTGTCGGATGCGCCCAGGAGGGGCACCCGCAGCTGAGAGGGAAGGGACGGCACGGTGAGGCCGGGCTCTCGCTCGACGTCGCAGGCCGCGCTGTCGTGGCAGTCCACGTCGGCGCAGTCCGTGAGACAGTCACCGTCGTTGTCGAGCCCGTCCCCACAGATCTCGGCCACGGGATCGTCGGGGAGCGCGCTCTCGCCCGGCTGCACGGGCTCCTCGGCCCAGCGGGTGTCGGGCTCCTCCGGCAGCCCTTCGGGCGCAACGTCGTCCTGTGCCTCACCCAGGGGGGTAGGGGGGCTCGACAGACGCACCTGAACCGAGGCCCAGGGATCGATGCCAGAGTCGGGCTCCTCCAAGAGGTGAAGCGCGATGATCACGGCCTGACCTGCCTCGAGTTGCACGCTCGCGGGACCGTCCTCGCACGACGCGGTGGCATCGCAGCTGTCGAGGATCGAGACCGCCACGGCGTGCTCGGGGGAGTCGACGGCCACGTCGTAGCGACCGGTGACGGGGGGCTCGAAGCGCAATGTACGCGACTCGCCGTGAGCCGCACAGTTGCTGACGAGCTCGGCGGGGCCGAGGTCCGCTCCCGCGACCTGTGCGGAGTCGTCCACGATCCACGGGCTGGCCTCCACGCAGCGTGCATCGGGTTCCAGCCCGTCGGCGGGAAGGTCTGCGGTGATGGAGGCGAGGCCTCCAGAATCTTGGATCGTGTCGGGTGGCCCCGAGTCGCATCCAGCAACCAACCAAGCGACGACGAACGTCGCTGCACTCAACGCATGACGCATGAAATTCTCCAACTGCCCTCGAAAAAGGTGGGCCTGTGGAGCCTAGCGGGCGGATCCCACACAGAACGTCGCATCGAGGTCGCGCTTCGTGCGACGAAGTTCGCGCACGGTCTCACTGGCACTTCGTGCGGTCGGAACCAGGCGCGATCGCGGATCATCATGGGAAGGGCTGGGTTTCTGCGAGGAGCTGGCTTGCCGGACTGCGCGCCGGGTCTCACAACGGTGTGGACAGGACGCGTGGAGAGACGCCGCTGATGGAGAATGTCGCGCATTGGGTCTCAGGGGGTTGAGTTACTCCACTCCCTCCTCGGGGGGGAGGCGATGAGCGCTCGTCGGTGGCGTGCAGCCGTGGTCGGTCACGTGGAGTGGGTGTCGTTCTTCGACATCGACGTGGCCCTGCATCCCGGCGCGATCGCGCGGGCAGGGCCTGGTTGGTCCGAGGCCGCGGGGGGCGGTGGGATGGCGGCGGTGGAGCTGGCGCGGCTCGCGGGGAGCTGCACGCTGTTCACGGCCCTGGGCGACGACGCGGTGGGGCGCGGGATTGCAGCGGCGCTGCAGGCCCACGGTGTGGACGTGCGGGCGGAGTGGCGGCCAGAGCCCCATCGGTGTGGGCACACCTACGTCGATCCGCAGGGGGAGCGCACGATCGTGGTGATCGGGCCGGCGCAGGAGCCTGCGGCGGCAGCGGTGGACGTGGCAGACGCCGACGTGGTGTACCTGTGCAAGGGCAACGCGGACGTGGTGCGGGCGGCACGGGCTGCGCGCGTGGTGTGCGCGACGGCGCGGATCCTGCCCGCGCTGCAGGTTGCGGGGGTGCGGCTGGACGTGCTGGTGCACAGCGCCGAGGATCCGTCCGAGCGCTACACACCGGGCGACCTGGACCCCGCACCGCGGCTGGTGGCGACGACGGAGGGTGCGAAGGGAGGCCGATACCGCACGGATGGCGGGCGACGGGGCCGCTGGGAGGCGGCGCCCCTACCAGGCCCGGTGATCGACACCTATGGGGCAGGCGACTGCTTTGCGGCGGGGCTGGGGTTTGCGCTGGCCCGCGGCGACGGCGTGGAGGAGGCGTTGCAGTTCGCGGCGGGCCGGGGGGCTGCGGCGCTGAGTCGTCGCGGCGCGCATGGCGCGCGATGAGGATTCATGGAGTCCAACGAAGTGGGGCCGAGCTGACCTACGCTGACGGAGCGTGACCAAGGCCCTACAGCCCTCGCTGCCCGTTCGTCGAATCATGCACCTGGACCAGGCAGGAGGGTGGACATGCGTTGGGTGTGTTGGGCGATGGCAGTGGGCTGTGCGGGAGAGGTCGCAGAGCCCACGGAGGAGACGGGCACGGATCTGCAGACGGACACGGACACCCAGACCGATCCGGGCACGACGGACACGGACACCCCGGATCCGACCCTGGGCGGGGCCTACGATGCCTTCGGAGACAACGTGGTCGTCTACCTGGACGGCGACGAGGTGGTGTTCGAGACGAACGGCTGGCCGGACCACCCGACGCCCTACTGGGGCCCGGGACACGAGCTGTACATCAAGCCGACGGCGACCACCCTCGAGCGGATGACACCGGGCTTCATCGAGCGCTTCCAGGGCTCCTACACGCTGCGCGTGCCGCTGGTGCCGGAGCTGGCGAACACGCCGACCGCCACCGGCCTGGGGCCCGTGGGGATCGCGGTGAGCGGGTCGACGATCTACAACGATCAGGAGGGCGGAAACCAGCCGTTGGATGGTGCGGTGGGAGGCCTGGACTACACGGGTGCGCACACCGGCCCGCAGTCGTACCACTACCACCTGGAACCCATCGCCTGGTCGGACGACGACGACGAGCTCATCGGGGTGATGGCGGATGGCTTCTTCCTGTACGGTCGGCGCGAGCCAGCGGCGGCTGGTGGAGGCCACCCCACGGATCTGGACGCCTCTGGCGGGCACGTCGGCGTCACTCCACACAGTGACGTCGACACTTATCACTATCACATCCAGAACGACCTGTATCTGAACCAGTACTACATCCTGTTCCCGGGCGACTACCAGGGCACTCCGGGGAGGGTTCAGTAACCATGCAACCTGTGGCGGTATGGCGTGGGGTGGCGCTGTTCGCCACCTTCGGGTGGGCGGCGACGGTGGCGGCGTGGTCGCTGACGTCGGGGCCGGTGGAGCCGACCGTGGCCGATGTGGAGGTCGAGGCAGTCGCCGACGTGCGGGCGGCGGCGCGGCCCCAGGCGCGGGCGTTGCGCCCCGCACCGCTGGTGCAGGCGGCGCCCTCGAAGGAGGTGGGCGAGGCCGAGCTGCTGGCCCTGCGCGAGGACGTGCGCAGCGAGGTGATGTCGGAGGTCGAGGAGGAGCGGGAGGCACGACGTGCCGAGCGCAGCGAGCGGCGGCTCACGCACTTGGTGGACGAGGTGGTCCGGTTCGCCGAGGAGCACGATCTGGACACCCAGACGGAGGGAGAGCTGGAGGCGATGGTGGTGGCCCTGCACGAGCGCATGGAGTCGCTGCGGCCCAACGGCCCACCCGGACCGCCGCCGCCCGAGGTCGTCGACGAGATCCGAGACTCCTTCGCGCAGTTCGAGACCGAGGCGACCGAGGTGCTGGGGAGCGACGCGCTGGTGGCGGAGCTGACGGACTGGGTGCGCCCGCGGCCGCTGCGGGGGCGCTAGAGCGCGCGGCCTGGCCACGGCGCCGTCGAAACGGGTCTGGAAGGCCCGACGGCGTTGTGGACAGGCTTCTGATTGCTGCTCTAGCAACACTCGGGAAAGCTCTTCGAGCTGTTCCCGGCGTTGCCCTACCGATCAACGCTGCGCGGCACGGGGTCGAAGCCCTTCGCTACATTCCTCCGCTCCGCTCCTCCATTTCGCTCGGGCTTCGATG
>JAHQVJ010000155.1 GCA_019634415.1 Myxococcales bacterium
CCGATGCGCGTCGGCTGACCGGAGACGCGTCGGGAGCCGCACGTGCCTACCAGCGAGCAGCGGAGCGCGCGGAGGGCTGGAGCTCGCACCCGGATCGTGGCCCCTGGGCGCGGCTCGGGCGGGCCCTGGCCCTGCTCGGCCGCTCCCTGGTGGACTCCGAGGCGACGGAGCAGCTGCCGCAGCTGGCCGCTGCCGAGGCAGTGGCCGTCTGCGAGGAGTCTCGCGGCGACCTGGCCCTGGCGTCCATGGCGCAGTACGTCCTGGCTCGGGCGACCTGGCAAGAGCGCAGGGCGCTCCAAGCCATCGAGGCCGCACGGGCCGCGCTGGCCGGGTTCGTGCAGCTGAAGTGGCCCCAGATGATCTCTCGTGCCCGCTACGTGCTCGGCGTCGCGTTGAGGCGGGAGGAGCAGCTCGAGGAGGCCGAGCAGCAGCTTCTGCGCGCGGCCCACTCCCTGGGTACGCTGGCCAATCCGCGGGAGCAGGTGGCAGCCTTGCGCGGCCTGGCTGCGCTGCAATCCGATCGGGGAGATCACGCGGGCGCCAAGACCACCTATGCGCGCGGCCTCGATGCGGATCGACGCCTGGGCAACCGCCCCATGGAGATCTACGACCTGTGCAACCTGGGAGAGAAGCACCGCTGCTGTGGGGAGCTTTCGGCTGCCCGGTCCCGCTACGGAGAGGCCCTCGTGTTGGCGCGGCGTTCCTCGAATCGACGCATGGAGGCGTTGGCGCTGGCGGCTCGTGCCGCCCTGTGCCACCAGATGGCGGATCTGACGGCCGCCCGGGCCGGGCTCCAGCGGGCGCTGGCGCTCTGTGGTCCGTGCACCGATCCCGAGTTCTCCGCCAAGGTTCTGGGGAGCCTGTGCGCGGTGGAGAGTGACGCGGGCGACCTCGACGCCGCCGCTGGATGGCACGAGCATCTGATTCGTCACGTCGGCTCGGATCCACCGCCGCTGTTCTTGGCCCTGATCGCCGAATCAGCAGGCCGTGTCGCGTTCGTCGAGGGGAGGGCTGGTGCGCTTCGCGCCGAGGCTGTCACGGTGCTCGGTATCGGAAAGCGGACGTCGCGAGTGGGTCTGGTGGCGCAGGGTTGGTCGATGCTGGCGATGTCGCAGCAGCTCGCGCAGCAGCGCGCAGCCGAGGGGTCGTGGCGTCGTGCGCTCGAGCTCTTCGGGCAGATCCAGGAGCTGGACGGACAGGCAGCGAGCTTGTGTGGCATCGCCGAGGTGCGAGGGCGCTGCCTGGGGGGTGGCGACTGTGCCGCCTTTCGCGCCGAGGCCCTGTGCCGTCGTGCGGGGCTGACGCTCCGGCTCGTCCAGGCCCTCGCCGTGGGGGCGCAGCACGCGGCACAGTGCGGAGATGGGCCGTCGGCCGTGGAGCGGCTGGCCGAGGCCGAGGCACTCGCCGAGGAGATCTCCTTTGGCCCCTGCGCGTGGCTGCCTCGGCGGCTGGCGTTGGCGCGTGCGGCCGCCAGCGAGGACCAGGTGGGATCCTGATCACACGGGGAGGCCGGCTCGGTCAGCGCCCGAAGTTGATCGCGGCGGGATCGCTGGTGCCTTCCTTCGGGGGCGGCGGATCGCCGAAGATGTAGATCGCTGCGATGGTGATGCCGGTGAGCAGCAGCACACCGCCACCTCGTGCGGTGTCGAAGGTCGTTCCCACCCATGCAGCGGCGGCCACCCCCACCACGCCGATCACCCAAGGGGCCATGCGCATCCAGGAGGACTGGCCTATGGGCGAGGGTTCGGGCTGGCCGGCGGCCGGAGCCGTCGCGGGCTCGCGTGCAGCGGCCTCGCGATCCGCGCGTAGGTGGCAGCTTCGATATCGCTTACCGCTGCCGCAGTGGCAGGGATCGTTGTGCTTGAGCTTGGCCATGTCGTACTCCGGAGGCCCGCTGTCGGTGCGGAGGGGACGCCATGGTCGCATGGTCCGTGCACGGTGGGGCAAGCGGCCGTGGCGACAGCGTAGACTGACGACCTGCGGAGGGAGCCCCATGCAGACCCGCGCCGAGCGCACCGGATACCGCGAGACCTCGCTGCACGCCGACGTCATGACCTTCGTGCAGTACCTGGCCGATCGCAACGACCCCCGCCTGCATCTGACCTCCTTCGGCACGAGCCCGCAGGGGCGCGAGCTGCCCCTGCTCGTGCTGTCCACCCGTGGCGTGAAGACCCCCGAGGACGCACAGCGCGCAGGATTGCCCGTGGTGCTGATGCTCGACGGCATCCATCCCGGTGAGGTGGAGGGCAAGGAGGCCACCCTGGCGCTGATGCGCGACGTCCTCGACGGCAAGGAGGGCGACTGGCTCGAGCACCTCACCCTGGTGGTGGTGCCGCTGTTCAACCCCGATGGGGGCGATGCCCTCGATCCGGCGAACCGCAAGCTCGATCTGAGCCGCCTCACGGGGCAGCCCGGGCCCCTCGTGGGCACGCGCACCCAGAGCGAGGGCATCAACCTCAACCGCGACTACATGCGTCAGCAGACGCTGGAGATGCGCGTGCTGCAGCAGCACGTGTGCCAGCCGTGGCAGCCCCACCTCACCGTCGACAACCACGCCACCAACGGCAGCGTGCATCGCATGCAGATGACGGTGGACGTGCCCCACACCGTGGACTCCGGGCGTCGCGAGCCCATCGAGTTCATGCGCGAGCGGCTGGTGCCCGACGTGATCGCCGCCGTTCGGCGCCGCGGGTTCACCAGCGGCTGGTACGGCAACTTCGTAGAGGACGAGCGCGCCCTGGCCGAGACCGGCCGCGCGCAGCCCGAGCAGACCGTCGCCGAGGGCTGGGTGACCTATCCGCACCATCCGCGCTTCGGCAGCAACTACCGCGGGCTCACGAATCGGCTGGACCTGTTGCTCGAGTGCTACAGCTACCTGCCCTTCGAGGAGCGTGTGGCCACCGCCCGCGCCTGGCAGATCGAGACGCTCGCGTGGGCCGCTTCCCACGCCGACGACGTGCGCCAGGTGGTCGAGCACAGCCGCATGCCGCCCGAGCGCATCGCCGTGCGGTACGAGCTGCAGGCGGGCGGCACCGTCACGATCCCCACCTACGCTCCCCGGGATCCGTCGGGCACGCCCACCGAGGTGGAGCTGCCCCACCTCGCGCGCTTCGTGGGCACCGAGTGGGTGCAGCGCCCTGCCGCCTACGCCGTTCCGGCGGCGGTGGCCGCTCACCTGCGCGGCCACGGCCTGGCCGTCACGCCCCACGAGGGCACGGTGCAGGCCGAGATCGCCACGGTGCAGTCCATCGGGACCGAGGCCGGTCGCGCGATCCTGGAGTCTGCGGCCACGGGCGACGTGGAGGTGAGCTGGCGCACCGAGCCGCGAGCGCTGCCCGCTGGCTACGAGATCGTGTCCACGGAGCAGCCCATGGGAGCGGTGGCCGTGTACCTGTGCGAGCCCACCAGCGACGACGGGGTGGGGGAGAACGGGATCGTGAAGCCCGCGGCCGTGGGGGGAGAGCACCCCGTGTGGCGCCTGCGCGAGACACCCTGAGGAGCCGAGCTGCCGTCCACGTCTGGCATACAATCCGGCGCGCCGGGGAGGAGACGTGATCGGGATCGGGCTGGTGGCAGGGTTGGCGGGATGTGGACCGGGGGTGGGCGTCGCCATCGGCGAGGACCCAGTGGCGGACACCGACGTGCTCGAGCCCATCACCACCGACACGACTCCGCCTCCGAGCACCACGTCGACGCCATCCCCCACGACACCGTCCCCCACCACCGAGGGGCCCGGCTTTCCGGCGGTGACCGACTTCGAGGAGCTCGGCCCCTACGAGACGGTGGTGGACGCCGGGCTGTCCGAGGGATGCCTGGTCCACCGTCCCGAGACCCTCGGGGAGGCGGAGCTGCCGCATCCCGTCGTGCTGTGGGCCGACGGCGTGGGCGACTTCCCTGCGCTGTACTCCGAGCTGCTGGCGCACCTCGCGAGCCACGGATTCGTGGTGGCGGCAGCCGAGGAGGTGGATCTCGGCAGTGGTGTGGAGCTGCTCGGGTGTCTCGACGCGCTGAGCCAGGCGAGCGACGAACCCGACAGTGTGTACAGCGGCTGGCTGGATCTGGAGCGCGTGGCGGCCATGGGCCACGACCAGGGTGCCAACGGTGCGCTGATGGCCGGTACCGATCCCCGAGTGCACGCCACGGTGCCCGTGCAGCCCTTCTACGAGCTGCCCCTCGCACCCTTTGGCTTCGACAAGGAGGCCATCGCCGAGCAGCAGGGGCCCATGCTGCTGCTGTCGGGAGAGGACGACGACGTGGCCGTGCCCGACGTCCACCAGGAGCCCATCTACGAGGG
Source organism: Myxococcales bacterium (assembly GCA_019634415.1). Taxonomy (GTDB): domain Bacteria; phylum Myxococcota_A; class UBA796; order UBA796; genus DRPG01. The sequence goes on from JAHQVJ010000155.1 coordinate 4,295, forward strand.
CACCACCGTGGACGTGATCTGGGCGACTCGGCTCGAGGGCACCCACCGCGGGCCGCTGTTCGACGGTGGACCGTTCCGCCTGCCGATCACCGCCTGGCTGCGCTTCAGGTTCATGGACGACGCCCTGGCCGCCGAAGCGATGGACGATCCCTGCACCCTGTGTGACGACGAGATGTGGGACGTCCTCGAGCGATAGGAAGGTGAATGGCGCGCTACGAGCTGTCGGACGGCACCTCGCACAAGTTCTGGGAGATCGAGCGGACCGGGTCGGAGGTCACCACACGGTGGGGGCGCATCGGCACGGACGGACGCTCGAAGACGAAGTCGCATGCCGACGAAGCGGCGGCCGAGGCCGACGTGGCCAAGCAGATCGCAGGGAAGGCCAAGAAGGGCTACGCCCTGGCGGGATCGGTCTGTGCGGCGCCCTCGGCGGCTTCCGTGTCGTCGGCACCGTCGACGTCGACCCCGGGCTCCGGAGACTTGGCCGACGGCCAGACCGTAGAGGTTCCGGGCTCTGGCGGGCGTATCTACACGCTGCGCAACGCGGGTGGCGTGTACTCCTGCAGCTGTCCGGCGTGGCGGAACCAGTCCGTGCCCATCGAGGCGCGCACCTGCAAGCACCTGCGGCGCTTCCGCGGGGACGCCGCGGAGACCGAGCGCCTGGGTAGCCTGCCCGAGCGGTCGACGCGCACGCGGACGGCGGCCGACGGTCCCCCGCTGCTGTTGGCGATGTCCTACGACGCCACGGTGCACGACCCCACGGGCTGGTGGATGAGCGAGAAGCTCGACGGGGTGCGCGCCCTGTGGGACGGGTCCCGCTTTCTGTCGCGCCTGGGCAAGGAGTTCGCGGCGCCGGAGTGGTTCACCGCAGCGTTGCCGGGCGTGCCGCTGGACGGGGAGCTGTTCGGAGGGCGTGGGCAGTTCCAGCACACGGTGGGCGTGGTGCGCCGGATCGATCGCTCGGAGGCGTGGCGCGCACTGCGCTTCGTGGTGTTCGATGCACCCGAGCACGAAGGCGGGTTCGAGCAGCGCCTTCAGGGCCTGCAGGGCTTGGCGGGGGGCTGGCCCGAGCACTTGTCCGCCCTGGAGCACGCGCGCTGTGGGTCTGCCGAGGCGCTCGAGGCAGAGATGGACCGCATCGTCGGGCTGGGCGGGGAGGGGCTCATGCTCCGCAAGCCAGGGTCGGCCTATGTGGCGGGGCGCTCCGAGACCCTGCTGAAGGTGAAGCGGTTCCACGAGATCGAGGCGCGCGTAGTCGCCCACGTGCCGGGCACGGGTCGGCACGAGGGACGCCTGGGTGCGCTGCGCGTGGCGCTGGAGAACGGCACGATCTTCAAGGTGGGGACGGGATTCTCCGACGCCGAGCGCGAGGCGCCTCCGGCGGTGGGGGTGGTGGTGACGGTGCGGTACCAAGAGCTCACGAAGGCCGGGGTGCCGCGATTCCCTTCGTTTCTACGCGTGCGCTCGGACGTGGACTGAGCGCGCGTTCCGCTCACCTGGAGCTGGAGAGGGGGCACCCTCGCATAGGGGGAGGCGGCACAGGAGGGCCGGCGCTGCGTCGGCCGCTCACGTCGGCGAGGCGTTGCCACGACTCGATGGATCCGAGGAGCTCGGAGGCATCGCTCTGCTCGGCGGCCACGAGCACCAGGTCATCGCCCACCATGGTCAGATGACGAGTGGTCCGATTGGTCCACGCTGACGACCGCTGCAGCCGCTCCGCCACTGCAGCGCCATCCTGGATCCGCCACACCACCACGATCTCGCCGGTCTCGTCGTGCTTCCAGGCGCTGAACAGATCCGCGCATCTTCATTGAGGTCCATTCGGTCGAAGCCATCGAACCCTCGCATCACCTGCCGAACGGAGTCGGGCAGATCGAAGGCCACCGTGGTGACTCCTTCGGTGCCCCCAGTCGAGGAGCTGCTGCTCTTCTTCGGGCGTGGGCGGATCGGGCTGGAGTTCTGCCGCGGCCTCCTCTTGGGTGAGCATCCGCACGTCGAGCCCGATCTCGGGTACCCCCCGCAGACACGCCACTGTGGCTGCGACCTGCTCGACGCAGCCCTCCTCCTTCGGAGTACAGCGCGCATGTACACACGTTGGTGCTGCGAACGCAGCTCACGATCGAACGTGTCGCGTTTCTTCAAGCCGTGGTCGGTGCCGCGTCCTACCCGGGAGGCAGGAGGTTGCATGACTCGACAGGGAAGCTGCCACTGCGGCGCCATTCGCTACACCGTGGACACCGAGCTGGAGCAGGTGATGCGCTGCAATTGCTCCATCTGTGGTCGCACGGGCACGCTCATGACCTTCGTGCCCGAGGCTGCGTTCACCCTGGTGCAGGGGGCGGAGCACTACCGCGACTACCAGTTCGGGAAGAAGTCCACCCACCACGGCTTCTGTGACGTGTGCGGCGTGCGCCCCTACGGCTCGGGTGAGGGCGAGCACGGGTCGATGGTGATGATCAACGTGGGCTGCCTGCAGGGGGTGGACGTGCGGGACCATGCAGATGCGGCGGTGTTCGATGGGGCCTCGCTGTAACACTCGGCACGATGCGGTTGATCTTGGTACTACTGGGTGGTTGCAACTGGTTCGTCACCAACGCATGATCTTCGATGCGACAGATCGGGACGACGATGGCTTCACCGCTTCACAGGTGGGTGGGCCAGACTGCAACGATGCGCTCATGGGGCCTTGGGTGAGAGGAGTGTGTACAGGTCGTCGATGAACTCGCCATCCCCGAGGAGGTGGTCGTCCTGGACGTCCACCTTCCACACCACTTCCCCCTTCGCATCGACCTCGTACAAGACTCCTCCTGCACCCACGATGTGGAGGGTGTTGCCATTGGGGAGCCTGCGAGCTGCACCGTTCGTTCCTGCTAGAATTCCCTCGTTGTAGGCCCATACCTCGGTCAAGGATCCGCTCTTCTCGTCGAGCGTGTATTCGCGGAGCATGGTGACCTTGTCACCGTTCTGGAAGGCGTCGGTGGACACCAGCAGGGTGCGCGCGTCCGTCCACGACACCCCGTGCTGCCAGAAGAACTGGCTCTCCTTGGGCAGGAACGCCAGCCCGCCCTTCACCGCCCCTGCCCACCAGCGCGTGGTGCCGGCCTTCCGGTCGATCTCCACCATGGAGTTGTTGGTGTAGAAGCTGTACAGGTAGGTGTCGCGCTTCGCGTCGTAGAACAGGGAGTTGGACTCACAGAACGCCACGGTGGGCCAGTCGTCGCGGCAGTTCCACAGCACCGTGGCCTCGGTGGCCCCTGGCGCGAGCTCCACCAGGGCCTCGGTGCCCTGGTTTTGCCTGTGGAACTGGCTGCCCCAGGCCAGCGTGCCGTCGGGCAGCTGGATCCAGGCGTGGTGCAGGCCCTCGGCGTCGATCACTTCGAAGGAGTTCGTCTCGTCGAGGTACTGGCGATGGATCTTCGAGCCCGCCCCGTCGTCCCAGTCTGCCCAGTAGGTGGCCTCGTCCCACATGATGTGGTCCCCTGCGTTGGCCACCTGTGCGTAGAGCGTCCAATGGCGCTCGGGCGTCTGGTTCGCCCACACGTACCGCCCCTGTCGGTCGAAGATCACCGTGAAGTAGCGCCCCTGCGTCCAGCCACCGTCGTTGCTGTTGAGGCTGGTGAGCAGGTACTTGCCGTCCGGCCACCACGCCTTGGCGTCGGCCGTGCGCAGCAGGGGGGTGGGCAAGCGCTGGGGCACGGCCTCCGTGAGGATGGGGTCCTTGCCGAAGTCCTGGGTGGTGGTCTTCGAGACCACGCGCCACTGCGCCGTGCTGCCGTAGGGAATGCCCAGGATGGTGCGCTCGTTGAGGCCCACCGTGGCAGGCTTGCTCGGCGACGACAGCCACACGCCCTTGTCGAAGCTGTACTCGACGTGCACGTCTTCCTCGACCGCCTGCTCCCAGGCCACGTAGGCCACGGAGCCGTGCACGGGATGCAGCCCCCAACCGGGCTTCGTGAGGGGCTGGCGCACCGTGGGACCCGTGGTGCCGGTGTCCACCGTGGAGGTGTCGATGGTGTCGCTGGGGCCCGTGTCCTCGGTGTCGGTGTCGGTCGAGGTGTCGGTGGGCTCGTCGCCGCTGCATCCGATCGCGAGGAGAACGGTCAGGGCAGTCAGGAGGTGGCGCATGCAGGGGGCTCCGGGGCGTGTCGACACCGTACCTTCTACGGCTGGCAGCCGCCGCGTCGATGTGTCGGAGTGTCCGGGGGGGGGCGAGCCGCGTGCTCGGAAGGGTGACACGTCGCCTCGGGCTCGTGGCGAACAGGGCTGACCATCTCGCCAACGAGCGGACATAATCTGAGGGATTGTTGAAGTTCGGCGTTTGGGAGGCCTTGTCGTGAAGTACGCCCCCCAGTTGGCATTCCCGACATGGTGTGACAGAAATCCGCCAGGTCGGGGTGTAGGCGCGTCACACGTTTGGTCGGGGATCTCCTGCAGAGAAGCTTGACGATTCACGCACACCCTTTTTGCGAGTGCTTCTCCGAATTGACACGCCAGTGCCCGAGATCGGGTGCTAGCGTCTAGTTGTAGAAACCTGAACCGGAGCGCTCGATGCGTAGCTTGCTACCTGTGCTCTTGGTGTGCGCAATTGCGTGCGCCGGAGACAAGGATGAGACAGATGTGCCCGTGGACGCCGATGCGGACACGGATGCGGACACAGATACCGACACGGATGCAGATACCGATGTTGCCGATACCGACACCGATCTGGATGGCTTGACCGACCCGTTGGAGGCCTCGCTGGGGACGGATCCGAACGATCCCGACACCGATGGCGACGGTCTGCTCGACGGGGCGGAGGTCGACGTGCACGGCACCGACCCGCTGTCCGAGGACACCGACGGTGACGGGCTGTCGGATGGTGACGAGGTCGACGTCCATGGAACCGATCCGCTGGAGGTGGACACCGACTCCGACCGCCTGTCGGACGCCATCGAGGTGGAGCGCGGCACCGATCCCAACGTCGTGGACAGTGATGGCGACGGGCTGTGGGACGGCGACGAGGTGCTCGATCACGAGACCGATCCGCTGCTGGTGGACACCGACGGCGATGGGGTGGACGACGACGTCGAGATCGACATCGAGACCAATCCCACGCGCGCCGACACCGACGCGGACGGCGTGACCGACGGCGACGAGCTGAAGAACGGTACCGATCCCACCGACGAAGACAGCGACGACGACAACCTGCTGGACGGTGCGGAGATCGACGCGGGCAGCGATGCGCTGGTGCCCGACACCGACGCCGACGGGCTGCTCGACGGCGACGAGGTGCTGGTGCACGGGTCGAGTCCGCTGTTGGTGGACACCGACGCGGACGGCCTCGACGATGCGGACGAGGTGCTGGTGCACGGTACCGATCCGGCCGACCCCGACACCGACGCCGATGGCCTCGACGATCCCGACGAGCTGACGCTGGGTACCGATCCGCTGCGGATCGACAGCGACGACGGCGGCGTGCCCGACGGCCAGGAGGCGGGCACCGACGGCACCGATCCGCTCGATCCCTTCGACGATAAGTGCCTGTACCCGGACGTGTCGGTGGACGATCCCGCCTGGGTGCCCCCCGCCGACACCTTCCACCCCACCTTCGCCAACCTCGATTGGCAGTTCGTGAGCGACTACCAGGGCGTGTCCGACTACGGCGCGGACCTCGACGACGACGGCGTGCTGTCTGCGGACGAGAACTTCGCCGCGTTCCTGCGGGTGGAGCTGTTCGGCCCGGAGTGGGACTACCTCTGCGCGGTGGAGTACGACGCCGACACCGTCACTCCCGTGGCGAAGCCGTCCTGGACGCCGCTGACGCCGAGCGGTGGCCCGTCCGACGGCGTGCTGGTGGAGGGCTTCGAGCTGACGCCCAGTGGGGGCAGCACGGACTGTCCGGCGCTCGATCCCGTGGTCTACGGCACCAACGACATCCGTGCACTGCTCGCGGGCAACACCTACGGCTTGGCGCTCGGCGATCTGGCGGAGCTGCAGGGTCGGGTGAAGAACGCGGTGGACGCCACCGGGCCCACCTGGGTGGCGGACTGGTCCACCCGCGCCTACGGCGCCTACGTCACCTGGGACGACACGGAGGCGATCCTGTCGAACTACGCGCGTATCCACGACACCGTGTGCGAGCTGGTGCCCATGGACGGCTTCGGGGACACCATCGCCTTCACCACCGTGGGTGCGGCCCCCCTTCCGCCGGGGCTGGTGTCGGTGGGCGACACCAACGCCAATCCCACCTTGGTGGAGGACGACTTCGTCCGCATCTACCTGCCCGAGATCACCGACATCGAGTGCCCCCTGGCCGACCTGGATCTGGTGGACATCGACTTCGAGGTGGACTCCAAGCTGGTGATGGCCGCCGATCTGGTGGCGGTGGACGTGCAGCTGGTGCCGATGCCCGACGGGGAGATCCGGGACTTCTACTGGGACTCCGACGGCGACGGCACCGCCGAGGCGTTCAGCGCCCGCGTCTCCTTCACCTTCATCGAGGGCGCCACCGAGGACGTGACCTGCGTGCTCGACTACGAGGCCGACATCGCCGAGGTGCTGGACTCCCCTGGCTGGAACGCCCTGGACGTCAACTTCGGCGCGAGCGGACCCATCTGGCGGGCCTGGGAGCTGGAGCTGACGGATCCATCGTCGAAGACGGGATGTGGCTCGCTGGACGTGAAGCTGGGCTGGAGCGAGTCGGACCCCGAGGTGCTCGCAGAGGGACTGACCTTCGGCTTCGGCGTGGGTCAGATGAACGACCTGAGCGCCAACCTGGGACCGGCGCTGTTCCCCAAGGATTGGGTCGACATCGAGCCGTCGACCTACGCGCTCTACATCACCATCGACGGCACCGACGCCTTCGAGGCACGCTTTGCTCGCTTCTCGGATCTCGACGACTGCTTCGAGCTGGATCCGACGTCGCCCGAGCTGCCCGGTGCCTTCGCGAGCACCCGTCGCGTGGGGCTGTACGAGACCTGGGGCGGCTACGTGTTCTTGCCGCTGTAGCGGACCATGGGAGACTAGCCGCACCTCGAGCGTGACGGAGAGTCCATGGGCCGAACACCCGAGCGGGTGAAGCTTCGACAGAACAGCCGAGTCTTGGCGGGGGACCCGCGACCGTCCCCCGCCGAGCTGCTGCGCGACGCAGCGGCGCACTGCGACGACCACGACGTCGCTTGGGACGTCTATGGCACCGGGGGCGTGATCCGGGCCTTCGAGGAGCGGGTGGCCGAGATGCTCGGCTACCCGGCCGCGCGCTTCCTGCCGAGCGGCACGATGGCGCAGGGCATCGCGATGCGGCTCTGGTGCGACCACACTGGGGTGGGCACCTTCGGCATGCACCCCACGTCGCACCTGGAGCTGCACGAGGAGCGCGGCTACGCGCACCTGCTCGGCCTGAACGCTCGGTTGGTGGGTCCGCGGGATCGGCCGATGTTGGCGGAGCACGTCACGTCGATCCCCGAGCCCCTCGGGGCGCTGCTCACCGAGCTGCCCATCCGCGAGGCCGGGGGGCAGCTGCCGACCTGGGAGCAGCTGGAGGCGCTGAAGGCAGCCGCTGCCGCGGCCGAGATCCCGCTGCACCTCGACGGTGCCCGGTTGTGGTGCTGCGGCGCTGCCTATGATCGGCCACTCGCCGAGATCACGCGCGGCTTCGACAGCTGCTACGTGTCCTTCTACAAGAGCGTCGGAGCCCTGTCTGGAGCCATGCTGCTCGGCCCCGAGGACTTCGTCGCCCAGGCTGCGGTGTGGCAGCGGCGCATGGGGGGCAACCTGTACACCCTGTTGCCGAACGTGGTGACGGCCGACATGCGTCTAGACGCGGCCCTTCGGTCCATGCCCGAGCGTCTCGAGCGGGCGAGGGCGCTGGTGGCGGCGCTGCGCGATCTGCCGGGCCTGCGCGCCTTTCCCGATCCGCCGCACACCCACGTGTTTCACGTGCTGCTCGATCTCGATCGGGAGACGGCCTACGCGGCGCGCGACCACGTGGCGCGAGAGCACGGGATCTGGCTGTTCAGTGGGCTGCCGGACGGCCCAGCACCGGGCACCACGCGCTTCGAGCTCACGGTGGGGCGGCACACCCTGGCCCTCGATCCACAGGAGGTCCGCCGGGCCTTCGAGGCGCTGCTCGCCCAGGCTCTAGAGATCGCAGAGTAGCCAGCGACGCAGCCGCTCGCGATCCTGCTCGCTCGGTCCTCCGGCGGGCGGCATGTCGGCATCGGGGCCGGTGGCGCGGGCCAGGATCCGGTCCGCCCAGTCCAGGGCGTCCGCCTCGGTGTCGAACGCCACGTCCTCCGGAGCGCCGAAGCGATCCACCGCAGCGGAGGCATGACACCCCTGACACTGCGACGTGAGGAAGCCTTGTCCGAAGGTCTCCCAGGACTGGGCCGCCACGGAGGGGCCGCACAGCTCCGAGGTGGTCTCGTCGCCGCCGCAGGCACCGAGGACCAGCCACGATGCAGCGAGTACCCAGGTCCTCACGCGAGCAGCCCGGTGAGGGGAGACACGCTCGGCAGCACGGTGCCGGGATCCACGTCACCCAGGGCCAGCAAGGTGGCGCCCACCTCCTCGGCGGTGATCCCCACTCGGTTCGGATCCAGCTCGCCGGTGGCGGGATCGACGCCGATCCCGATGAAGCCATCGTCGTAGGCGCCCGCCACACGGTCGCCGGAGATCCCGTTCCCCAGCAGCATCATCGAGGTGTAGGGCCAGTGATCTCGACCCCCGGTGCCGTTGTAGATGGGGGTGCGGGCCATCTCGGATAGCACCACCAGCACGGTGTCGTCCGACAGCGGTGCGCCCGTGGGGCCGGGGGTGGCGTCCAGCAGATCCACCAGCGCGTCCAGCTCGGCGAAGAACGACTCGAACAGGCCGATCTGCTCGGCGTTGTCTTGGTGGGTGTCCCAGATGAAGCCGGTGTCCACGGTGGCGCAGCGGCACAGGCCGCTGGACAGGGCCCGGATCGCCGTGCGCCCGCGGGTGGCGAGGGTGTAGGAGGCCTGGATCTCGAAGCTGCCGGCGTCGTCGAGGAGGCGACGCGCGCGCTGCCAGCTCTCGGCCAGATCGGTGGCCACCACGTGTCCGTCGAAGCCCTCGTTCACCGCCGCCACCCGCTGGTCGACGAAGCGATCCACTCGGCGTCCGACGGCTGCCGGAAGGGGTGCGGAGGCGGGCTCGGCGTTCTGCAGCAGATCACCGCGCACCAGCGGGGCCAGCGCCCCCTCGGCGCGGCTCACGATCACCCCGTAGGGGCCGGGGAACACGGGTCCCGACAACACGACGTGGGGCAGGTCGTACTCGCCACGCGCTCCGTGGGCGAGCAGGGTGGCCCAGTCGGCCTTCTCGTCCGACGTGGAGCCCGTGAGCACCACAGCGGCACAGGTCTCGTGGTTCACACTGCGCACGCCCACGCCGTTGAGCACCAGCGCGCGCTGGTGGTGGCGGGTGAAGAACTGCCGCACGCTGGGTCTGCCCGGGTGGTCCACCAGCGACAGGCCACCGATGGTCCACGCCTCGGCCAGCGGCTCCATGTCGATGTACTTGCGACCGAAGAGCGGCGAGAACACGCACAGCGGATCCCAGCCCCCCGACGCGTTGACCACCAGGAAGCGGCGCCCCGTCTGGGCGGCTGCGCGTGCGCCGCCCGCAGCACCCACACCCAGGGCAGCGAGGGCTCCCCCCAACACCGAGCGCCGGCTGAGGCCGTGACTCACGAACGTCTTCATCAGAACACCAGCCGCTGAGGGTCTGCCAACAACGCCGTGAGCAGCCCCTTGTGGGCCGTCGGCGCATCCGCGATCACGTGAAGGTCGCGCCAGAGCGCGAGCAGTGCATCCACCTCCTCGCCGTCCACCGCCAGCGGGCGCGACACGGTGGCCAGCACCAGCGCCACCAGCTCCTCCCGGCTGGGCTCGGTCTGCCAGCTGCTCACCACAGGGGCGAGGGTTCCCCCGCTGACGGTGCCGTCCACCACGGCGGTGGCGGCTGCCTCCGCCAGGCGGCGGTGCACCAGCAACAGCCCCGTGGAGGGCAGGGTGGCCGCACCCTGATCCCCGCCGCCCGCCACCGCGCGGAGGCCGGAGTCCAGCCGCAGCACGTCGCGGTCCGCGATCGTCATCCGATAGCCGGTGAGGGCCTCGAGCTCGCTCTCGAGCTGATCGGGCGTGATCACCTTCAGGGCCACGCTCAGGGGGTGCCCGCCGTAGGTGGAGGGCTCGCTGCGACCCTGGTAGCGCGGATCGGCGAGGACCGACTGCACCAGGGCCGACAAGGTCAGGCCGCCGGAGACGAACGCGTCGCGGTGCTCGGCGAGGGCGCCGTCGTCGTCGGGGGTGACGCGTCTGCCCAGCAGCCCCTCGTAGACCCGCTTCACGCCGCAGGCCACGAAGCGCTCGTCGCTGGCGATCTGCGCGCCGAGATCGAGCAGCGACTCGCCGGGCTCGCCGAAGAAGCCCGGCGGCCGGTCGGTGTAGCGCAGCCAGTCTCGCTCGCGCTCCACCCGGTACTCGGCCCAGGCCGCCAGACCCTCGCCCTCGTACATGAAGCCCCACAGGTAGCTGGCCAGTGGATCGAGGGTCGCGTGGCAGGCTGTGCAGCCGGGGTTGGTGCGGATGGCGTCGCGGATGGTCTGGGAGTCCGACAGGTCCAGATCGCTGGGGAAGTCGATGGGTCGGTCGAGGAAGCTCTCGCAGAGCAGCGCCCGCGACAGCGCGTTGGCGCGCCCTCGGTTCGCGTTCTCGAGGGTGGAGCCGTGCCGCCACCACAGCGCGTTGGTGCTCAGCACGCCCGCATGGGGTCGCCCATCGGTGTAGCGCGCCAGCGTGGTGCCCTCGGGCACGGTGACGGCGTCGTCGATGGCCTGTACCGGCCACAGATCCATCACCTCGGGGCGGACCACGGTGTAGTCGGCCAGCACCAGCTCGGCGTACGACGCGTCGTTGAGCACCAGCGTGCGGATCAGATCCAGCGGCTCCTCACCGATGGCGTCCTGCACGTCGGGCCGATCGTACAGCAGCGGGTACTGGTCGATGCGGGTGCGAAAGGCTGGGGCGAACAGATCCGCCACGCGCTCGGCGAAGCCATCCGCCTGCACCATCTGTGCGATGCGCTCCCCGACGGACTCCGGATCGGCCACCACGGCCTCGATCTCGTCGGGGGAGGGCCGCACGCCGCGTACGTCCAGGCTGGCGCGCACCAGGATCTCGCGCGCCTCCAGGCGTCGCTCGACCACGGGCTCCTCGGGGGCCGGGGCGCAGGCGGCCAGCCAGATCAGGGTCACCATGGCAGGCCTCCGTCCCAGTCCACCACTGCATCCAGGCTGGCCTGCGACAGGCAGACCGAGTCGCCCAGCGGCTCGCCGGCGGCCACGTGCAGCCCACATCCGTCACAGTCCATCAGCTCCTTCGCGGACTCGTCGTAGTAGGCGAACAGCACGTCGTGCCAGGCACCCGACGCCTCGCGCACCGACACGGACCCGAACGGCTCGTTGGAGCACCATCCGAGCTCGATGGCCACGTCCTGCAGCGCGATCCCCACCACGGGGCCCCCGTCGTCGATGGACACCGCACCGCCGAGGTAGGCGGCTCGGTAGCCGCCCCAGTCGGCCAGGTAGATCTGCGCCGATCCCTCGCGCTGCCCCGACAGCCAGGGATCGTCACCGGCGGTCGTGGGGTCGGCCCGCAGGGAGCCTCCGCCGTAGAAGGAGGCCACGTCGTAGCCGTCACCCACGATGCGATCGAGGGAGAAGTAGCCTGCTGCCTCCAGGTACTGACCATCGGCCGTCTCGATGCGTAGATCGGTGGCGAAGAAGGTCAAGCCCGTCACCTCGGCGTTCTTGCCGTGGGCCACCGAGGTGTAGCGCGACAGCTCGAAGCCTCCGACGAACCGGGTGCCGTCCGACGACTCGCAGTCGTCGTACCAGCGCGTCTGCGAGAACGCGCCGTCGTCGAAGGTGTCGACGTAGGGGCAGCCCCCGTCGGCGTGAGCCATCATCGCGTCGAGCGCGTCGGACAACCCCAGCGGCGCGCTCACGCTGAAGGTGCGCAGCTGTGCCTCGATGGTGCTAGCCACGGCCGCCGAGTCCAGCTGGGTCTCGGGGGCCTGCACCGTGTGCTCCGGCAGGTAGGGGACAGGGTCCGGCACGTCGGGCGTGCTGGTCTCTCCAGAGCACCCCGCCACGAGTGTGGCGAGGACCATCGATGTGCGCATGAGACGTCCCGGTCTGGTGGGCGGCGCCTAGAGTAAACTGAGAGCCAGTGCCTCTGCTGCGCCCAGCTCCATGTTCACGCCAGCGACCCGCCCACCGCGGTCGATCACGTGGTGGGACGGCAAGCCCGAGCTCGCCGTGGAGATGTTGTTGGCCGACAGGTAGCTCGCGTGGGTGGCGAAGCTGAAGTCGATGGCCACGGGGTGCGTGAGACCGAAGGCGTCCACCCAGGCTTCCTGGTCGGCGGCGTTGGCCGGGGTACCCTGGCTGCTCTCACCGAACAGCGTGATGATGATCAGCCCGTCCTCGCGGTGCTCCTGCCACAGGGTCTCGTTGATCAGCGCCTCCTGCTGACACGGCACGCACCACTGGGCGGCCGCCACCAGCAGCACCACCTGGTCGCAGAAGTCGTGCAGCTTCAGCAAGTCGCTGAACTGGTCCTCGATGGCGAAGTTGGGCGCCACCGAGCCGATGGAGGCCAGCGAGCCCGACAGGTCGTTGCGACAGGCGTCGATGGTCCACCCACCCTCGTAGGGGTGATCGTAGCCGTCGATGGGGTTGGTGTACTGCGCCACCTCCTCCCCGTCTTCCCAGCCGTCTCGATCGGTGTCCACGTCGTCGGGATTGCTTCCCAGCTCCGCTTCTTCCACGTCGGTCAGGCCGTCGCCGTCGCGGTCGTCGGCCGTGGGCTTGTTGTTTCCGTCGGGCCCGCCTCCGCTGCACGCAGCCAGGGCCAAGATCGCCGCGAATGCAGCGTGGGGAATCCGGATCGTCATGGACTGTGCCTCATGTTGAAACGCCCCGGCAGTTCCGTGAGGAGCTGCTCGGGGCGGGGTTGCGATCATCTCGCTTTTTCGCTTTCCTTAGAGATCCCCACCGGGGACCGGGTCGCTTATCAACCGCCTCAAGTGAAGGAGCCGGTACCGTCATCGAACCACGCGATTCGACCGGTAGCGGCGTTGACTCCCACACCCATCAGTCCATTGCCGCCGTTCAGCTGCTCATAGACGTTGTAGGCAGGACCTTCCATGCCAGCTGCCATGTTCGGGTAGCAGGACATGGTGACGGTGTTGGCCCGCACGTCGCTGAACCGGTTGTCCTGGTCGGCGATGCACGAGGCGGCGTCGGGGCTGATCCAGTTGGCCGTGTCGCAGCAGTCATAGCCGAGCAACACGCACTGAGACGAGATGCTGGGCCAGTCTCCCGGAGCGAACTCCACTGGATGGGCCTCTACGCAGGCCCGGGCTTCGGGAACGGGTCCACAGCCGTCGGCGTAGACGACGACGCTGGGATCGAACTCGGCGAGCGCGTCCCCATCATCTGGATTCTCGGCTTCTCCTCCGCAACCGGCGGCTAAGCCGAGGAGGAGGAGGGGTGTGATACGCATGCGACCTCCGATGGCATGATGACACGGGCGCGCTGACTCAGTCAGACGACCTTGTCAGGAACATCTAAAGTCGGCGGAAAAGCTGGCAAGTCTGTGGGCGTCGCGGGGCTCCACTGGAGATCCTCGTCTCCCGACGAGGGCGCAGCCGTGGTTACTTGTCCGCTTGGAAACCGGCGGATCGAGTAACAGAGTCCTGTTGGATGCCTGAGATCTCTGGGGAATCCTCCGCTCTGCATGTGTCCCGGAGGGTCGGAGCGACCAACACGAGGACAGCGCGGTCAACTCCGTTGAGCGCAGCTGTACAGGTGGATCCGTGTCGGAGATGGTGCCAGCTAGGGTGCTGTCGGCTTCTTGGAGCTTGGCGTCGGATTCGTCAACGCATAGAGGTCTTCGATGAACTCGACGCGCCCCACCATGTGAGTGGCCGCCACTTGGCCGTTCGTGATGGTCTCTGGGTACTCGACATGCCACACAGTCGTACCCTTGGCATCGACTTCGCGAATCTCGCCAGCAGCACCGATGCCATGGATGGTGTTGCCGTTGGGCAAGCGCCACGCATCGCCGTTGTACCAGGCGCGAACCCCAGGATTGTAGCTCCAGATCTCGGTGAGCACGCCTTTCTTCTCATCGAGAGTGTACTCGCGAACCATGGTGTCGCGTGCACTGTCGTTGGTGTCGGAGCTGACGAGGATCGTGCCAGCATCGGTCCAGGTGATGCCGTGCTGCCACAGCACCGATGAATCCTCGGGGGAGAAGTCGAGACCATTCGGGGCGTTTCCAGCCCACCACCGACTCGTGCCGTCGCTGCGGTCGATCTCCACGATGGAGCTGTTCGTGTAGAAGCTGAAGAGGTAGGTGTCTCGACTGGGATTGTAGAAGAGGCCGTTGGAGCTGCAGAAGTTGACGCCTGGCCAGTCGTTCACGCAGTCCCAGACCACCGTGACGTCCGTGGCGCCGGCAGCGCGCTCGACGATGGCTTCTCCTCCGCCATGGGCCTTGCTGCCCCAGGCGATGGTTCCGTTGGGGAGCTGCACCCATGCGTGCTGCAGTCCCTCGGCATCGATGGTGTCGAAGGGATCCGGATCGTCCAGATACTGACGGTGGATGAGCCCGTCGTGCTTGAGCGCGGCGGAGGTCGACCAGTAGGAGGCCTCGTCCCACATGATGTGGTCACCAGACAGCGCCACCTGAGCGAACAACGTCCAGGCAGCGTTCGGCGCCTTCTGGGTCCAGACCACCCGACCCTGGCGGTCCATGATGACGGTCCAGTAGGTGTTCGTGCGCCAGCCGCCCCCCTCATTGACGCTGGTGAGCAGGTAGTTCCCATCCTGGTACCAGGCTTTCTCGTCACCCGAGATGAAGGTGACGGGGGGCATGTCGTTGGGGGCAGCACCGGTGACGATGGGGTTCTTGGTCACGTCGGTGGTTCCCTTCGTGCCCACGATGCGCCAATCGGCCGTGGTGTCGTAGGGGATCCCCACCAGCACACGCTCGTTGGTACCGGTCTTCGCAGGAGCCACGGGCGAGGCGTGCCAGACCCCCTTGTCGAAGCTGTACTCGATGGAGACGTCGTCGGCTTCCACCTGCTCCCACGACACGTAGACGACTGCGTCGAACTTCGAGTGCAGCGACCAGGTCGGACCTTCCGGCGGCGTGAACGGACCTGTGTCCCCCGTCGGCGTGGGGGGGGACGTGTCCGCCGTGGGCGTGGTCGGCGTGGTCGGAGCCGTGTCCGCCGTCGGCGTGGTGGTCGTGGTCGTGGTGGTGGTGGTGCCCGTGCAGGCGATCAGCGCCGCCAGCGGGGGTAGAACGAGCATGGCCTCTCCAGACTTGCTGCCGCCAGAGTATTCCCCCGAAGCGGTGGCGTGTGTGGACAAACCCGCCGCTCCCGCCTCCGTCTCCCACCTTGCTAGGCTTCGGCCCAGGAGGAAACGTGCACATCAGCGCCGCCTTCGACTCCGGCAACATCGAGGTCGACCAGGCCTCCGACCCCAGCGACGTGCAGCTGCGCATTCGGCCCGACGCCGGCGGCGATCACATGCAGTGGTTCCACTTCCGGGTGGCGGGGGCACGCGACGTGCCACTCACGCTACGGATCCTCAACGCCTCGGCCTGCTCCTACCCGCTGGCCTGGAGTGGCTACCAGGCCGTGGCCAGCACCGACCGCGCCCACTGGCGCCGCGTGCCCACCAGCTACCAGGACGGGCAGCTGGTGATTCGCCACACGCCCAGCGCCGATCTGTGCGAGTACGCCTACTTCGCGCCCTACAGCCACGAGCAGCACCTACAGCTCGTCGCTCGCTGCCAGCAGGCGACGGGCGCTCGGGTTTCGGTGGTGGGCCGCTCGGTGGACGGTCTGGACCTCGAGCGTGTGCAGGTGGGCACGGGAGAGCGCACCCTGTGGGTGATCGCGCGGCAGCACCCGGGCGAGAGCATGGCGGAGTGGTGGATGGAGGGATTCCTGCAGCGTCTGCTCGATCCGAGCGACGCGCTGGCCCAGGCCCTGCGGAGCCGCGCCACCTTCCACGTGGTGCCCAACATGAACCCCGACGGCAGCCGCCGGGGCCACCTGCGCAACAACGCTGCGGGGATGAACCTGAACCGCGTGTGGCACGCACCCGACGAGCGCAGCCCGGAGGTCCGCTGCGTGCTCGCGGCAATGGACGACACCGGCGTGGATCTGTGCCTGGACGTGCACGGAGACGAGGAGCTTCCCTACAACTTCCTGTCGGGTGCGGAGGGGATCCGGGGCTGGAGCTCGCGCCTGGCGGATCTACAGAGCCGATTCGCAGCCGCCTACGAGCGCGCCAACCCGCACCTGCAGCGGGTGCACGGTTACCCGGTGGCGGCTCCGGGCGCGGCCAACCTCACGATGTGCACGAACCAGGTGGCCCAGCGCTTCGACTGCCTCGCGCTCACGCTGGAGCAGCCGTTCAAGGACGACGCCAACGCCCCCGATCCGGAGTTCGGCTGGTCACCGGCCCGGGCGAAGCGGCTCGGCGCGAGCGCGCTCGACGCGATGGCCGAGGTCGTGGACGGGCTCCGCTAGTCGGAGCAGCCCACGGCGTCGTCGCAGCGCACGGAGCGGGTGGAGCTCGTGAAGTCGTGAGCCATGCCCGCGGTGACCGCCACGAGGTCGTTGGCGCCGGAGGCGTCCTGGTTGCCGTCGAACCAGGTACCAGCAAAGTCCACCACGCCCCCGGTGGGTCCGCTCCCGGCGCCGAAGGTGTTCAGGAGCACGGCTCCGCCGTCTTCGGGCGTGTCGTTGTTCGTGAACGCGCCCTGGTTCAGCTGAAGCGTGCTCTCGTAGAACACGAACGCCGCCCCGCCGCCGAAGCCACCCGCCTCGGCATGGTTGTCGTCGAAGAGGCAGCCGCTGCACGTCAGCGACGATGCGGCGTAGGCGTAGCTGAAGACCTCCCCCACGAAGACGGATCCGCCGGCCAGGGTGGCGCGTCCTCCCTCGAAGGTGGTGTCGGTCACCTCGGCGTGCGCCCCGCTCACTGCCAGGTGGCCTCCCAGCATGGCATCGCCGCCCACGAAGGCGCTGTCGGACAGCTGAAGCTCGCAGCCGTCGCGCACGCTCACCGAGCCGCCCACCACGTGGCCCTCGTTGCTGGCGAACACCAGGTCGCGCGCCACCACCTCAGCCGCCTCGGCGCAGTGCAGCGCAGGACCGTAGGTGCCTCGCTGGGTGCTGAAGTCGTAGTAGTCGTAGGGTCCGGGCACCGTGTCGACGAAGTTCTGCAGCGTGAGCCCCTGCACGCTCACGCTCACTGGTGCATCCACCCAGATCCCGTGCGCCACGTCGCCACCGTCGAGCACCGACAGCTCCGAGCCTGCTCCCACCACGTCGACGTCGGCGTCGAGCTGCAGGCCCGCGTACCAGGTGCCCGCGCACACGTGCAGCGTGCCCGGCTCGTCGAGCGTGATGCTCACGGGGGCGTCGGCCGTGCCCTCCGCGAAGCGCTCGGTCACGTCTTCCCACCCATCGGTGGCATCCTGCCAGGCCACACCGGCGTCCGCGGTGCTCGGATCGCAGTCGTTGTCGACCCCGTCGCAGCGCTCCGCCGCGTCGGGATGCACCGTCGGATCGGCGTCGTCGCAGTCCACCGAGGCGGCGTAGCCGTCTTGATCCGCATCCACGTCGGGCTGCGGAGCCGGCACCGTCGGGGTCGACGTGGTGGGTGGGGAAGGGGACGTCCCTGGATCGGTGCCTTGGCCCGAGCAAGCCACCAACACCCACAGGCCTGACGTGTGCATCCACCTCGGTCCCATCGACCCTCCACGCCCGCTGGGGGCAGCTAGGCCGCTGTCTTCGTCACAAAGGGCGAGGCATGTGAGTCGCTTTCGTCCGGGTGGGTGCGTCGAACGGGATCTAGGCATGTTTTCGTGAGTCGCCTTGCGCAGGTGCCGCGCGTCGGCGATAGCGGTGGCAGCCGCCTAGAGGACCTGCCTCATGATTCGCATTGCCGCCTTCGTGATTGCGACGTTGCTGTCGGCGGGCAGCGCTGTGGCGGTCACCTCCGTCTTGGATGCACGGCTGGCCGTCTCCGAGGATGCGGTGGCACCTGCCGCCCAGCCGACCCGACGATCCCCACGGCCCGCCCCTCGCCCGCGGATGCAGACCGCCGACGCCTACATCGAGGGCATCATGCGTCGAAATCTCTTCGACAAGACGGTGATCGACACCTGGAACCCCGCACCCGAGGACGGCGAAGATCAGACCTCGCTGACGGATCTCGACGTGTCACTGCTGGGCACGGTGCTCGCCGAGCCCGCAGCGCTGTCGGTGGCCATGATCCGGAGCGAGGAGGAGTCGCTGATGCGCAGCTATGGCGTGGGCGACGCGCTGATGGATCGCACGGTGGTGGACATCGCCGATGGGCGCGTCACCCTGCGCCGGCAGGACGGCGGCGAAGAGTTCCTCGAGGTCAGCGACGCCGTCAGCGATGCACCTGCTCCCAGCACACCCGCCCGCCCTCGAGCTGGTGGGGCCAATCAAGGAGTGGAGTCGTTGGGGGAGGATCGGTACCGGGTGACGGAGGCGGTACGGTCGCAGATGAACATGGCCGGGCTGTCGGCGATGGGGCGCCTCATGCCCCACATGCCGGGCGGGGAGTTCGGGGGGTTCAAGGTCTCGGCCCTGCGCCGCGGGCGCCTCGGGGATCAGCTGGGCCTGAAGAACGGCGACGTGCTGCACGCCGTCAACGGCACCAAGCTGGACTCCGCCGACGTCGCCACCCAGGCCTTCGACTCCCTTCGAGCGGAGCGCGACTTCTGCCTGGGCGTGACGCGGCGCGGAGAGCCCGTCGAGCTCTGCTACGAGATGGAGTGACCGATCTCAGCTGGCGCTGATGGCGCCCTGCAGAGCCGTGCCCTCCACGCCCACGATGAACCGGGCGCCTCCCGCCGCCAGCCGCGCCATGGTGTCGAGCTCCTTGAGCTTCGCCAGGGACGGGTTGTCGGCCATGGCCTGGGCCACCTCGAGATCGGCCTGCAGCACCAGCCGCACCCGCTCGGCCTCGGCCTCGGCGGCGACCCGAGCCTGAAGCGCGTCGGTCTCGGCGGAGATCCGGGCCCGCTCGTGCTCGGCCTCGGTCTGGAGCCGCTCGAGCTCCCGATCCGCCTGGGCGTTCACCAGCCGGGTCTGGGCCTCCCGCTCCGCAGCCACCAGCCGGGCGGCCGCCCGACGCTCGGTCTCGAGCACCTGGTTCATGATCTGCCGCAGGTTGCCGGGGAACACCAGGTCCTTCACGTCGGCCCGGAGCACCTCCACCCCATAGGTGGTGGCCGAGCTCCGCACGGTCTGCCGGACCGCCTCGGAGATCTCGTTCCGGTCGGCGAGGATGTCGTCGAGGTTCCGCGAGGCGAGGAACCGCCGGGCGGCGAGCTGCACGTCCTCGTAGATCCGGTCCTCGTAGGAGGCGACGGCGTGGATGGCGAGCTCGGGCTCCACCACCTTGAAGTACACCAGCACCGAGACCCGGATGGCGACCTTGTCCGCGGTGAGGATCTCCTGCCCCTTCAGGGTCAGCGACCGCTCCCGCAGATCCACCACCTCCACCCGACGGCTCACCTCGGGCGTGAACGAAAACAGACCAGGACGAGGGAAGGCGTGCTTGCCGGGATCCAGCACGCCCTGAAACACGCCGTCCTCGTAGAGCAGGCCGACGTGAGCGTGGGGAACCACGGTGTCGTGGAGGGTGGCCATGGGTCACCTCGGTGGGATTGTGTAGATGGGGTGCCAGGCACGACCGAACGGATCGAATGAAGCAATCGATCGACGCATCCCGATAGCAAGACGGGTTTAGCCTGTACGAAGGGCCAACATCTCTTGGAAAGACGATTCGCAGTCGTCCCGTTGCAGGGTGTCGGGCACCTGGCACATTTCGAGTAAGCGGAGCGTTGCGGGGGTGCAACACTTTGCTCGCATTTTGATGAAAGGTCAATCCAGAGCTGTTGAATCGGCCGCGAGTCCAGGGTTGTCAGGTGCGGGCCTTGGCTGCATGGGTGCGCGCGAGGTCGTCCAAGGTGGCTGTGGCCTGCACCACGTGACCCCGGCAGGCCCAGGCGTGGGCGGTGCTTCTGGGCACCTCGTCGCTCGCCAGATGGCGCGCTGCGACCCGTGCGTGCCGGGCTGCCTGCTCCAGCTCGTCGGCGACGTCTCGGAAGCGGGCCGCCACGGCACGGCGCGCGTCGGGTGGGGGCTCGCCGGCCTCGAGCTCGAGGACCATCACGCGCTCGTTGCCCTCCATCTTGCCCGTCTCCTGGAATCCCAGCGACGCATAGAAGGGGCCAGGGTTTCCCTCGGCCGGCACGTACGACAGCGACATGCGGGCCGCACCTCGTGCGCGCGCCTCGGCCACCAGCAGCGTCAACGCCTGACGACCGAAGCCTCTACCTTGGTGCTCGTGGTGAATCAGGAAGCGCCACAGGTTCACGTCGGCGGGGGTGCTGCCCACGTCGAGCATGGCGAAGCCCACCAGCACGTCGCCGTGGGCGATGGCCCGCACCCAGGCGTGAGGGGAGTAGGCGGCCTGGGCCAGCGACACCGGCACCGGTGCCACGAACTGGTTCTGCGCCTCGCTCACCTTCAGGCGCAGCGCCTCGAGCAGGTTGTCCTCGGTGATGGGCACGAGGGTGACGTCGTCGGCCACGGGTCCTCCGGAGGTGCGTGGGGAGATGGTGCTGTAGGTGGTTGAGCGGAGCCACGGGCTCGATCGATGCTGGGGCCGTGACAGGACGACATCGGTACACCCGGCTCACGGCCCTCGACGGTCAGCGCTACGAGTCTATGGCACGCGCCACCGACGCGGTGCTCGAACACCCCGAGGGGCTGGTGCGTGTGCTCTCCTCGTTGCCCGTCTCGGCCAATCCTCCCCGGGATCCGTCGGCGTGGAAGCGAGCGCCAGCACTGCTGAAGATCCCGCTGCTGGTGGAGCTGCTCCCCACGGATCCGGCACGCTGGGCACCGATGCTGGTGGCGGCCTTGGCCCGAACGGAGCCCAAGCGGAGGCCACGGCGATGGATCACCGAGCTGTCGGCCGTCGCTCACCTTCAGCTGCAGGACGCCTACCAGACGCTGGTGTACACCTGCGAGAGCTATCGCCGTCGCGTGGTGCGGGGGCTTGGATCCGTCGAGCTGGCGAACGGCCCGGTGGCGCTGTGGGACGCGCTGGGTGGCGAGCCCGACCGGTCCGAGCCTGACGTGCGCTGGAGCCTGCAGGATCGCCTGTGGCACGAGGCCGACGTTCAGCGCATCGCACGAGGGCTCGAGGAGATGGCGGAGCCCGTGGTGCCGGTGCTCCAGGAGGCCCTGCTTCCCCTGGCGCCGGAGCGCGTGGCCGGCACGGTGCAGCAGCTGCGATCGTTCTTCGCGGCGGCCTGTGAGCGCCGGCTACGCGTGGACGTGAAGTGGTCGGCCTCGCCAGGAACTGTCAAGCCGAAGTGAAGGCGATCGCTCACCCCGGGAATGGTGGCGTCGAACCAGGCGGCTGAGCCGGATGCGTGCGCGGCCTCCTCGGGCCGGGAGTCTGTATGTTCGAGCGGTGGTGTGTGGTCCTCCTTCGGGGGGCAGGGGTGGGGTGCGCGTTGGTGTGGAGCACCTCGGCGTGGGGGCAGGCGGCGGTCTCGCAGGGCTACTCCATCGACATCGAGTTGATGCAGCCCACCTTCGGGCATCGATCGCTGTCGGGGGTGGACGTGCCGCTCACCCATCGCGACCGGACGGTGCGCGCGGGCACCCTGCTGCAGTACCAGCAGGCTCCGCTCACTCTGTACGACGCCGTGTCGAACGAGGAAGTGGGGGGAGTGGTCACGCATCGCTTCAGCGCGACCGTGGGGGCGAGCGTGGATCTGCAGCGCTTCACCTTGGGGGTGGCGGCGCCGCTGGCCCTGAGCTGGGGATCCGAGCAGCCCGCCTTCGCCGCCGACGGGGTGGGGGCCGGAGACGTGGCGCTGCACGCTCGCTACGTGGTGGCGCGAACCCCGCGGGACGGGCTGGCGCTGGGGGTGCGGGGTGGTCTGCGGCTCCCCACCGGTGCGCAGCGCAGCTACCTCGGCGAGGGCCGCGTGCGGCTGGCTGCTGGGGCGTTGCTGTCGGCCAACGTGGGGCCGCTGATGGTGGCCTCGGACCTCGGGGTGCGCACCAGGCGGCCGGTGGAGACCGACGAGGACTTCTTCGCTGCCACCGAGGTGGCGTGGTCGAGCGGTGCGCGGCTGATGCTGCCCGACGCGGCGCGACTGTCGTTCAACGCGCAGCTACTGGCGGTGGCGGGGTCGCAGCAGTTCCTGATGGGCGGGGCGGAGAACTCGCTGGAGATGCTGGCGGGCGTGGACATCTACCCCACCTCCACCACCACGCTCGGCTTGTCGGCGGGGCGCGGGCTGAACCAAGGCTACGGCACTACCGATCTGCGGGTGCTCGGGAACTTGGTGGTGGAGCTGGCGCCTCCGGTGAGGCAGAGAGGCCCCATGGACGTGTTCTGGCCTCCGCCTCCTCCCGTCCCGCCCGTGAAGAGGCTCGTCGACGATGGGCCTCCGCCGCCGGTGCGCGACACGGGGGCGCAGCTCGAGCTGTCGGATCCGTTGATGTTCGAGGTGCGGACAGCACGGCTGCTGCCGGAGTCGCTGCCCACGCTGCAGGCGGTGGCCGATCACATCAACGCCGATCCGGAGCTGGGGCTGATCATCGTGGAGGGCCACGCCTCCGAGGAAGGGGAGGTCGACTTCAACTACGAGCTGGCCGACAAGCGAGCCCGCCGGATCTGGGAGCTGCTGTTGGAGCGCGGGGTGGCGCATCAGCGCATCACCTATCGGCACTTCGGCGAGACGAAGCCCCGCGACGGAGAGCTGGCGGCGAGTCGCCGCGTGGAGTTCGGGGTGGCGGTTCGCTACGACGGACCCGATCAGGCCCCCATCTACCCGGCCACGCAGCGACTGCCGTGGTCCGACGACGAGGTGGAGGTGGTGAGCCCGCAGTGGCCCGCCGTGCCTGGCGATCTGCTCGAGGGCGACCTCGACGAAGCTACGCCGTGACCACGTCGCCCTTGGCCCTACCCAGGGCCACCACCCGGTCGTAGTGTGCAGCATCCACTGGCTGGACCGACAGGCGCTGGCCCTTCCGCGTGACCAGCATCTGCTGCAGGGCGGGGTCGGCCTTCAGCTCCGCTAGGCTGACCGTGTCGGCCCACTTCTCCACGAAGCCCACGTCCACCATCATCCAGCGGGGATTCTCCTCGCTGGCCTTGGGATCGAAGTAGGGCGAGCTGCGGTCCAACGCGAAGTGGTCGGGGTAGGCTTCGCGCACCACCTC
>JAHQVJ010000156.1 GCA_019634415.1 Myxococcales bacterium
CCTGCACTCGCTCGCACGCTCGCTCGTTCCAGTCCCACTGCAACCCCGGATCAGGCGCGCTCCGCTCGATCGCGACAATCAACGGAGTTGATTGTCGCGATGCTACAGGTTGCCGCTCCGCGCCTGGACTTGCAGCACTCCCTGCACTCGCTCGCACGCTCGCTCGTTCCAGTCCCACTGCAACCCCGGATCAGGCGCGCTCCGCTCGATCGCGACAATCAACGGAGTTGATTGTCGCGATCAGAGGCCCTGGCCGCGCACCCAGGTGGGGACATGCTCGGGGAGGAGTCGTCCCTGGGCGTCGAACAGCTCGCGCTGCACGGCTTCGAGGGCCCGTCGGTCCGCCCGATCCAAGACGCCATCGCCCAGCACGTCCAGGATCAGCGGTGTGTAGTCGAAGGGGTCGTGGGGCAGCAAGAACACGAGGTCGCCGTGGTCTCGCTGCAGGGCCGTGAGCCGACGCACGGACTCCGCCTGGGTCTGTAGCGCATGCTCGCCGTAATAGTTGAAGGGAAGCAGAGTGTCGGGATCCAGGTGTCGGAGGGTGTACACCGCGTCGCCGGTGACCACGGCCGCTCCTCCGTCGACGACCCTGGCGAGCACCGAGGTGTGGCCCAGGGTGTGTCCAGGTGTGGGCAGCAGCTGCACGGAGCCGTCGCCGAACAGATCCGTGACCCCGTCCACCAGGTTCCACTGCTGCACGTCGTCGAAGGACGGCCCGTACGCCACGCGCCCGCGGTCTTCCCACTCCAGGGCGGACAAGTGCACGGTGGCGCGGTCGAAGGTCTCGAGCTGCCCGACGTGGTCCTCGTGCAGGTGGGTGACGACCACGTGTCGAACGTCGTCGGCTGCGATGCCTGCGGCTGCGAGCTGCGCGAGCAGAGTCTCGTCCTCGGGCAGGTGGTTCTCGCGGTGGTCCCAGATGTAGGCGGTGCGACCGCCGTCCTTGGGTCGGTAGAAGCCACGCTCGGTCTGGTGAGGGGCGAGCCCTGCGTCTACCAAGATCACGCCCTCGGTGGGGTGCACCAAGGCGAACACCAGCACAGGTGCACGGAAGCTGCGCCGGTCGAAGCCCGTGCGCCACACGCCTCGCCGACCCACCCAGCCATCGTGGCCTCCGAAGAACTGCCCGAAGGACACGTCGGTCTCGCCGGTCTGCAAGGCATGCACGTCCACGCTGATCGGGCCGTCTTCGGCCAGCACCCACCGGACGGCGGGCTCGGGGTGGGGCAGGGCCACCAGCGGCTTGAGCACGCAGCCCGCGAGCAGCCCGATCATGCGGCACCTGCCGGCAGCTCATGCACGCCCGCGCGGCGTCGGACCTCGGCGAGCGACTCCGACAGCAGGGCGAAGTCTTCGGTCCGGTCTCGGTCTCCCCACAGCGACAGCAGGCGTCGGAATCGTGCGAACCAGCTCATGATCACCTCCGGGATTTCGAACCACGTAGGTCCGGTCCCTCAGGCGCACCTCGACCGAAAGGTGGAGACGGGTGGAGATGGCGGGCTCTACCCTCCGAGGAGCCCGCGCTGGCGAGCCAGGTGCACGGCCTCGGTGCGGTTGCTGGCGCCGAGCTTGGTGAGCGCGTGGTGCATGTGGGTCTTCACGGTGCCGAGGGAGACCTGGAGGTGCGCCGCCATGGCGCGGTTGCTCAGCCCGCGGGCGGCCAGGTGCATCACGTCCACCTCGCGCGGGGTCAGGCCATCCGCGCCCGAGGGGGCCGGATCCCCCGATGCCTCGCGCATCCAGCGCGCCAGTGGCGCGGGCAGGCGTGTGACGAGCGGCCGCAGTGCCTCGGCGTGGGCGCGCACGGGCTGCACGAAGCCTTCGGGCTGCATGGGACCGACGACCCGCGCGAGCTGCTGGGTCGCGGTCGTCGGATCGGTGCGGGCGACGAAGACGACAGAGCGGATCCCGAGGCGAGCGGCGTCCCAGCCACGTCCGTCGGCCAGCGCCCTGGCGTGCTCGGTGCGCAGGGTGGCGGGCTCGTCCTCGTCTCCGGCGAGGGCGGCATCGGCCTGCAGCAGCGCCTGCTCGGGGCGGACGAGGGCGGCCATGGGGTCCCCGATCCTCGACAGCTCGGGGAGGGCGGCGAAGGGATCGGCGTGTGCCCGCACCAGCGCTGCCTGCCACGGCGAGCCCAGCGCGGCCCCCTCGGCGGCCAGCAGGGCGTCCGCCGCGCCGGCGTCGTCGCCGCAGGCGCGGCGCACGGCCACCAGCGCGATCCAGCCGGCCACCGACTCGCGCACCTCGGCAGAGGACAGGGCCGTGGTGAGCACCGCCTCTGCGGCCTGCAGCTCGCCGCGCGCGAAGGCGAGGAGGCCGGCATCGATCCGAGCGGTTCCGCCCGCGTGGTGTAGCGCGCGCTCCGCCTCGTTGAGCTGGCCGCGACGCCGCAGCTGCCTCACGCGGCAGCTCCAGGCGAAGCGCACCGACGGAAGCGGCGGCTCGGCCACCGCTCGGTGTAGCGCGTCGGAGGTGGCGGCCTCGGCGGGCTCCCAAGCGCACAGGAGCTCGTGGGCCACTGCCTGGGCGAGCCGCAGCGCCACGGCCAGCCCCCGCTGGGTGTCGTCGAGGCCGGACAGCGCGGCGTTCGCGGCGGCGATCCCGGCTGCGGGATCGCCACGGCCCACGGCGGAGAGCGCGTCGAGGCACTGCAGCGACCGCAGCAGCGGATCGGGCAGCGCCAGCTCGCGAGCGTGAGCGATGGCGGCATCGAGCGCTTCGGGGGCTGCGTTGCGCAGGCTCCAGGCGCGCCACACTCGCCACAGCGGGCCGTCGTCGGCGACGGGGGCGAGCAGGGTGGCCAGCAGCTGCAGGCGCTGCATCCGGATCAGCGTCCAGCCGTGGGCGGACAGCGCCTGGGCCCAGCCCTCGGGGGGCGTGGCGCCCTGCAGCTGCTCGGCGGCCTCGTCGAAGCGGCCGAGGCCCCGGAGCACGGTGGCAGCGCGCCCGCGCGCTGCCGGGGTGCTCCTCGCCTCGGCCAGGGGTGCGAAGAGCTGTTCACCCACGAGCAGCCCCCGGTCGCGCAGCGCTCGCAGGTGGCGGGGGGCCTGTGGGTGCAGGGCGTCGCAGACGGCGGGTTCGACGGGCTGCAGGGGTGCGATGGCGTCCACGAAGGCCAGCAGATCCGGGGGCAGCTCGGCCACGATCTCCTGGCTCACGAAGGCGTGGGCTTGCTCGGGTGCTCGCAGCCCCAGGGCGAGGCCCGCGGGCCAGGAGCCGTCGGTGCGGGGAGGCAGGCTCCGGGTGGCGCAGAAGGCGGCGATCTCGTCGGCGTCGAACGACAGGAGCTCGGTGCCGATGGTGGTGTGCTCGCCGGCGGTGGTGAAGCGCGCGAGGGGCAGCTCGATGGGCGAGCGCGAGGCGAGCACCCAGCGCAGGGCAGGGGGGCTCGCGTCCGTGGCGTCGCGGAGTGCTGCCCACAGGGCGGGGCTCGACAGGTGCTGGGTGCCGTCGAGCACCACGGTCAGTGGCTGGGCCTCGGCGGCGAACTGGGGCAGCACCAGGTGGTCCATCATCCAGACGCCCACGTCGACGCCGCTTGCGGGCCAGGCGGCGGGAGGGCCCGCGGCGCGCGTCCAGGCGGCCACCAGGTGGCGGAGGAAGGCGTCGGGATCGTCCAGGCTGCGGCGGATCCCGAGCCAGGCGCACGGCGTGCGGGCGTGGGGGATCCAGGCGGCGATGGCGCTGGTCTTGCCGAAGCCAGCGGGAGCGACCAGCGTGGTGACGCGCAGTCCGCGCTGCAGGCGGGCCTCCGCTCGGCGACGGCGCACCAGCCCGCCGGAGTCGGGTGCCGTCACCCAGCCCGGGACCACCCCGCGCTGAGCCCAGTGTGCTGCATCCTGGGTCGAGTCCGCCATCGTCACGTCGCCCCAGCAGTCTACCCGGCGGCATGGATACGCCCAGGGCGCCACCCGGAGGTGCCGTGTCCATGCCCTTGCCCGACGCCCTCGACGAGCGCTGCGTGGTTCGTCCCACCCTCGAGGGGGCGGAGGGGACCTGCGTGCTGTACTGGATGCGCGTGGCGCTGCGGGCCTGGGAGAACCCGGCGCTGGACGTGGCGCTGGTCCTGGCGAAGCGGCTGGGGGTGCCGCTGGTGGTGGTGCAGGGCCTGTCCGAGCGCTACCGCTACGCCTCCGACCGGCACCACACCTTCATCCTGCAGGGAGCCCGCGACGTCGCGGCGGGGCTGGCGAGCCGCGGGATCCGGTATGCGCTGCACGTGGAGCGGCCGGGGCATCGCGTGCGGTGGCTGCCGCGGCTGGCGGCCGAGGCGGCGGTGGTGGTGACCGAGGATCTGCCCATCGAGCCGCTGCGCCGCTGGACGCGTACCCTGATGGACGCCGTGACGACGCCGGTGTGGACGGTGGATGCAGCCAACGTGGTGCCGGCACCCGTGGTGCAGGGGCGCCACCAGCGCGCCTTTCGATTCCGCGAGGCCATCGAGCGACCCCTGGATGCGCGCGTGTCGCTGCCCTGGGAGGAGCAGGAGGTGGGGGAGACGTCGGTGGGGGCGGTGGGTGTGCAGCTGCCGTTCGCGCCCGTCGATCTCGACAGCGTGGACCTGGCGGAGCTGGTGGCGGCGTGCGCCATCGACCACAGCGTGGGCCCGGTGCCGCACACGCCCGGTGGCTCCGACGCCGGCTATGCACGCTGGGCGGGCTTCGCCAAGCGGCTGCGAGCCTACGGGCGCACCCGAAACGATCCGCTCAAGGACGGCGTGAGCCGCATGTCCGCCTACCTGCACTACGGCATGGTGGCGCCCACGCGTCTGGCGCGGGAGGCCCACGCCATCGGCGGCAAGGGGGCCGAGAAGTACCTGGACGAGCTGGTGGTGTGGCGGGAGCTGGCCAACCACTGGTGCCGCCACCACGAGGCCCACGACACCCTGGCGGCGCTGCCGGGGTGGGCCGTCGACACCCTCCGCGCCCATGCGGGCGACCGGCGGCCCGCGGTCCACGATCTGGAGACGCTGTCGCGCGCGCGCACCACAGAGCCGCTGTGGGATGCCTGCCAGCTGTCGCTGTTGCGCCAGGGGGAGCTGCACAACAACGTGCGCATGACCTGGGGCAAGGCGCTGCCGCTCTGGACCGCCACACCGGAAGAGGCGGTGTTCACGTTGTTCGAGCTGAACAACCGCTACGCGCTGGACGGGCGCGACCCATCGTCGGTGGCGGGGCTGCAGTGGTGCCTGGGGCTGCTGGACCGGCCGTTCTCACCGGAGGTGGAGGTGCTCGGTGCGGTGCGGCCGCGGCCGGTGGAGCGTCACGCCGAGCGGCTCGACGTGGACGCCTATCGGGCCATCACCGCGCGAAGCCCCTGGGGCTACACGCCGCGGGTGGCGGTGGTCGGGGGCGGTGTGGCGGGGGCCTTCTGCGCACGCACCCTGCAGGACCATGGCCTGCACGTGCAGGTCTTCGACAAGGGGCGCGGGGCCGGGGGGCGGCTGTCCACGCGCCGTTCCGAGCCGCGCACCTTCGACCACGGGGCGCCAGGGTTCTCCATCCGGGATCGGCGCGTGGGTCGCAGCGCGCGCTCCTGGCGGGCGCGTGGCGTGATCGCGCGCTGGGAGGGGCCCTTCGGCGTGCTCGGCACAGACGGCTTCGCCGAGGAGGACTGGGGGCCACGCTTCGTGGGCACTCCCGGCATGAACGCGGTGGTGAAGCACCTGCTGGCCGATGTGTCCGTGACCTTCGGGGCGCGGGTGGAGGGGGTGCGGCGGACCGACGGGGGCTGGACCCTCGACATCGGCCAGGCCGGGACGCCGACCTTCGATGCCGTGGTGGTGGCGGTTCCCGCGCCGCAGGCCGTGCCCCTGCTTCAGGCTGCCCCCGCCCTGGCTCAGGCCCTGGCGGAGGTGCGGGTGGCGCCGTGCTGGGCGGTGCTGGCCGAGTGTCCCAGCGACGACCATCCGTTCGCGGCGGCGCGGGTGCAGGGCTCGCCGCTGGGCTTCGTGGCGCGCAACCACAGCAAGCCGGGGCGCGGCGAGGCGGGCGCCTGGGTGCTGCACGGCACGCCGGAGTGGAGCCAGGAACACCTCGAGGACGATCCGGAGGCCGTGGCTCGTGCGCTGGTGGCGGCGCTGCGGGAGCGCGTCGAGCTGCCCGAGCCCAGCTCGGCGCGCGCCCACCGTTGGCGCTTTGCGCGAGTGCTTCAGCCCGTGGGGCAGGACTGCCTGTGGGACGACGCGCTGCAGATCGGCGCGTGCGGGGATGCGCTGCTCGGAGGGCGCGTGGAGGACGCCATGCTGTCGGGCCAGGCCATGGCGGGTCGGATCCTGGGCTCGCTGCGTCCGAGGCCGTTCTGACGAGGTGAGATCAGCGTCGTCGTCGCAGGGGCGCGAGTGCCGCCAGCGCCAGCGCCAGCCACCCGGCGGACCCGCCAGGCTGCTGGCAGCCGCAGCCGCCGTCGCCCTCACCGTCCAGCACGACGGTGCCGTCGGTGCTCGGCGTGCCCGTGTCGTCCGTGGGGGTGGGCTCGGTGGGGGCCTCACCAGTGTCCGAGGTGTCCGCGGTGTCGCCCGTCTCGAGGGGCGGCTCCGGCACGGCCTGTGGCACCGTGGCCAGCAACGTCTCCCCGAGGGGAAGCCCGGTCGCGAAGGGGGTGGCCTCGTCGAAGTCGCCTCCAGCGGTCACGTCCCACAGCACCGTGCCCGTGAGCTCGCCCGACAGCAGGCGGCCCTTGCCGTCCACCGTGAGGGAGAAGAAGGGCTGGCCGAAGGACAGCGCCTCACGGGGCTGGAAGATGCCGCCGGCGGTGATGTCGAAGACGAAGCCCTCCGACACCGCGTACAGGACCTTGCCGTCGTGGGCCAGGTGGCGCACCAGCTCCACCTCCGCGAACAGCTCGGCCACACCACCGTCGGGGTAGCCGACGTCGTAGACGCCATCGAGGATCTGGTCTGCCACCAGCACCTCCCCGGTGGGCAGCTGCACCAGGCTGCGCGGCCCCTTCAGGCCCGTGGTCAGCGGCTTCGTGTAGGTCTGATCGCCGCCCTTGGTGACGTCTAGGATCTGGCCCGCCTTGAACGAGCTCACCAGCATCCGCCCTTGCTGCGTCACGAGCAGACCCGTGGGGGTGTCGAGCCCAGTGGCCACCGTGGTGAACGTGCCGTCCGGCTCCACCGCCACCACCTGGCCGGGGTTGTACACCGTGAAGTAGAGCGTCGTGAGGTCGGGGCTGAAGGCGATCTGGCCCGCGCTGTAGGTGTCGAGCTGCACGAGGATGGGGTGGGTGTCGCCCTCCACCACGCGCACGATCTCGCTGTTGGCGCCACCGTAGTAGACGTCGCCGGGCGAGAACGTCGCCGGCTCGACGCCGTGGGCGGCCAGGATCTGAGCAACGAGGAACACGATCACCTCCGTGCTCATTCTCGGCAGGATCGCGTCTGGGCGCGCATTAACGATGCGTTGCGCTCGATTAATTCGACCCGCCGCGCCGGCAGCCTCCTGCGGAGGGCAGCGCCTGCAGCGGCAGCACCTGCAGCGTGCCGTCCACCCGCGACATCACCGCGCTGGAGCCGTCGGCCGAGACCGACAGCGACTCCGGATCGATCCAGCCCAGGGCGCCGCGCAGGTCGATGGAGTGCCCGTCGCGGCTCACGAGCAGCTCCCAGGGGCCGGTGCCCTGGATCCCCACGAAGCCGCCGCCGGGGAGCGGCGCGAGGGTGGCGATGCGGGCCTCGGGGGCGCCCGTCACGCGGCCCGAGGCCCCGGTGGGTGCGTGTAGCCAGTGCACCTCGCCGTGTGCGGTGCCCATCCACAGCAGCTGCAGGGGGGCGGAGGCTGCCAGGAGGCGCGTGTCGGCGGGGGCGGACAGCAGCCGCTCCGTGCCCTCGTGCTGCACCCAGAGCCGGGCCTCGTCGTCCACCACGGCCGCCAGCGCACCGTCGAGGGCAGCCGCCACCGCTCGCTGCTGGAGGCCTTGGTGGTCGCTGAGCTCGGTGCCGTCGGCCTCGTACAGGTGCACCCGCGTGTGCTCCGAGCCCACGACCCACCGTCCGTCGGCCGATGCCGTGAGCCGGTGCGGCGGATCCGTCAGCTCGCAGGTGAGTGCGAGGTCTTCCGACAGGCAGACCACGCGCTCGTCGTCCACCACCAGCCACCATCCGCCCTGCACGGCCAGGATGCGCCACACGTCGAGACCCAGGCGCGCCTCGCGCAGCAGCCGACCCGTGGCGGCCTCCACGATCTGCACGCCGTCGTCGGTGCCCACGGCGAACCGCTCGCCGTCCAGCGACAGCGCGGCGGCGGGGCTGCTCTCCCAGCGGCTCCAGGCGCCACGGGGCCCCGTGAGCCACCAGCTCTCGTCGGCATCGCGCATCTGGTGGCGCACCGCGAACCAGCCGGTGGGCAGCAGCCGTGGGTCGCCGTCCACCCAGTGCAGCTGTCGGTCGTCGAGATCGGCGCCGCGCACCTCGAGCACCCAGGAATCACCGCCGATGAGCAGTGCGTCGTCGGTCCAGCGCATCTGATGCGGGTATCGATCCTCGGGGAGGGGGACCGTGACCAGCGGCTGGCGGTCCGGCAGCGACAGGACGACCACGGTGGAAGCTTGCTGGTAGGGGCGCTCCGGGCAGCTGATGGCCACTCGGTCGCCGGTGGGGGCCACGGCGAGCATCGTGCACAGGTCGCGGTGGTGCGCCACCTCCGTGCCTTTCCTGTCGAAGCCGCGCACGCCAGCGCCCTCCTGCACCCACAGGGTGTCCCCTGCCAAGGTGGCCGTCCCCACGTAGTCGTCTCCCTGGAACGGCCGCCGCGCGGGGGACGGTACGGGCCGTCCGTCCACGTCGACCACCCTCGTCGCACCGCTCAGCCGACCGATCAGCGCCTGCGAGGTGTGTGGATCGGTGTCGATGGCGGCGTAGCTGGCGCCGGTGGAGATCTCGCGCACCACGCGGCGGGTGTCTCGGTCCACCACCGCGAGCCCGCCGGCCCAGTCGTCGCCGCGAGTGGCCACCACCACCCGCCGCCCGCCGTCCACGAAGGTCACCGCGGCGGCGGTCTCCGAGGCCAGCAGGTCGTCGACGGCGTGCACCTCGCGCTGCTCCAGATCCACGAGCCAGAGGCTGCGCCCCGACTCGCTTTGGCTGCGGCGGGGCCCCGAGGCGGCCATCGCCACCCAGCGCCCGTCGGGCGACACATCCATCGCCCAGGGGGTCTCGCCGAAGCGGATGGAGCGAGGCTGGTCGGGCGCGGCCACGTCGAACCAGAGCAGCTGCCCACCGGTGGCGGCCACCACGCGGCTGCCATCCGCCGACATCGCGGTCAGGGCGGTGGCGTTCACGGCGCCGGCCAGGGGGGCTGCAGGCCGTCCGTCGGCATGCCACACCTCCACCCGCGGCGTGCTCGAGCTGGCGATCCAGCGGCCGTCGGGGCTGGCGAGCAGCTCGAACCCCGACAGCGGCACGGTGGCCTGCGTCGCCAGGGCCTCGTCGAGGACCTCCGCGCGGAAGAACGAGGTCCGCAGCCACCAGCCGCTCGCCGTGGGCAGCACGGCCTCCGACCGCTGTGGCGTGGCCCGTCGCTGGCGCACCTCACCGGTGTGGGCGTCGAGGATCACGAGCTCGTCCCTCTTCAGCACCGCCACCTCGGGCCGCACCGGGTGCACGGCGACCTTCGCCAGCAGCTCCACCTCGGTGGACCAGGGCGCTCCCTGCGTCGGTAGCCCCACCAGGCGCAGGGTGCCTCGCGTGTCCACGAACTCGCTCCGGAGCCGTCCCCACGGGCCCGATCCCACCGCGTCGCGGTCTGGCTCCTCGGGCACGCGTGCCTTCGCGATGCGCTGGGTCTGGCCCCAGCGCGCCACCCGCATCTGCCGCCACGGCCCGTCCCAGCGGCACTGCAGCCACACCTCGGAGCTGTCGGGTGCGATCACCACGTTTGCCAGATGGGGCTCGTCGCAGGGCTGCGCGGGCTGCGCGAGCCGTGCGCCGTCGGGCAGCGCCCAGCGGTCCAGTCGGCCTGCGTCATCGACGGTGAGTAGCCAGGATCCGTCAGGCGCGAACTGGCTCGCCACCACCCGGCCGTGCGCGCGGAAGGGCGCATCGGTGAGGCGTGTGCCGACGCTCTGCAGATCCACGGGGACCGGTGGCGCTGCCCGTGGAGCGGGCACACCGAGGGCCAGCAGGCCGCACACCACTACCACCCACGCGCGAAAGCGAGACATCGGCCCTCCGGAAGGCCCGCAGCCGAAGGCAAGGGCCCAAGGGAATGGTAGCGCGACGGAGTCGCGCGGGATTCCGGACAGGCCCTCAGTCTACCGGCTGTCGGACGCGTTTCAGCCGGGGCATGCTGATGATCAGGAAGGGCATGGCCGAGGCCGTGAGGGTGGCGGCGGTGGCGAAGGCCGACGTCTGCCGGCTGGCCGTCCGCGAGCGGCAGGAGGCTGCGGCCGACGGGCTCTCGAGCACGCCCCCGGGATCGTAGAAGTGGCAGTTGTCGGGCACCGCGGCGCTGGCCACCGCGAGCCCCGCGGCACCCTGCAGCACCCCGTAGGTCACCAGCGCCCAGACCTTGGTGCGCTTCGAGCGCAGGGTGACGGGGTCGGCGCCAGGCTTCAGGTTCAGGCGGGTGAGGGCGAGGCGGCGGCCTCTCCGGGTGCCCACGCGATGTCGTCCGGGCGACAGCTCGAGGGTGCAAGGTGCGGTGCACGCAGCATCGCCCTTGCGCAGCTCACGGAGCGTGTCGAAGGGCACGACCTCGGTGCCTTCCTTGTCCGCGAGGATGGTCACCTCGATGGGGGCAGCATCGGCGGGCTCGAGGGGTTGGGCGAAGGCAGCGGCCAGCATCCAGATCCACATGGGGACCTCCTGCTGGCGCAGGTCATTGCCTGGTCGCTCTCCGATCCCTGCAGCGCTACCAGATCCCGTCGCACGACCCATCGCAGACGGGCGCGTTGGAGCCTTCCCACACCCCGTCTTCCCCCTCGAGCTCGAAGGCGACCACGTTGTGGCCCTTGACGGCCCAGTAGGTGCCCACCAGGGGGCTGCCACCTGCGGCGGCGTCGGTCTCCACCTTGAACTGGGAGCACGTGTCCCACGTGGTGGTGAACGTGACGGGGCACGCTCCGATCCCCATGAACGTGGACGTCCAGGTGGCGCCGCCCGTGAGCGTGGTGACCACCTCGTTCCGCAGCATCGCGGTGTCGGCGATCTGCAGGGGGGGATCGAAGTCCACCACCGCCGAGCCCTCGGCGTAGCCGTGGATGAACACGCCTCGCGTGGAGTTGCTCCGCCACCGGATCCGGCGCAGCTCTTCGTTGTCGGTGCAGTTCTGACCCGAGACGCAGTCGGTCCAGTACCTCACGGCATAGACGTTCTGGCCTTCGATCACATCGGGCTTACCGATGGTCTCGGCGACGATCTTGTAGTCGTTGTGCGTGGTGTTGGCGAAGGCCCACGAACGGCTCTCACCATCGAAGGGGAAGTTGTCCCACAGGGTGACCCCATCGATGATGATCTGGTTACCGCCACTACATCCGCTCGCCATCAGCGCAGCGAGACCCATCCAGTACCGCATCGAGCCCTCCATCGGGGCAGGTGTACCACCGCCTCCAGCGGCCGCCAAGGTCTCTGCGAGCATCGCTTCACCGGGGGCGGGTCGTCATTCGGCGCTCTTCGGCAGGGTGTCGATCCAGGCCGACACCGCGGTCCCGATCGCCCGAGGGCTCGTCTCCTGCAGGTAGTGCAGCCCCTCGCCCACCGGCTCCACCGTCATCCGCGGGAAGTCCGTGCGCAGGATCTCCACCGTCTCGGCCGTGAAGATGGCGCCGGGATCGGCGGTCAGCAGCAGCAAGGGCACGTCGGAGCCCTTCAGGGCCTCGTAGGTCGCCGTCATGCGCTCGTGGTTGTCGGCGGGCTCGCCGTCGAAGGGCAGCTCCTGCGGCCACACTCGGGCAGGCTTGCGGTGGGCGGGCTCGAGGTAGGGCGCCCGGTAGAACGCCATCTCCTCCTCCGTCAGCGCCCGGCCCGAGAAGGCAGGGAGGAGCTTCTCCACGAAGTAGTTGTCCTCGATGAGCAGCTTGTCGCCTGCCTGCTGGTCGCGCATGCGCTTGAACAGGGCGCGCGGGCCAGCATCGGTCTCCGACCACTTGCCCGGACGGAGCACCGCCTCGAAGAAGGCGATGCCGCGCACGTCGTCGGCATGTCGCATGGCGTGGTCGAAGCCGATGCCGCCGCCCCAGTCGTGCAGCACCCAGGTGACGTCGCGCAGCTCCAGCGCGGCCACGAAGGCGTCGACGTAGCGCACGTGATCCGCGAAGCGGTAGCCGATGTCGGGCTTGCCGCTGTCGCCCATGCCGATGAGATCCGGCGCGATCACGCGCCTGCCGTCGGCCACCAGGTGGGGAATCACGTTGCGCCACAGGTAGCTCGAGGTGGGGTTGCCGTGCAGCAGCACGACAGGCGCGCCCGAGCCTTCGTCGACGTAGGCCATCTCGCTGTCCAGCACGGCGATGCGCTGCTTGTCGTACCGAAACTCCGCCGAGATGTCGGGCTCGTGGCTCACCTTGGGAGAGAGGATGGGCACCAGGGTGGTGATGCAGCCAGACAGAAGGGCCAAGGTCAGGAATGGCATGTGTCCTCCGGAACGATCGCGAAGCTCGTGGTGAGGGTTTCCCAACCGAACGGTTGGCTATTAGCGTTCCGGGATGAGATTTCCAACCAATCGGTTAGAAAACCTGCATGGGACGACGCAAGACCTACGACCGCGAAGACGTGACGCGCCGAGCCATGGAGCTGTTCTGGCGCCATGGCTTCGACGGCACCTCCACCGCCGATCTGGTGGAGCACATGCAGATCAACCGCTTCAGTCTGTTCGCCGAGTTCGGCAGTAAGCAGGGCCTGTTCGAGGCCGCGCTGGAGCTGTACGAGCGGGAGGTGGTCTCGGCCAACCTGGCGGTGCTGGAGGCAGAGGGCGCCTCGCTCGACGACATCGTCTCGTTCATCGAGGGCTTCTCGGGCCCCGAGGATGGCTCCGCCTCCATCGGCTGCCTGCTGTGCAACGCGGCGGTGGAGACCGCGCCTCGCCAGCCTGCGGTGCAGCGCGCCGTCACGGCCTACGCCGACCGGATGCGCCGGGCGTTCCGGGGGGCGCTGGCGCAGGCGCAGGCCGACGGCATCGTCGCCGACGGCGTCTGCTTGGACGACGAGGCGGGCAGCCTGACCATGATGCTCGTGGGCACGTTCGTGATGGCCCGGGCGGGAGTGCCGCGTGGCGTGCTCGAGGGGGCCGTGCGCTCCGCCATCGCTCACGTGCAGGGCCTGCCGAAACGATAGGATGGCATCCCCCCTGGAGGAGTGATGCACCGGGTTCTGTGGTTGGTTTCGTTGTCCGTGGTGGCCTGCTCTGGGCCGACCAAGGAAGACACCTACACCGACACCACGACGGACATGACGACGGACACCGGACCCACGGACGGGCCCACGGCAGACACGGCGGATCCGTCGACGTTCCTGGGCTCCGTGGGCACGCCGTGCGCCCTGGATCCGGACCCGCCGGACGAGGCGGAGGTCGTTCGCGTGTCCGCGGACGGCGTGGTCTGGGCGGCGTCGCGGGGCGATCTGTACCGCTACGAGCGCACCGACGCCGGCAAGGCCAGCTGCACGCTCACCGGCAGCCTGGTGTGGTCGAGCAAGGGCCTGAACGACGTCACCGACTTCGCCCTCGACGGCTCGGGCCGCCCCCACCTGCTGGTGTTCTTCGACGACATCGTGCGGCTGTCCGCAGAGGGCACCGAGGAGCTCAGGTGCGAGGATCCGCCCTTCTCGGGCCACGGCATCGCCGTCGACGACAGCGGTGACCGGGTGTGGACGCTGGCGATCAGCAACGACATCCTGGTCCACACCGATCTCACCAAGGGCGTTTGCACCCCGGGGCCCAAGGCGGGCGTGAAGCTGTCGAATCCCCTCGGGCAGCACGGAGCCTATGTGGATGGCGACCTCGCGGTGTCCTACTTCGATGCAGCGGGCAAGCTGCCCCCTGGCACGTTGGTGGACCCAGGCGACGGAGTGGAGCTGCTGTCCCTGGGCTTGGGCTCGGTGCTGGACGATCCGATGCCGGGCATCGCCGACATCGCCCCGGCGGCCGAGGACTACTGGGTGGCGGGGAGTCTCGGCGACCTGTGGCTGGTGGACGGGTCGGGCAAGGTGACGGGGCACTACGAGCCTGCGCAGATCCTGCCCACCGACACCAAGGAGACGGTGCTGTCGATGTACTCGGTGGCCTACTCGGCGACAGGAGACTCGTATGTCTCGGCGGGATGGCTCGACGTGGATGGCATCTGGGCGATCGAGCTGTAGACTCGGCCCATGAGGTGGCGCTCCGTCGTCGGGGCCGTGGCGGTGTCCGCGGTATGGGTGCTCTGGCTCGCGCTGTGCTGGCGCGACGCGGGCTTGGCCCTACCCGATGCCACGGTGCAGCTGCGTGATCGCCATGGCGCCTTCCTGGGGGAGGTGGGGCAGGGAGACGACGAGCGGCTGGGCTTCTGGCGCCTGGAGGAGGTGCCGCCCCGCGTGGCGGCAGCGACGCTGGCACTGGAGGACCGTCGCTTCGCCTCGCACCCGGGCGTCGATCCGCTGGCGGTGGGACGAGCGGTGTGGGGCAACCTCCGGGCGGGGCGTCGCACCAGCGGCGCGTCCACGCTGGCCATGCAGGTGGCGCGCCTGCAGCGACCGGGGCGCCGCACCTGGGGGCGCAAGCTGCGCGAGGCCTTCACGGCCCTGTTCCTGGTGGACCGCCACGGCCGGGACGAGGTGCTGGCTCACTACCTGACCCTCGCCCCCTACGGCAACAACGTGCACGGCATCGCCTACGCGGCGCGTCGCTACTTCGACAAGCCGGTGGCGGATCTGTCGTGGGCGGAGGTGGCGCTGCTGACGGCCGTGCCTCAGGCCCCGGGGCGGCGGAACCTGTACACACATGCGGGGCGTCGCTCGGCGGTGGCTCGCGCCGAGATCATCTTGGGCCAGCTCCGCGACGACGAGCAGCTGAGCGAGACGGATCACCGCACGGCCCTGCGGCAGCTCCTGGGGCTGGTGCCGCCCCCGCGGCCCGAGCGCCCCCCCGAGGCGCTGCACCTCGTGCTGGCGCTGCAGGAGCAGCTCGGCACCACGCGCCCCGAGGGGGGCCTGGTGCACACGAGCCTGGATGTGCAGCTGCAGCGGCGCGCGCTGCAGGCGCTGGCCGAGGCGGTGGCGCGCTGGCGGCAGCGTGGTGCGGGCAACGCGGCGGCGGTGATCGTGGACCTGGCGAGCCGATCGGTCCGGGCCCGAGTGGGGTCGAGCGACTGGGGGGCCGACGAGACGCGCGGTGCCATCGACTACAGCCGCACGGAGCGCTCCCCGGGCTCCACGCTCAAGCCGTTCCTGTTCGCTCGCGCCCTCGACCAGGGGCTGATCACGCCGGGCACCCCCCTCGACGATCTGGCGCGCGGGCCGGACGGCATCGGCAACGCCGACGGCAGCTTCCTGGGGCGCGTGCTCCCGCGGGTGGCGCTGGGGAACTCCCGCAACGTGCCCGCGGTGGCGCTGGCGCGTGATCTGGGGCTGCACGCCACCTACGGCTTGTTCGAGGAGCTCGGCCTGCACCGCTCGGCGCTGCCCGCCGAGCACTACGGGCTGGGGGTGGCCATCGGCGGCATGCCCACCACGCTGATGCAGCTGGCCACGGCCTACACGGCCCTGGCCACGGATGGGCGCCTGCGCCCCCTGGTGCTGCAGCGCGGGGCACCCATCGCCGAGGGCGAGCGGGTGGTGTCGGAGGCGGCGGCGCGCTGGACGGCGCTGGCCTTGAGCGATCCCCTGGCGAGGCTGCCCACGTTCCCGCGCATGGGCCACAGCGAGTACCCCTACGGGGTGGCGGTGAAGACCGGCACGTCGCCGGACTTCCGCGATGCCTGGGCCGTGGTCTTCTCCGATCGCCACCTCGTGGCGGTGTGGGTGGGGCACCCGGACTGGCTGCCGATGCAGCAGCTGTCGGGCTACCGGGCCGGGGCCTCGCTGGCGCAGACGCTGCTGCAGCTGGTGGAGCCCGAGCGGGGGGCGGGGCGTGCGGATCGTGGACTGCCAGCGCCCGAGGGATGGCGGTCGGTGGAGGTGTGCAGCCTGTCGGGTGCGCGCGCCCACGAGGACTGCGCGAGCACGCTGACGGAGGTGTTCCCTCCAGGGCAGGTGCCCGAGGTGCCGTGCGCCGTGCACCGACGCGAGGGGACGGCCGTGGTGGTGGATCTGCCGCCCCGATTCGCCGCCTGGCAGCGCCAGCAGGGGCACCGGATGCCCACGCGGTCGGAGCTGCAGACGACGGCGGCCACCTTGCGAATCACCGCGCCGGTGGATGGTGCCGAGATCAGGCCCGATCCCCATGTACCCGCCTCTCGGTCCACGGTGCGCCTGGCGGTGGACGTCACCCCGCGCGTGGATGCGGTGCTGTGGGTGGTGGACGGGGTTCCCTTCGCGGTGGCGGAGCCGCCCTACGAGGTGCGCTGGCCCACCTCGGCGGGGGAGCACACCGTAGAGGTGTCTGTGCCGCATCGTCCAGAGCGGGCCGCCCCTGTCACCATCCACGTCAAGTAGCGGTCCTGCAGCGACGATGGTCGGGCATGCAGCCGGATCGGACGACCGCAGAGGGATGGATGCGCGCGGGACTTCGTCTCGCCAGTGGCGGAGCTGCTGGTCAGGCCGAGCAAGCGCTGCTCAACGCCGTGCACCTGGACCCGGATCTCACGGAGGCCTGGGTGTGCCTGGGCCGGATCCTGGCGGGCCGTCAGCGGCGGGCGGAGGCGGTGCAGTGCTGGCTGCGTGCGGTGGTGCTGCAGCCCGATCACCTCGACGCTCGGGTGCGGCTGGGCACCGCGATGATGACCGCTGGCGAGCTGGACGCGGCTGCGGTGCACGCCGCCGTGGCAGGGAGGCTGCAGCCGGACCATCCGCGGGTGCGTACCTTGGCAGCGCAGATCGCCCAGCGGCGGGGGGAGCTTCAGCTGGCGCGGAAGCTGGTGGCGGGGCAGCGCCATCCGAGCTGCGCGCTGGTGGCGGCCGAGGTGGCGCTCGCCCAGGACCGCCTCGAGGACGGGGTGGCTGTGGTTCAGGACGTGCTGGCTGCCGCCAAGGGCGTGGAGCGCACGCTGCTGCTGCATCGTCTGGGAGACCTCCACGACGCCGCGGGCCAGCCGGGCCCGGCGTTCGCCGCGTGGACGGAGGCCAACGAGGGGCAGGGTCTGAGCTTCGAGCCCGAGGCGCATGCGGCCGGTCTCGCGGCGCTGCGGGAGGGGCTGTCGCCCTGGCCGGCGCTGCCCGACGACGCACCTCGCCCGGTGCTGGTGGTGGGGATGCCGCGGTCGGGCACCACCCTGCTGGAGCAGGCCCTCGCCTGCCATCCGGTGGTGGCGGCGGGAGGGGAGCTCGCTGTGTTGCCGGATCTGGCGCGCTTCGCCGCCGAGCGGCTGCCGCTGGAGCCGCCCGTGGTGGACGCCCTGCGCAACGCCTACCTGGAGCAGATCCGCCGGGTCAGCCGCACGGCCCCCGTGGTGACCGACAAGATGCCGCTGAACGCTCTGTACCTGCCGCTGCTCGCGCGGCTGCTGCCGGGGTGTCGGGTGCTGGTGTGCCAGCGCGACCCGGCCGACGTGGCGCTGTCGTGCTTTCGCCAGCCCTTCGGACCCGGGCTGCCCTGGGCCACACGGATCCCGTGGATCGCCCACATGATCGCGGAGGTGGACCACGCCGTCGCGCATGCACGGACCCTGCCACTGCAGCTGCTGGAGGTGCGCTACGAGGCGCTGGTGTCCGAGCCCGAGGCCACGCTGCGCGCCGTGGTCTCGTTCCTGGGCCTCCCGTGGCACCCTCCGATGCTGCACCCCGAGCGCCTGGAGCGCCCCGTGGCCACCGCGAGCGCCCAGCAGGTGCGCCGCCCCATCCACACCGGATCGGTGGGCCGCGCAGCGCCCTACGCCGCCTGGCTCGAGCGCGTGCCGAGCCGGAGCAGCACGATGCCGGCCATCACCGAAACGGTACGAAAAACACAGCTGGCCTAGAACGGTGTCTTGAACTTGATCGTAGTCTCGAAGTGGTTGTAGATGTGGTCGCAGGATGCTGCTTTGGCGCTTTCGACGAAGCTGTTCACTCAAGAGCACTCTGCTCTATCCCGAAAACGCCAAGTTGACGCGCAGCCAAGACTCAAGATAT
The DNA here is from genome assembly GCA_019634415.1 of Myxococcales bacterium. Classification (GTDB taxonomy): domain Bacteria; phylum Myxococcota_A; class UBA796; order UBA796; genus DRPG01. The sequence goes on from JAHQVJ010000156.1 coordinate 18,182, forward strand.
ACAAGTTCCTATGATGCTTCCTGCTCTTAGGTCTGCCTTGGTTGGTTTGGCGACAGTGTTGGCGTTTCTCGTGGGAAGAGCCACACCAGATAGACTGGTGCATTTGGCAAGCAGTCCTCCAGACGCCACATCGTCCGATGCCGTTTCTCGCTGGACATCCATGCCGCTGCCTGACCATGCCATCTCTCCCCTGGATTGTGGCGACGAATCTGACGTCTGCGAGTTCGATAGCAACCAAATCGCCAAGAGGAGCATTGATCTGTTGTCGCAGGAAGCGGAAGCACGAGGGGCCAGGCTTCGACTTCCCTTCATCCCCGAGCTGGCCAGCGAGGTCCGACCCGATGAAGTTGGTCTCGTCATTGAGGAATGGTCGGAAGACTGCTTGGATGATGGAGACTACCTACATGTCCGCTGTGACGAATATCCTTGCGTGGTGGCTTTCGCTACGCCGGTGGAAGCCGACTGCTTGGAGTCTCTGGGGGCTGCCGTCGTTATGGAAGTAGAAGGCAGGCTGATGCTGGGAGGCGGCGAGATCCAATCGAATCCGCTCTTCGTTGGTGTTTTTCGAGATGTCAATGATGTCGATCTGATGGGCAAGTTTCCCCCTCGGAGTGCTGCGTTTCAGCGTGCCAGGGCGATACGCCCGTTCCTAGATGAACAGCATGGTGAGGCAGTCGATCGTCTGCTAGCAGGGAAAGGAGAGAAGGACGTCTCAAGCTTCACGACCCGTACTCGGAGAGTCCACATCAATGCGTTCTTACAGGGTGCAGAGTGAGGAGTCGCTGGCGTGTGGTCGGGATTCTGGTCTTGGGTTTCGTGGCTGGGCTGGCTTCTCGACTATTGTGGCCCCCCGGACCAGTGTTTGTGCCTAGTGAAAGAGTGGCCACTGGGAGTGACCATGGACCACCGATGGTCGCGCGGACGACGCAGCAGCTCTCGCGGTGCCCTGACGTGGACTGCAATACTGCAGAGGTTGCCCGAGTACAAAGTCGATACAGTGACTTGGTGGAGGAGCACTTTGGTGACGGTGGGCATCCAGTGCCGTGGCCAAACGGAATCTCCGTGGACGAGGCTGCGGCTGCGGAGAAGAGGATTCGTGGTTGGGCCCAGCAATGCCTGCCCGATGATGCATTTCTCTCGATTCGGTGCGAAGAGTATCCCTGTGCGTTCGCATATGTCGCTGGCGCGGCTAGCGAGATGTGCGACACAGGTTGGAGCGACATTGATCGAACGTATCTGGCTGGGCAAGATCTGACATTAGAGGTCCGTTTTGCCTTGGATGCGCCATCAGACCCTTCAGCAGATGTTCGACAGCGCGTCCCTGGCCGCACGAACTTGTTCGTGCGTGACTGGATTGCACATCGGAACGCCGAAGTAGAAGAGAGGTAATCGACTCTACCAGGGCACATGGTGGTGCGTTTAGGGCGATCGCCTTCGGTCTGTCTACAGGGGTCGCGGTAGGGACGGTCCTCTCGGACCGCCCCCCGCACAGATCCCAGCGAGCGGAATTACCGCACTGGGCTCCTGCCTTGGGTGTTGGCGTGGAAACGCTCCTCGGGCCAGGGATGCTGGATCGTCGCACTTGGAAGCC
>JAHQVJ010000157.1 GCA_019634415.1 Myxococcales bacterium
ATCACCCACCACAGGTGCACCGCCACGAGCACACCGCACACCGCCGCTCGCCCCCACCGCCTCGCGGCATCACCCACCACAGGTGCGCCGCCACGAGCACACCGCACACCGCCGCTCGCCCCCACCGGCGCTGCACCGCCGCCGCCACCCCCAGCGGCCAGGCCAGCACGTACAGCCACGCCGTGAAGCTGTGGATGGCGACCACCAGGGGCACGTCCACGTCCAGGGTGGCATGCACCAACGCCGCCACCGAAAGCCCCACCACGCAGACCCGCTGCAGATCCTGAAGCAGGCTCCGCGGCTGCGTCGCTGCCCTCGTCAAGACTCCACAGCCCACAGCCGGTCGCACAGCCCCTGAGTGGTCCGGACCAGCTCGTCCTCCGGGGCCTCGGCGAGTGCGTCGTCGTAGGCCGTCTGGTCGCCGCGCAGGGTCGCTCGCGCCAACGCCTCCATACTCCGGGCGAGACGACTCCTCGGCGGTGTGGCTGGCAGTGCCGCGTCGAGATCCGAGACCCCCTGCTCTGCCAGCGCCAACGCGCGCCACACCACCGACGCCCGTCGGATCAAGGACTCGGCCTGGTGCTCGAGCCGCTGGGCCGCCGCCGCGTAGGCGGCTGGCGCAGTCTGCACGTCTCCCCGCTCGTGCCGACACAGGCCGATGTTCGCGTCGGCCAGGGCGGCGTCCTCCGTGCGCCCCAGCAGCTCAGCGCGCTCCCTCACCTGCGTGAGCTTCGCCTCCATCCGAAAGGAGTCGGGCTCTTGGAGCGCCAGGAACGTCTCGGACTGCAGCATCGACGGGCTGTGCCCCAGCGCCTCGCCCAGCTCGGCGATGGCCTCGAACAGCTCCGTGGCCCGGGGCAGATCCGAGGCCGCCAAGCGCATGTCGGCGAGCTGACGCAGCACCATCAGCTCGGCGTCGCGCAGCCCCTCCTGGCGCGCCTCCAGCAGCGCGTCCTCCAGCAACCCCACCGCCTGATCCACCCGGCCGAGCATGCGGTAGGACTGACCCAGACCACCACAGACCTTCAGCTGATCGGGATGACCGTCGAGCAACGCGCTCGCCCGGTGGTACAGCCCGATGGCCCGCTCGGTCTCCCCCTGGAGCCCCACGACGCGAGCGCAAAGAGCAAAGGCCTCCGCCCGCCGGATCGGCGCCTCGGGACAGACCATCGCGTAGTCGACGAGCGCCTCGATCTCGGAATCGTCGAGCGATCCGTCACACACCAGTCGGGCATCCACCGCCAAGATCCACAGCTGCAGGATCTGGGCAGAGGTGCCCTGACTCCGCGCGCGCTCCAGCGCAGCGCGGGCCATCGACTCGGCCGACAGAAACGCATCGGCCAGGTAGGCCATCCGCGCTCGCGCCCAGGACACGTCCAGGGCCAACCCCTCCGGCAGGCCGTCGACCTCGAGCCCGTCGAGCACTGGCCGCAGCGTGGACCATCGCGCCATCCGCGCGTCGTGGGCGAACAGCGCCAGCGCCAAGGTGGCCACCTCCGCAGCCTCCGACGCCACCTGCAGCGCACTGCGCAGCGACGGCTCCAGAGCCACCAGCTCCTCGGCACTCACCGCCTCGCGCTCCAGCCGGCCCAGCAACACAGACGCCGCCCCCACCGCCCACGCCACGAAGGCCTCCCCCACCTGCGCGTCGGCGCGGTCCGCAGCGAAGGCGCGCACCACGTTGAGCAGCCGAAACCGAGGCTCTCGCCCCACCACCAGGGCCGCGCTGGACAGCGCCTCCACCGCCGACAGCACCCCGCTCGCCGACAGCCCCGACACCTGCGCCAGCGCATCCAGATCGAAGCCGCTCGGAAACTGGGCCGCGGCCGCCAGCACCTGCTGCTGCACCTGTTCGAGCCCCTCCCACGACTGCCGCAGCACCGAGGCCAGCGGGTTCGCGCCCGCCGTCAGCAGCGACAGCGACGCCTCGAGCCGCGCCGCCAGCGACTCCGCCGACATCACCCGCAGCCGCGCCGCCGCCAGCTCGATGGCAGGGGCACGCCGTCGAGCCGCCGAACCACCCGCAGCGCCACCTCTTCGGGGAGTGACACGTCCGGGCTCGACGCCGTGGCGCGCCGCGTCAGCAGCTCCACCGCCTCGTCGGGCGTCAGCGCCGGCACCGGCACACAGGCCCCGTCGCGCCACACCCGCGACGTCACCACCACCCACAGCCCCCGGATCTCCTCGACCCACCCGCACAGCGTGGCCCAGGCCTCGTCCGACAGCTCCTCCGCCGCATCCACCACCAGCCACATCGGGCCCGCCGAGGCCAGCGCGAACCGCAGCCCCGCGAGCTCGGGGACCGTCTCCAGCTCCAGGGCTCCCGCCACCGCACTCGTGAGCTCCTCCACGCTGCGGATCCCGCCCGCCGGCACCCAGGCGCAGCGCCCGTGCCGCTGCGCGAGCGCCCGCGCCGTGCGCGTCTTGCCGATGCCCCCCACGCCGTGCAGCGTGACCATGCCGTGCGACTCGATGGCGCGGTTCAGCTGATCCAGGAGCGCCGGACGCGCCACGAACCCGGTGTCGTCGGGCAGCTCGAGCCGGTAGCCGCGACCGTACACCGTCACCAGGTGGGCCGCGTCCTGGTGCAGCTTGGACCGCAGCCGAGCCACCGTGTTGGCCACCGCCCGCGTGCGGGACCGCGGCGAGTAGTCCCACACCTCGCGCAGCAGCTCCGCGCGGGTCACCGTGTGGCCCACCCGATCCGCCAGGTAGGCCAGCAACTCTTCCTCGAGGCTGGTGAGGACCACGTCCTGACCATCACGATGCAGGCGACGCCTGTCTCGGTCCCAGCGGCAACGTCCGATCTGCACGCGAACCGGTATCCGCTCCGCGCGCCCCCTGCGACAACCTCGCGACAGTCCGATCCGTCGCCCACCGCTACCCCAAGGACCTCGTCCAGGAGCCCCATGTCACCCCTCGCCGCATGGCTTGCCGTCGCCCCCGGGTGGGCGCAGGTCGCCTCCCCCCAAGACAGCTGCTACGGCGTGCTCGACTACGCCGACGAGCTGCACCCCGATGCGGGCGCGGTCCGCGTCACCCAGGTGGCCCTGCCCGACGACCGCGTGCAGCTCACCGTCTCGGGTCTGCACCTCGACAACGTGGGCATCGCCCGCTTCGATCGCGCCACCGCGCTGCCGCAGCTCGACGACACCGCCACCCTCGTGCACCCCGCAGAGTTCGGCCAGGCGCTGCCGGGGCTCACCGCCACCGCCGACGACGCCCTGGTGGTGGAGCTACCCGCCGACGAGGCCAGCACCTGGGTGGCGGACCTGAAGGCCGGCACCCTGCCCTTCGTGCTCCACGCCGACGAGGATCCGCAGCTCGAGGCCGATGCCCAGGTCTTCACCTGGACCGAACAGCTCGACGACGCCTACGGCCTGGCCAGCGTGCTCGACGCCACCGTCAACCCCGATCCGGGCCCCGGCCCGTGGGCGCAGGGCAGCTCGCTGTCCCTCACCTTCGCCTTCGACGGTGACGTGCCCGACGCCCTGACCGACTACGATCTTCACTGGACGCGGCTGATCGTACCCCACGCCACCTTTGCCCCCGTCCACCTACCACAGGCCGCGCAACACCTGTCGGTGGACACCATCGACACCGACGACACCGGCGCCTTCACCCTCGTCACCGTGGTCGGCCACCTGTCCGACGAGGTGGATCTCACCCAGGTCTACCGGGCGGCGAGTCTGTGCAGCGGCTCGCGCGGCCACGTCGACTGGCCCGTGCGCCAGACGCGCCTGTACGAGATCGGCGGCGACGAGGTGGACCCCGACACCCGCGACCGGAACTCCCAGCCCATCCGCTTCAACGACACCGAGCTACTGGACGGCCGCGTCACCCTGACCGGTCAGGTCCACGCGGATCTGCTGAAGCCCTCCTTCGGGGTGCGGATCCGCGACGGCGCCCTGCACGCCAGGGCCGACTTCGTCTCCGAGGTCTCCATGTCCGCCCAGCTCGGCGTGCTGAAGACCGTGGAGGACCACGAGGAGATCGAGCTGTGGCAGCTGGACTTCCCCCTGCCCGACTTCACCCTGGGCGGGATGGCCATGGCGCAGCACATGAGCCTCGAGCATTACGTCTACGCCGACGTCGCCCTGCGCGCAGGCGCGGTGGTGGGCGTGTCGAAGCGCATCTCGGCGCGGCTGTCGGTGGACTGCGAGTTCCCCCTCGACGAGGCCCCCAGCTGCACCACGGAGCGAAGCGAGGCGCCCAGCGACGTGCTCGATCTGTCCCCGCCCCAGCTGCTGCACGACGTCGGCGGAACGGCCGAGGTCGGCACGCGCCTGGACACCTCCTGGGTGGTGGGCACCCGCACCATCCCGCAGCTCGTGGCCACGCGGCTCACCCTGTCCACCGAGGGCTACGGACTGCTCGACGTGCAGCTCGGCCGCGATCCCTGGTGGACGGTGGGCCACGGCGCTCGCCTCGAGGGCACCGCAGCCCTCGAGTTCTTCGGCAGTCCGTTGGCCGAGCACACCGTGGATCTGTGGGAGTCGCCGGTGCACATCGACGCCCAGGCTCCACCGGTCGTCTCGAGCGCCGCGGCTCCCCCGCAGCGGTTCCTGTCGGGGGAGGATCTGCGCTGGCTCGTGAGCACCGACATCCCCACAAGCGACGTCAACCACCCCCAGACCGTGGACCTCGCCGTGCTGGACGACGGAGGCGTGGTGGCGGCGGTGGCGGGCTCGAAGTCCCATCGGATCCTGCGCTTCGACCGCCACGGAGTGCTGCTGTGGGCCCAGCGCTACCTCGACGGCTACAAGCCCCGAGCCGTGACCGTGCTGCCCAGCGGCAACATCGCCGTGAGCGGCGTCCCCACCTTCCTCGCCGTGCACGCCCCCGACGGCACCGTGCTCTGGTCCACCGCCTACGACCTGGACGACGCAGACGGCAACGGCAACTGCAGCCTCAACGACATGGCCCATCGCCCCGAGGTGGGCAGCGACGGCCAGCTGGTGCTCGTGGGACGGTTCACGACGGCGCTCGTGAGCCAAGACGATGCCTGCGCACTGCTCGTGGACGCCTCCGACGGCACGGTGCAGTGGTCACGGATCTACGGCTCCGACTGGCGCCAGGAGCTGCATGGTGTGACCGTGCTCTCCGACGGCGACATCGTGGCCGTGGGCTACAACGGCTGGCGACACCCCGACCACCTCAACGCAGGCGCCAACGGCTGGCTGATGCGCCTGGATCCCAGCGACGGCACCACTCGCTGGAACCGGATCACGCCCACCGTGAACCGGGGTGGCCAGCTCGAGGCGGTGGCAGAGGGACCAAACGGCCGCCTGCTGGCCGTGGGCTCGTCGAGCCGCCTCGCGCCGGACACCGGATCGGCTTTCCTCGTGGCCATCGACGCCAACGGTGGCAACGCCGTGCACGGCATCTTCCTGCACGACGCGCTCCACGACCAGATCTTGGACTTCGAGACGCCCCAGCAGGTGATCTCGAGCGACACCCCGAACGACACCATCCGCGACGTGACCACCGTGCAGGATGGCTTCGTGGTGGCCGGCCACTCCTCCAACCGCGGCCACACGGGCTGGGTGGCGAAGATCAGCCCCCAGCTCGGGGTCGACTGGTTCATGGCACTCGACGGCGACGGCGACACCGCCGTCACCTCCATCGCCCGCACCGACCAGGGCCTGGCCATCGGCGGGTTCTCGAAGTCCGCTGCGGCCGGCGGCGCGGTGCTGACCACCGAAGAGCACGTGGTCGTGGCGCACCTGCCCTTCGAAGGCAAGCTGGCTGTCCACCGACACTTCCCCTGGCTGCAGACCCCGATGCTGAGCCCCGGCATGCGCGGCTCCAGCATCGACCCCACCATCGCCGTGCTCGGCGCGGTCTACGAGGTCACCGGTGTCACCGCCACCAGCCCCGCCACCGTGGCCGGCGCCGATCCGGTGGATCTGACGCTGCCCGCCGAGCCCGAGTGCGTGCTGCTCATGACCCAGACGGGCCGCCCCACGCCACAGACGGGCTGCCCCGAGCAACCCGACGTGTGGTCGCCCATCGTGCGCATCACCTCGCCGGACCGCCCCTCCTACGGCTGGTCCGAGCAAGCCGTGCTCACGGTGACGGTGGCCGACGAGGACGGCGTGCAGAGCCAGACCATCGAGGTGGACGGCGCCTCCGCCAGCGACGGCGACGTGCTGGTGATGGCTGTGCTGGGCGTGGGCGAGCACGAGGCTGTGGCCACAGCCACCGACGCCTCCGGCAACGAGGGCCAAGACAGCGTGCACTTCGTGGTGGTGGACGACGAGCCCCCCGCCGTCGACATCGTCTCCCCCGAGGCGCGCAGCTACGACCGCGACGTCAGCCCCGTCATCGACGTGGTGGTGACGTCCAGCGATCAGGCCACCGAGGTGGACCGCGTGGAGGTGACGCTCGACGGCGTGCCGGTGCCCGGCGACACGATCCGCACCGGCGACCTGCCGCCGAACCAGCCCCTGAAGCTCGTGGCCACCGCCACCGATCGGCAAGGGAACGTCGCGGTGGACACCGTCACGTTCCAGATCACCGGGCCGGGCGAGTCGGGTTCCGAGGGCAACGACGGGCGCGGCTGCGGCTGCTCCCAAGGCACCGCACCGCTGTCCCTCGCCCTCCCCTTGCTCGCGCTGCTGGCGCTGCGCCGACTACCGCGTGGTCGCCGACAGATCCGGTAGCCAGGTCACGCGGCCCACGTCCCCGTCGGGGATGCGCGCCGACCACACCACGAGACCCTCGGGGCTGATCTCGCGGATCTCCCCCAGGCTCGCCCAGCTCGTGAGCACGTTGCCCGTCGCCAGCCGTCGGGCGTCTCCCATGGTGGGGGTGTGCCGCCCAGCGGGGTGGTCGTAGGTCCAGGCGATCCGTGCCGTGCGGGCCTGTTCGTCGACGTCGATGCGCACCACGCGCGACACCCGATGGGCGCGGTGGTCGCCGTTGTCGAACATCAACAGGCCACCGGGCCAGATGTCCGACATGTGCCCGTGGCTGAACAGACCGCTGTCGTCGTGGTCGTGCCAGATGGCGGAGCCGTCGGGCAGCGTGAAGTCCCCACCCGGCCCCGACAGCTGCCACACCTCCGCGCCCGTGGCGGCGTCGATCTTCATGAGCCAGTCGGTGAACTTGGCGTTGACGTAGTAGGCCTGCTCCTCGGCGACGTAGGCCAGGCTGTTGCCGTGGGTGAGCTCGAAGACCTGCTGGCCGAACTTGACGTTGGCCCGCGTGGTGTGGGAGCACCAAGGCCCCTCGGGCACCGGGTCCGTGGTGAAGGTGTCGAACAGGACCTGGGGCACCACCTCGGGCCCCGCTCCCCGCGCCGTCAGCTCGATCCGGTCGGTGGCGACGGGGAAGTCGCGCCCCTCCTCGTCGCGCCAGCCCAGCGACAGGAAGGCCACCCGGCCGTCCCCGTGATCGACGAAGTCGTGGTGACCGCGCGGAAGCCAGGTCTCCTCCACCGGCTCGGTGCCGTCGAGCGACAAGCGGAACAGGCGAGAGCCCAGATCCGACGTGCCGTCGTCGGCCCACTCCCCCCACATCACCGACTGTCCGTCGTGGGACAGCCGCACCGTGGGCACGCGCCACAGCTCCGTCTCCTTCCACCACACCCAGTCCCCGTCGCGGTCCACGATGCCCACGAAGGGGCGCTTGCGGTCCAGCGACGACGTGAGGATGTGCCCCCCGCTGCTCGCTGCTTCGGCCACGAACACCTCGAGGGAGGGCCCCGGCGCCTCGGGCACGTCGAAGTGGAACGTCTCCGAGCTGAGGCTGCCGCCGTCGGAGTCGTCCACCACCACCCGCCAGGCCACGCGATGGCCGGCCTTCATGCCCACCACCGGCACCGTCACCATGCCTGGGCCCACCACCTTGCCGTCGGTGCGGTGGCCGTCGCCGTATTCCACCCAGACCACGCCATTGTCGGCGATCTCCACGTCCACCAGGAGCACGGCCGGCACGTGCTCCGACGCCGTTCCCGACACCTGCAAGGGTGCAGACGCACATCCACTGACTGCAAGGGCGACCACCCATGGCTTCGGCCCCACGACTTCCTCCCGGACGTGCCGCAGCGAGGCGGCGCTGATCCGGTAAATCAGAGCACCCCACCCCGCCAACGGTCCAATCGAATACAGAGGGACCCTCGAATTGGGGGCGGACGCATGGCGCAGTGGATGTCGCTGCCCGAGGCCATCTCGACCCACGTGAGCGACGGTCAGACCCTCGCCCTCGAGGGCTTCACGCACCTGATTCCCTTCGCCGCGGGCCACGAGATCCTGCGCCAGGGCCGGCGCGACCTGGCCCTGATCCGGATGACGCCCGACCTGCTGTACGACCAGATGATCGGCGCGGGAGCGGTGCGAAAGCTCACCTTCTCCTGGGGCGGCAACCCGGGCGTGGGCTCCCTGCATCGCCTGCGAGACGCATCGGAGCACGGCTGGCCAGCGCCCATCGAGCTCGACGAGCACAGCCACGCCGCCATGGCCCACATGTGGGCTGCGGGGGCTGCGGGCCTGCCCTTCGCCGCACTGCGCGCCTACCAGGGCACGGATCTGGCGCGCGTGAACCCCAACGTGCGCACGGTGACCTGCCCGTTCACCGCGGAGGTCCTGGCCGCCGTGCCCGCCCATCGGCCCGACGTGGGCATCGTGCACGCCCAGCGCGCCGACGCCCGGGGCAACGTGCTCGTCGAGGGCATCGTGGGGGTGCACAAGGAGGTGGTGCTGGCATCGGCGGTGAGCATCGTGACGGTGGAAGAGCGAGTGGAGGACCTGCGCGCCCCGAGCCTCAACAGCGTGGTGCTGCCGGGCTGGGCCATCGATGCAGTGGTGGAGGCCCCCCGCGGCGCCTGGCCCTCCTACGCGCACGGCTACTACCCGCGCGACAACGCGTTCTACACGTCCTGGGACGCCATCAGCCGCGACCGCGGCGCGTTCGAGGAGTGGTTGCAGCAGCACGTGCACGGAGGTGCGGCATGAGCCCCGCCACCCCCACGGAGACCATGACCATCGTGGCGGCGCGGGCGCTGTCGAGCGACGACGTCTGCTTCGTGGGCATCGGCGCCCCCTCCGCCGCCTGCAACCTGGCGCGTCTCACCCACGCACCCGACATCACCCTGATCTACGAGTCGGGCACGCTGGGCACCCAGCCCGACGTGCTGCCGCTGTCCATCGGCGACGGCTTGCTCGCGGAGTCGGCGCTGTGCACGGTCTGTGTGCCGGAGATGTTCCGCTACTGGCTGCAGGGCGGCCACATCAGCGTGGGGTTCCTGGGGGCCGCCCAGCTCGATCGCTTCGGCAACATCAACACCACCGTCATCGGCGACTACGACCACCCGCGGGTACGGCTGCCGGGGGCGGGCGGAGCACCGGAGATCGCGACCCACTGCAAGCGCTGCTTCGTGACCATGCCCCACACGGCACGCGGGCTGGTGGAGCGCGTGGACTTCGTGACGTCGCTGGGCTTCGGTCCCACGGGCACCGAGCGTGCGCAGCTGGGGATCCTCACGGCGGGACCGGTCACGGTGATCACCGACTTGGCGGTGCTGGCCCCCGATCCCCACACCCGCGAGCTGACGGTGACCGCCCTGCACCCTGGCGTGTCCCGCGAGGCGGTGGCGCGGGCCACGGGCTGGCGGGTGCAGTTCGCGAGCGAGGTGACACGGACCGCACCTGCCACGAGCGAGGAGCTGACGGTGCTCCGAGACCTGCAGCAGCGCACCGCGAAGGCCCACCGAGCCCAAGCGATCTGAACGTCGCGACCTCGTCGTCGACGTTGTCGGCGGTCGCCGACGCGATAGCCGACAACGCCCCCTCACCGTGTGGTCACCGTGAACTCGTTCGGCGAAACGCCCCTGCTCCCATCCCTCGTCGCAAGCCTCGCCGAGCAGCAGATCACCGTGCCCACGGAGATCCAAGCCCAGACCCTGAGTCCGCTCTTGGAGGGCATCGGACTGGTCGGCGTGGCCGAGACGGGCAGCGGAAAGACGCTGGCCTACGTGCTGCCCATGCTGCACACGCTCAAGACGCTGGAGAACGAGGGCGATGCAGTCACCCACGCTTCGACCCCCCGTGGCCTGGTGGTCGTGCCCGGGCGGGAGCTCGGCGAGCAGGTGGGCCGAGTCTTCAAGTCGCTGACCCACGGCACTCGGCTGCGCGTGCGCATGGTCTTGGGGGCCGCCGCCAAGAAGGTCGCGCGACGGAACGCCAGCGGTCCGTTCGAGATCCTGGTCGCGACCCCCGGCCGACTGCTCCAGCTCATGGACGGCGGCGAGGTACGCCTCGACGACACCCGCGTGGTCGTGTTCGACGAAGCAGATCAGCTGGCGGATCACGGGTTTCTCCCCGTCGCACAGCGCATCATCGGGGACTGTCGGGACGGCGTACAGCTAGCCCTCTTCTCGGCCACGCTACCGCCGTCCCTCGAAGACACCATCCGCGAGCTCTTCGTCCACCGCCCGCTCCGCATCGAGACCTCCGGCAGCCAGCGCCTGGTCCCCACCCTGACGACGGACAACCGCGAGGTCGTCGACGGTCGCCGTTTCGATGTGCTCGCACCGCTCCTTGCCGAGGCGCCAGACGCGGCCACGCTGCTCTTCGCGAACACGCGCGAGCAGTGCGAGCGCATCGCCGAGTGGCTGGACACCCAGGGGCTGCACCACGTCGTGTACATGGGGCAGATGGACCGGGTAGAGCGACGCCGCAACCTCGGACGGTTTCGCAACGGTGAGGTTCCCTTGATGCTCTCCACCGACCTCGCCGCACGCGGGCTCGACATCGAGCGCGTGGAGCGCGTGGTCAACGTGCACCTGCCCAGAGACGTCGACAACTACCTGCATCGCGCCGGGCGAACCGCACGCGCCGGACGCCCCGGGTTGGTCATCAACCTCGTGACCGAGCGGGACGCGGCGATCATGGCAAAGCTCGAGGTGTTGCAGCGTCCCAGGAGCTGATGGGAACCACGGCATCGATACAAAACCTATACGCCCGAGCACCCCGACCATCGCTACCCTTCCTGCGGAGAAGGGAGGGAGCATGAGGCAGCATCTCGCAGGCCTGCTGTGCGGGGTCGCGTGTACGGGGACCACCCAACCACTCGACGGCGAGCACCCGGTGCTCGTGGTGGGGGCTGGCGTGTCGGGCCTGACCGTCGCCCGGATCCTGCACGACGACGGGATCGACGTCACCGTGCTGGAGGCCCGCGACCGCATCGGGGGGCGCCTGGTGAGCACCGACATCGCCGGCGCTCGGATCGACCTCGGTGCTGCCTGGCTGGTGGGCCGCGCCGGCAACCCGGTGGCCGCACTGCTCGACGCGACCGGCCAGTCCACCGATCGCGCCCGCTTCGGCGAAGGCATCTACGACGCCGCAGCGGGCGCCTGGCTGGCGGGCCCGGCGCTGAACGACACGTGGGGCGGCTATCAAGCCTTCGTGGCAGGGATGGACGACCTACGCGGCGAGCTGGGCTCCGAGGCCTCGGTCCGCGACGGCATCGACGCCTTCCTGGACGGCGCATCCCTGGGCGCCAGCTCCCGCGAGGCCATGGACTTCGCCATCACGCAGGGCCTGGTGCAGACCGACTACGCGGGGGAGTCGAGCCGCATGTCGCTGCAGCACTTCTACCAGGAAGACGGCTTTCCAGGGGGGTACCACCTCTCCCCCGGCAGCTATGCAGACGCGCTGCTGCCCACGCTCTCTGAGGGCCTGGACATCCAGCTCGAGCAGGGCGTGACCGACGTCATCATGGACGACAGTGGCGCCACGGTCCAGACCTGGACGGACACTTGGCGCGGCAGCGCGGTGGTGGTGACCGTGCCGCTCGGCGTGCTGAAGGCCCAGACCATCTCGTTCACGCCGCCGCTGTCCGACGACAAGCAGGGCGCCATCGAGCGAGTGGGCATGGGTCTGCTGAACAAGGTGATCCTGCGATTCGACGAGCGGTGGTGGGACGAGCGCCTGCGCCAGGGTGGCTACTTCTTGGCCGAGGACGAAGGGCGCCTGGCGCTGTGGGTGGACCTGAGCAACGCCGCAGGTGCGCCCACGCTGGTGGCCCTACACGGCGCCGATCGGGCAGACGCGGACGAGTCGGAGGCCGACGAGACGCTGGTGCAGTGGGCGCTGGACGCCCTGCAGGAGATGACGGGGAGCCCGCCGCCACAGCCCACGGCCACCCACGTGACTCGCTGGCGCGCCGACGAGTTCGCGCGCGGCTCCTACAGCCACGTGGCCCTGGGCGCGAGCCCCGCCGACTTCGCCGAGCTCGGCCGTGCCGAAGGGCCCCTCCTGCACTTCGCCGGAGAGCACACCGCCTTCGACCATCACGCCACCGTCAACGGCGCGATGCTGTCGGGGATCCGGGTGGCCGAGGCGCTGGGCGCGGACATCAGCGTGCTGGCTGGTCAGTAGCCAGCGCCCCGCGCCGCGGCGACTACGGAGAGGAGGGCGCGCAGTCGTACGCCCGATCCCGCTCCCACAGACCGTCGGTGGACGCGTTGCACACCCACCGTGTGCCACCGACGTCGAACGCCTCCGTGTCGGTGCAGTAGAAGCAGTTGATTCCCTCCGTGTCTCCGCAGGAGTCGCCTTCGACGGGCTCCTCGGGGTCGCACATCGGGCTTCCCCGGCAGGCGCCACACGAGCCGACCTCCATGGCAGTCGGCAGATCTGCATCCAAGCAGGCACCGATCGCCAAGGACATGAAAAACAACGCAAAGAGTCTGGGCACGTCGAACCTCCGCCCTCGGTTGAAGAGGCGCTACTCGAACGGTGCTCTGCAAGTGGGGGACTCAGCCTATCCGCTCCAGACGGTGCCCAGCGACGCCAGTGTTGTCATGCGATCGTCAGCAGGCAACACCGTGGTCCGCGGCCCAGGCTCCAACGTTGTTGAAATGCAACGCTTAGGTGTGCACCCCACTGTTAAAAATCATCGACGTCGACGGCGCTACGGTTTCTGCAACCCATGCCCTTGGAAACCAATGCGAACGGTCTATACGTTTCTATGGATGACCGCGATGGCCTGCCGGCCCTCGCCCCACGCCTCCCCGCCCGAAGGCCCCGACGAGGCCGCATCCCGACTGGAGCTTGCCGCTCCCGAGGAGGCGCCGCTCACGGCAGACACGATGGAGAACGCGCCATCCTGTGTGAGCGCGGTACTGGAGATGACCTTGCCAGCCCACTTCTCGGGCAACTTGGCGGGTCATGGGGACCATCGGGTAGGCACGGGCTGTGACGACTCCTCTTCCGGAGAGGACGTAGGCCTCCTGTTCACGGCACCCGACGACGGCGACTACCTCGTCAGCCTGGTCCACAGCGAGGTCCCTGTACAGGTCTACGCGCTGGATGGATGCGGCGGGCCCGAGCTTGCCTGCTCCACCACAGCGACGGGCACCGATCCTCTGCTGCTCTCGCTGAGTGCGGGAGCGTCCGTGGTCTTGGTGGTCGACGGAGACCCCAGAGGCGAAGAGGGCTTCTTCGAGCTGGTCGTCTCCACCCTCGAGGCTGCCGAGGGCGCGTGCGATGACGGGATCGACACAGACCTCGACGGCCACCTCGACTGCCAGGACGAGGACTGTGCGACGTCGACGCTCTGTGCCGAGTGTCCGTCCGACGCGATGCCGAGCACGCTTCCGGCCGTGTTCACCGGCACCACCGCTGGACAGGCAGACACGCACGACACGCCTTGCGGCGCGCAAGGGCCCGACGCCACCGCGTCCTTCACTGCACCGCACGGCGGCGCCTACGTCTTCGAGCTGACGTCCTCCACGGCCAGCTCACTCGCCGTGCTGCCTCACTGCGATGGCACGTCGCTGGCCTGTGAGGACGGAGCGACGGGTCGCACCGAGATCCTGCTGGAGCTCGCGGAGGGCGAGTCGGTGGTGGCTGTGGTCCAGTCCGCCACCGACGACACCGGGCCTTTCGAGTTGTCGGTCCGGCTCGCGACGGAGGACTGCACCGACGGCGTCGACAACGACCTCGACGGCCGCATCGACTGCACGGACGACGCCTGCACCTTCGACGATGCCTGCCCCGAGGACTGCCTCGATGCCATGGACAACGATGGCGACGGCGCCATCGACTGTGACGACAGCGCCTGCGACACCTCGCCGTTCTGCGCCGAGGACTGCACCGATGGCGTCGACAACAACCACGACTGCCAGGTCGACTGCGCGGACTCGCGCTGCGCCGACGATCCCGCGTGCCCCCCGGTGGACTGTCTGGATGGCCGGCAGCTGGTCACGGTGCCGAACCAGATCCGCGGAACCCTGGACGGCCTCGCGGACGAGCATCGACTGTCCTGCTCCCTCGGCGGCGGCTCCGACTTCGCGGTGCCGTTCACCGCTCCCCACGATGGCAGCTACGTCTTCGATGCCGCCGGATCTGCCTTCAGCGCCGCGATCGCGTTGTTCGACAGCTGCGGCGGCGAAGAGCTGACGTGTGGCTCGGCGGGTGTCGGACGCGAAGGCCACGCCGGGCAGGTGGTGGCGGAGCTGACGCAAGGCCAGACGGTCGTGGTCGCAGTGGATCACGTCTACGATCTGGCCGCGAGCGGA
This sequence comes from Myxococcales bacterium, assembly GCA_019634415.1. Taxonomy (GTDB): domain Bacteria; phylum Myxococcota_A; class UBA796; order UBA796; genus DRPG01. The sequence continues at coordinate 14,528 of JAHQVJ010000157.1, forward strand.
ACCTGTGGGGACGAGCCCAAGTGGGCCGATCTCGGCCCTCGCGGAGGAGTCGTCGTCAACGTGGCCGAGCGCTCCGAGCGTGAGACGGCCTGCGGTGAGTGGCGAGACGTGGACGTCGACGGTTGGATGGGCTGCGACGACCCGGACTGCGCCGACGATCCCCGCTGTGAAGCGCAGCGAGACGAGCCCAAGGCCATCGAGAGCGAAGATCCCTACTGTTCGGAGCACGGGGGCTGCACGGATCGCTCGTCATTTGCTGCCCGGACGAACCGTGCGCCACGCAACTACGGTGCCGCCGTGCTCCCCGAGCAGACGGTGCTGCCGCTGGGTCCGCGCATGTCGGCTCGACCCGGAAAGGACGCGTCCCGCCCCGGCTCGAAGGAGCAGGGCGAGCGAAGCTTCCTGAGCGCCTTCATGGGCGGAGGTGAAGGAGAGACGATCCCTCCTGGCACGATCTGGTCGAAGGCTTCTGGCTGGAACACGAACCAAGCCGCAGGAGACCCGCGCGATCCCATCATGCCCAACGCTGGGCTGCACACCGGATCGTTCCCCGACACGGTCGAGATCGCCGTGCCGAAGGCCCCCAACGGCACGGCACCCAAGCTCGCCATCGTGCACGACCACCGCGCCCGAGACACCGGACTCGGAGTGGGCTTCTTGCTCCAGCAGGAGGCTCCGATCCTGCGTCAGAGCGAGACGGGTGGGCCCCCCAACCAGACCGCTGCCGATCGCTACGTCTTGGGCGGATCCATCCTGTGGAACACGAACCGCGGCTGGGAGCCCGAGCAGCAGGACGGTCGCGTCCTCATCTACGACGATCCCTCCAACACGTGGACGGCGCACCTGCCGGACGGGAGCACCCTCGTCTACGGCACCATCGAGGGAGTCACCGGCGACAACGCCACGGTCGCTCTGGCCAATTCGCTGGGCCGCTCGCTGTACGAGGCGGACTTTCCCGTTGGTGGAGGAGGGGGGCTTCTACTCCCCGACAACTCGGCCTACCACGACGACTTCGAGTTCTGTGGCCGTGGCGACGAGCTGTGCAACACGGTGCGATGGCTCCCCTCCCTGTTCACCGATCCCTTCGGGCTTCAGATCATCTACGACTACGAGATCGGACCCGCTGTCTCGGGGCCGGCGGATGCCGACTACTGGTTCGGCGACAGCCGGCACCACCGCCTGAAGGAAATCCGGTACGGAATGCCCATCGGCAACCCTCGCGAGAAGGTGACCTTCACCTATGGACCACACCCCTACCCGAGAATGAGCACCGCATCGGGTAGGCCGACGTTCCTGACCGAGCGCCTCACCGACATCGAGGTGTTCTCCGAGACCACCGAGTTCTCGCACTATCAGCTGACCTACCTCGACCAGGACACGTCGAGCCAGGACGACAACAACTCGGCCTCCTATCTGCGTACGATCAGCCGGCTCGGCCCCAGCGGGGAGAGCCTGCAGCTCCGCAAGTACGAATACGCCTTCGATCCTCTCACCTACTCGGCTCCCGTCGACGTCACCGGTGCCTTCGACTTCGGAGAGCTGGACGCCGTGACCGACGACTTCATGCCTGGCTGGAACAACGAGACCGACCGCATGTTCATCCTGCCGATGCACCTGAACCGCGACGGCAGCACCGATCTGACGATGTCACGGGTGTGGTGTGGGACGAACCAGGCACAGGGATGTGAGCAGAACACGCTGAAGCGCGTGTGGAGCGAGGAGGACGGCACCTTCGTCGAAGACCCCGCCACGGACGTGTGGGACCTCCCCTTCGACAACACCACCTTCAACAAATTCTCTGGTCCCGATGCCTTCGACGTCGTGGATCTGGACGGCGATGGCTTCAGCGAGATCCTGTACGAGGGCGCCAACGAGGCGACGACCGTATACCGATACGATCCCTACGAGGACGACTTCGGCAGCGGCGCCGTGCTGGGGGTGGACAAGCAGGCTTGGATCGACGGCCAGTTCGCCGACGTGAACGCCGATGGCTGCGTCGACCTGATCGAGCAGGGCCAGACGTGGCAGTGGTACCGCAACAGCTGTAGCGAGCCTTGGTTCGATGGAACGGACCCGAGCCCGCTCAATCTGGAGGCGGCAGGTCTGGACGACTGGAACCTCCACTCCCTCATCGACAAGGCGGGATGGCCATTCCATGCAGATCCCGAAGACCAGACCGAGCACGTTCGCTTCATGGACGTCAACGGTGACGGCGCGACGGACATGGTGGTCTCGCTGTACATGGCCTGGCGCAGACACGTCGACTGCCCCGCGGGCAACGACGACGACGAGTGCCGGTGGGTGCCCGATGCCCCCAACGCAGCTCCCGATCCGAACAGCGCGTTCTCGCGGATCTACTTCGGCGACGGATTCGGTGCGTTCTTCGACAGCGGCCTTGCTGCGGGGGCACCATTCCTCATGGAGGTTCCGCGCAAGTCGGGACCAGACAAGGACCGCACGATCCACAGCCTGATGTCGATCCGAGGCGACATCGACGGCACCACGATGCTGGTGGGCTCGGGCGACAGCGACAGCAACGGTGGGCTCGCGGTGATGGGCTCTCGCTACCGCGGCGTGGTGGAGGGATTCGCGCTCGACACCCTCAGCGCCACCTACAAGGAGAACCTGGTCGCAGGCGGCTACGCCCCGCCCTACACCCTCACCTACCAGGCACCGAGCGAGCTCGACTTCGGCATCGCCTCGACCACGGCCGGAGACAGCTGCTTCCAGGGCGGCAACCACATGGTGATGGCCGACTTCACGGGGGATGGGTTCGCCGACATCCTCGAGGTACAGACCGATCCCGATCACGACCCGCCGAACCCCATCTTGCCGCAAGCCACTTCGTGCGGCACGCCCTTCTGCGTCACGCTCCGCAAGAGCACGCTCGGCCGGAGCCGTGGACGACTCGTGGGCATCGAGATGCCATCGGGCGGCGAGATGGCGCTCACGTGGGAGAGCTCGGCGAGCGCGAACCACGACAACCCCGATCTGACCCGGTCCGTCGAGGTCCTCTCCGAGATCTCCGGTCCGGAGGGAACCATCGAGCTCCGCTACGGCAGAGGAGGCTCCAACCACAACGGCTTCGGTGGCTTCGGCGTAGTGGAGCGCAAGCGCCACGGCATCATCGACAGCTTCGGCTTCTACACGACCCCAGCGCTGCGCGGAAGTCCTCTGTGGGCCGCACGGTACCGGCTGAACGGAACGCTCGAGCGTGCAGACATCCACATCTACGGGCACATCGCCGGAGTGGGGCTGTCGCTGAACTGGTGGGTGTCCGATCCACCCGTCTGGCCGCTCCACCAAGCTCGGTTCAACCCACGCATCCAGAGCTGCACCTACGAGAACGGCCCCAGCGCTGATCAGGATCTGGACGAGCTGCTGGAGCACTGCCACCGCGTGGGGCTCCCTCAGGCCACCTCGGCGTCCGCCTCCTCCATCTACGCGACCGCCGGCATCTTCCGGTACCCCGATCGATTTGGCGGGGCCTCGGCCGTGGGAGAGCTGGCGTACAACGCATGGGAGGTGCTCAACTATCCCCTCACCCACACGCACTTCGAGCAGGCGGGCTTCGACGATCTGTATCGGTTGCCGGACGTGGACGGATGGCGGGATGCACCCACCGCGTTTCCTCCGCTGCGCTTCGCACAGCCTGCAGACGTGGCGATGCCGGATCCGCTGGACTACGCGCACTACGAGAGCCACCGGGTGGACGCAGCGCGCACATCGGGAAGCTCGGCCTACGTCACGGCCTACGAGTTCGACCTGCCCACGCAGCGACAGCTCCGCACCATCGAGCGGCGAGACACCACGACCTCCCTCGACGATCGCACCACCGAGTTCACGTGGGAGTCGATCGCGGGGTACCCCAACCTGCAGCGTCTGTCGGAGAGCGTGACCTTCGAGGGAGAGCCCGGCAGCGTGGGGCCTCAGATCGCCAGGAGCAAGGTGCTGTCATGGTCCCCCCACGGGGTCGATCGCCCCGATCAGAAGCTGGACTGTGGCGGCTTCGACAGCAGTGGCGTGGAGGACTGCCACACGGTCACCCAGCTCTGGCATCCCTTTGGTGAGATCCTCGAGACCATGCTCACCATGAGCGACGGCACCACGCGCACCCAGCGTTGGTCGGTCCTCGAGTACTGCAGAGACGTACTGGAGATCAACGCTGTCGGCGAGACGCGCGAGACGCTGTACGACGACCACTGCCGAACGGACACCGACTCCTTCCGTGGCCTGACCACCGACTACGACTACGACTGGCTGGGTCGGCTCGAGGTGGTGGAGGTGGATCCCGGCACGCACCCCGACGTCATCCCGATGGCGGTGGGTCGCTCGGAATATCGCTACGACGACACCCTCACGGCTGCAGACATCTCCGCCGACCCCTACGGCGCACCCCAGCAGACGGTGCGCGACGACTTCGGCAAGATCACCCGCACCTACAAGGACGAGTGGGATCGCACCATCCTCGTGGAAGTGTGTGTGGGCGGCACCGATCACAACTGTGATCCCAACCACCCCGTGCAGAGGACGTGGACGGGACTGTCCACGGAGGGCAAGGAGATCGGAGTCGCGCCCAGCTGGTTCGAGGGGGAATCCGTCGCGGCGTCGCGGCTCACACGCGACGGCTACGGCCGCATCATCATGGACCAGGATCCGGCCTCCGACGACGACACAACGGTCAGCTGGGGAACCACCTACCACTACGTGCTGCCCCATCGGGACGTGACGGTGGACGTGCTCGATTCTTCGGGCAGCCCGGACAACCTCGTCGACGTGGAGGACTGGTCCACCATCCATCGCGAGTCCAGAGTGGACACCCTGGTCGAGTCGTTCGTGGACCTCACGGTCCTGGGCCAGCCCTGGCAGACCGACGACGCCGAAGGCGTGCAGGTCATGACGTACGACACGCGCAATCGCCTCGCGACGCGGTCCTTCGACAGCTCCGAGCCGTCCGTCGACGACACGGATCAGAACGTGCTCACCCAGCTGGTGGAGAGCTTCTCCTACAACACCGCTGGCGAGATGGTGGAGCACCTCCGCCCAGACGGTGCCAAGTCTGTCTACGAGTACGACGCCCTGGGGCGGAAGACCTCGGCCAAGCTGTGGGAGGAGACCGCCCCCGACGTGTGGTCGGAGTGGGCCACCATCGAGACGGTCGACTACACCATCGACAACCTGAAGCACCTGCAGACCACCACGACGAACCGGCAGGGCTACTGGGAGCGAGTGACCACCGACGAGCTGGGCCGCACCATCCAGATCGTCAACAGCCTGGGCCACGAGACCAACCGAGTACCCCTCGGCCCTTGGCCTGCAGGTAGCGGCGGATCGCGCCTGCAGATCGAGCGGAACCACGGCTCGTTCACCCAATACTCCTTCCAGTTCACGGATGCGTTCGGACACAACACGAAGGTGGAGAGCCCCACGGAGGGGACCACACTGCACACCTTCGACGGTGACGGAAACCTGGTAGGCACCACCGATGCGGACGGAAAGACCACCTCCTACGTGTACTCCCACGATGGCAGACTGCTCGAGGAATACCTGGGTGGCTCCAAGGTCAAGACACTGACCTACGACGAGATCGGCCGCCTGCAGACGGAGACCACCGCAGCTGGGGTGAAGAGCTTCGAGTACGATGCCCTCGAGCGCATCACCAAGACGACCGTGGGCACGGACCCGATCCCTGCCGAGCAGCGCGTCTACACCTACGACGGCGTCTCGGAGCGTGTGCTCACCGAGACCGTGAGCCCAACCTCCGCCGGGTCGAGCACCTGGACCTACACCTACGACAGCTGGGGAAGGCAGCTCACCGCCACCGATCCTCTCGGAAACACCGAGGAGGTCCAGTACGACGTGCTCGGCAGGCCTCGCGTCCACATCGACGAGGAGGGCTACTCGCGCGTCACTCGCTACGATCTGACTGGACTACCCGTGTACGAGGAGTCGCTCGGCTCCAATGTCGTCACCACCACGTACGCCTACTTCCGTCCCCTGCCCCACATCGCCACGCCCTTCGACGGACTGCGTGTGACGTCGAGTACCGACGGGGAGGGCAACACCACGATCCTGCGCCAAGACGGGCTGGGGCGCATGGTGTCGCTGCAGCGCGCGGACGGCTCCAAGCTGGAGCAGACCTTCGACGGGCTGTACCTGACGCAGGAGCGCACGGTGGCCAGCGACGGCACCGTGCTCCAGCAGACCGATCACGTCCACGACGCAGACGGAAACGTCACCTCGATCACAGGTCCGTTCGATCCGGCAGCAACGGGTACGGCACCCGTCCGCTCCTTCGGGTGGACCGCCGCCGGTCGGGAGGACTGGGTCGACGCCGACGGCGAACGCACCGACTTCACCTACGACGTGCACGGCTTGATGAAGACCGAGACCTACCTGGGCCTCGTGCGCACCCTGCACTACAGCCCGTCCCCCAGTGGCTCGGGCGTGTACGTCTCGTCGGAGGAGCTCGAGCCCGAGGGAGGAGGCGACACCCGCACCATCGTGTACAGCGTGGACGACGTGGGTCGGGTGGAGGAGGTCGACTTCACCTCTGTAGGGGAGGTCGTCACACGGACCTACGAGTCCTTCGACGCCTTCGGCAACCCCACCGAGACGTCGGCCGTGACCACGGCACCCGTGGGTGTCGATCTCGTGGAGACGACCTTCGGCTACGACGCGACGGGACGACTCACCAGCCGCGGACTGGAGATCAACGCGGGGGGCTCGGACGTCACCCAGTTCGGCTACCACGACAACGGTGTGCTGGCTTGGGTCGAAGGTCCGTCGGGCAAGCGGGTCACCTACGACTACGGCGCGGTGTTCGACCACGAGCTGGACCTCGTGGCTCAAGGCCCCGACACGCTCTTCACGGTCACGGACCGCGACGACGTCGGACGTCCCATCGAGGTCGTGCGCACCTTCGGTGGCTCCGGCTCCACGGTCAGCCTCACCTACGATGCCCTGGGTCGCCTGGACCTGCGTGAGGAGGACGTGGCGGGTGTCGTGGAGAAGATCTGGAACCCTGACTACAACCAGCTCGGTCAGCTGACCGAGGCGATCCAGACCCACTACGGGGCCAGCTACGAGGAGGAATACACCTACACTGGAGCCGGGTACCTGCAGAGCGAGACCCGAAGCCAGGGCGGTGTGGTCAGCAGCACCTACAGCTACACCCTGGACTCCGCAGGCCGGCGCACCGCCACCGACGTGGATCTGGGTGGCGGCCCCGTGAACACCGCCATCAGCTACACCACGAACGGCTTGATCGACAGCGTGGGCACCAATGCGGTGACCTACGATGCATGGCACGGCGTGACCACCAACCACGATGGCGCGACCTTCGTGAGGGACGCCACGGGCGCCGTTCGCAGCACCACCGTGGGCGGCATCACCGTCCGCTATGTGCGGGATGCCGCCGGTATGCCAGTGGCCCGCGAGGAGGCAGGCCAGCTGCGGATCACCCACTGGGACCCGCACAATCCGGCAGGCTCACCCATCGAGGAGGAGCTTCCGAGCAACGAAACCCTGGTGTTCGTGGAGGGTCCCAGCGGAACGCAACGACTGCTGTTCGACGGCTTGGGCAACCTGCAGGAATCCATCACCAAGGATGCAAACACGACGGGAAGTCCCATCGCCGAGGATTCCACCCGCGTCGAGGCAGGAAACGCCTTCGGGATCGGTGCCACGGCAGGGCCACAGCCTGCAGATCTGCTCGCCTATGGCGGCATGCAGCTCATCGACGGAACCTCCACGCTGCACTTCGCCCGACATCGGGTGCTCGACAGCGCCACTGGGCAGTTCCTGTCGCTGGACCCTGCGGGCCTCATCGGCGGAGACCACCGTACGGTGTTCGCCAAGGCCGATCCCCTCAAGTACAGCGACGCGATGGGTCTGTCTCCGGACTGCTCCGATCCGGCGGACATCTCCACGTCGTCGGGCAACTCCCTGCCGGCCCCCGAGATCGACACCAACCCTGCCACCTTCGACACCTCGGGGATCGCAGATGCCGACTGGATCACGTCGGTCAACACGGTGAGCCCCGATCTGGGCATCTACGCCGTGGACCTCGACAAGCTGATGACCCCGATGTCGCCCATCGTGCCCTGCCACTACGGCCAGGGACCGGGATGCCCGGGACCCGTGGGCTCGGACGCCCACTCCTTGGGCTCGGACGACATGTCGATGTGGGAATGGCAGGTCACGCCGGTCGGGTGGGTCAAGAAGCCGTTCGTCTGCAGGTCGGACTGCGGCCCCTTCGGCGAGTCCAGTGGAGAGAACAAGAAGCTTCGGGTCCTGACCGAGAACACCAACAAGAGCGGTGAGAAGGTCCTCGTGGAGGTCGACACGCGAGGCCAGAAGCGCAAGGCCAAGCGGGAGAGGCGACGGGAGAGGCGCGAAGCCAGAAAGGCGGCCCGCAAGGCCAAGAAGGAGCTCATCAGGGCCGTCGCGAGCATGATCCAGAGTGGTGACGTCGAGTTCCTCGAGGGCAAAGAGACGTACGAAGTCATCGTCGAAACCAACCTAAGTGACCGCAAAGCGCGACGGCATGCGCGAAGGCTGATGCGAAACGCCTGGAAGGGTGTGAAGCAGGCATTCTACGAGGAAGCCTCCAGCTATCGGAACCTCGTGGCCAATCTCCAGAGTCTGAATCTGGAGAACGGGCGGCAGCTCTGGAGGGCACTCAAGGCCCAGGCACAGACGCCAGAGTTTTGGGTCAACCTCCTCAAGGACCTGGTGGGGCTCAACGACCTCGAAGCCCTCTCGGAGAACCTACACACCGCACTGAACGACAGCGACGCCTCGGAGGACGCCCGCGACAGGGCCGGCGTAGAGCTCGGAAAGATGTCCTACGGGCTCCTGAAACAGCTCGCCGTCGCAGGAGTGACGGGAGGCACCGGTGCGCTCGGCGCTCGCCTCACCAGGAAGGCACAGAGGTTCGCCAAGAAGGCCTTCCGGCGGTGCCGCAGGCGTTGCTTCGTGGCAGGTACCCAGGTCATGACCCCCACCGGTGGTAGACCCATCGAGGAGCTCCAACCAGGCGACATCGTGGTGGCGGCTCAGACGGAGCACGTCCCGACGAGCTGGCAGGTGCTCGCGGAGGCGGTGCCACCGCCCGAGGAGCATGCCTGTGGACGCCTGCGGCGCTCCCGCGCCGCGACCCTCGCCCCAGCCCTGCTGCTGGCGGCCTGCGGAGGAGGCACACCCGAGCTGCCCGACGCGAGGGAGACGGTCGCCACCTTCGATCCGCAGACCGCACAGTGGCTGCACGTCGAGGGTGCAGACCTCGAGGTAGGCGATAGCTACCTCCATCGCGGTCACCTCTGGACCGTCGAGCTGGACGGTGTAGCGGATCTCGGTGCGGCCAGCGTGGAGGACCTCCGACTGGCCCATGCGACGTGGCGTGCGGGCCGCACGCTGCAGGCGCCCCGCGGAGCGGACTGGGTGTGGAGGCTCGGTCCGGAGGAAGGACTCACCCGAGCCTGGGATCTCGAGCCCGAGGAGCGCTTCGCCTACGCCAGCTTCGTGTTCGACACGGCCACGGAGGCAGGCGGGAGCGATCTCCTCTTCCGGGCCACGAACGAGGTGCTGTCGGTGGTCGCGGAGACGTGGCGTCGCCAGGTTCCGGCGGTGATGGACGCACAGGTGGCCTTCCCCGACGGCAGCGTGCAGACGGTGACCGCCACCCCCGACCACCCGTTCTACCTACCCGAGGCAAGCGGCTGGCAGCGCCTGGACCGCGTGGCGCCGGGTGAAGCCTTCCAGACGCTGGGCGGGGGCCTGGCCCACCTGCTCTCCATCACCCCTCGTCCGGGGCCGGTGGACGTCTTCAACCTCACCATCCACGGAGTGGAGAACTACTTCGTGCGCGAGGTCGAGGGGCAGGGCCTCGGGCTGCTGGTGCACAACACCAACTGCGGCGACGATGACGACGACTACGCCGACCGCGACATTTCGTACCCAGACCCGCAACGTCCCGTATACAAGAGAGGCGATCCTGACTTGCCAGTCGGCGATCACCTGCATGCTAGAGCTCATGGCGGCAAAGACGATTCATCAAACATTGGTACCCGCGCCACCGAAGAAAACGCTCGAAAGGCTGGATACGAGACCGAGCTTCTCAATTATCGTCGGAAGCTGGAGGCAGCAGGCATGAGTCCCACAGACGTCGACGCGGTCATCGGGCCAGAGCTAGACTCTCTCGCGAGGGATGTGATTCCACGGCCCACGGACCCAAGCATCATCGATAACCTTCCGTCCCCTTGATCCCCCGATGAAGATGCAGTTGCTACCCCAACACCTCGTGCTTCGCGATCGGGTCGTGCCCGAACCAGCAGAACCATCTTGGTTCAACAACGTACTCAACAGCGAAGCGCGCGTATGGGAGCCAGAGAAGCGTCCCCCTCCTGGGGCTCGCAACAACTGCCGCCACGTGTTCGACAGCTGCGGGCTGGTCGTGCTCGAATGGCATGCTAGCGGATGGGTCACGGACGTCTCCGCGCTGCTCGGCGATCCGGTCCAACGTGATCCTTGGCATCCGGGCAGTGTCTTTCGCGGAGACGTCTGGGTCAATGACACCCTGCTGTATGCCGGGATGCCCCTCACAGACCTGCCGCTGAAGGGAGAATGGGACTTCACCTGGCGGGGGCCACTGTCCATGGCGATCGCGCACTCAGGCGAGCACTCTGTCACTCTAATAATGCAGCCTTCAACTGACATTCTGGAGCTCGTGGCCGTTCACTACGGCTTCGGATCCCCTCGACTTCGCGCGCCGCGACCACCTTCACCCTCAGACACGTCACCGAGATGAGACGCTTCCTTGGTCACAACAAGCTGGTGGAGTACGAAAGATTCAGAACGAGTTGGGCTAGCATCGTCCTCCTCGAAATCGTGATGACCACGGAAGGACCAGAGGGCCGTAGCACTCCGTCGGCTACCAGCGAACCCCGCCGACTTCGCCGGAGCTGGACCCTGGCTGGGCAGTAGCGAGATCGACAGGAATCTTGGCGGGGCTCCAGCCTCGTCTACGTAGAGGTCGCGCGTAGCCCTGGAGCCCTTCGTGCGATCCCTCTTCGCGTCGATCATCGCTGCACTCGGCGGGCTGTCTGCCTGCTTAGGCTCCCCCGGAGAGCCCGGACCCGCAGGCCCGAGGGGGCCTGGTGGCCTCACCGGCCCTGATTCAGATTCTGCCGAGGTGTCGGGGTCCGTGTCCACGGCCACCGGAGCCGCAGGAGAGGGCCGGAGCCTCGACGACTTCGACGTCGTGGCCATCGGTGCTTCGGGCTCACCGTGAACGGACTGGGCTTCACGAGCACCAGCAGCGCGCTCGAGGACGGCAGCGAGCTCACCCTCGGACCCACCACCCTGTCGGGGTTGCGCGTCACCCGCAAGATCTGGGGAGCCGCGGAGGTCCCGGTGGTCCGCTACACCGAGATCTTCGAGAACCTCTCCGGCGTCGACGTGGACGCCACGGTCCGTGTGGTCCACAACCTGGGATCCGACACCATCACGCAGCTCGTGGCGACGGGTTCTGGTGACGACACGCCGAGCCTCGCCGATCAGCTGCAAACGCAGTTCGCGGCCAATCAGTACAGTGGCGGCGGAGCCGGCACGAGTCCGATCAGTGGCTCGCCTTCAACGACGGCTCGCTCTCGGGCGGAGATCCCGGCACGGCGTTCTGGTTCGGCGACGCCGACACCCTCGCGATGGACGTGTCGGCCCCCCTTGACCGGCAGCGACCAGCTGCTCCGAGGCATGTCGCCGGACCACCTTCGGGCCACAGTCAACGGGCTCCCCTTCCCCAGCTACGCCGTGGTCGGCGAGGCGGGCTCCGTGGCCTCCTTCACCGAGCTGACCGGCACCCACCGCATCACGGCGGCACAGGCAACGACCACGGCCAGCAGCGATGGCTCCTTCGTGCTGATCGTGCGGATGCCTACCAGCGAAACACCGCGGGCTGGGGGCCGTTGAGCCTCCGGTCACGGAACACCAGCAGGTAGTAGAGCACCGCCATGACCGCCGCCAGCAGGTGGGGAGCGGCCGTGATGGCCACTCCGCTCACCTCGGTGACCACGGGATTGAAGGGTTGGGGGGTCACGCGGATCACCCCCAAGTCTGCAAGCAGGAACTCACGCCCGATCGACACCAGCAGCCCCCACACCAGCAGCACCGCCAGTGCGCGCGCGTCGAGCTGCCCCAGGCCGCGCCACCCCTTCGGCAGCAGGTGCAGCCATCCCATTCCACACAGAAACAGCCCACCATCCACGAAGCTGAACACCAAAGGCTGCAATGCAGGATGCACGGGGAAGGCCTGAGACTGGAGCACCAGCGGGGCCGCGTTGAGCACGGGGCCCAACGCAAACAGCGGGATCTCCCACGTCGCCCCCACGATCGCCCCCAGCCAGAACCAGCGCACGGCTCGGCGCGGGATCAAGGCGAGCAGCGCCGCTGCGTGCACCACGAAGGGCAGCACGATGCCTATGGCGAAGACGAGGTCGAGGAAGCGTGACATGATCGGACCCTGGAAGCACCGACGCAGTGTACGGCTTACTGTGGCGCATTCCCCACCGCGGAGGAACGACGTGCTGCTCGGTTGGGTGACCCTGGCATCGTGGGGCACCGAGGTGGCGACGCTACCCGGGGCGCAGACGTCGATGACCGTCCACGTGACGGGGCCGCTGGCGTCCGTCGAGCTGCACCGCACCTTCGACAATCCCTTGGACTGGCCGATCACCGCGGAGCTGCAGGTGCCCGTGCCCGCCGGAGCGGCCGTCGACCATCTCACCGTCACGGTGAACGAGCGGGTGCTGAGCACGGAGATCCGGGATCGGGCGCGCGCACGCGTCGACTACGCACGGGCGCTGCAGGCGGGGTCGCTGGCCACGCTGCTCGAAGACGCCGCGCCAGGGCTGGTGAGCCAGCGCGTGGCCAACATCGATCCCGGCGCCCGGGTGTCGATGGAGCTGCGCATGGTGGTTCCCGTCAGCCGCACCGACGGCGTGTGGGAGCTGGCCTGGCCGATGAGCGTCACCCCACGCTTCGCCGTGGACGACCCGCGCAGCGTGCCGGCGCTCTACCACGTGGAGGCCTCGCAGGAGCACACCCCAGGGGTGGACGTGTCGCTCACGGTGCACGGAGGCGCGCTCCCCGTGGCCTGGATCGATGCCGTGAGCCACCCCACCTCGGGCTCCCTCGACGGATCCGATGCCCGGATCGCCCTGCGGAACGCCACGCCGAACCGCGACCTGGTGGTGCGCTGGGGCATGGCGGGGGTGCAGCCCGAGCTGGCAGCGTGGACCGGAGAGCAGCACGGCCTGCTGCTCATCGAGCCCCCCGCCAGCGGCGTGGCCACCAGCCCGCCCCCACGCGACGTGGTGGTGCTGGTGGACACCTCGGAGAGCACGCAGGGCCCCCTGTCCGCCCAGCTGACCGAAGGTGCGCTGCACCTGCTGTCGAAGCTGCGACCCGAGGACCGCTTCACGGTGCTGGCCTTCGATGACGTGGTGCGCGGGATCTCCGTGCGCCAGCCCCCCACGCCCGCAGCCCTGCGGCAGGCGCAGACGGGGCTGCAGGCGCTCCCGCGGGGGGGCGGCACGGCACTGGCCCTCGCCCTGCGCTTCGCGCTGGCGCTGCCGGTGCCCGAGGAGCGTCCGCTGTCGGTGGTGCTGCTCTCGGACGCGGCGGTGGCCCACGAGTGGGACGCCATCCGACAGGTGGTCTCCAGCGGGCGCGCGACGGTGCACACCGCCGCCTTCGGGGCCGCCCCCCACGACTGGCTGCTCACCGAGCTCGCCCACGCCAGCGGCGGCACCACGGCACGCGTCACGCCCAGCGACGACGTGATCCGCGCCCTCGCGCCGGTGGCCACGGCCATGACCGGCCCCGTGCTCACGGACCTGCAGGTGGAGTGGCCAGGCGCCACGGTGCTCGAGGATCCGCTCCCCGACCTCTACGCAGGGCGCGCCCTGGTACTCCACACCAAGGGAACCAGCGACGGGGCGGTCACCGTGCGAGGGGCCTTGGCCGGAGACCCGTGGGAGCGCACCCTGGTGCCGGAGCCCGTCGCGGATCCGCGCCCGGTGACGCTGGCGTGGGGCCGCGCTGCGGTGGCCCAGCAGACGCGGCTGGATCGCCGAGGAGATCCCAACGCAGCAGCCACCGGGCGCTCCATCGCCCTGAGCTACGGCCTGGTGAGCCCCTGGACCAGCTTGGTGGCCGTCGACGGCGCCCCGGTCACGGACAGCGTGCGCTCCGTCACGCTGGTGCAGGGGCACGCACTGCCCGGCGCTGGCCGGCGCACGATCCAGACGCTGTCCACCGGACGCTCCTACACCATCAGCGGCAGCGCCGAGAACCTGCTGATCGTGGGAAGCCCCCTCCCCCGCCTGCCCCTGGGGGCCTCGCCGCCCTGGCATCGGGTGTTCGCCGAGAGCGCGGTGCCCCTCGGTCCCACCGTCGTGGGTGGCGTGCCGGGATCGGTGGTCCACGTCGACGGGCAGCCCGTGACGGACCTGCTCACGGCACTGCTGCCGGCGCGCGCGCCAGTGGTCACCGCGCAGCGCCAGTTCCTGCAGCCGGCAGCGAGCCACCTCGAGCTCCCCGCGTCGGAGCCCCGCTGGCTGGGATCGGCGGGCGTTCACGGCGTGGTGGCCTCGCCGTCGGCCAGCCCCAGCGGGCAGGTCCGCTTGTCGGGACCGCTGGTGGGCAAGCGCCTCGGGGTGTCGGCGTCGGGCGCCGCTGACCAGCGCGTGTTCGACGACGTGCGCGCCACCTGGGCTGCAGGCCACGCCAAGGCGGATCTGAAGGTGAGCGACCACCGCCTCGCGCTGTCGGCCTTGGGAGACGTGGGGCGCGCCACCGACGGCACGAGCACCGTGGGGTGGAGCGGCGCGAGCGGCGCCCTGCAGTGGCAGACCCCACAGCGGCCGAGCGCCTTCTCGGCCACGTTGTCGGCCACGGGTCGCCGCTGGGGGCCAGCCACCAGCCGCCATCAGCACGCCGCCGGCAACGGCCGCCTGGTGGCGGGACCTGGCCGGGCGCTGCTGGGGATGTCGCTGGCACGCGACACCTGGCGCACCCCGAGCCAGCAGTACGCCGCCTGGCGGCTGTCCACCCCCGTCGGCTGGACGGGGGAGGTAGGCGAAACCGAGCTTCGGGCGGAGCTCCGCCACGACGCCCTGGACCGCCAGGGCGATCTGCAGCAGCGGTGGTCACCCCACCTGTACGCGAGCCTCCGGCTGGGCCGCAGCCGCCTCAGCGTCGGCGGTCAGCGCCAGGTGCAGCCCGAGCTGGCCGTCCCCGAGGCGCTGAGCACGCTGGCCGCCCCCGATCGCTGGTCGGCCGACGCCCAGGTGCAGCAGGATCTGGGTGGCGATCTCGTCGCGGGGCTGAGCACGGCGGTC
>JAHQVJ010000158.1 GCA_019634415.1 Myxococcales bacterium
AGTCCTCACCCGCCCCAATCCCCTTCATCGGCCCACCCACTGCAGCCCACACCGACCCAGTGCACGTGGAGCCACCCGCACATCCCGTGGCCACGCCGCCTGGGCCTGCGCAGGCCGAGGCCGCACATCCCGAGCCCGCAGCGCCGCCACCCGAGGCACCCGCCACCTCCCAGCCCTCTGCCGAGCCGCTGTTCACGTGGCCCACCATCCCCGAGCGCGGCTTGTTCTCCGTGCTGATGTTGCTCGTGGGCGCCCTCCTGGCGGCCACGGCAGCCGAGCTCGCCCAGCGGGTCCGCAGCGATCTGCGTCCTCGTGGGCTGCTGCCCAGCCTGGCCGCCCTCACCCACACCGTGGGCCGCGCCACGGCGGTGCTGCTCGTGCTCGGAGCCGTGGCGGCCGTGCTCCCTCAGGGGCTGCGCCCCGTGCTGCCCTGGGTCGCTGTCGCCGGAGCCCTCGCCCTGGGTTGGTCGCTGCGCGACGTGCTGCCAGATGTGGTGGCGTGGGCATTCCTGTCTGCGGAAGGGCGAATCGAGCCCGGTCTGTGGGTGCGCGGAGACGGCTTCGAGGGACGGGTGGAGTCCCTGGCGCTGCGGGCCACCTGGGTGGTCGACACGCGCGGCGCGAGGACGTCCATCCCCAATCGACTCCTGCTGCGCCATCCCGTGCGCGCCACCCTCGATCGATGGCCCGAGGCGGAGGTCTGCGTGCACCTGCCCGAGGCGGGTCCCGCGGTGGCGCGAGCGGCCCTGCGCGAGGCGGCCTTGTTGTCACCGTGGCTCGCGCCCGAGGGGCAGCCGGAGATCGGCCAAGATCCCGGAGACGTCAGCCGCTGGACCGTGCGGGTCAGGGTGCTGGATGGCCGCTACCGTGACCGCTTCGAGGGCACGTTCCCGGAGCGTGTGCGCGACGTGCTGGCGGCCCGTCGCAGCCGCTGACGCTCGATCCAAGAGAAAACCCCCGACCCTTTCGGGTCGGGGGCTGACATCGCGGTTGTGGTCGACGCCCCTTCGGAGGCTTGCGCCGGCGCTCTGGTTCCCCGAACACGAGGTCCGAGGTCAGCCTGGGCGGAACACTGGCACACTCCCGGTGGACCGAGGGCGTGCGACGGTGACTCGTTGGCCTTTGCCACCTTCCCTCGTGCTCGCCGTCTCCGACGGCCCGAAGGCATCGATCGCGCGCCCACCCCCTGCGTGAAGCAGGTGTGTGGAGAGCATGTCCAGGTTTGCCGAACCAGGCGGCCCAGAGCGTAGCGAGACCCGACAATCCTGCCGAACAGTCGGATCTTCCTCCCATGGGGTTCGTCCGTGCCCCTCCTCCGACGCGACCGTGACCGTCCACTCCCGAGCGCGAGGCTCTTCGGGCCGAGGTTGCCACACCTTCGGCCATGTTCCACCCGTGAGGTTTCTCACCTCTTCGATGGCTTGCTCCGGTCAAGGCGTCCGAGCCTGTTGCAGCTCGGTGCCAGACATGGGGTTCGCCGCGTTGGCGTGTGCGTTCCGCGGCGCTCTACCCTTCGAAGTATTCCACGCCGACAGCCGTGCCGCATCACTGCGGCCGCTTCCTCCGTGCCGTTCGCTCCGCTGGGTGCGAGCACCCAGGATCCGTCCGACGTCACGGCCCCCCTAGGAGGCCGCCACTGCCGGTGGTTCCAACGAATCCCTCTCGAGATCCGGTTCGGTCGACTTCGAGGCGTTGCTCCGTCGACGTGGTCGAGTCGGGATGGCATCCGTTGCCGAACGACCACTCGACTCACTCCTTCCATGGGCTCTGGTCCCCTCTGGGTCGCCACGACCACCGCTGAGTGTCCACGGTCGCCCGTGGACTCGATCCCACCTTCGATTACGCCCGAGCCCATTCGAGATGGACCTGGTCGGACGAAGGCGTCTGTCCGGCATCGCGTCGTGCTTCACGAGGAAGCACAGACCCTGGGGTTTTCGACGTCAAAGAGCAGCGACGACCTAGGGTCGGTGCGTTCGCGAGAACAGCGTGCGCTGCATCGTCGGTCCCTCACCACACCCGGATGTCGCTCTGTGCTTTTGCACGCGTCATGCCAAGCCACGCGCGACGGCGAAACCTTCCTTCTCGAGGATCATCAGTCGGATCCGTACTGCCCAACCACGGGCGTGCAGAGGCACACCGGCTGCTGGCCTCCCCCCACGATGGCCATCGGTGCCACGTCCTCGGCTCGGATCGCGAGATCCATAGTTGAAAGCTCTTTCTCATCTCGACGATTGCCCAGACCACAATGCAGCCGAGACCTAGCTCCTCGGCGAAGAGCGAGTGCGCGGGATCGTGCAGCGCTGCTCGCCAGAACCGTCAGAGCATCGCTGTTCACCGCGCGCTGTGCGAGCCGAGGTCATCCGGGTACGGTATCGAATCGCAGGACGCCGTCGGGGGGCCGATCCTGCTCGTGAAGCCAGCGCGCACCGAGGTGAGCCGTGGCGGCCTGCACATCGGCGGCTGGAATCCCCTCGATTCCCACACCGAATCGGCAACCCAGAGGCTGGCTCTCCTTGCGACGCACGCTGTGGAGGAGGCGGGGCCACGGTCGCGGCGTGTGCAGTGAGCTCGGGCCCGACAGCGCTGCGATCAGGCTCCGTGCCCGCCCCCGCGTCCACCCCACCACGTGGTCGAGTGCGTCGGGCGATCCCGCCTCCATGTGCAGCCACAGCATCGGACGTCGAAGCGCCATCAGAGGCTCCATGGCCAGATCGAAGCGGCCGTCCCATGCGAGCACCAGGGCGCGCTCCAGCTCCTCCACGAGGATGCGCGACGTGCAGGGAAGGATCTGGCGCACCACCGCACGACGCGGCACACCGGAGGTCCAGATCCGAGGTGGCGGACCCACGCTCGCCTCGTCCTCCGGACTCGGCGGCGGAGCGGCGCCGATGAACAACGGCTCGGAGGCGGCGAGTCGCTCGAGCACGCGGCACACCCACTCCTCCACGGATCCGGGCCCCGCGGTGGCCGCCACTGCGATCCCGTAGGCCAGACCACCCGGAAACCCCCACGCCGGATCGTGGACCTGTCGCGCGGCGGCCCAAGCGCGCACGAAGCGCAGCACCTGCAGCATGTCCGGAAGGCCCGCAGCCGAAGGCAAGGGCCCAAGAGGCTGGTCTGCGATCTCGCGGATGGCAGCCCAGTCCTGCACCGCGCCGCTCTCTCCGGGCTCCCCGAAGGACAGGTCCACCCACTCCGCAAGCCCCGTCGGGGGATGCTGCAGCCGCAGCGTGGGCACCTCTCCGTCCACGACGCGCCCGCCGAAGTGCTCTTGGCACTGTCTGCGCGCGCGCAGCGGACCGGGATGGCGCACCGACAGATCGAGGTCCGACTCGGGCAGGTGGGCGCCCACACTGCGAGACCCGACCACCTCGGCCGAGCCGACCAACGCCTCGACGCGCGCGATCAGCTCCCCTTGCTCGGCGGTCGTCTCCGGGGTGGCCACCGCGCCATGCAGCTGCAGCACGGAGGCCAGAGACGGCGGTGCCCACGGTCGGCCGCCGTGAAGCTCCATGCGAGCGTGGGGCACCATCGCGCCCGCGTCGAGTCGCGCCCACACCTCCACGCGATCCACCTGCCAGGTCAGAGGGAGCAGCGCCTCCAGTCGCTGCCTCAGCGCCTCGATCCGAGACGGGTCGTCGCCCGCGAGGCGTGCCACGGTGACGTGGGGCTGTAGCGGGCGTCCTTCGGCGGGCCAGGGACCCTCGGGCAACGCATCGCGCAGCTCCCGCAGCCCTTGGGTGGAATGCTCGTCGGTGCGGACCACCAGCAACACCCGAGACCCCTGCCGCCAAACATCCACCGACGACACTGTCACCGACCGCGTGGCGAGCCGAGCGCACGCCTGACGGGCCCCAGGCACGAAGCCGTGCAGACGGGTCGAATCCACCGGCCCGTGGAACAGGGTGACGTGCGGAGGCCAGCGCCAGCGGTTGGGATCGAAGCGCCGACGCCACGGCTCCAGGTGGGCCGCCACCTCCGGCGGAAGCGGGAGCACCACGGCGGCGTGCATGCGCGCTGTGTCGGTCGCAGGCTGGGCCAGCTGCATCGTGGCCAGCACGCCGTGGTGATCCGACGGCGGCAATTCGGCGTCGGTCACGCCCACCAGCTCCACGCTGTCGGGCTCGAAGCCGCGCTGGAAGATGCGATCGATGCGCCGCCGCCGGCCCGTGGGCGACTGGGCTCGCGCCAGCGCGTTGCGGATCGGATCGTAGGTGAAGCCGGGATCGTCGGGCCGCACCACCGACCAGACGTCGTCGAGCGGTAGCGCCACGGGCTCGGCCTGGTTGAAGTCTCCCAGCACCAGCGCCGGGCCCTCGGGGGGAAGGGCGTCCGCGAGCACCTCCACCTGGCGCTGGCGTCGCTGTGGCGCGTCGTCGTGTCGATCCGACGACAGATGCACCACCACCACCCGCACGGGGTTGCTCGGGGCGTCCGGGAGCCACACCGTGGCCCACAGATGCCGCTTGTCCCCCTCCAGGCGCATCACCTCCACGTCCGTCAGGGGCCAGCGGGACAGCAGCACCTGGCCATAGGGGCGCACCGTGTCTCCCGAGCCGTCGTCGGTGCAGGCGTAGGTGCTGCGAACCCAGTCCTGCGCGAGCAGGATGCGCAGGAAGGGGAGCTGGATCTCCTGCAGCGCCACCAGATCCGCCTCGGCGTCGCGAATCGTGGCCAGCAGATCGTCCATCCGCTCGGCGGTGCGGACCACCTCCGGATCGTAGCGATCGAACAGCACATTGTAGGTCAGCACCCGCAGCGGGCCCCGGCCTGCGATCGCCATGGGCGACAGCCGCTCTCCCGGCGTGGCCCCACTCCCCAGCACCCGGTCGATGCGGGCCTGCCGGTCCCACACCACCTCGTCGTCGATGCGAAAGGCCAGCACCCGGCTGAAGGGGATGGGCCCCTTGGGATCGAACGCCACGAAGGGCAACACCCGAGTGCCACGCACGCGGTCGAGGACCACCACCTGCACTCGGTCCAGATCCACGTCACCGCCCCATCTCAGGCGGTGGTACACCTCATGGGCCGGTCGAAGGGGCGCCACCGGACAGCCTCCCGAGCAGGCCGCGGACCCGCGCCACCAGGGCGTCGAGCTCCGTCGGGTGCAGATAGGCAGGGTACAGAACGAGCATTCCCCACGGGAAGATGCCCAGGGCCATGGTGCCCGCGATCCCCACGTGGAAGAACGCCCCCACGCCGATCCACAGCCAGTGTAGGTGGCGCTCCTGCATCAAGCGCCGCAGCCCTCGCGCGGGCCGGTCGGGGGGAAAGTAGTGGATGAGCACCACGGGGTACGTCCACTGGAAGAACATGGTGATGGCCGTGGAGAGCTGCGTGAGCAGGTAGAAGGGCTGCTTCGACAGCCAGCCGAAGTCGTACTTGGCGTAGGCCCAGTCGTTGAGGATGACGTAGAGCGCCGAGAACTCGCCCCACGGCCACCAGTGCATGGCGTACTTCTGCACCCCTGCCGTGAAGTACATCAACACCAGCTGCAGCACGATCAGGTAGCGAGCCCAGGCGCCGACGAGCTCGCCGCGCCCAGCGAAGCGACCGGTGCGGAGCCACGCATCCACTGACCAGATGGCCCCACACGGGGCGAACACCAGGATCATCAGGATGTTGCGCAGCAGGGTGTCGATGGCCCGGTCGGCGTCGGGGAGGATCTGGGCGGACTGGGCGTAGAGCAGCAGCAACGTCAGCGCGCTGGTTCGACTGAACAGGCCGATGGCCAAGCTTGCGCTGCTCGCCACCAGCAACCCGTGCAGCAAGCGCGCGCTGCCCGGCGTCGCGCCGAACCACCCCACCCACCAGGCCCGCTGCGCCCCGATGGCCAAGCCGCCGGAGGCGGGCGAGGTGTACAGGTCGTCGACGATGCCGAAGCCCCACATGGTGAGGAAGTCGCCCAGCAGCACGAGCGCCACACCGATGCGGATCAGCCCCAGCACGGTGGGGGCTTCCTTGCGATCCCACAGCGCCACCCACCAGCGGATCATGGCTGTGGCCTCTGCACGGTGAGCGCGTGGTAGGGCTTCACGCTGTCGTCGCCGGGCTCTCCGGGCAGCGTGGTGTGGGTCCGCAGGGTGCGCACCTGCACCGTCGTCACCTCCGGATCGATGGCGAAGATCCGGTCGGCCACCCAGTGAGCGAAGCGCCGATACATCGCGCGCGGCTTGCGGCGAAAGCCCGACTCGTCCCAGCAGCCGCGCAGACGCCGGTACGACAGGGGCGCCTTCCACCAGTCCAGCTCGGGGTCGAGCTGCAGGTACAGGTGCTCCCAGCGCCCTCCTTGCCGCTTCACCCGGATGTTGAGCCGCCCGGGATGGGTGTCGGGGTTGGCGAACAGCGCCCAGCCCTGACCCGTGCCCGTGAAGCGCAGGAGCGGCCGGAAGGGAGCCTTGAGCTTCCGGTGCGAGCCTCCGACCACCCCCGACACGTCCACCACGCGCTCGCCCAGCTCCTCGGCGGAGATGGCGTAGCCCAGCGCGGTGAAGCGCTCGGCCCAGCGCCGCACCTCGTCGCGAGACACGGGGTTCGTGAGCTCCTGCGGGGTGACCACGTGGGGCACGGGGGCCACGAAGATTCCGTGCACGGCGATCACCGAGGTGATCATCAGCGCACGCCACCAGGCCCAGGACGTGAGGTCTGTCGACATCGCCGCCACTTTATGCGCCATGCGTGTAAGGCGCGAGTCCACGAGGTCGTTGGCCGGCCGTATCGAACGGAGGCATCATGACCCGCGGATTCTCCCTCGTCCTCACCCTGGTGGCGGCCAACGCGCTTGCGGGCGGGACCAGCGCAGTGCTGACGGACTACGGACAGGCCGCCCAGGAGTCCGCCCGCACCACCCCGTCGACACCCGCCGTAGCCGTCGAGACCAACGGATCCAGCAAGGTGCGCGACGCCCGCCGCAAGGGCACCAGCTGGCTCGAGGAGCACCAGCATCGGGACGGCGGGTGGTCCAGCGGCGCCCACGGCACCGATGGGTCTGCTGCGGGCTCGGACGTAGCCACCACCGCCTTCGCCGTGTTGGCGCTACAGCGCGACGAGGCGGGCAGCCGCGCTCACCACGCCGCCATCACGAAGGGAGTGGACTTCGTGATCCGAGCCGTACAGACCGCCCCCGAGGGTCCACGGCTCAACACCCCCGAGGGCACCCAGATCCAGTACAAGATGGGCCCCCTCGTGGACACCCACATGGCCACCCTGATGCTGAGCGAGGTCCTCCATCGCCTCGACGGCGATCGCAAGACACGCGCGAAGAGTGCCCTGGAGCGTGCCGTGCGCAAGGTGGAGCGCTCACAGAACGCCGACGGCAGCTTCGACGCCAACGGCTGGGCCCCCGTGCTCTCCAGCAGCATCGCCGCCCAGGGCCTCAACAACGTGGTGGCGCTCGGCTACGTCGACGTGGACGAGCAGGTGTTGCGCCGCTCCGATCGCTACCAGAGT
Organism: Myxococcales bacterium; assembly: GCA_019634415.1. Lineage (GTDB taxonomy): Bacteria > Myxococcota_A > UBA796 > UBA796 > DRPG01. The sequence continues at coordinate 7,450 of JAHQVJ010000158.1, forward strand.
GGCCAGGTGGATGCAGCCTCCGGCAGCTTCGACACCAGTGCCGGCGCTGGGGTGCAGCTGTACGCGGTGGCGAGCACCATCAAGGGCAACGCCGACGTCTCCAAGCGCAGGGGTCGCAACGCCCCTACCGCCGCCGCTCGCGAGAAGGCGATGGAGGCCGAGCAGAGCGCCACCCGTGCCGTCGCCCAAGACACCAGCGGCGCGCTGCTCGCGGGCTTCGGCTCCATCGGCGGCGAGGAGATGGTTTCCTACATGATGATCAGCGACACCCTCGCGGAGAAGGGTGGCAAGGACTGGCAGAAGTGGGACCGCAAGGTGGGCGACTTCCTGGTGAACGCCCAGAACCAGGACGGCTCGTGGACCGGCCACCACTGCATCACGAGCCAGGCCTTCACCACCGCCGGAGGCATCATGACGCTGGCCGCCGGAGATGCGGCCAACGAAGCCCGCAGCCGCATGTAGGGCGCAGCCTCAGGGACCCATCGGGCGAGACGTGCCCACGTACCCCAGGGGAGCCAGCGGGAAGCGCAGGCGCAGGTTGAGCAGCGCCTCGCTCCGCTTGGCGACGTCTCCCTCGAAGGCCGCCACCACCGCACGGGCCGTCCACCAGTCCGCCAGCGTGGGCATGGGCCTGCCGTCGAGCATGGCTCGAGCGTAGCCGGGCCGCCCCGACAGGGCGTGGTGCACGGCGAGCTGACAGCGGATCTGAGGGGAGTCGGCAGAGCGCTGGGTCATCCGATCGGGCCACTCCGCAGGCGGCTTACCGCTGGCCACGGAGTGCGCCAGCTGCACCGTGGGGTCATCGGGGTGCGCCTGCAGCCACGAGCGAGCCACGGCCACCGGATCGTCGAGGCGAGAAGCGGCAGACAGGATCCCGAACGCCGCCGTGAGCGGATGATCCGACAGCGTGTTGGACACCTGGGTGGCCTCGCGCAGCACGCCCTCGGAGTCCCCGACGCCCGCCCCCGCCACCGCCCGCGCGACCTGCAGGTCCACCGGCTGCACGCTGGCGGGGTTGGCCTTGTCGAGGAGCTGCTGCGCGCCGCTGGGATCCGAGTCGAGGAGCAGCAGCGCCCGCATGAAGGCTCCGGAGCCGTCGCGGTCGCCAGCCGCCTGTAGCTTCGCCAGCTTCGCGCCCTCCCCCAGCAGGCGGTACACCCCGATGAGCAGTGGCGTCGCGCGCTCGCAGGAGGGCGTGGAGATCGCCGCCTCCAGCGTCTCCGTCAGCGAGCTCGATACCTCGTCCGTCGCGAGGTTGGGCCCCGCCCACGCCAGCTCTCGCTGGGCCAAGGTGAGGTAGGGCGCGCAAGCCCCAGCCGCCCGGCGCGCGGCCTCGCGGTAGTAGGCCAGCGCCTCGTCGGTCTGGCCAGCGAACCACAGCGCGTCGGCCACCTCGACGTTCCTGGCAGCCCCTGGAGGCCCCTGCAGCGCCTCGAGCTGCTCGAAGCGCTGCACGGCGAAGGCGGCCGACACCTCCGAGGTGGTGTGCCACTGCACCGTGGGCGCCTCGCGCACCGACAGCTGCCCCAGCGCCGGGTGAACCGCCAGGTCGTAGGCGAACAACACGTCGTAGCCCACCGCGGCCAGCACCTTGGCGCCGTCGGACACCTCGCCCGGCCCCAGCACCACCGGATCCCCGAAGTCGGTTCCCAGCCGGATCTGGGCCGTGACGGCAGGCCCCTGCCCCAGGTCCCTTCCGCCGGCCCGATCGCTCGACACCCGATCGGTCCGCAGGACCACGTCTCCGTCCACCGGTCGGGAGCCCGTGGGTCGCACGGCCGTCCGGACCCGCATGACGCCGCCCCCGAGCCGCTTGACGCCATCGGGATCCTTGGACACGGCGAGCGGCTGGTGGGGAGCTGCCACGGCCTCGCCCAGCGACTGCACCAGCGTCTCCCCCCGCCGCGCCGGGACCACGCGCACCACGCCCTGCGACACCAGCAAGCCCGTGGCGATCTCGTCGAAGCTGGAGAACCCGAGCACGAGCCCCGGAGCGTCCTCCACCACCTCCACCACC
>JAHQVJ010000016.1 GCA_019634415.1 Myxococcales bacterium
GAGCGCGTAGGCAAGGGCGGACGCCAGGTCTTCATCAATGCGTCCTACACCCCCATCCGCGACGGCAACGGCAACGTCTACAAGATCGTCAAGTTCGCCACGGACGTGACCCAGCAGACCCAGCAGATCCTGGCCTTCCAGAAAGCCGGGCGGACCTACAGCGCCGAGATGATGCGCCTCGTGGAGGAGCTGCAGGAAGGCAACCTCAGCGTGCGCGGCGACGTGGAGTCGCAGGGAGAGAGCTACAGGGACTCGATGGTGGCGATGAACCACGTCATCGAGACCATCGCAGCGCCCATCGAAGAGTGTGTGGACACCCTGCGGGGACTCGCCGTCGGGCAGGCCGTGCAGGCCCCCACCGGCCAGCACCGCGGCATCTTCGGAGAGCTCACGACGGCCGTGGTCACCCTCAAGAATGTGACCGACCAGATCACCGACATCTCGCGCAGCATCGCAGACGGCAAGCTCGATCTCACCATCACGATGCGCTCCGACGAGGACGCGCTGATGAGCGCGCTGGGCAAGATGGTCGAGGACCTCAACGAGCTGCTCCACGAGGTCCAGCGCACGTCGAAGGAGCTCGACCACGGGAGCGACCAGGTCCGCGAGGCCAGCCAGTCGCTCGCCGACAACTCCGCCCGCTCGGCCGCCTCCATGCAGGAGATGACGGCCACCATGAAGCAGATCCTCGACCAGACCGAGGAGAACGCAGAGAACGCCGGCACGGCGCTCACGAAGGCCACCGATGCCCGCACCCTGGCCAACCAGGGCGACGAGCAGATGCAGACCATGGTGGCCTCCATGCGCGACATCGAAGAGGCCTCGCGCAACATCTCCCGCATCATCAAGGTGATCGACGACATCGCCTTCCAGACCAACCTGCTCGCGCTGAACGCCGCGGTGGAGGCCGGCCGCGCCGGAGTGCACGGGCGAGGATTCGCGGTCGTCGCCGAGGAGGTCCGACGCCTGGCCGCACGGAGCGCGAACGCCGCGAAGGAGACCACCGAGATGATCGAAGGGTCCGCTCGAAAGGTCACCCAAGGACTGTCCGTCGCGGAGCGCACGGCCACGTCCCTGTCGGGCATCGTCCAGAGCATCAGCCAGGTCGGCGACCTGCTGGGCGACATCGCGGCCGCCAGCCAGGAGCAGGCGACGGGCATCGGCGAGGTCAACGTCGCACTCGACCAGATCGACTCGACCACGCAGATGAACACGGCGAAGGCCGAGGAGATGGCGGCTGCCGCCAACGGCGTGTCGTCCAACAGCGGACACCTCGCAGCACAGCTCGAGCGCTTCGAGCTCGCCCGCTCGACCACGGCGAGGCACCCAGAGCACGACGAGTTCGAGATGCACCAGATGCACCGTTCTCCCCGAAGCTACACCAGCTGATCCGAGGGCACGCCCCGCGGGGGCGTGCCGCCGAATGATGCGGTCTCTTGTCGACCTCGACCCCTGAGCTTACGCCTCGACCTACCGTTCGGTAGAGGCGCTGGTGAGCGACCCGGATCCCAAATCCCGCATCCTCGATCACGCGCTGCGGCTGTTCGCACACAATGGCTACGGCTCGACCTCCGTGCGTCAGGTCGCCGAGGCCGCGGGCATCACCAAGCCCACGCTGTACTACCACTTCGGTAGCAAGGAGGGCTTGTACCGCGCCATCGTGGAGAGTCGCCTCGACACGCTGGCCCAGCTCGTCGACGACACCGTGCACCGCACGGCTCCAGCCGTCGACCGCCTCGAGCAGTTCCTCGAGACCTATCTGCTGGGCGCCATCGACGACCTCGACACCGTGCGCTTCATGCTCACGTGCAGCCTCCCCGCCTCCGACGACCACCCGGACTGCCACGTGGTGGGCCGCCACATGCACCTCATGGAGCCTCTGTCCGAGGTCATCCAGCAGGGCATCGATGCCGGGGAGCTCCGTAAGGACGTCGACCCCCACTGCGCCGTAGCCGCCCTGGTCGGCTCCGCTCAGCTGTTCTTGCTGGCTGCCGTGGCGGGCATCGAGGTCACGCACCAAACCGTACGCAAACTCCTGAACACCTGGCTCCACGGAGTCTCGGCATGATTGCCCAGATCGTAGCGTTGATGTTGACCGGCTGTGATGCAGGCGCCGAGCAGGCCGCCCCCCCGGACGTGGGTACCTTGGCTTCCTCGAAGGCCTCTCGCGTCGAGGTGGTGGTACTCGAGTCCACCGAGGCCAAGCTGGAGCTGGATCTGCCCGGCGAGGTGGGCGGAGACCAGGATGCCAACCTCGCTGCGGCCAACGGCGGCTTCGTGGAGCGCGTGCTCGTCAAGGAAGGCGAAGAGGTCAAGGCTGGCCAGTCGCTGGCCTACATCGATCTGGGGCTCTACAACGCCCAGCTCGAGCAGGCGAAGGCTCAGCTCGAGCAGGCCGACTCCGACCTCGACCGGGTGAAGAAGCTCGGCGACCTGGCGTCGAGCGCCCAGCTGCAGTCGGCACAGACCGCCCAGAAGGTGGCTGCCGCAGCCGTGGCTCAGGCGCGTAACCGCGCCGCCCGCGCCATCATCCGCAGCCCCTTCGACGGCGTCGTCGCCACCGTGGGTGTGGAGCGGGGCGAGGCAGTCAACCCAGGCGCAGCGGTGATCCGCGTGGTGCAGCTCGATCCCGCCGTCATCAACCTGACGGTGAGCGACCGCGACGTGGTCTCGGTGGTGCCCGGACTCGAGGTCACGGTCACCTCTGCCGCCCGCTCCGGAACCTTCAAGGGAGTGGTCAGCCAGGTGTCTCCCGCGGCCGACATGCGCACCCGCTCCTTCCCCGTGGAGGTGGAGGTCCCCAACGCCGAGCGCCTGCTCATGCCAGGCATGATCGCCCGCGTCCGGCTGGAGCGCCCCCTCGTCGAAGACGCCGTGGTGGTGCCCCAGGACTGGATTGTCACCCGCCGCGACCAGCGCGGCGTGTTCGTGGTCAACGAGGCCAGTGCCGTGTGGCGCGAGGTCGAGCTCGGCGACGTCATCTACGACAAGGTCGTGATCAACGAGGGCCTGTCGGAGGGCGACCGTGTGGTCGTCACCGGCCATCGCGACCTCGTGGACGGCGACACCCTCATCATCTCCCGGGAAGGTCGGTGCTGCGAAGATGGGCGCCCCACCTTCACCACCACCCCGTAATTCTGTTTTCCCCTTAGGAGTCCAGCAATGCGGTCCCTGATCAGGTGGCTCGTGGAGCATCCCACCACGGTGTGGATCGCGGCCACGGCAGTGTTCCTGTTCGGCGTGCTGTCCTACGCCACCCTGCCCCGGGAGTCGTCGCCGGACATCACGATTCCCGTGGTGGTCGTGAGCACTCCCTACGTGGGAGTGTCTCCCGAGGACATCGAGACCCTCATCTCGGTGCCCATGGAGAACGAGCTCGCCTCGCTTCGCAACGTCAAGGAGATGAGCTCCACCTCGGCGGAGGGCGTCTCCATCGTGGTGCTCGAGTTCGAGCCGGACACGGTGGTGGAAGACGCGCTGCAGCGGGTGCGCGACCGAGTGGGCCGGGTACGGCCCACGCTGCCCACCGACGCCGAAGAGCCGAGCGTCCGTGAGATCTCCTTCAGCGACATCCCAGTGGTGCTGATCACCTTGGCCGGCGAGGCCGGAGAGGACACCCTCAAGGCGCTGGCGGAGGATCTCCAAGACGACCTGACGCGCATCGACGGCGTGCTCGACGTGGATCTCACGGGGGGTACCGAGCGCGAGGTCCAGATCCACGTGATCCCGGAGCGCCTGGCTTACTACGGCCTGGCCATGCACGACGTCACGGGCGCCATCGGCGACGAGAACGTCAACATCCCGGGCGGCAACGTGGAGGTCGGGCGCGGCAACTTCCTGCTCCGCGTGCCCGGCGAGTTCGACGATCCGCGCGAGATCGGCCAGGTGGCCATCAAGCGCGTGGGCGACCGGCCCGTGTTCGTGCGCGACGTGGCGCGGGTCGTGGACGGCTACGAAGAGCGCGAGACCTACAGCCGTATGGCCGGCCAGGCCTCGGTCACCCTCGCGGTCAAGAAGCGCGCGGGATCCAACATCCTGCGCGTGGCCTCGGAAGCCAAGACGCTGGCCGCCCAACACGCCGAGTCCTGGCCGGACAACGTCACCTGGCGCGCCCTGGGAGACGAGTCCAAGTACATCGACCAGATGGTCTCGGACCTGCAGAACAACATCATCACGGCCCTGATCCTCGTGGTCTCCGTGATCATCTTCTTCCTGGGATTCCGCCCCAGCGCCTTCGTGGCCATCTCGATCCCGCTGTCGATGCTGGCCTCCATGATGGTGCTGGATCTGCTCGGCTTCACGCTCAACATGATCGTGCTGTTCAGCCTGATCCTGGCGCTGGGCATGCTGGTCGACAACGCCATCGTGGTGGTGGAGAACGTCTATCGCCACCGCGAGATGGGCAAGGACGCCATCCAAGCAGCCATCGACGGCACCGACGAGGTCGCCATCGCCGTGGCCGCCTCCACCGCCACCACGGTGGCGGCCTTCTTCCCGCTCGTGTTCTGGACCGGGATCATGGGCGAGTTCATGGGGTTCCTCCCCAAGACCGTGATCATCGTGCTGATCATGTCGCTGGTGATGGCCGTGGGCGTGCTTCCGGTGGTGATGAGCCGCCTGATGCCCGCCAACGTGGGCGACAGCGTCCGCTCCAGCGGTGATCTGCGAGATGCCGAGCTGTCGGGCGTGATGTCGGCCTACCGGGACCTGCTGCGCCTGTCCATCCGACGCCGATACGTCTCGGCTGCCGCGGTGGTGAGCGTGCTGTTCGTCACCTTCGGCATCTACGGCGGGTTCAACCACGGCACCGAGTTCTTCCCGGCGACCGAGCCCGACCGAGCCATCGTGGGGGTTCGGCTGCCGCAGGGGACCGGCGTGGAGACCACCGACCGCGTGGTGCGCGAGGTGGAGCGGATCCTGGCCACTCAGCCCAACATCGACACCTGGGTGGCAGACGTGGGCGTGAGCGCAGGCGGCGACCCGCTGTCGGGCAGCCAGGCATCGCCCAACGAGGCGCGACTCACCGTCGACTTCCACCCCGATCGCAACACCGCCAAGCGCGGAGAGACCGCGCGAGTGGAGCCGAGCTCGGCGACGGTCGAGCGCCTGCGGGGCATGGTGGCGGAGATCCCGGGCGCCAAGATCTCGGTGGAGCCCCAGGAGATGGGCCCCCCGGTCGGCAAGCCCATCAACGTCGAGATCAGTGGAGAGGACTACGACGCCGTCGGTGAGGTGGCCGTCCAGATGCGGCGCGAGATCGAGCGCACGGTGGCGGGCGTGACCGATCTGGAAGACAACTACGGCGTGGGCCGTCCCGAGCTGCAGCTGCGCATCGATCGCGGAGCCGCCAAGCGCGTGGGCGTGAGCACGGCCGAGGTGGGCAACGCGGTGCGCAGCGCCGTGGCGGGCACGGTGGCCACCACGCTGCGCGACGGCGAAGACGAGATCGACGTGGTGGTGGAGCTGGCGCCCGAGTACCGCGAGGACCTCCAGCAGGTGCTCACGCTGCGGCTGCCCGGGCGCGAGGACACCAGCCCCGACACCTTCCCGGTGCCCCTGTCCACCGTGGCCACCTACGACTTCGTGGGCGGCTCCTCGGGCATCAACCACATCGATCAGGAGATGGTGGTGACCATCTCGGGCGACGTGGCGGAGGGCATGAACGAGAACGAGGTGCGCGCCGCGGTGCAGACCTACCTCGACGCCTACGACCTGCCCAGTGGCATGGCCACCTCGCTGACGGGGGCCAACGAGGAGCAGGAAGACGCCGCCATCTTCTTGGTGCGCGCCTTCTTCATCGCCGTGGCGCTGATCCTGCTGGTGCTGGTGACGCAGTTCGACAGCGTCACCATGCCCGGGATCATCGTGGGCACCGTGGTGCTCTCCCTCATCGGTGTGCTCTGGGGCTTGATGATCACGGGCACGCCCTTCGGCATCATCATGACGGGCATCGGCGTGATCAGCCTCGCGGGGGTCGTGGTCAACAACGCGATCGTGCTGCTGGACTACGTGGAGCAGCTCCGCGCGAGGGGCCTATCGGTCGAGGATGCCCTCGTGGAGGCGGGCCTCACCCGGTTCCGCCCGGTGGTGCTCACGGCCATCACCACCGCCCTCGGCCTGGTGCCCATGGCGCTCGGGACCTCCTTCGACTTCATCCGGTTCAAGCTGATCGTCGGGAGTACCTCGGCGCAGTGGTGGGGCCCGATGGCCATCGCCGTGATCTTCGGGCTCAGCTTCGCCACCCTGCTCACGCTGGTGATGGTGCCCACGCTGTACAGCATCAACAACGATCTGCAGGGCCTTCGGATCGGCAGCCGCCTCGGATGGCGGTCCGTGAGTGCCGCGGGGGCGACCACCGTGGGCTTGCTGGCGCTGGTGCTCTGGCCGAGCACCAGCCACGCGCTGACCCTCGAGGAGGCGTGGGCGGCCGCCGAGAACGACGACCTGTCGCTGGCCATCGCACGCGAGGACGCCACTCAGATCAGCACCCTCCGCGGCAAGGCGTGGTCGACCCTGTCCCCGCGGGTCTCCGCCAACGGCGCCTACATCATCAACAACCAACAGATCGCCTTCCAGCAGGATCCGTTCTTCGCCCTGCGGGTCATCGGCCCTGCGATCAACGGAATCACCAAGGGCTTCGGACAGCCCCCGGTCCTCCCCACCGATCCGTGCCCCGAGGGTGCCACGCCCACCACTGGCTCTCAGGAGCTGACCTGCTTGCCCGAGCCCTTCGACGTGGTGATCCAGGAGCAGACCTTTCTGCAGGGAAGTGCGACGGTCACCCAGCGCCTGTTCTCTGGCACGGCCCTGCCCGGGCTGCGCGCCGCCAACAAGCTGCACGCGGCCGGCCAGGAAGACCTGCGCGCCGCCGTGATGCGGTCGAAGTCCCAGGTGGCTCAAGCGTTCTACGGCGTGCTGGCAGCAACCCAGGCGGAGCAGGTCTCCGCCAACGCCCTGGAGATCGCGCAGTCGCAGCTGGAGCTGGCGAGGCGGCGCTTCGAGGCTGGCCTCGACGACAAGCGCGGGCAGATCCAGGCGCAGCTCGCCGTCTCTCGTGCAGAGCGCGACCTGCAGTCCGCCCGAGAGTCCCTCCTGGAGGTGCAGACCTCCTTCGAGATGATGACGGGCCTCGACGGCGCGAACCTGGTGCTGCCGGAGCCGTTCCGGGTGCCGACGGACGTGGACGTGGCCCTGGCGGACGCGCGCTCGCGCCGGCCAGACATCCGCGCCGCGGGCTATCGCGTGGATGCCCTGAAGGCACAGCGCACGGCCCAGGATCTGCGGTGGCTGCCCACGCTCGATGCGGTGGGCACGGTGAACTGGACCGAGAACACGGGCTTCAACGATCAGAACTTCACCTGGAACGTCGCGCTGTCGGCCAACTGGGAGCTGTGGGACGGCGGCCTGCGCACGGCCGAGCGACGCGAGACGGCCAGCCAAGCCCGCTCGGCCGCCTATGCGAAGCGGCTGACGGACCGCGTGGCCGAGCGGGAGATCCGACTCGCCTTCGAGGCCCATCGTCGGGCCGAGGAGGCACTCCAGGCGGTGGCGGACGAGCTCGAGCTCGCCACCCAGAGCCTGGAGCTGGCGGAGCGTAGCTTCCAGTCTGGTGGGGCCACCTGGCTGGAGCTGGAGCAAGCGCGACTGCAGCTCCAGGGCACACAGCTGTCGCAGCTGCAGGAGCGCACCGCTCGCGACCTGGCCGCCATCGACCTGCTGGTGCGCACGGGCGCACTGTAGCGGCATCGACCGCGGCCTGCGACGCGTGACTATACCGCCGACCGCGACACCAACGCAGCCGTCCACTTGGCGCGCTACGGGCGGGCGGTGGTGAGGAGTGAGTCACCCGGGAGCCCCGGCAGACCCTAGACGCTCGGGGAGGGGTCACCGCGCTTTTCCCTGTCGTCTGATGACGACGGGGTGGAACGGACCTCGATGAAACGAGAAGGGCCCGCTTGGAGGCCCGAGTCCCGAGAGGGGCGCCGTGGACAACCACTGTCCACGGGCTTTAGGATAGCCCTACTTCAGGGCCCCGCCAGGGGGCGCACGCCCGCATCTGCTCCACTCTTCCCGGGCGAATCCGCTTCAACCCGCAAGAACGGTGATCTCGAATGACCCTTCCTCGCTCCTTGATCCTGTTCGGCGCCCTAGGCCTCACCAGTACGGGATGTGCCGAGTACTTCGATCTGGAAAAAGCCTGCCATCCCGAAGGACGGGTACCCGGCGGCAACCAGCTCGAGAACATCGAGAACGACGCCATGGACCGCCTGAACTGCTACCGGCGCGTCGCAGGCCTGTCGCGCCTGTCGATCAACTCCCAGGTCCAGGCGACGGCGAAGAGCGTCAAGAACTACATCCTGACCAACCCAGACGCCGATCGGTTGTTCACCAACCCCAACCAGTTCCTCAACCAGGAGTTCGACAACGAGGGCTTCACGGGGGCCAACGCGCAAGCGCGCCTGGAGTGGGAGCAGTACTTCTTCTCCGATCCGTCGGGAACCTCGGTCGGCGAGATCCTGGTCTACGCCGACGACACCGACGGCACCCCTGCCCTGCTCGGTTCCGAGGCCATCGATCGCCTGATGCGGGTGGCCCTGTTCCGTGAGCACGGGCTGCAGCCCTCCTGGGTCGACGGCGGGTACGTGGAGATCGAGCTCAATTCCGATTGGTACACCCGCGCGGGCGTGTGCGGCGACCTCGTCCCCAAGGACACGCAAGCCAAGTACGGCTGCGTGGACGGCGTCGCATCGGCGACCGGCCGCTTCTACTACATGGTGTCGATCCACGGGGATCCCCACCTCGAGAAGGCCTCTCAGCCCTTCTTGTTCCCCAAGCACGAACAAGAGGGCGTGGCCCTGTGGAGCGGCGGCTACGACCTCGACGAGCAGCGCTCGGTGGAGATCGGCTACCCGATCTCCGTGTACGGCGGCGTGATCGACCCCATGAACTACAACTCGGGCAACGCCAACCCCTTCGGCCTCCGGCTGGCGAACGCCGAGCTGAGCGGCGGCGGCAACGTGGTCGATGCGAGGGCCGTGACCTCCAGCTCCGACGCAGAAGGCCGCTACCCCTCCGGGCTCGGCCTGCGCAAGACGGCGGTGGTCTACCCCCGGGAGCCCTTGCTGCCCAACACCAACTACACGCTGACCATGGACGTCACGACCAACGAAGCCGAGTTCTCGGTGGAGGTCGACTTCACCACCCGCGGGGAGGACCTCAGCACGCTGCCTGCACCAGTCAAGACGGCCGCACGCACCTACTCGCCCCGCGAGGTCCAGGCGTTCGTGGCCCAGCATCCGCACATGGCAGCACCGCGCAAGACGAGCCGCGCGTCGGCCTCCGCGCCGGCGACCCCGTGATCGGAATCCCGCGCGACTCCGTCGGCGGGCCTTCCGAAATCCCGCTCGATCTCTCGGGAGGGTAGCGCTTGCTCGAGCAGGCGCTGTTCCTGGCCCTGACGTATCTGGTGGCAGCCGTGCCCTTCGGCTTGGTGGTCACCACGCTGTACGGCGGGGACGACGACCTGCGCACCACGGGCAGCGGAAACATCGGCGCCACGAACGTGGCGCGGGTGTACGGCTGGTCCCTGGCCGCGTGGGTGGTGCTGCTGGACTCGGCGAAGGGGCTGATCCCGGTGCTGCTCGCCCGGGCGCTGTGGCCCGACGCGGGCGTGATCTGGCCTGGCACCGTGGTGCTGGTGGCGTTCGCCGCCCACGTCTATCCGGTGTACCTGGAGTTCCGAGGCGGCAAGGGCGTGGCCACCGGCGCTGGCGGTCTGCTGGCCTTGTCTCCCTGGTCCGTGGTGCCGGCCATCGCGGTGTGGATGGCATTGCTGCACCTGTCGGGGCGCTCGTCCGTGGCGGCCCTGGGCGCAGCCACGTCGCTGGTCGGGATCGCGAGCTGGGTGGATCCGGGCGTGCTGCCCGTGGTGGCTGCGCTGTGCCTGGGGATCCTGACCACCCACGTGCCCAACATCCGACGCCTGATCCGCGGCGAAGAGAACACGGTCGTGCAGCCCGTGACCTGGGGCCGCGAGGTCGGCAAGGCCGCCCAGCACCTCACCCAGGGCCCCTCCGGAGGGCCCGCTCCCGAGCGATGGCGCGAGGTCGACGAGGCACTGCGCCAGCAGCCCGAGGCGTAGCTACTCGTCGTCCTGCAGGATGTGGAACTCCACCCGGCGATTCTTGGCGCGCCCCGACGACGTGCGGTTGGTGTCGATGGGGCGCGTCTCGCCGAAGCCCATGGCCGTGAGCCGGCCGGACTCGATCCCGGCCCCCCGCAGGTACCGCATGACGGACTCGGCGCGCGACTGCGACAGCCGCATGTTGGTGCTGTCCGAGCCGTTGCTGTCGGTGTGCCCCTCCACCCGCACGCTCAAGTAGGGCGCGTCGCGCAGCACCTGCACCACGTCGTCGAGGATCCGGTCGGAGGTGGGAAGCAGCGTTGCCGACGCCGTCTCGAACTGCACCATCTCCTTGATCTGCACCCGAGTGCGCGTGACCTTCACGTTGCTCGGCGGCGTGTCGGGGCAGCCGTCCTCGTCGAGGTAGTCGTTGCGTGTCTCGGGCTGATCCGGACACCGATCGTTTGCGTCGGCCACGCCGTCCTTGTCGGAGTCCTGCAGCGGACAACCATCCCGGTCCCGCACCCCGGGCTCGTTGGGGCAGGCGTCGTTGACGTCGGGGATACCGTCCAGATCATTGTCGGGATCGGGACAGCCGTCCTCGTCGTCCCAGTCGTCACGATCCTCGGCCACCATGGTGCACTGGTCCACCATGTCGAGGATGCCGTCGTTGTCGTTGTCGAGATCGGGGCAGCCGTCGGTGTCGGCGAAGGCGTCGAGATCCTCGGGCGCCTCGGGACAGGCATCCACGGCGTTCACGATGCCGTCACCGTCGGTGTCCTCGCTGGTCTCGGGGCAGCCGTCCTCGTCGGCGTGACCGTCGAGGTCCTCGGGCTCGTCCACGCACCCGTCTTCGAGGTTGATGATGCCGTCGCCGTCATCGTCCTCGTAAGGATCCATGTCGCGACAGCCGTCGCGGTCGTTGTCGCCGTCGAAGTCCTCCACCTCGTCCGGACACACATCCGCGATGTCGGGAATCGAGTCGGCGTCGCGGTCCACTCCGCCGCAGGGCGTGGAGATCTCGAGCGCGCGGATGGCGTAGGCATGCGCCTTGTCGATGTGCTCCTCGGCGCGGTCCACGTAGCCCTGCGACAGCTCGATGCGCGTGAAGTCCAGGTGCGCCTGCGCATTCGCGAGCTCCTCGGGCGCACACAGCGGCGCATAGACCTTGTGCGCCAGCGCGATGGTCTCCGTGGTGCGATCCAGCTGTTCCTTGACCTGGAACGGCACCACACAGGCCGTGGCCGCCGCCGATGCCACCAAGGCCACCGCGAGCCGCCCTCCCCTCACGGCGACTCCTCCTCGGGAGCTGCCGGCTCGGGCTCGAGCTCGATCTCCTCCACCTCGAGCTCCAGCTCCTCGTCCACCTCGAAGGCGTCCTCTGGCTCCTCGGGGGTGGGCGCGATGGGCTGCTCGACGGGAGCTGGCGGTGCCGCGTCGTCGGTCACGTCGTCGAACTGGAGCAGGGCCTTGCCCCCGCGCTCCACGAAGATGATGGCGCGATCGGACCACTCCGCGGACTTCCGCGCCAGCGCGTCGGCGATGCGAAAATCCGAGTAGCCAGCCTCTTCACGGGCCTTCTCCAGGTAGCGCACCGCCATGGTGTACTCGTACTCGGCGCGGGTGGGCGCCTCGAAGCGCTCCGCACGCAGCAACGCCTGCTCGGCGCTCACCAGCTGCAAGCTGGCTTTGGAGGCCGTACAGCCGCTGACCAGGCCAAGCGAGGAGACGCTGGCGAGCCACACCGCACAGAATCGACTGCCCATGGCCGGCACTCTACATCGGCTCGATGGGCTTGGGTGCGCTGAACCGGATCGACACCTGGTGCAGCGTGCCGCCCAGCGACACGTCGCCGTTGAGAGGCACCGACAAGCTGTACTCGATCCCTCCCGAGGTGTCGGTGTAGCCGATCCCGAGGGTCCCGAAGCTCCGGCGCTCGGGCCCCACCCACCGCGCACCACCGCGCAGCTGTGTCTGACCGAGCACCTTCTCCACGCCGCCCGCCACCGTCCAGGGGGTGGGCGCTCCAGGGGCCCAGGAGCGGCCGACGTTGATCTCGGCAGCCAGGTTGTCCTCGTCGATCACGCTCACGCCGCCCAGGACCTCCAGCGGGCGGTCCAGCACGTTGTCGCTCGGCACGAGGTTGCGCGCCGACAGCCCGACGGTCAGCGCCTTCACGGGCCGCACCGCGGCGCCACCGTGCACGTCGAGCTGACGTCCGTTGCCCTGCTGGTCGTGGTCGAAGAGGCTGTAGGTCACCCCCACCCCGAAGGACAGCTTGCGGTCCAGCACCGGCACGGCGATGGCGCCGGCCAGGTCGTGGAAGCGCTTGCGGTTGAGGATCTCCTCGTCGGGCTCTGCCCACCCGGGCAGGTCGTTGTCGGTGAGGGGCGCGTCGAAGCGGTCCCCCGAGTAGGCGAAGCCTGCCGACACCCGCTTCGAGGTCCGGCCGTCCATGGCCGTGGCCCCCCACTGCAGCCCCGCGCTCGGCCCGAGGCGGAAGTGCGCGTGGAAGTCGTAGCGCCGCTCCAGCCCGAGCGTCCCGGGGTTGAGGGTGATTCCTGCATTGTCGGTCGGGGCAGCCACCCCGACGCCACCCATGCCCACCATGTTCGCTCCCGACACCACGTCGGCAGCCTGCGCCACAGTGCCAAGCAACAGAAGGGTCACCCAGGCCTCCTTTGCCCCTGATGGGCACCACCTGCAGGACGTACCCCATTGCAACGGGTGCCGCATCGGAGTAATGAGGCGGGCTCACAATCTGGAGGTGGCCGTGGACGCCGAGCGCCTCGATGTTTTTCGCAAGCTCCTCAACGAGCGTCTCGATGCTCTCACCAACAAGATGGGCTCCCGTATCGGTCAGCTCGTCGACCAACGGGAGACGTTGTCGGACCAGACCGACATCGCCACCGAAGAATCCGACCGCGACATGGTCCTGCGCCTCAACGATCACGAGCGCAAGATGGTCCAGCAGCTCCAGCACGCCCTGCGCCGCGTCGACGACGGCGACTACGGCGTCTGCATGGCCTGCGGCGACGACATCAGCGAGCGTCGCCTGATGGCCCGCCCCATGGCCACCCACTGCATCGACTGCATGACCGAGCTCGAGGCGTCCACCTCGGCTCGGATGTAGGACGCTGGCGGCGACCTACGTGAAGGTAGCGGTCGCGCGGCCGCTGGGTGGAGAGCTGACCTACGCGGTGCCCGCCCCTCTGGGCGAGCTGTCCCTGGGGCACGTGGTGATGGTGCCGCTGGGCTCCCAGGGGGAGACGGCCTACGTGGTGGACCGCCTCGACGCCCCCGACTACGACCCAGCCAAGATCAAGCCCATCTCGCGGGTGCTCGATCCGATCCCGGCCTTCGATGCCGAGCAGCTGGCCTTCCTGCGCTGGGTCGCCGACTACTATCTGGCCCCCCTGGGCATGGTGATCCACACCGCCCTTCCCTCGGGGATCCGCGCCAAGACGCTGCGGGCGCTGATGGCCACCGACGAGGGCGTGGTGCGCCTCACGCGGCGAGAGGTGGCGGGGGAGGACCTGCAGGTGCTGCGCGAGGCCATCGCGCGACCGGGTCTGACCCGTCGTGGCCTGACCCGGCGCCTGGCCGAGGAGCTCGACAAGAAGGCGGTGGACCGCGCGGTGCAGCGCCTGGTGCGGGCCGGGCTGTGCGAGTGGCAGGAGCGAGAGGTGGGCGGTAGCCGAGCCACGGTGCGCACGGTGACTCGCACGGACGCCCCCGCTGAGGGCCGTCTGGGCAAGCGCATGCAGGCCATCCTCGGCACCCTCGATCAATCCAGCCCCAAGGACCTGGCGGACCTCGTCGAGGAGCACGGCTCGGCCACGCGCGACGCGGTGGCGCGGCTCGAAGAGCGGGGCCTGGTGGAGCTGGGCGAGCGGGAGAAGCGCGACGTGCTCATGGACGCCCCTCCCCTCGGTGCCGCCGAGCCCCCCGACCTCAACGAAGATCAGCGCGCCGCCCTCGAGGCCCTGTGTCGCGAGGACGCGCGCGGAGCCTACCTGCTCTTCGGCGTGACGGGCTCCGGCAAGACCGAGGTGTTCCTCGGTGCAGCTCAGGCCGTGCTGGATCGCGGCCAGCAGGTGGTGGTGCTCGTGCCCGAGATCGGCCTGACGCCCCAGCTCGTGGGCCGGTTCCGCGCCCGGTTCGGCGACCGCGTGGCCGTGCTGCACTCCGGCCTCACTGGCGCCGCGAGGCTCGCCCAGTGGCGCCGGATCCGGGCTGGTGACGTGGACGTGGCCGTGGGCGCCCGCTCCGCACTCTTCGCACCCTTTCGCGACCTGGGACTGCTCGTGGTCGACGAGGAGCACGACGACTCGTACAAGCAGGACGAAGGAGTGCCCTACAGCGCCCGGGATCTGGCCGTGGTGCTGGCGCACCGCAGGGAGTGTCCGGTGGTGCTGGCCTCGGCGACTCCCTCGCTGGAGAGCTGGTTCAACGCCCAGCAGGGTCGCTATCGGCTACTGCGCCTGCCGAAGCGGGCCACCCCACGCCCCGTGCCCCGGGTGGAGCTGGTGGATCTGACGGAGATGGAGGTGCCGGAGGGCTCGCAGCGGCCGCTGCTGGCGCCGGTGGTGGAGCATGCGCTGCGCGCCACCTTCGCCCGGGGGGGACAGGCCATCGTGCTCTACAACCGCCGCGGCTACGCCACCCAGGTGGAGTGCACCTCCTGCGGCGCCACCTACGAGTGCCCCAACTGCGCCATCACCATGACCCTGCACAAGGGTTCGGGTCGCATGGCCTGCCACTACTGCGGCCTGAAGCTGCGCTACACCACCACCTGCCCGGTGTGCCAGGCCCCCGACATGCACGAGGCGGGCAAGGGCACCGAGCGCATCGAGGAGCGCTTGCAGGAGCTGTTCCCCAGCATAGCCATCGGCCGTATGGACGCCGACACCACGCGCGGACGCGGGTCCCACCTGCGGATCCTGTCGGCCTTTCGCGAGGGAGACACGCAGCTGCTCGTGGGCACGCAGATCGTCGCCAAGGGCCACGACTTCCCGGGCGTGCAGACCGCCGTGGTGATCAGCGCCGATCGAGGGTTCCGCATGCCCGACTTTCGCGCGGCGGAGCGCACGGCGGCGCTGCTGATCCAGCTCGCGGGCCGGGCCGGACGCGGCGACGTGCCGGGGCAGGTGTTCGTGCAGACCTACAAGCCCGACCACTACGCGCTGCAGCACCTCGATGACCTGGTCGGCTTCTACGACGTGGAGCTTCGACTGCGCGCGACCCTGCGCTACCCGCCCTTCTCGCGCCTGTGCCTGGTGCGGGTGGACGGCGTGGACCGTCGCACGGTCCAGGCCAAGGCAGAGGAGCTGGGCCGCAAGCTACGCCAGGCCGGCCACGCCCACGCCGGCGTGACCATCCTGGGCCCCGCACCAGCGGCGATGCCCCGGCTCGTGGGTCGCTGGCGGTTTCAGATCATCGCTCGGGGCGAGTCCACCGGACCGCTGCGGGCCTTCCTGCGACAGGCGCGCACTCACCTGGAGCGACGCGGCGGCCGAGGCGTGCGCGTGAGCTGGGACATCGATCCTCGCCACCTCATGTAGCGGTGGAGAGCACCCCACCCGAGTAGACCACCACCGAGCGATGCTCGCCGGCAGGCACCGTGGCGCCGTCCCAGACCACCGAGTCCACCAAGCGCGTACCCGCAGGCACCGTGGCCCCCTCCCCCAGGATGGAGTTGGTGAGCTCCACGTCGGGCCCGATCCGCGCGTCGGGCCCGATCCAGGCTGGCCCCGACAGGCGCACGTGGCTCACGGCTGCGCGGTCGCCACAGGTACGGCCCGTGCCGTCCACCGCGTAGGCCGCGCGCTCCATGGGATCCAGCGCCAGCCGGACCTTCCCGGCGAGCACCTCGAGGTTGGCCTCCAGATACGCTGCGGGATCTCCAGCGTCCAACCAGGGCCCCCCGTAGCGGATCCCGGCGACCTGGCGGTGCGGCACGAGCTGGGTGTAGGCAGTGCGCACGATGCAGGCGAACCCCTCGGGCACCCGGTCGAGGGCATCGCGATGCAGGGCATGGATGCCGGTGAAGTGGGTGTCCGCGGGCACCGGCCCCGTCGGATCGGCCGTCGCCAGCGACGTCAATCGCACCACGGTGTTCGACGCATCCGCGGCCACGATGCCGTAGCGCTCGGCGTCCTCGGCGTGGGTCCGCAGCGCCATCGCTCCCCCGCCCTCGGGCACGGCGGCCATCAGCGCTGCCAGATCCACGTCGTGCAGCACGTCGCCGTTGAGCACGGCCACCCGCTCGGCGAGATCGGACGCCACCCGCTTCAGGCCACCGCCAGTGCCCAAGATCTCGGGCCGCTCGGTGGACACGCTGACGTGCACGCCCTCGCGCTCGCCCGCCCAGGCCTCCACCTGCTCCGCCAGCCAGTGGGCGTTCACCACCACCCGCCGCAGCCCGTGCCGCGCACACAGCGCGAGCGAGTACGCCAGCAGCGGAACACCGCACACCGGCACCAAGGGCTTGGGACGGAACTGAGTCAGTGGCCGAAGCCGCGTTCCGAGCCCCGCAGCCAATACGAAGGCTTCGTTCACCTGGCACCCCGCTCTTCCGGGCCCGGCGATCATCGCCGTCGGCCCTCGGTGTGCCCTTTACCTGACTTGGGGAAGCCGCCAAGGGCGGAGGGTCCCCACGACTGCTCCGTAGCGCTCGGCTCGGCCCCCCAGCCGACCCGAGCCCACGGAACTGCTACCAGCGGTCGCGACCACCGCCGGCGCCGCCGAATCCGCCACCGCCGCCGCCGCCACGCGGACCACCACGGCCGCCACCACCGCCGCCGCCGCCGCGACGATCCTGAGCCTCGTCGACCCGGATGGTGCGGCCATCGAGCGTGGCTCCGTCCATGGCGCTCCGAGCCGAGGCCGCATCTTCCGCGCTCTTGAACGTGACGAAGCCGAAGCCCCGGGAGCGACCCGTGTCACGATCCAGAACAACCTTTGCGTCCGTCACCTCGCCGTACTGGCCGAAGGCGGTGTAGAGGTCATCATCCCGCGTGGCCCACGCAAGGCCACCAACGAACAGCTTATTCCCTGACATATCTTCGCATCCTGCCGGTGCTGGCGTCTGCCCAGTGGCAGGTTCGCGACCCTGCGGCCGGCTCCGCAGGGCTACGGAGTGCTATCTCGTCCAGCGTGGCCGTACACCCATCATCAGCGTGGGAATGCCCCTACGAGTCCCCCATCCACCGGCAGAACCGCACCTGTGGTCGGTGTGTGACGACTTGCAAAGAAAACCACGGCACGTCCCACATCGCTCCCCGTCACCGTAGACTTCAGCAGATTGCGATCGCGGTAGAACTCTTGCAGCAACTCCGGGGAGACGCTCCGACGGCGCGCCCGATCAGGACCGAGCTCCGCCCATAATCCAGACGGAATCCCTCCTTCGGAGAAGACGGCATCGGGGGCCACCAGGTTGACCCGGATGTCGAAGGGGGCCAGCTCCACTGCGGCGACACGCGCCAGCTGGTGAGCTGCTGCCTTGGTGACGCTGTAGGCGGCGAGCCCGGCACCCGGTGCAGCCACGTTCTTGGTGGAGATCACCACGATGTCACCGCCGACCCCTTGGTCGCGCATGCGGATCGCAGCCTCCCGCACCGTGCGCTGCACGCCCCCGAGATTCACCTCGCTGGCACGGCTCCAGGCGTCGTCGTCGATCTCGATGGTGGAGCCGGCCACCGCGATACCCGCGTTCGCCACCACCAGGTCCACGCCCCCGAAGGCGCGACAAGCCACGTCGAACCCCGCTGCCACGCCCTCGGAGGACGTCACGTCGAGGCGCGTGGTGACCAAGGCCTCGGAGCGCCCCAGCACCTCCTCGGCTCGCCGCAGTCCTGCCTCGTCGACATCGGTGAGGAGCACGTGAGCACCCGCGTCGAGCAGCTGCCGAGCCACCCCGACCCCCACCGCACCCGCCCCACCCCTGACCCCCGCCACGC
>JAHQVJ010000159.1 GCA_019634415.1 Myxococcales bacterium
CAGTTTGATTGACTACTTTATTTTGAGAGTACCCCTAGACCGAAATCTAGAGAACTCGTCAGAATCGACGACGCATGTACAGTCAGCGCCTCTCTCAAGGCCTGACTCACCCTATCCTTCTGTCTGCATTTCAAAGACCGAGCCGATGCTCACCACGCTTTGTGGGGTCTTGCTTCGACACGTTCGGAGTCTCGGAAGGACCCCAGAATGAACAGCTCCGAGACCGTGTGGCCCCGAAGCCCGATGTATATAGGCAGTGACCCGGGAGGCGTCAAGCGCCTCGGGCAACTTTCTTCATTCGCTAGCGAGAAACTGCGCTATCGACGTCCACCTGAGCGGAGCGGGGCTCGTATCTGATGACCACGACCGACGCCGAGGGCGGCATGTAGTCGAGGAACGTGATGCTGTTGCGGGACTCGGAGTAGACCCAGTCGCCGTCCTCGACCTCCCCCGAGGGGCTCTCGAAGAACTCGTTCAGGCCACCATCGAACAGCTCCACCTCGACCCGGATGGTGTCGCGGTCGGGCATCTCGGACAGGTAGTACTCGCGACGGAGACCTGCGGCCTGAGCACCCAAGCCGTCGAGGAGTGGAACCCAGTTCTCCGTGTCCACCGAGGCGACGAAGCCACCGATCTCGTGTGCCGCCGAGATGTACTTGTCGCTCGTCTCACGGCACTGCTTGGAGACCTCGGTGCAGGCGATGACCGAGTAGGTGCGGTTGTCCGTCTCCCGAAGACCGCCGTACCAACCCACGAACTCGTCCCGCGAGATGCTCGAGGCGTCGTCCTCGTTGGCCAGCGTGACGGTGTGCAGCGCCGAGCCATCACGCCAGTACCCAGCGTTGTAGTCGTTGCCTTGGTCTTCGTAGCTGATGTGAAGGGCGTCGAGGCCCTTCTCGTTGCCCGAGCCACCCGTGCCCTGGCGGGCCATCTGGCCGAACACCTGCACCTGGTTGACGGTGTTGGCGTCGATGTACTTGTAGCCTGCAGCGAGCTGCAGGCGCCCGGAGTCTGCGGGCTGGTCCATGTCGGTGGTGACGACTCCGATGTGGTAGTCGATGCCACCACCCTCGAAGTACTGCATGAACACACCGAAGTTCTCGGTGATCTTGTCGGCGAGCGAGCTCGAGCCGCCGCTGTGGCACCCCACCACGCACGACATGGAGCAGGAGTTGTCGATGACCCAGGTGATGTCCGCCACTGGAGGCGTGGACTGGACGATGCGGTCCTCGGTGACCGGGTTGTCGAGCTCTGGTGGGTTGACCTCCTGCGGTGGCAGAAGATCCTCACCGATTTGATTCTCTGATACACAGCTTGCAAACAGGACTGTAAGCAAGCCAAGGCCGATGCGGTGCATGGGATCTCCCGCGCGAGAAGGGATTCAGCATGCCCCGAAACTCCCGTCGCCGTCACTCTCCGACGTCACCAACTTCGGTAAAATCTACTTTACAATGGGGGCACCTATCGAATCAGATAGGCGCCGATGGCCTGCTCCAGCAGCTCGTCCGATAGTTGGCTCTCCAACGTGGCGCACGGGACGAACTCCCGAACGACGAGGCCACGCTCCATCGGCTCGCGAAAGGCGATCGACTCGTTTCCCAGCTCCACACTGCCTACGAGTGGCAGGAGCGACCGACGCTCGGCGCCGGGAGGCCCCACGGATGCGACCAGCACACATCCACCCTCTTGGTGCCCGAGGAAGAGGCTGACGGCGGGTGCCTTACACCCCTGCCGCGGGCACGCTCGCTCGGGCTCTGGGCGCACATCCACCTGCTTGTAGCTCACGAGCTTCGACGCAGCGGCGTAGGCACGCTCCTGCAAGCGACCCGCGAGTGCCGTGATGCCTTCGTCGTCGGAGACGGGCACGACCCTCGGCCAGAGGACCACCACCCCCCCCCGCCGACCGCGGGAGCGGCTGATCTCGTCGCCCTCGGAGGCCTCGGCCGACAGGGGCCACCCCATCGCCAGTAGCGCGAAGCTCCCCAAGGCAAGCACGCCACCGATCACGAACGCCTCCTGAGAATCCCGAGGGCCAACAACCACACCACCGAGCCCGGCAACCCACCACCTGGTGCGCCCACCGAGCAGGCGGATGCGAGCCCACTTCCCCGATACCACACCAGACCGCTTCCATCCGGGTCGAGGTAGTCCGGCACACCGTCGCCGTCCTGGTCCGCCACGCCTTCGTCACCGTCTCTGATTCCGTCCCCGTCGGCATCCACATCGACCCAGTTCCAGTCTTCGTCCGCGTCGACGTCTCGGCCGTGGAGCAGGGCGTCGTCCCACTCGCGGCGAGTGTCCAGGCCGTCATCGTCGTCGTCGGTGTCGAGGCGGTCCAGCAGCCCGTCGCCATCGGTGTCCTCTTCGCGCTCATCCGCGGTGATCACACCGT
Source organism: Myxococcales bacterium (assembly GCA_019634415.1). Taxonomy (GTDB): domain Bacteria; phylum Myxococcota_A; class UBA796; order UBA796; genus DRPG01. Next base: position 2,393 of record JAHQVJ010000159.1, read on the forward strand.
CGTCGTCGTCGTCCTCGTCGACGAAGTCGGCGCGGCCGTCGCCATCGTGGTCCTCCACTCCCTCCACCGCGTCGGCGACCCCATCGGCGTCGGAGTCCACGTCGAGGAAGTTCCGCAGACCGTCTCCGTCGACGTCGTCTGCACCCTCCACCGCGTCGGCGATGCCATCAGCGTCGGAGTCGAGGTCGTGATGGTTGGGCACTCCGTCGGCGTCCTGGTCGTCGTCGAATCCCCCCTCGAGCAGCGTCGGAACTGAGTCGTCGTCATCGTCCGCGTCGCGCCAGTCGACCCGGCCGTCACCGTCTGTGTCTGGAGCATCGGCCAGGGTGCCAGGTGCATCGTCGTTGCCAGGGGTACCGGCCGCAGCGCCGAGCTCCTGCAGCGTGGGAATCCCGTCACCGTCGTCGTCGGCGTCCTGGAAGTCGGGAGCGAAGTCGTCGTCGGTGTCGAGGCGGCCCTCGTCCTCGTCGCGCAGCGTGTCGTTGTCGGCGTCGAGATCGAGGTAGTCGGGGATTCCGTCGCCGTCGCTGTCGCCGTCGCCCTCCGCCTCCGTGGGGATTCCGTCGCCGTCATCGTCGGGGTCGAGGTAGTTCGGGATGTCGTCCTCGTCGTCGTCGTCCGGCACCAGGTCACCGTCTCGATCCCACTCGTCGGCCGTCGGCACGCTGTCGCCGTCGTCATCCACGTCCAGGTAGTCTGGCACCGAGTCGTCGTCGGAGTCGTCGTCGGTGGGGTCTCCGTCGCCGTCCACGTCCTCCAACAGCGTCGCTACCCCGTCGCCGTCGTCGTCCACGTCCAGCGCATCGATGATGCCGTCCCCGTCGGTGTCGTTGTCTCCCTCGAGCACATCGGGCACGCCGTCCCCGTCGGCGTCCTCGTCGAGGTAGTTGGGGACGTTGTCCTCATCCAGATCACCGCCACCCTCCAGCAGCGTGGACACCCCGTCGCCGTCGTCGTCGGAGTCCAGGACGTCGGGCACCCCGTCGTCGTCGGAGTCCAGCGGATCGAGGGGATCGGGCAGCTCCTCACCGTCGAGGATGCCGTCGCCGTCGGTATCGGCAACCACCGGATCCGACACGGACACCACAGCCTCGTCGTAGTCATCCACTCCGTCGCCGTCCGTGTCGGCCAGCGTGGGATCCGTCCCGAACAGACAGGTCTCCACGTCGTCGGGCAGCTGGTCGACGTCGCCATCCGTCACGACGTCGAGCACGTCCACGTCGTAGTCGCCCGCCGTGTCCTCGTCGAGCCAGGTGTAGGTGTCGAGGTAGGCCTGGTTGCCCTTCGAGCTGCTGGAGAAGTTGCCCCACGATCGCGCGTTCACGTTGGCCGATGCAGCATCGGTGTAGGATCCGGAGTCGAGGCCGAAGGGCCCCGATGCCTCCAGCGAGACCTGCAGATCGGGCATGATCACCGCGCCCGACTGGACCTCGGCGTCGTTCCAGAACATCTGCAGGGAGGACCGATCGCCGTCGTCGTCCACCTCGAACATGCGAACGCCATGGAACGCGGTCTCGATGTCGCCGGCCACGAAGTGGAACTCCCCCACCGTGAGCTTCAGCTCACACGACAGCGTGCCCTCGGGGATGGGATCCCCCAGGTTGTCGAGCCCATCCCAGTGCGCCTGCACAGCCCCGCTGCCCACTCGCTCCAGGCGATGCACGTCGTCGTCGCTCGTCAGGTCGTAGATTCCGTCGTCGTTCAGGTCACACACCACGTGCAGCGTTCCCGTCACGTTGCTCTGGATCGCGAAGTCCGCTCCGATCCAGCCTGGGGCGACGGCGTTGCAGGTCCCCTCCGTGACGACCGCTGGCTTGGTGATGCCGGGACTCGTGACGTCGTAGCTGACGACATCGGGATCGGGCGCCCGAAGGTACACGGGGAAGCCCGACAGCGCGGTCCACGACCCGTCGTCGGGACGCGAGCGTCCGTTTCCGTCGCGGATCCCCTCCGAGCTCGCCACCAGCGCGTACTTGAAGCCGGCGAGCCCGTCGGCGACCAGCTCGACCACCCCCTGCTGACCGACGGCTCCTCCCTCCACCACGGTGTAGAAGGAGGCGTCCGTGGCGTCCGACGACGAGAACCCACCTGCGTCGAACCACCACGCCGTGGACCACACGCGACCATCCACGGGCTGGCTCGCCCCGTCCAACACACGCACGGACCAACTCGTGAGCAGCTCGTCGTCGCCACTCGAGTCCAGATCCACCCCTGAGATGGCGAGCCGATGGGTGCCCGCCGACGTGACGGCGAGGGTGTCCCCGGAGGACAGCACTCCCAGCACGGCCCCTGCCGGATCCGTCACAGTGGCATCGAGGTCCACGTCGAGCAACGTGATCGGATGGACGACCTGCCCCACCCACTCGATGGTCTCGGTGGCCGGATCGAGGATGTCGATCCGGATCTCGGTCCGAGCCTCCAGGAGCTGGTTCGCCCCCATGTCGGACTGGTCTGCCGCCCATGCAGCTCCAATCCCAAGCCAACCTGTGAACACGCGCTCTCCTGGTGAACACGCCTCCTCGTCTGGCAACGAGACGTGGCCAGGACTGACTCGGGCCAGCCCCAGAGCTCCGCCGGGGCTATCGCCCTGGGCGGCTCTCGCGGTCCTCTTCGGCATCCAAGAGCGTGAATTCCACCCGACGGTTCTTTTCCCTGCCGCCGGGCGTCTTGTTCGTCTCGATGGGACGCTCTTCACCGTAGCCGACGGCCAGAAGACGAGCCGCCGCGACGCCCTTGCCCACCAGGTAGTCCATGACGGCCTTCGCCCGAGACTCGGAGAGCTGCTGGTTGTAGACCGGAGAGCCGCGGGAGTCGGTGTGTCCCGAGATCTCCACCCGCCCCAGATCGGGGTTGGTGATGATGGTGGCCGCGACCTCGTCGAGCAGCGAGTACGACGACGGCTGGATCACGGCCTTCGCGGTCTCGAACTCCACCTTGTCGAGGATGCGGATCTGCTTCTTCTCCACCACGATGCGCGAAGCCGCCAGATCCACTCGGATCGCTCGCTCGTCGCCGGCCAACAGCTCGACCACTTGCTCGTGCACGTTGTGTTGGGGAGCTGTCACCACGAGCGTGTGGGTGCCACTGGTGATGGACTGCGACAAGGCGCCCAGCTCGTCCACGGTGTTGGGCCCCTGCGGCACACACTCGGCACGCTCCGAGGTCCACACCACCTGCGCACCGGGCAGCGGCCCTCCGTCGGTACCGTAGACCTCGATGGCCACCCGAGCGTCGTAGATCGGCCGGAGCTCCACGAGCAGCTGCGCGCCTCCCTCTGCCGCCGTAGCACTCGCCTCGCCCGCCAGACAGCCTTCGCTGGCCTGGATGGTCCACTGGGTGCCCGGCACGGCATCGATCGCCAACCCCTGCGGTCCGATCCGCTGGCTCCGCTTGCCTTGGGGGCCCAAGATCACCGCGTTCGCGGCCCTCGACTCCCCGGCGAACTGCACGTCCACGGCAAGGGTGCCCAGGCGATCGGGACACCCATCGTCGTCCTTCCAGCCGTTGACCGTCTCCGGCTCGGTGGGACACAGATCGGTGGCCATCAGCGCGCCCACGGGGTCGGTGTCGGGAGGGAGCGCCGTGCGCTGCCGGGCGAATCCCATGCCCACGAAGGCCCGAAAGGCCGCCACGCCAGGCCCGTCCGTCAGCCCGGCTGCGGCCCCCAGTGTCCAGAACGGCCCGTTGGCCGCCTTGATACGCGCCGAGGCCAACAGCTCGCTGGGGGGCAGCGTCTGGGCCCCTGCGAGCGGTGAGGCGGCCCAAGGCATGGTGGAGGTGGCCTCCAGGGTGAGCCCCACCGTGTCGGAGGGCGCCCACCCGAGCCCCAACCCGGCGAGCACGGCACTGCGCCCCCCAAGGTTCTGGGTGGTGCCTCCGCCGTCCACCTGGGCACCGAGCTCCCCCGAGACGGTCACCCGTCGCGCCTCGTAGGTGGCCGTCAGCGCACCGCCGCCCGCGACCGCCCCTCGCCCCAGGAAGCGAGCGGGGGCACCCGTGGGCAGGTCGACGTGGCCCACCACGCCCAACCCGAAGCCACCCCCTCCGGTCACGTGGCGGGGACGTACCGGCACCACCAGCGCCGACAGGCGCATGTCGCCCAGCGCAGGGCCCCCCGCCGATGCCTCCGCTCCGGTGGAGAACGCCACCACGGGAGCCGCCACGTCCAGGCGAAGCCGCTCGTGGGCCGCCACGCCGACGGAGAGGTTGGCCACCATCAGGTTGTCCACCACGTTGCGGGTGGTCTGTGCACCATCGGCATCGGTGATCACCTCGACGAGCGGCGCCTTCGCGTACTCGGCCAAGGCCCCCACGAACCAGTCACCGGCGTGGAACGGGCCGGGCCGCCGCACCGTGAGTGGATCGCGCAGATCCGCGTCATGGGCCGCCAGGTGGAAGCCATGCGCGTCGAAGCCTGCCGCTTCATCGGACTGGGCCCACGCGACGCCCATCACCCACGCCTGCACCATCATGGGGCCATCTTCCTCGCCGCACTCCCTATCGACGCGCCCGGCAGCTCACTGAAGGACGGTCTCCACCGCCAGCTCCTCCATCCCCCATAGCCGAACCGTCCACGTTCCGTTCGGCACACGATGGATCCGCGCCAGGGACTCGCAGCACTGGGCGACGGCACACGTGCCGTAGTCGAACCACACATCGATGGTGGACGCCTCGGCGTCCATCCAGGCGCGAATGGGCCCGTCGCATGCACAGGCATCGGTCCAGCCCAGACGACGCACCTCGAGCTTGTGGTTGGGCCGTGGGTTGACCGACAGCGACGGAACCGTGAGGTTCTGCTGGGCCTCTTCGCAGGCATCGTGACCCATGACCTCCGTGGTCAGGACCACCGCACCTTCGGGCGCGAACCCGGTGTCCACGGGCGTGTCCGTTTCTGGAACGGGCTCCGTCGGCGTGGTGGAGGACCCGCCGCATCCGGCGACCAACAGGACGATCCAGGTGCGCATCAGTTGCCGAACCGGGTCACCTGCATGGGTTGGCCCGCCTCCACCGTGATGACCTCGACGTCCAGGCGATAGGAACCCGCCGGAAGCAGCCCCAGGAAGGCGCGCGTCTGCGCGAGCTGGGACTGTGCGAAGGCGATGGCCTGTCGCTCCTGGGCGCTGAAGGGCATGGGATTGCGGAACAGGGCGGGCACCATCCGATCGTCCTGCACGATGATGTGGACCTGCCCGTAGCGCGTCTGCAGCTCGGCGATCTGGCTCTTGGCCTGCTGGTACGGACTCCCCGCGTCGGACGACTGCACCTCGAGCTGGATGCCCGTCTGCAGCCGCACCAACGCATTGAGCATGTCGCCCGACTCCATCGAGGCCTGTGCTGCCAGCATGTGATCCTGCAGCGTGAGATCCAGCCCCATGTCGACCAGCTGCTTGAAGGTGCGATCCACTCCCACCCAGGCATTCTTCTGGCTCAGCTTCAGCATCTCCTCCTGGAGGCGGGCACGCTCGGCTTCGAGCTCGCCTGCGACCGCGGTGGAGGAGGCCAGACAACCCATGAGAAGAACCCATTTGACCATGCGCAGAAGGTAGCACAACCCCGACGTCGTGCATATGTCGTGACCCATGACGTCGATGATGGTCTGTTGGCTGTGGTCCTCCCTGGGATTTGCCGCCGAGCGGCGCACCCCCGTCGTCGTGGCCGTCGAGCGAGCGACACCGGCCGTGGTGGCCATCGACGTCGAGGTGGTCCAGCAGAACCCCTTCGGTTTCTTCGGGCCTCGCTCCACGGCCTCTCAGGGCTCCGGGGTGGTGATTCGACCCGACGGTGTGGTGCTCACCAACGCCCACGTCGTGGACGGTGCCCGGTCGGTGGCGGTGCGGATGGCGGACGGTCGACGCTACGATGCTGCCGTGATGGCCATGGAGTCCGATCTCGACTTGGCCGTGCTGAAGCTCGAAGGAGCGAGCAAGCTGCCCACGGCCCCCATCGGCGACAGCAGCGAGCTGCTGCTCGGAGAGACGGTGATCGCCATCGGGAACCCTCTGGGTCTGGGCCTCACCGTCTCGACGGGTGTGGTGAGCTCCATCGCTCGCGACGTGGAGATCAAGCCCGGGCTGCACCAGTCCTTCGTGCAGACCGACGCCGCCATCAACCCCGGCAACTCGGGCGGCGCCCTCGTCGACATCAACGGCGCCCTCATCGGCATCAACACCGCCATCCGGGCAGACGCGGAGGGCATCGGGTTCGCCATCCCCGTGAACCGCGCGATGAAGATCGCTGCCGACCTGGTCACCCACGGCAGCATCCAGGCCCCCTGGCTCGGCTGCTCCCTGGTGGACGTCTCCACGCGCACCCGGCGGAGCGTGGTGATGGTGCACAGCGTCGACACAGGTGGCCCAGCGACGGCACTTCGCCGCGGCGACATGGTCCTCCAGGTCGACGGCCACACGGTGGCCTCGCGCGTGGACCTGAATGCGCGCTTGGCCGACCGCAAGCCCGGCGCTCGCGTCGCCCTCACAGTGGAGCGAGACGGCCGTCGGGTGCAGGTTCCCGTCACCTCCACCTCCCTGCCCGACGACATCGGCGCCACGATCGCAGCCGGCCACCTCGGTGTGCAGCTCACCGCGACCCAGGCAGGCGTGCAGGTGGCGCGCGCAACCTCGGGCGGCGCCTGGACGCGCGCGAAGCTCCGGGCCGGCGACGTGATCGTAGCCATCGACGGCAAGCGGATGCGCCGAGTGGGGGACGTCCACGACGCGCTGTCTCGGGCACGCGGCCGACATCGCGCCACGGCACTGTTCACCCTGCGACGCGGGCAGAGCCAAGGGCACGTGGAGCTACCGCTGGGGTGACCTACAGGTACACCCACACCGCGCTCGCGTGCATGGCGGCGCCGACCACGACGAGCACGTGCCACACCAGGTGGTTGTAGGGAAAGGACTCCCACAGATAGATCAGCGCGCCGAAGGTGACGACGCCGCCGCCAGCGAGCAGCAGCGCGAACCCCTCCTGCGGGAGCGCTTGTCTGAGCGGTCCGAAGGCCACCACCCCGCTCCAGCCGATCACCACGTAGGTGGCGGTGCCGATGATCTGGCGCGGCTCGCGGACGGCGACGCGGCCCACCACACCCACTGCAGCGAGCCCCCAGAACAGCGCGAAGAGACCCCATCCGGTGCTGCCCCCCACCGCCAGCAGCACGAAGGGCGTGTAGGTGCCCGCGATGAGCAGGTAGATGGAGATGTAGTCGAGCAGAAGGAGGGTCTGCTGCAGCCTTCCCGGCGCGACCGCGTGATACGCCGCGGAGATCCCGAAGGCGAAGACCAAGGTGGCGCCGTAGATCGCGAACGCGAACAGCGCCAGATCGTCGTCGGCCGCTCGGGCTCGGGACACCAGCTGCGTGACCAGCAGCAGTCCCGCCGCGGACGCCGCAGCATGGGTCACGATGTTGCCGAGGTTCTCCCCAGGGCTCCAGCGGGTCGCGTCGGTGTAGAACATGGGGGGCTCCTGGGGGCGGTCGTCACGAAGTCGGGCATGCTACCCTGCGCCCCATGAAACGACGACCCGTCATCACCGTCGGCCTCGCCCTCGTGGTGGGATGCACCGGCGCCGCCAAGTCCACCGATCCACAGACCTCGATGGACACGCCCACCGAGGAAGCCGCCGCCGCGACGGAGGAGACCATCGCGGAGGCCACCGCAGACGCGGAGCCCGACGTGGCCCCTGCCGAAGAGGTACCCGAGGTGGAGCCACTCCCCGTCGATCCCTCGCTGCCCACGTGGGAGGAGGTGGGCTCCAAGCACCCACCGGGAGCCACCAACCCACCGCGGCCCGCGCTCACCGTCACCCCCGACGGTCGCTGCTACAAGCGATGGGTATCGCCCATGATCGGGCCCAAGGCCGCCGCCGACAAGGTGATGGCCTGCGAAGGCGAGGCCGAAGCGGACTGCGGTACCGCCGTGCAGTGTCCCGAGCGCGCCGCACAGGTGCTCGCCGCCCACCAGGCCGACGAGGACGCTACCCCACCAGCTGAGTGAGGAATGCGCGAACCACGTCGTCGTCGATCTCGGCTTCGCTGTCGAAGCGCAGGTAGCGTCCCTGGCCCGCCGCACCCTGCAAGCGCGCGTCCGGATCCGACAGCTCGGCCCCGCGCTCGAACAGCAACCGCGCATGGTCTCGCTGGGGGGCAATCGCACACAGCACGGCGGAGCCCCCTCGGGTGAAGGCCAGACGTCGCCAGCCAGGTCGCACCCGCTCCTCGGCGTCCCCGATCACCTCGAGCACCAGGTCCCGCAGCCGCCAGCACAGATCGGGAACCGGCTCGGGAAAGCTGTAGAACAGCTCTTCGGGTGTCACGCGCCCAGCCCCCGGAACGCCCACGGGATCCCCGCGACGATGAACAGCAGCGCCAAGCCGAAGCCCAGGGTGGCCCAGCGATGCTTGGCTGCCTGCTCGGTGCGGCGCTTGGACACCGCATGCCCCACGTGAGCCAGCACCACGGCCAAGACCATGGTGAACGGATGCTCCACGGCCCAGAAGCGGAGCACCGACTCCCCCATCGCGGCCCCCATGTCCGACAGGGCCAGCTGAACGTTGGGGCTGGTGGCATACAAGCCGAGCCCCAGCAGCAGCTGGGAGTCCACCAGGATGATGGATCCCAGGGACAGACCCCGATCCGCTCCACCGAAGTCGGCTCCCGTCGCCCAGGCCTGTGCGCCCCGGAGGACGCGAGCCGCCAGCACCAGGAGCACGAGCCAGCGAAGAAACGAATGGACCATCAGGAGGGAGGCATACATCGGTCAGTTCTCCCGGAGCTCGGGCTGCTCGGGCTCACCGGAGCAGAACCGGGCACTGGTGCTGGGCACCTCCACCACCAGGATGGAGCCACCGTGAAGATAGGAGCGGGCGCCGCCGGAGATGGGCGGCACGTCGCACAACGCGAACAGCGACTCGCAGGGCTCATCGCACAGCGACTCGTCCACGATGTAGGTGGCCTGCGACTCCACCACCTGCGGCACCTCGCCGTCGAACACCTCGCACGACGCCGAGTTGGCGCGCACGCAGCTCTCGCAGTCCGAGAAGGTCACGATGGCCACGAGGTTGTCGCCCGCCGTGTAGTCCACCGTCTCCGGCGGATTGCCGCTCACCACGTCTACGGCCACGTCCTCGGGCACGATGCACAGCCGCCCCGAGTCGCTCCACTCCGCGGTGGTCTGGCCGCCCAGAGCACCGCGACACCCGGTGACGATCAGCGCCACACCTACGATCCACGCCACACGACTCACCGTCCCTCCAGGGTGGGGCCGCCAGCGCGGTTCGTAACGCGAGCGCGCGTCCAGGGCGACGCCTGCTACGGGTCGTAGCCCAGGCTGGGAGACAACCAGCGCTCCACCTCCTCGACGGAAGTGCTGCGCCGCTCGGCGTAGTCCTCCACCTGGTCCTTCGCCAGCGGAGCCACACCGAAGTAGTGACAGTCGGGGTGCGCCAGGTACAGGCCGCTCACGGAGGCAGCGGGCCACATGGCGAAGGCATCCGTGAGCGTGATCTCGGTGCGCCGCTCCGCGTCGAGGAGCTGCCACAGGGTGCGCTTCTCGGTGTGATCGGGCTGCGCCGGGTAGCCGGGAGCGGGTCGAATCCCGTCGTAGCGCTCCTTGATGAGCTCGGGCAGCGACAGGTCCTCCTCGCGCCCGTAGCCCCACAGCGTACGCCGCACCTCGGCATGGGCCCACTCCGCGAAGGCCTCCGCCAGCCGGTCGGCGACGGCCTTCAGCAGGATGGCCGAGTAGTCGTCGTGGTCCGCCTCGAAGCGCTGCACGTGCTCGCCGATCCCCAGCCCCGCCGTGACTGCGAAGGCACCCACCCAGTCCGCGGCCTCCTCCTTGGATGCCAGGAAGTCCGCTAGCGCCGTGTTGTGCTCGAGGTGGGCCTGCTGCTGACGCAGGGTGTACAGCGTGGCCCGCTCCTGGTCCCGCGCCTCGCTCTCGAACACCACGATGTCGTCGTCCACCCGGTTCGCCGGGAACAACCCGACCACGCCACGCGTCCGCAGCCAGCCCTCTTCGTGGGCCCGCGCCAGCATGGCCTTCGCATCGGCCAGCAGCGACCGCGCCTGCTCCCCCACCTTGCCGTCCTCGAGGATGCGCGGGTAGCTGCCCCGCAGCTCCCAGGCGTGGAAGAAGGGCGTCCAGTCGATGTAGTCGAACAGCGCGTCGAGCGGCACCTCGAGGTCGTGGATGCCCGGCTGTGCAGGCGCCTGCGGGGCGTAGCTCAGCTGCGGGGCGCGCGCGCGGGCCTCGGCCAAGGGCCGCAGCTTCTTGGCGCGGTTCGGGTCCGAGCGCCGCTCCCGGATGCGGCTGTACTCGGCGCTCACCTTGTCCACCACGGTGCCCTTGGTGTCGGGGTTCAGCAGCGAGCTCGCCACGCCCACCGCCCGCGAGGCGTCGAGCACGTGCACCACCGGACGCTCGTAGCAGGGATCGATCTTCAGTGCTGTGTGCGCCTTCGAGGTGGTGGCGCCACCGATGAGCAGCGGCGTGTCGAAGCCCTGGGCCTGCATCTCCGAGGCCACGTGACACATCTCGTCCAGCGAAGGCGTGATCAGCCCCGACAGCCCGATGAGGTCGGCCTTGTGCTCCTTGGCGGCCTCGAGGATGCGGTGGGCCGGCACCATCACGCCCAGATCCACCACCTCGTAGTTGTTGCACTGCAGCACCACGCCCACGATGTTCTTGCCGATGTCGTGCACGTCGCCCTTGACCGTGGCCATCACGATCCGACCCTTGGCCTCGGCGTCGCCCGACGCCTCCTTCTCGGCCTCCAGGTAGGGCTCGAGCCAGGCCACGGCCTTCTTCATGACGCGGGCCGACTTCACCACCTGGGGCAGGAACATCTTGCCCGCCCCGAACAGATCGCCCACCACGTTCATGCCATCCATCAGCGGCCCTTCGATGACCTGGATGGGCCGACCGAGCTCCTCGAGCGCCTCCTTGGTGTCCGTCTCGATGAAGTCCGTGATGCCGTGCACCAGGGCGTGCTCGATGCGCTTCGTGACGATGCCCTCACGCCAGCTCATGTCCACCTTGCGCTCGCGGGC
>JAHQVJ010000160.1 GCA_019634415.1 Myxococcales bacterium
GACACCGGGAGGGAGCAGGACACAGGGACCTGGCCATGGCGCCGTCGAAAGGGGCCTGGAAGGCCCGACGGTGTTGTGGACAGGTTTCTGCGTCCTGCTCTAGGAGGGCTCGGCAGCCACCAAGCTCTCGAGCTCGCCCCCTTCCCACATCTCCATCAAGATGTCGGAGCCGCCCACGAACTTCCCGTCCACGTACAGCTGCGGGATCGTGGGCCAGTTCGCGAACTCCTTGATGCCCTGCCGGATCTCACCGTCCGACAGCACATCGAAGGTCCCGAAGTCCACGCCCAGCGCGCGCACGATGCTCACGGCGCGCATGGAGAAGCCGCACTGCGGCATGTCCGGCGTGCCCTTCATGAAGAGGAAGACGCGGTTCTTGTTGACCAGATCTTCGATGCGTTGCTTGGTGTCAGACATCGGACCCTCCAGGGCCATGAGGCCAGCGCTCGGGCGTGTAGGTCTTGAGCTGTAGCGCGTGGATGTCCTCGCGCATGTGGTCGCCCAGGGCCTGGTACACCAGCTGGTGCTGCTCGACCCGGTTCTTCCCGGCAAACGCCGAGGAGGTGACCTCGGCTTGGAAATGGTGCCCGTCGTTCGCAGGATCGAGGACGACGGCGGTGCACTCCGGCAGCTTCTCCTCGAGGATCTGCTGGATGCGGGGTGCGGAGAACATGGGCGCTCCAGTGCTGCACGTCGGTATCCTCCCTGTAGAGGCACGACAACGCGACAGCCCTGCCCGCAGCTGCGGACGGGCTGCTGCCGGTCCACAGAGAGAGCGAGGCGGGAGGGAGACGGGCCATAGAGCGGAGTCCGGAGAGGGACGGTGCCCTACCTGTTGGCGGGCTTCGTCGTTGCGCCACGCGGTACCGCCGGCAAGGAACTGGCGCACTGCGTGCGCTGATCAGTCCCTTGCCGACGGCACCGCAGTTCGCACGAAGCCCTTGGGGGGGGGAAGCCCGTTAGGGCCCATGGAACGGCAGCTGCACGCGGCCTGAGGCACGCACCACGTAGCTGACCTCGAGCGTTCGCGCGTCGCCGGGCTGCAGCTCCAAGCTCCAGGTGCAGAACCCCTCGTCGTCGGTCTCGGCGGCGGGCAACACCTCGGCATCGGACACCGAGATGTCCTTGATCTCGCTGACCGGCACCCGCTCCCGCAGCTCGAGCGACCGCGCCTCCTCGCCGGAGTTGCGCACGGACATCTCGATGCGAAAGGTGTGCGTCTGACGCCCGGTCGCCTTGGTGCGCTCCACCTCGTGCGCCCGACGACGCACGATCTGGATGGCATCGTCGCTGCCCCACCCGAGCCCGAAGGAGGCCTCGGGACGCACCAACCGGATCTGCGACCGCCCCACCGCCGTCCCGTCGCGCACCAACTCCACGGGACCTGCCAGCAGCGGCTGCCCCGACGTGTTCGTCTGCTCGGAGCGCACGATGGCCGTGGGACTCTGCTCGGGTACGGAGCGCAACCCGAGCACGGCGTCACCCTCCCACTCCCCCAACACCACCGCCACGGGTCGACCGTCGCTCGGCAGATCGAGGGGCTCCGACAGCGCATGGCGGAAGGGGGTCCCCCCATCGTCGATGCCGGGGAGCGAGGTGGTGGCCCGAACCCCCAGAGGACGCGCGACCGCGACCTCCTCGGATTCCTCCACCACCACGTCGAACCGCGGCTGCACGCTCACCAGATCGTCGGTGAGAGAGGGCGGCTCGGCCTGATCACCGGGACGGGCCGTGGAGAGCACCACCGACACCTCGGACCAGTCCTCGCCCGTGGCGTTCCAACACACCGCCCGCCGCTCCCAGGTCAGACGCGCGGGCGCCTCCTAGGGATCCTCGCCGGCGGAGCGCAACCGAGCACGATGGGCCGGCCGCCACAAGGCACAAGGCACCACGTAGCGAACGTGCAGATCCCCCGCTGCCTGAGCGAGCACGGAGATCTCCAGGAACGAATCGACGGCGGGCTCCCCCTCGCGCGCCCGCTCGAGCTCCTCGGTGAGGGCCGCCTCCGCAGCGACCCTGGCCGCCAGCTCGGACTCGGCGGTGCCGACGGCCTGGATGGCCTCGCGCAGACGCGTGGACAGCCCCTCCACGGAGCGCACCCACGCCTCGGGACCATCCTGCTCCTGCAGCGCACGAACGGTGGCGGCCTGCGCCGCCTGCGTGGCCCGTAGCGCCCGCTGATGCGCCTCGTGGGCGCGCGTGACCACGTCGGCCTGCACCTCGCGACCCTCGGTGGCTTCCGTCAGGCGACGCTGCAGATCCTCCACCGCGCGCACGGCATCGTCGGACAGGTCGCTGCGCCGGCGCACCACCTCGATCTCCTCCACCACCATGGAGCTGGAGCCCCCGGGAAAGGAGATGGCCTGCTGGCGCAGCAGCGGTGTGAGCGGACCCAGCGTGAACTGGTGGCGCCCCTCGGCCGACACGGGCACGCGCCGGGTCACGGCCGCACGGTCTTCGAACAGCTCCACCTTCACCAAGGTGCCAGGCACCGGATCGTGGCGCAGCGTGGGCTCGTCAGGCACGTTCGTCTCCCCCCACCAACTCCTCGTTGGCCCCCAGCGTCACCGCATAGCCGAGCACGGCCCGGGCCTCCCCTTCGGCCTCGACCTCCACCAGCTGCACCTTGGCTCCCTGCAACCCCTGACTGTCGCCCGGTGGGCGATAGGGCTTCACGATGGGCGTGCTCGTGGTGATCACCACCGCCGGACCCGCCTGCGGATCCACCGGCACCGGCACCCGCTCCACCAAGTGCACGGTGATGGGCTCGGGCAAGCGCGAGGCCACCCGCACGTCGATGGTGGTGTGCATGCACCGCCCGCCACCGATGATCCCCGCGGTCTCCTCGCGGTAGCGCACGGTGCGCGTGAGCTGGATGCCCTCCTGCGCCCCGAGGCCGAGCTCCATGGTCTCGGTGCCCTCGGATCCACCCCAGGGAGTGGTGCGCTGTAGCGTGCCGTCGAGGAACACGTCGACGGGCCCAGACGGTAGCGCCGTCTCCTCGGGCAGCTGCGCCCGCACGCGCCGGAAGGCCCGCGGATCGGACCGCGGGATGGCGTGGTACTGCAGCTGCAGCTCCACGGACTCGCCGAACACGGCCACGCTGTGGGCGCGCCCGTCACTGGGTACGTCCACGGTGCCCTGCGCGTCGAAGCGCAGGTGCCGCTCGGCGACGGGTCCCGGACGCTTGTGATGGCGCGGGAGCGGCCGCTGGGCCACGACGTCGGCGTCCTTGTGCGCCTGGCGCCACGCCGACAAGAAGCGCTCGCGTGCCGCCTCGGGTAGCTCGGCCTCGGCCAGCAGCCCCTCGTCGTCCACGGGCATCAGACGACCCCGCACACCCCGTGGCGTGTCGAAGGAGCGCAGCCTGAGTCGGGAGAAGTCGAGCAGATCGGGATCCACCTCGAGCTGAGCGGCGCCAGCGGGGGCATCGCGCTCCGACGGCGTCAGACCGCGCACCGCAACCTGCTTGGGGCTGGTCTCGGGGGCGGGGATCGTGACGGGATCGAGGTCCAGCTCCTGTGTGAGCGGCACGGGGGGCAGCATCACGGCATCGTCGCCGACGGCGGTGCCGACCCCCATGACACCCGCAGGCCCCGCCATGCGTGCCGGCGGCTGCGGAGCGGTGGTCTCGGCCTCCTGAGGCATGGGCAGCGCCACGGTGGGCTCCACCGACTGCGCGTCGTCGTCCAGCGAGATGGAGCCCCAGCTCTCGATCTCGGCGAGCACCTCGTGCGCTTCCTGCTCCTGATCGCCGAGCTGGATGTCGTCGCTCCATCCCGAGGAGCCGTTGGTGACGGACACGTCGTCCACCACCACGTCGGGCTCGGTCTCCTGCAGCATGGAGGCCACCTCGTCGGGAAACAGCGCGTCGAAGCCTGCCGGCAGCTCGCGCCACGCAGGCGGACGTGGCGGCAGGTGGGTGCCGATCCGCAGCGGCGGCAGGTGCGGCGTGTCGACCTCACGCTGACAGGGCGTGGTGGTGAGCGCCAAGGCCACCTCGTCCCACGACTCCCCGGTCTGCTGGCTCACCAGCGCACGCATGGCGAATCGCCCCTGCTGGAGCGACGCGTGCACGTCGAGCACGTAGGCCGCCGACCAGGTGCACCCCGGCACCTGGTAGGTCAGCGTCAGCTCGGTCTTGCGGTTGCTGTCGGTGGACAGGATCAGGCGACGCGTGGGCTGCCAGTCCCTCCAGGCCCCCTCCTCGGTGCTCCCGGAGACCTGCTCCTCGAGGGCAGCCACCGCGGCGTGCGCACCGGCCAGATCGCGGCGTGCGGCCCGGATCTCGGTGTCGACCCGCTCGATCCAGGGCTCGAGTGCACCCTCGATGGCGAGCCAGCCGGCCATGCGCTCTGCCGTGGGCAGCGAGCCCTCGGGATCGAACCCCGGCGCGAGGCGTGCCGCGAGCTGCCGCTCGGCCTGCAGCGCCCCCAGCGTGATGTCGAGCTCGGCCACCCGGGCCTTCGCCCGGGTGAGCGCCTCCACGGGGCCTTTGTCGTCTCCGGGCGGCCCCTCGGGCACGTCCAGCTCGAGCCGCATGGCCACCACGGCGGCCCCCTGGGCCTGCACGCGCACGGACTCGGGCCGCAGCAGCATGGGAAGCCCCGCCACCACCACCTCGCGGTGCACGGGCGTGGCGGTGCCGAGCCGCTCCACCGTCGCTCCGTCGGGGTGGACGGTCACCCCGATCGCTTCGAGCTCTACGACTCTCGACACAGCACGAACGGGGCAGTGGGAAGCAGGGATCCGATCCGCACCAGCAGAGGCGGACGGCCAGCAGACGCTGGTCTGGGCAAGTTCTTGAAGCTGTCACCGATGTACACGTGGTCGCTCACCTTCCGCAGGATGTCCACCATGTTGCCGTAGACGAGGGACGGAAGACCCCGCTCGTTCGACCGCATCGGCGGAAACTCGGGATGTCGGTTCTGAGGCAGCCTACGGTAATCGATCCACACCTCCCCGGGCACCTCGGGGCTGTCGTAGAAGGTGAAGTGGCCTGGCCCCGTGACGCGCTTGGCGGCGAAGTTCAGCCAGCCGAAGTCGTTGTCGTTGTAGCCGACGCCCTCCTCCCCGAGCTGCGCGAAGCACTTGGCGAAGAAGCTGAAGAGCAGCAGTCCGTTGCGCCCCGGGAAGCGGACCATGCCCTCGGAGTCGGCGAGGTCGACGGACCGCATCGCATGCCCCTCGGCGAGCGCGAACAGGTGCTTCTGATCGGCTGCGTTCAGCGATCTCACCCAGGCGAGGCGATCGGCGTGGGCAGCCTCGTTCAGCGCCGTCGTCACGGGCTCGAGGTCGTCCACCGTACGAGGGCGAGGAATCGACACTGGGTGCTCCCTGTGGGAACGCTACTATCGGCTGCTGGAAGGGAGGGTGAACATGAAGCGCGTGGTCTTCGTCGTGGCGATCCTGGGCTGTGGCCCCAAGGAGGCGCCAGAGGGGTCGATGACGGCTCGACCGGAGCCAGCGGATCTGGCCCCCCGTGGGGATCACGTCGACGAGATCGCCGGCCTGACCATCGCAGATCCCTACCGAGGACTGGAGGCGCTGGCCGACGACGATGCGTGGCTGTCCGCCCGCAACGCGAGCTTCCAGGCGCACACCGACGCCATGCCGCAGCGTGAGGAGCTGTACGACCGCTTCCAGCGTCTGTGGCGCTACGACGACGCCACGATCCGCAGACCGTGCCTGCTGTCGGATCGCCAGGTGTGGCGCACCAAGCGCGCCGATCAGGACAAGTGGGTGGTGCACCTGGCCGAGGGTCCCGACGACGAGGGGCGCGTGGTGGTGGATCCGAACACCTGGGACACCAACGATCAGCTCGCGCGCTTCACGCCCTCCGCCGACTGCCGCTACGCCGTGGTGGGCAAGGCCAAGGCAGGCGACGAGAACGCGGTGCTGAAGGTGCTCGATCTCGACGACGGCACCTTTCTGGACGACACCTTCCGGGGCTGGAAGCAGGGGGGCGTGTCGTGGAAGCACGACAACTCGGGCTTCTACTACTCGGCCAAGCCGCTGCAGGGCGAGGTGGAAGGCGACAACAGCCACTTCTACAACCACCGCGCCTGGTGGCACACCCTTGGCACCCAGGGCGACGCCGACGTGTTGGTCCTGCACTCCGACGACGACAAGAACCTGTGGCACGGCGCCTCCGTCAGCGAAGACGGGCGCTGGCTGCTGGAGGGGCAGAGCCTGTTCAACCAGTCCCGCGACTGGATCACGGACCTGACGGCGAAGCGGCCCGAGCGCAAGGCGATCATCGAGGAGCTCGAGGCGCGGGTGTGGGCTCGAGTGGTGGACGACACCTTGCTGATCACCACCGACCTGGACGCGCCGAACATGCGGGTGATGGCGGCCGATCCGCGCAACCCGGGCAAGGACCAGTGGCGCGAGCTGATCCCCGAGCGCGAGGACGTGCTCAAGGGCGTCACCCCGGCGGCGGGCAAGCTGTACGCCACCTACCAGCGCGATGCGTCCACGGCGATCGTGGTGTTCGACCTCGAGGGCAACGAGCTGCACGAGGTGCCCCTGCCCACCCTCGGGACGGCCTCGGTGTGGGGCCGATGGGATCTCGACGAGGTGCAGATCACCTTCCAGTCCTTCGCCGTGCCGAGCACGGTCTACACCCACGACACGGCCAAGAACGAGCTCGTGCTGCTGAAGTCCAACGCGATGCCCGTGGAGCAGGAGCTGCTCGACCGGATCTCGGTGGACCGGGTGTGGTTCACGAGCAAGGACGGCACCCGCGTGCCGATGTTCGTGGTGCACACGGGCCAGACGGACGGCCCCGTGCCCACCTTGCTCACGGGCTACGGTGGGTTCAACATCTCCATGCGGCCCCGCTTCTCCACCACCGCGTTGACCTGGGTGGAGCGCGGCGGCGCCTACGCCCTGCCGAACCTGCGGGGAGGCGGCGAGTTCGGCAAGGCCTGGCACGAGGCGGGCATGCGCGAGCGCAAGCAGAACGTGTTCGACGACTTCCTCGGCGCCGCGCAGTGGCTGCTGGCGGAGGGCTGGACCACCCCCGAGCAGCTGGCGATCTCGGGCGGCAGCAACGGCGGCCTGCTGGTGAGCGCCGCGGTGACCCAGGCGCCCGAGCTGTTCGGCGCCGTGCTCTGCTCCGTTCCCCTCACGGACATGGTGCGCTTCCACACCTTCGGGATCGCCGACATCTGGACGGAGGAGTACGGCAGCCCAGAAGATCCGGAGATGCTGCCCCACCTGCACGCCTACTCGCCCTACCACGCTGTTCGCGACGGCGTGGACTACCCGGCGATCCTCGTGGTGGGATCCGCCAACGACGCCCGCACCGATCCGGTGCATGCCACCAAGTTCGCAGCTGCCGTGCGTCATGCCGACCGCGATCGCGGCACCGAGCAGCCCATTCTGCTCACCGTGCGATCCGACAGCGGCCACGGAGGCGGCGTGGGGATCGACGTACGTGCCGATCAGAAGGCGCGGAACTACGGCTTCCTGATGGCCGAGGTAGGGCTGTAGACGCCGACGGCGCGTGAGATTACGGCGCTTGGGTGCTCGACGACCTTCTGACGGCGGCCCGTGAGGCCGCAGGGCCGCGCGTGTGGGGAGCGGCGGTCACTCTCGCGCGCAAGGGCGGAGTGCAAGGCGTCTCCGACGACGGCGAAGAGGTGCACCTACAGGTGCGCGCACCAGGCAAGATGGTGTGGCACGAGGTGTACCTGTGGCCCGGCGATGCCGACTGGGGCTGCGACTGCGACCTGCCGGGGGACTGCTGCGTGCACGCTGCGGCGGCGGTGATCGCGCTGCAGCAGTCGCGCCGCGAGGGAGAGGCCCTTCCCGCTCCCACCACCGAGCAGCAGATCGCCGTGCGCTACGCGTTCTCGTCGAACGCCGACGCGCTGTCGGTGAAGCGGATCGCCAAGTTCACCGACGGCAGCCAGGAGGTGATCACCCGACCGCTGGTGGCGATGTCGCTGGTGGCGGGCCGGGTGGACGTGCAGGCGGAGACGCACCTGGCGCTGCACACGGGCGGACCGCTGAGGCCAGATCAGCTGCGCACCCTGCTGGCGATCCTCGAGCCCGACACCGACGCCACCCTCGACGATGCGCCGGTGCGCATCGGAGCAGACCCGATCCCCTTCCGTGTGCGGGTGCGCGACGACGGCGAGGGCTTCCACGTGCAGCTGGTGCGGCCGAAGGGCCTGGACCGCCTGTTCCGGGGCGCGGCCCTGGCCGACGGCGTGCTGTCGGCCACCAGCCACGGCGAGCTCACGCCCGAGCAGCGCAAGGCGCTGGTGGCTGGCGTGAAGTACGGCCCCGACGAAGTGGCGAGCTTGGTGAGCGAAGTGATCCCGAGCCTGCGGCGCCGGGCCCCGGTGGACGTGGAGACGGACCGGCTGCCCGACGCTGGCGCGCTGGTGCCCAAGGTGCAGGTCACCTTGGAAGAGCGCCCGGAGGGGCTGTCGGTGGGCACCCAGATCGTCTACGGCGATCCGCCGGTGGCCAAGGTCACGGCAGGCAACCAGCTCACCATCCTGAGCGACGCGGTGGTCCCGGCCCGCGATCCCGGCGCCGAGCGACAGGTGGCCCGGGCCTTCCAGGAGCGCACGGGCATCCCCGTGGGGTTCCCACGCCTGCTCCCCCCCGACGAGGCCGTGATGTTCCTGCGCGATCAGGTTCCGCGGCACGGCGGTCCGGTGCGGGGCCAGGTGGATCCGCAGCGCTTCCGGGTGCGGGAGCAGCGCCTGCTGCCCCACCTCGACGTGCGCGAGGTGGACGGTGAGTGGGAGCTGGACGTGGCCTTCCGCTCCGAGGGCGACGATCCGGCGGCCACGGCCCTACTGCAGGCCGATCCCCTCACGGTGATCCGGGCCTGGCAAGCCAACCGCTCCCTGGTGCCGCTGCTCGACGGGGGCTTCGCGCCGCTCCCCACCAACTGGCTCGCGGAGCACGGAGCGCTGCTGCTGGAGCTGCTCGAGGCCCGCGACGGGCGTGGCCGGGTGGGCCGCCACAGCACCGCCGCCCTGGTGGAGCTGCTGGAGGACACCGCCGCCGAGGTGCCTCCGAACCTCCACCGGCTGCGCACCTTCCTGGAGGGCGGCGAGGGCCTGCCGGAGGTGGAGCCGCCCGCCGGGCTGCGAGCCGATCTGCGCCCCTACCAGCGCGCAGGGCTGCAGTGGCTGCGCTTCCTGCGCGACATGACGCTGTCGGGGATCCTGGCCGACGACATGGGCCTGGGAAAGACGGTGCAGGCGCTGGCGGCCATGCTCGACGCGGGCGGGCGCCACCTGGTGGTGGCCCCCACCTCGGTGATCAGCAACTGGGCGCGGGAGGCCGCACGCTTCGCCCCCGAGCTGAAGGTGTGCGTCTTCCACGGACCGCAGCGCCGCCTCGATCCGGAGGCGCACCTCACCATCACCTCCTACGCGCTGCTGCGGCTGGACCGCCTGAACCTGCGCGATCAGGGCTGGACCTACGTGGTGCTGGACGAGGCCCAGGCCATCAAGAACCCGACGAGCCAGACGGCCCAGGCGGCCTACGACATGCGCAGCGAGCACCGCTTGGCACTCACGGGTACGCCCGTGGAGAACCGCCTCGAGGAGCTGTGGAGCCTGTTCCGCTTCCTCATGCCGGGCCTGCTGGGCAGCGAGTCGGCGTTCAAGGAGCGCTTCAGCCGACCCATCGAGACAGGCGATCATCGGGCGCGCACGGCCCTGCGCGCGCGGGTGCGGCCCTACGTGCTGCGACGCCTCAAGCAGCAGGTGGCCACCGAGTTGCCGCCCCTGACCGAGATCGTGGAGCGCTGCCCCCTGGAGACCCAGCAGCGACGCGTCTACGAGAGCGTGCGGCTCACGGCGCGCCAGGACGTGCAGGCGGCGCTCTCCAAGGGCACGGGCTCCACCATGCAGGTGCTCGAGGCGCTGCTGCGCATGCGGCAAGCCTGCTGCGACCCTGCCCTGCTGCCGGGCACCGCCGGCCACGGTGCCGGGGCGGCCAAGCTCGATCGCATGGAGGAGATCCTGGTGGAGGTGGTGGCGGAGGGCCACCGCGCGCTGGTGTTCAGCCAGTGGACCAGCCTGCTGGATCGGGTGGAGGAGCGGCTGGCGGAGCTGGGGATCCAGTGGGCGCGCCTCGACGGAGGCACCCGGAACCGCCAGGAGGTCATCGACACCTTCCAGGCCGACGACGGGCCTCCCGTCTTCCTGCTGTCGCTGAAGGCCGGTGGCTTCGGGCTCAACCTCACGGCCGCCGACTACGTGCTGCACCTCGATCCGTGGTGGAACCCGGCGGTGGAGCGTCAGGCCACGGACCGCGCCCACCGGATCGGGCAGGAGCGCCCGGTGGTCAGCATCAAGCTGGTGGCCGAGAACACCGTCGAGGACCGCATCCTCGACCTGCAGGCGGCGAAGCGCGACCTGGCGGACGCCGCGCTGGGCACAGAAGGCGGCTTCCTCCGTGCCTTGTCCGCCGCCGAGCTGCGGAGCCTCTTCGAGGAGGCGTAGCGTTCGTGCCTTCCTGCGTTGCTCGCCTCGCGATGTGCGATACCTCCTGCTAGGATGGCCCGCGCTCCTGAGAGGACGACATGGCTCGTGACAGTTCCGGTGGCAGTGGTGCGCTGCGCGCGCTGATCTTCTTGGCGATGGCCGTGGCCATGGGAGCCGGCTCCCTCATCGCGCTGTACCAGCTCATCACCGAGTACCAGCTGCGGATCGACGAGGCCAAGCGCCCCGAAGACGTCGTGATGGTCATCGTGGCCGCGCGCGACCTGTACCAGGGCGTCACGATCACGGAAGAGGACCTGTACGCGGTGCAGATCCCGCCCAAGTACCTGCCCGAGGGCGTGTTCTTGTCGCCGGAGCACGTGGTGGGTCGCATCCCTCGCGAGCGCATCCTGGCCAACGAGTTCGTGCGCGCCGACCGCCTGGCGGATCCGGAGTCGGGCGTGGGGCTGAACGCCGTCATCCCGCGCGGCATGCGCGCCATCTCGGTGGGTGTGAGCGACGGGGCAGCCCTGTCGGGCTTCCTCAACCCGGGCAACTACGTGGACGTGCTGGTCACGATCACCCCCGATGGCAGCGACGCCAAGCCAAAGACCGACACGCTGCTGCAGGCCATCTTCGTGCTGGGTGTGAACAGCCGCATGCAGAAGGAGTCCGCCCAAGACGCGCAGACGGTCCGCGGGCGCCAGCGCCCCTCCGTCACCCTGCTGGTCACGGCGGATCAGGCCGAGCAGGTCGCTCACGCCGAGAACCTGGGCGACATCGTGCTGTCGTTGCGCAACGACCTCGACGTGAACGTGTCCGCCCTCGAGGGGGTCGACGTCGACGATCTGCGGCGCAAGATCGAGGCGCCGAAGGTGGTGCGGCGCGCTCGCCCGAAGAAGGTGAAGCGCTGCCGTGAGTTCTCGGTGATCCAGGGCGGCGAGAAGAAGATCATCCTGGTGGATGCGAACGGCGTTCCCTGCGAGTAGCGGCGAGCAGCGCCCAGGCCGCGGCACTCGCTGCAGCGGCCACTCCGAACAGCACGTCGGGCCCGTAGGCCTCGAGCACGGGCGCGGCGAGGAGCAGCCCCACCAGGCGACCGGCACCGAACATGGAGGCGTGGAGCAGCGCTTGGGTGCTGTTGCGTAGGCTCGCGGGAGCGAGCTCGGCGTACAGCGCGGTGGCGCCGATCCACATGGCGCCGAAGGTGAGGCCGTGCAGCGCCTGCACACCCACGATCAGCGGCACCGAGGTGGCCCAGCCGGTGATGGCGAACCGCGGCACCGCCGAGGCCACCCCCACGGTGAACAGCCGCCGGGGGCCGAAGCGCTCGAGCAACCCCGGCGCGACGGCGAGCACCCCGACCTCCACCGCCACGCCGATGGCGAAGGCGACGCCGGTGGCCCAGGTAGGTGCACCGAGTGCATCCAGGTGCAGCGCGAAGAAGCTGTCGTAGGCGGTGAGGGACGCCCCGTGGAGCAGGCTCGCCACCACCACAGGCGCCAGCGACCCGTGCCGCAGCAGCCCCAGGAGCTGTCCCACCCTCGGCGGCGCGGGCGCCTTGGTGGGCAGCGGCGGCAGCGCGAGCGCCACCAGCGTGGCCACCGCCAGCAGGATCGCGGCCTGGACCACCGGCGTCAGCGCCCAGGCGTCGCGGCCCACGCCCGCCACCACCACCCCGATCCCGAAGGCCGCCGAGCCCACCAGCCGCACGCGCCCGTAGCGGCGGCCCACCCAGCGCACCGTGGCGGCGTCGGCGATGGGCAGCATGGGTGCGCTGCTGGTGGCCCAGCCGCACACCGCGAGCACGAGCACCCAGGGGCTGCTGCTCACGCACAGCAGGCCCACGAACAGTGCCGCCAGCCCGTTGCCGAGCTTGAGGACAGGCCCCGCAGCCCCCAAGCGATCCGCCACCCAGGCCCAAAGCGGTCCGCCCAGGAGTCGCCCGATCGGCATGGCCAGGAGCAGCAGCGCAATCTGGCTGTCGCTCAGGCCCTGGTCGCGCAGATGCAGGGCCAGCCAGGGTCCCAGCGTCATGGCACCACAGACGGCGGCGTACCACAGGATCAGCGCGCGGGGAGCGGCAGACACGATCACTCCTCGGGCGTGGTGGCGTAACCGGCTGCTGGTACCATGCGTGCCATGACTGTCATCCTGTTGTGGGCCGCGTGTGCCGGCACCTCCACCACCCCGACCTCCACCCCCACCGACACCGCCGTGCCCACCGAGCTGCCCGAGGGCGTCTTCCTGGTGGATCTCGACACCACGGTGGGCCCCATCGTGCTGGAGATCCATCGCGACTGGGCGCCGCTGGGGGTGGATCGCTTCCTCGAGCTGGTGGACGTGGGCTTCTACGACGACACCCGCTTCTTCCGGGTGGTGCCCGACTTCGTGGTGCAGTTCGGCATGAGCGGCGATCCCGCGATCACCACGAAGTGGTCCAACGCCACCATCCTCGACGATCCGGTGGTGGAGTCCAACGTGCGACGCATGGTCACCTTCGCCACCTCGGGCCCCGACGCCCGCACCACACAGCTGTTCATCAACCTGGACGACAACAGCTTCCTCGACGATCAGGGCTTCGCCCCCATCGGACGCGTGGCCGAGGGCATGCCCAACGTGCGCGACATCAACGCCGAGTACGGGGAGCAACCGCAGCAGTCCCTCATCGGTCAGCAGGGCAACGCCTACCTCGACGACAGCTTCCCTCGCCTCGACGGCATCATCACGGCCACACTCCGCGACCTGTGATGCCCGACGGGTCGGGAGTCCCCCGACCGTGAGCCTTCGCCACGAGCGGCTGGGATAGGCTGCACGCATGCTCAGATTCACGCTGCTCGCCCTCGCGCTGGGGGGATGCCCCCGCACCCCCACCCCCGAGCCCCTCGGCCAGCCAGATCCTGCGCAGGAGGTGCTCGCTCGCGCCCAGGCCCGCACCGTCCCGGACGCGCTGCGGGCCCGGTTCGGCTTCAAGATCGACAGCGAGCCCCTGGGCCTGTCGGGCAGCACGGGGGGCGCCCTCATCGTGGACCGACCGGGTCGCGGCCACCTCGCCGTGCTGGGACCGTTCGGCGGACCCTTGGCCCAGGTGCAGACGGACGGCACCGGCCTCGCCGTGCTCATGCCGCGCCAGCGCCAACACGCCACCGCCCTCGACGCAGGGGAGCGTCTGCTGGCGCTCACCGAGGGCATCGCCGGACTCCCGGAGGTGGTGGATCTGTTCGTGGGCAAGGTGCCGCTGGACGCCGAGCGGATCACCGCTACCGAGCCCACCGCCGAGGGCCTCGAGATCACCATGGCCGGACCCCAGGACACCGTCGTGCAGCTCGTGCTCGAGCCCGCCTCCGCCACCCCGCGCTTGGTGGACGTGATGCGCACCGACGGCACCTCGCTGCTGTCGGCCACCTACGGTCCCTTCCAGCCCATGGAGGATGGCACCGCCATGCCGGGCGAGGCCTCCTTCCACGTGCCCTCGCTGCAGCTTCAGCTCGACGTACGCTTCAAGAGCTGGACGGTGCTCGAGGGCGACCCCCCCGACGTGTTCTCCCTGGCGCCACCCGACGGCTTCAGCACGGGGACCTTGAACGTCGCAGGGCTGCTGTCGCCCCCCTCCCCCTGAGCTCGGTCAGGGCCCCCCGACGAAGTCGTCGACCTCGACCTCGGGGATATCGCCCAGCTGCGCCCACACGTCGGTGCGATCCTGACACATCAGCGTCTCCTCCAGCGCCGCGACGGAGGCGTGCCCCACGATCGCCCCGCCCACCTCGGGATCCAGGAGCGTGGGATCGCAGTCGAACAGGAACCCGGCGAACTGTGCACCGCACACACCCACGTCTTGCGCGATGGTCAGGATGTCGTCGCCGTTGCCGTTGCGGATCTCGCAGATGTCGCTGAAGAGCAGGTGGCCGGCATCGGCCACCCCTACCAGCCGACGAGGCCACGACGAGGCCTCATAGGCGTCCATCGTGGCGTCGAACGACACGACGTCGTCGGACAGGGCTCCCATGAACACCGTGGAGAGCAAGTCCGGACCAGCCTGGACGGAGGTGGCAGCAGCGAGGGGCAGGACGAGCTGCACACCTGCAACAGCCGCATACGCGGCTGCCTCCGAGCCACCGGCGGAGTGCCCCGCCACGGCCAAGCGCTCCACGTCGATGGCGCCGTCGAGGAACGCTGCGTCGGCCAGTCCCGATCGCACCAGATCGACGTCTCCTGCCACGTCCCGCTGCCCGGTGCGCGCATCTGGACAGGCGATGGCCAGCATGTCCGCCAACCAGAGTCCCGGGTGGTCCGCCGAGGCCACCACGAAGCCACGCGACGCCCACAGCGCCATCGTAGACAACGACTGGCTGCGCCACGCCGCCGTTCCATGGATGAAGATCACCACCGGATAGGGGCCACGCTCCCTGTCCAGCGGCAGATCCCGGTAGCAGTCACACGTGTGCGTGGGCGACAGCTCGGGCGGGATCAGCGCGCGCTGGCTCGCGGGCAGGGCGTACTCGATCGGGTACGTCTGTCGCTCCAGGCCTGCCTCGGAGCCGAGCTGTGCCGGGTACCACACCTCCACGGTGAGGGTGCCACCATCGCCTCGTGGCAGCACCACGGTCTTGGCACCGACGGGCCACGGGCCATGCTCGGACGGACCGGCATCGGACGCCAAGAACGACGCGCCGTCGCAGCCCTCGAACACAGCAAGCGCCTCGGTGGGATCAGGAGTGGGCGTTTCCCCCTCGGTGATGATCTCGCTGGGCGGACTGGGCGCAGGCTGGACCTCCGCTGAACCCTCCGTCGAGCCCGTCGAACACGCGATCAAACCCATGATAGTCCACATAGAACACCTCGAAGCACCCCTATGGGAAAAGCCCACGCGGGAGTACAAGGACAGTCTAAGCTGACGGTTCCTGGGGATCGTGCGACCCCACCCCCTGATCCGGGGTTGCAGTGGGACCGGAACGAGCGAGTGCAGGGAGTGCTGCAAGTCCAGGCGCGGAGCGGCAACCTGTAGAATCGCGACCATCAACTCCGTTGATGGTCGCGATGACACCAGGAGCACAGCCCATGTCCGCCCTCCTCGCCCTGCTCACCCTGCCCGCCAGCGCAGCCAACTTCGCCGACCGCACCAGCGACGACTCGCCCATCGAGCCAAGCGCCGACGAGGCCGTCCTCGTCTTCTTCCGGCCCTCCAAGTACGGCGGCAACAAGCCCGCCGTGGTCGACGGCAACGGCACGATCGTGGCGCAGATGGTGGGCAAGTCCCACTTCGTGCACCGCGTGGCTCCCGGCGAGCACACCTTCACCGTCTGGGGGGAGGCCACCCCCACCCTGAAGGCCACCGTCGAGGCAGGCGAGATCTACTACGTGAAGATGGACTCCTCGATGGGCGCATGGACCGCGCGCTTCCCCATGGTGGCCATGGGCCCCTCCCGCGAGGGCTGGGAGCAGGTGGCCGTCTGGCTCGAGCGCACCCAGCGCTGGACGCTGAACGAGGCCAAGGCCACTGCCTACGCAGAGCAGCGCGCCGGTGACCTACAGGTGGTGCTCGCGAAGGGCGAGCGGGTGTGGTCCGAGTACGACGATCAGCGCCGCACCAACCGCTCCCTCACCAAAGACGACGGCATCACAGAGGCACTTCGCTAGGGGGCTCCTCCGACAAGGTGGCGTCGCGCACCTCGAGCTGCATGCGACGGTTGCCGCGCCACACGTTCTCCCCCACGTTCACGAGCAGATCCACCGTGTGCTCGCGCAGCGTGTCGAGCAGATCGGGCCGGTCCCACCACACCGCCTCCACCGACTTCTCCGGCCCCAAGGGCACGCGGAACTTGAGCAGGTTGCCCTGCTTGCCCTTGATCTCCACCTTCACCGGCCGCACCCCGCGGATCACGAAGGTGGGCTCGGGGTTGCCCATGCCGAAGGGGCCGAGGCGCGCCAGCTCCCGCAGCAACTCGGGGGTCAGCTCCTGCGGGGTGACCTCGGCGTCGATCTCGCGCACGGGGGCCATCTCTTCCCCGTCCACCAGGCTCTGCACGTGCTCCTGCAGGCGCTCCCGCAGCGTGTCGAGATCGGCGGTGGGCACGGTGAAGCCCGCCGCCGCAGGGTGCCCGCCGTACTTCACCAGCAGGTCGCTGGCAGAGTCCAGGGCGCGAACGGCATGCACCTCGGGCACGCTGCGCACGCTGCCCACCGCGGTGTCGCCCTGGATGGACACGATGGCCGTGGGCCGGTGCACCTCGTCCTTCACCCGCGCCGCCACGATGCCCACCACCCCGCGGTGCCAGCCCTCGGACTCCTCGCCCGAGAGCACCACGAAGGGAGGCGGATCCTCACCGATCTTGGTGAGGGCGTCCTGCACGAGCCTGCGCTGGATGTCCTTGCGCTGGGTGTTCAGCGAGTCGAGCCGGTTGGCGAGCTCGTTGGCCTGCTCGTGCTCGCGAGTGGTGAGCAGCTCCACCACCAGGGTGGCGTCCGCCACTCGGCCTGCGGCGTTGATGCGTGGCCCCAACCGGAAGCCGAGATCGATGGGGCGAATGCTGCCGGCCTGCAGGCCGCTCACGCCGATCAGCGAGGCGAGCCCCGCATGGTGGCGGCCCTCGTTGAGCTCCGCGAGGCCCAGGGTGACGATGGCGCGGTTCTCCAGCGTGTTCAGGGGCACCATGTCGGCTACCGTGCCCACGGCTGCGAGCTTGAGCATGGAGCGGAGGATGGCGTCGCGCTTGGGGTGCTCGGCGAGCAGCGCCTCCGCCAGCTTGAGGCTCACACCGCAGGCGGCAAGCGATCCGTTGGGGTAGTCGCAGTCCTCCTGAGGCGGACACAGCACCGTGGCACCCTCCGGCACGGACGCCCCCTTGGGCAGGTGGTGGTCGCAGATCAGCACGTCTACGCCACCCGCGTTGGCGGCAGCCACCGCCTTGTGGTCTCGCACGCCGATGTCCGCCGTGACCACCAGCCCCACCCCGTCGGCCGCAGCCTGCTCGGCGGCCTTCTGGCTGAAGCCGTAGCCCTCGCCGAAGCGGTTGGGGATGTGGTAGTCGAGCTGCACCTCGGGATCCATCACCCGCAGCGCGGCCTGCAGGATCAGCGAGGAGGTGGTGCCGTCCACGTCGTAGTCGGTGACCACGCGAATGCGCTGCTTGTCGCGCAGCGCCCGCTTCAGCCGATCGAGGGCCACCTCCATGTTGTGCATGCCCAGCGGGTCGTGGAAGTGCTCCATCCGCGGAGCCAGCCACTCCTCGGGGGCGAACCCGTGGGGATTGCCCTGACCGCGAAGGGCCAAGATCGTGGCAGCGGCCTCCGACAGACCCGTGGCCTCTCGCAAGGCTGCCACTTGGTCCACGTCGATGCTCCGAGGAGCCCACTTCGCCCCGGTGAGGCTCAAGTCCGCTTCATCCATTGTCGACAAGTATCGTCCGCCCAGGTCCGTTTCTGTCCGGGCTTGCTTCTACAGGAAGACCCCGAACAGATAGGCCAACAGTAGGCCGATGATGGCCCCGCTGGTGACGCCGAGCAGGCCGTACCACATGGGCGGCAGATCACGGCCCCGTTGGCTCATGCGATCCACTTCTTCCTGATCGGGCAAGTGGTCGAAGACGGACCCCGACGAGCCAGACGATGCCGCGACGGCCACGGGGCTCGCCGAGGTGAGCACGTCGGTGTCGACGGGACGGTTGCGCAGCAGCACGGCCAGCGGGCGGCTGTCGCCTCCCCCCATGCGCTTCATCTCCACGACCACCAGCACGCCCTCCCCCGTGACCACCGCGGTCTGCACCCGCACGGGATGGGAGCCCACGAACTCCTGCGGCTGGAAGGCCAGCTCCACCGTGGGGCCCTCGAGCAGCCCCGGATCGTCGGGCGCCACCTCGTCCATCGCTGTGTGGGGTGTGGCCTCGGAGCGGTGCTGGATGTTCTCCACGTGCTGCCGGATCACGTCGGCGTCGGTCAGCGCATCGGCGTGCACCGCCGTCAGCGGGATCACGTCCTCGCCCGCCAGGGTGTCGCGCACCCGCGCCACCACCGACGTCGCGATCTCGGCGTGGGTCTCCTCCACCCCCGCGCCCTCCTTGGCCACGGCCTCCACCACGGGGAATCCGTAGGGGTTGAGATCGAAGATCACCTCGTCGGTGGTGCGCGCATCGGCGGCGTCGGCGTGGTTGACCTGGATCACCACCGGGATGGCGCTCAGCTCGAGCCCCGTGCGCGTGAGCATCGCCTCGAGCTCGAGCAGGTGGTCGAGGTTGGACTGGCTGCGGTCCGAGCGCGCATCGGCCACGAACACCACGGCGTCCACGTTGCTCACCACCTCCTCGCGGTGGGCGCTCACGTCGATCCCGCCTGGCAAGCTGTAGATCCGCCACACCAGCTGGAACCCCTCCACGGGGGGGTCACGCAGCGGGATGAAGTCGAAGTACCAGGACCGCTCCTCCTCGCCCCGCGGCCCAAAACGGTGGAGCGGACTCTTCTTCTGGCCCTTCACGAGGTTCCACAGGCGCTCGACGTTCGTGTTGCACCCGGCCCCGCTGGCGCCGAAGTAGACGATCTTCGCGGTGATCTCTCGCGTGGAGAAGTTGATCGTCGCCATGGGGCGCGAGTATACCGCCGCAGGGTTACCGGGTGCGCCACCTAGGAGGGCACGTGATCCCCTGGTTCGAGGTGATCGCCATCGAGATCCCCGTCGTGGGCATCCCGCTGCACGGCTTCGGGCTGTTCGTGGCCCTGGGCTTCATCTTCGGCAGCCGCGCCGCCATCGGTCGCGCGGACCGCATGGGGCTCGACGGCGATGCGATCAACCGCCTCGTCACGTGGCTCGTCGTGGGCACCTTCGTGGGCGGTCACGTGGGCTACGGCCTGATGTACAAGTTCGACGAGTACATGGCCGACCCCATCCAGTTCCTGTACGTCTGGCAGGGCCTGTCGAGCTTCGGCGGCTTCATCGTCTGCATCCCGCTGGCCATCTGGTTCTTCACCCGCGAGAAGATGCCGGTGTGGAACTACCTGGACTGCCTGGCCTACGGCATGGCGCTCGGCTGGTTCCTGGGGCGCATGGGCTGCTTCGTGGCCCACGACCACCCCGGCTCGGAGACGGACTTCTTCCTGGGCGTGTGGTGCCGCCCCACCGAGGGTCACCTCCTCGACCTACCGAACTGGCTGGTGCTGGGTGCTGGCGAGCCGAACATGCCGTGGGGCCCCTGCGCCAAGGACTCCTCCATCGACGTGGTGCACGACACGGGCCTGTACGAGGCGCTGTGGTCGCTCACCATGTTCGGCGTGCTCACCCTGATGGATCGCAAGTCCTGGAAGCCCGGCATCCTGGTGCTGGTGTTCGGCCTGGCCTACGGTCCCTTCCGCTTCATGACGGACTCGCTGCGTCCCGAGTACTCCGATCCCACCACCTTCGGTCTGACCCCGGCCCAGTACGGTGCCGCGGCCTTCACGCTGATCTGCCTGGCGATGCTGGCGATTCGCTTGCAGTCCGACGACGAGCCGGTGGGCCCACCCGCCGCCGCAGCGCCCGACGAGCCCTCCGAAGCGCCCGACGAGGCCTAGCTCTCCCAGGAGGGCAGCCGCGTGCCGCAGTGCCCGCAGTTGCGCGCGTCCGAGCTCCAGCCGCTGCCGCACCGCAGGCAGCTCCGCTCCACACCGTTGAAGGGGTGGGCCGCGGTGGCCACCAGGCTGTCCCAGTCCGGAAAGTGGGTGGGCTCCTCGTCGCGAGGGGTGCCACACGCCGGGCAGTGCGCGTGGGCATCGGCGAGGAGCGGGGTGGTGCCGCAGCCAGGACACACCCAGTGCGCCTCGAAGCGCTCGTCCTCCACCTCTCCGTCCACGTAGGCCACGCCGTAGCGAACCCCCATGGGCACCAGCCGGCGATGACGAACCATGCACAGCCGAGGCACGTCGTCGAGCACGCAGATCATCTGCTTCGTCTGGCACAGCCGGGCCTCCGCCTGGGGCACGAAGCGCAGCCCCGCCCCTCCCTCGGAGACGTCCAGCACCGTGGCGGCCAGTCGCCTGCCAGAGGTGGGCCCTGCGTCGATCAGCGCCTGCACCACCACCTCCTCGGAGGACGACAGCGCCAGACGCGGCCAGGAGCGTCGATCCGAGCGCGGGGCCAGCCCCTCCGGCATCACCTCGGCCCAGATCGTCGGGTCGTCGGGCTGCACCTCCAGGATCACCCGGTTCCCCAGATCCTCCACCACCACCAGCTTGGCGCGGCTCTTGGCCGGCCTCCCCATGCTGCGGGTCGCGACGCCCAGGGTGACCATGGCCCCCAGCGGCAGATGGGAGGGCGCGTGAGCCGCCTCGAAGGCCAGGCGCGGCTGGCCCGGGGACTGATCGGAGACCAGCCGCCCCATCCAGCGGTCCTCCCCTTGGCGCAGCACCACGAAGATGGCGTCCTTCGAGCTCGCCGCACCTGGGGCCGCCATGTCACTCCTCCACCGGCGCCACGGACTCCAGCCAGAGCGCCACTACGTTCTCGGGCTTGCGGGCAACGATCTTGAGCCCGGAGTAAGGTCTTCGGTCATGGGGCGTCCCCTCTCACCCATCGCTGCGCTGTCGGCCCTGCTGGGGCCTGCGTTGGTGCTCGGCGCCGCCGCCTGGGCGCTGATGGGATTTCGAGATGCCGACGACGCGATGGCGGATCGCAACGCGGGCCGGATCCTCAACGCCCAGGTCATCGACGGGGACGCCGCCGCGGCCATGGATCGGATCCTCGAGGCGCGGGACCCCGAGATCCTCGTGCTCGGTCCGAGCTACGCCAACACCAACGTGCGGCCCGGGCTGCTCGCCGCCACGGTGGGGGCGGACCCGAGCCGCATCGCGCTGCTCTCGGTGCCCAACTCGGTGGGCTCGCACTGGTACGCCATCCTGAAGTACCGCCTGTTCGAGGCAGGCTACCGGCCCAAGCTCGTGGTGGTGGTGAGCGGCCTGCAGTCCATGCTCCTCACCACACCGCTGACCGAGTCGAGCTTCGTGAACCTGCGCGTCCAGCTCCCCGACGAAGGAGATCCGCTGATCCGGCGCAAGGTCACCGGCTCGGCCGATCTGGCCTGGGCCCGGATCCGGGAGCAGCGTGGGAAGGTGCGCAGCCACTTGTTCGCACGCCTGCGATCCGCGGCGGTGTTCTGGTGGGACGACGAGCAGACGCGAGCCGCCCTGGGGCGCGTCTTCGACGACCGCGGCGTGGACATGTCGCTGCACGGCACGTCGGTGCCGGTGGTGGAGTCGAGCCTCGAGGGGGAGCGCGCCTACACGCCCGATCTGCTGCCCGCCCCCGCCGACAGCTTCCTCGCAGACGTCACCCAGCTCGCTCGGGAGCACGGCACCCAGATCGTGTGGGTGAGGCCCCCCATGTCTCCCCACATCCCCGAGCACCTCGACGACATCGTGCCAGTCGGTGTGCACCAAGCCGCCGTGGCTCAGGTGGAGGCCCAGGGCGGCCGGTTCGTGGACATGCGGTCGCTGCCCATGACCAGCGCGATGTTCCGCAACGAAGACCACATGAACGAAGAGGGCTCGCGGCGCTTCACCGCAGCACTGGCCGCAGCGCTGGTGGAGTCCTTCGAGGACAGCCCGACAAGCCACCCTTTCGACGACGCGCGCGTGCAGATCCGCACCACGCCCGAGCACGCCGTGCCTCCCGACCTCTCCGAGCTGCCCGGCTCGGGCCTGTGGCTGCCCCCTGGCTCCACCACCACGATCTCCGCAGACAAGCCCTGGGACCCAGCCACCCCCTTCCTGCTGTCGGTGGCGGCCGAGCACCTGGGCGTGCCAGGAGATCCTCCCCCACTGCGGCTGGAGCACGACGGGCTTCGCGCCCCCCTTCGCGCCAACGGCACCATCGACGGACGCACGCGCTGGGTGGGCCAGCTGCAGACGGCCGCCCCCACGGAGCCCTTCACCGTCACCCTCACCGTGAATCCACGCCACTGGGTTCGCGTGAATGCGCTGGCCGTCGGTCCGCGCCTGTCGCGCTTCTTCCTGGTCGGCGACCTCACCGGACTTCAGGGTGCCAGGGTGCGCCTGCTCGGTGGCGCCGAGCTGCGAGACGGCACGGTGGTCCGCAACGGGCTGCGCCCGACCTACTCGAAGCCACCCGTGCGGGTGCCGGGCCACGACCGGCCCGTGACCGACCTCGGTGGCCTCACCGCCGCCTTCGAGACCGAGCGGTGGGCCTTCCTGTCGGACGAGGCCACGCGCGGGGCCACCAGCTGGGGACGCCGCTGCTCTCCGCTGCGCATCCTCGAGGACGGCACGCTGCTGCCCAACGCCAACGTGCCCTGCTCCGAGGTCCGCCGCGGTGAGGGACGCTCCTGCCACACCACCGAGCGCATCTACTTCTCCGCATCGGACGCGACCAACCCCGCCACCAACGGGCGCACCTACCGACTCGTGCTCGACGACTCCCGCACCTGCGACACGGAAGCCTGGATCTACCCGGTGGACACACTTCGGTTGCCGATCCCACCCACACGCCTCGAGCCCCTCACCCGCGGCGCCGCCCGCATGACGCTGGACCTCCGCTACCTGAATTTCCGTCCTGCCGAGATCACGGTTCGTCTGCGTGCTTCGGACCGTGTCTTGGTAGAGGAGACCCTGGACGGGCGACGCTTCCACGGCGAAACCGTCACCTGGATCCTCGACCCACCGCTGCGCCCCGAAGACGAGCCCGCGCAGCTGGAGATCGACAACCTCGCGCACACCTTCTACCTGCTGCGGGAGGTCACGTTTTCCGAGGTCGCGGGCGGCATGACACACAGCGCAGAACCGTGAGATAACGGTAGGATCTCCCCGACAGAAGACCGGCCTTCCCCGACCGGAATCGAGAGACCCTCTCGTGTTGCCACACTCGCAAATTACCCATTCTGCACACTTATCCTCGCACCTGTGCGAGCATCACGGTATACGTGACGTACTCTCCGCGGACCGCCCGGTCTGCAGCAGTCCCTTCACTGCACCCTCCTCCCTCTCCCCACCCACAGCCCCACGAACCGCCATGACTGATCACTTCGCCGGTGACCAACAGCCGGTCGACGCGCACAACGAGCCCGAGGTTCGCGAGCGCGAGGCCCTCGAGGAGCGGGTCCGCCGCACCCACGACAACCTGATGGCATGGCGAAAGACGGCCCTACGCCGACGTGAGGCCTGGGATCGGGCGCAGGAGATCGCAGCTCAGGAAGCTCGGCTCCGCAGGCAGATGTGGACCCAGCGCGCTGGCGTCGCCGCTGCCGCTGCCTTCCTGATCGGCTTGTCCGCGGCCTTCGTGGCTCCCCGGGGGGAGCTGATGGACGTCCGGGTCCCGGAGCGACGGGTTCCCACGGTGTCCCACGTGGTCGCCCCCACCTCCGCTCCCGCTGCACTCACCGCGGTCGACAACCACGACTACACGGTGAACGTGCCCCCGGTGCCCGTCACCGACAGCATCGGACCTGGCGGCTTGAGGGTAGACGCAGGCACCGTGCGCACCTGGCGCGACCGCGCCCACCAGTGGGTGTACTTCGAGGTCGAGGCCAACGACGCGACCTGGATGACCTGGCGAGATGCCGCCGGCAAGGCGGTGCTCACCGACATGCGCTGCTTCCGGCCCGAGGCTGGCGTGCGGCGCTGCGTGGCCGGTCGGGGCCTCGAGCGGATCGAGGCCGAGGTGGCGGCTGGAGCCCAGGAGGGCACCTGGTCCGTCGAGGTCTGCGTGCCCGCTGGCTGCACCCACGCGGCCACCTTCGACGTGGGTCGGACCAACGCGCTGGCTCGCCGCTAAGGTAGCGCTGCACAGCTCATCCGGTGGTACATTGCCCACGTGAGCGATGTGTTCCGCCAGCGCCTGAAGAAAATACGAGCACACCTCATTGTATCGATTGCAGCCATGGGCTGTGGTCCTGGCGTGGCTGCCTATACACCACCACCTCCCAACGTGCTGGTGGTCCTCCTCGACGACATCGGCCTCGACGGAGTGGGCGCCTACGGGCTGTCGCCTCACCCCCCTCGCACGCCCACCATCGACCAGCTCGCATCCGAGGGTGTCACCTTCACCCACGCCTACGCCTATCCGCTGTGCTCTCCCACGCGTGCCGCGCTGCTCACGGGTCGATATGGTCGACGGTTCGCTTTGGGCAGCAACATTCCCTTCAACGGCTCAAACTACGCACTGCCGCTCGAGGAGGTCACCATCGCGGAGATGGCGCGCTTGTCTGCCTCGGGGGACTACCGAAGCGGCATCTACGGAAAGTGGCACCTCGGAAGCCGCACCATTGTCGACGTGGAGCACCACCCACGGCTGCAGGGCTTCGATCACGCCGTCACGAACGTCGCCAACCTGCAGTCCGCGCTGGATCCGAAGGACGCGCCCTCGCACGACTACGCCCACTGGGAAGAGGTGGAGGACGGAGTGCCGCGGCACGTCGACGGGTACCAGCCCACCCACCTCGTGGACGTGGCCCTGAAGGGAATCGCGAGGCTGGGGGAGCCGTGGGTGGTCTATCTTCCCATGCACACCGCCCACGGACCCATGCACGTGCCTCCCGCCTCGCTGCAGACCACGGGCGTCACCGACGAGTCCACGGCCCCCGAGCTGTTCCGAGCCGTGGTGGAGGCCGGCGATCGGGAGCTGGGCAGGCTGCTGGCCCGCTTGCCGCCACGGGTGCGGAAGCGGACCGTGGTGCTGGTGATGGGCGACAACGGCACGAACGCGCCGAACTCCGCCGAGGGTTGGAGCGCGCTGGGTGGCAAGGGCACCGTGGCCGATGGGGGGATTCGCGTGCCCCTGGTGATCGCGGCCCCCGGCCTGGCGCCGCCCGGGACGGTGCACGACGGGCTAGTGCACGCCGTCGACCTCTTCCCCACCATCGCCGAGCTGATCGGGGTGGATCTCGCCGAGGTGCACAGCGGCGGGGATCGCACCGTCGAGATCGATGGCCACAGCCTCGTTCCCGCCTTGCGCCACCCCGAGGGCCCCGGCACCCGGCAGTGGCTGTACACCGAGCACTTCGGGCCAGAGGGGGCCACCCAGGACTGGCGCGTCGACAAGCGCGTGCTCACGGACGGCCACTACAAGCTGGTGGACTACCCCACCCTGGGCACCCAGGTGCTCACCCAGGTGGGCCCCTCACCCGAGGACGAGACGGCCAACCTGCTGCTCGAGCTGCCCCTGTCGACCGACGCGCTCGCCGCCTACCAAGCGCTGAGCGACGAGATCGACGGGATCGTACCCACCCTCGCGGCGGACGCCGCAACGAGGTAGGAGCCGACGTGCAACCGATCCCACCGAGCTCTCCCGAAGCCCGCCGCACACTCACCTTGGTGCAGGATCTTCAGCGCACCCTCGTGGAGCAGCTGCAGGCCTCCACCGACTCACCGGGCGCCTTCGCTCCCGTCACCTGGCTGCGCGACGACGGCCGGCACGGAGGCGGGACCCGCTGGCAAGCCGCCGGAGGCGCCTTCGACCGAGCCTCCGTCAACGTGAGCGCGGTGCACTACGACGACCTGCCCGACAAGCGGCTGCGCTGCGCCACGGCCCTGTCCGCCATCGTGCATCCGGCCCACCCGCATGCGCCCTCGGTGCACACCCACATCAGCCACACCCAGATGCGCGACGGCTCCGGGTACTGGCGCCTGATGGCGGATCTGAACCCGTCCATCCCCCACGACGCCGACACCGCCGCCTTCCGCGAGGCGATCCGAGCCGCTGCTCCCTCCTTCTTCGACGACGCCGTGACGCAAGGCGACCGCTATTTCCACATTCCGGTGCTGGAGCGCCACCGGGGGGCCTTCCACTTCTACGTGGAGGGCCACGACTCCGGTAGCTTCGACGCCGACGCCGAGCAGGCGAGCGCCTTCGGCCGCGCCGTGATCGCCGCCTACGGAGCGGTGCTCCAGGGGGCTCACGGCCGCGGCGTGCCGCCCACGGAGGCCGACGACGAGCAGCAGCGGCACTACCACACCGTGTACCTGTTCCAGGTCCTCACCCTCGACCGTGGCACCACCTCGGGCCTGCTGGTCCACGCCGACAACGACGTGGGGATCTTGGGCTCGCTGCCCTCCACCGTCGACGCGCAGCTCCTGGCGAGCTGGATCCCACGCATGCCGCCCCCACAGGACGCTCTGCTCACCCAGATCGTGGCAGCGCTGGGGCCTCACCCCGTCGCCACGGTGGGCGAGGCGGAGAAGCGGCGGCTCGCGGCCGCTGTGCGCGCTCACTACCAGGCTCACCCCGAGGCCCTGGCCATGCAGGCCTCGGGCGCCGTGGTGCCCCCCACCGTGGACAACCATCGATGACACCCGCACTGTTTCTGCTCGCCTGCGGCGCCGAGGTCCCTGCCCCAGACGTCGCGGAGGTACTGCTCGTCACCGTCGACACCCTGCGAGGGGACCGGCTCGGCTACGTGGGCCATCCGGAGGCGAAGACCCCGCACCTCGACGCCCTGGCGGAGTCCGGGCGCTGGTTCCGCCACGCCACCACGCCGCTGCCCCGCACCACTCCGGCGCTGGCATCGCTGCACACGGGCCTGTGGCCGCACCACCACGGCTCACGTGAGGTCGGGCAGCCCATGACCCACGGCCGCACCCTGGCCGAGGCCCTGTCGGACGGTGGCTGGCGCACCCTGGCCGTGAGCGCGATGCGGGTGGCCGGACCCGAGCACGGCTTCGATCGGGGCTTCGACCACTTCAGCATCGACCACGACGTGCGCGCAACCATGCTCACCCAGCAGGCCCTGAAGCTGCTCGACGCCGAGGTGGATCGGCCCACCTTCCTCTGGGTGCACTACGCCGATCCGCACTTCCCCTACACCCCGCCCGAGGACGGACCCCTCAGCCCCGAGGCCAAGGGCTGCCGCGACCTCATCGCCGACCTCGAGAACAAGCGCGCGCGTCGGCCGTTGGTCTACGGCAACACGGAGGGACGGGCGCAGGAGGCGCTCGCCGACTGCCAGCAGCTCTACGACGCCGAGGTGGCGGCGGTGGACGCCGCCATCGGCACGCTCCTCGAGGGCTGGCGGAGCAAGCGAGGCACCGACGGTTGGGTGATCTTCAGCGCGGATCACGGCGAGAACCAGGGCGAGGACGGCCTGTTCTACGAGCACGGGCCCAACGTGCACGACGCGAGCCTCAACGTGCCCCTCGTGGTGTCGGGCCCCGGCGTGGTGCCTGGCCGAGACGACGGCGTGGCCCGCCTGGAGGACGTCGTTCCCACTGTGCTGACCTTTGCGGGCCAGGCGGTGCCCGAGCAGCTCGACGGCGAGCCGCTGCAGCCCCGCCTCGCTGGCGGTGAGGGCGGCCCCTCGGTGGCCTTCGCCGAGTCGGGGAGTGCGCTACACCACGTGCTGCACGACTACGTGGTGAGCGGACGCGCACGCCATCACTGCATCAACGGGCCACGCTTCAGCCTGTGCACCGACAAGAAGGGCAAGCGCCGGCTCTACGATCACGAGGTGGATCCGGGACAGAAGACCGACGTGTCGGCGAAGCATCCCGAACAGATCGAGGCGCTGACCAAGGCGGCGGCCTTGTGGCCTCCCGAGTCGGCGCGCGAGCGTACGGCCCGCACCTCCCGCTTCAAGCTGGTCCAGAAGCCACGCCTGCAGGGCGGCTACACCACGATGCTGTTCGATCTGACAGCCGGCGAGACTCGGGATGTGTCGGCGGAGCATCCCGAGGTGGTGGCCGAGCTGACGGCAGCGCTCGAGGAATGGGGCGCTCCCACGCCCGTGCAGGCCGAGGAGCGATCCGAGGAGGAGCTCGAGGCGCTAAGGGCCTTGGGCTACGTCGAGTAGCCACAGCCGCGGGAGCACGTGGAATACTGGCGGACGACTGGAGGGATCGATGTCCGCTGCTGCCGTGACGACTGCTGCCATGGCCTTCGGGCTGGCGCTGCTCGTGGGCACCTTCGTGGAGTACTGGGGGCACCGCCTGATGCACGTCGGGCGCGTGCTCAAGAAGCGGCACGCCCGTCACCACCAGCGCGGAACGGGCCAGGGATGGCTGGGCGAGTTCCGTGACTACGTGCTGCCCACGCTGCTCATCTGCTGGGTGGGCTTCCTGCACTCCACCGAGGCGGGGGTGGGCTTCCTGCTGGGGGATCTGTGCTACGCAGCGCTGGCCGCCTACGCCCACCAGCTGCAGCACGAGCGCCCCAAGCAGGTGTTCTGGCTGTCGCAGCCCGTGCATGCGGTGCACCACTACCACCAGGAGTGGCACCACAACTTCGGCATCACCGTCGACGTCTGGGATCGGGTCTTCGGCACCTTCAAAGCCCACCCACCGATCACGGCCTTCGACGAGCTCGACAACGACAAGGGCCGGCTCGACATCCACTGGGCGTCGGTCGCACCTCCCCTTCCCCGCCGTCGTCGCAGCGCCCGCTGATCGTAGCTGTCACGCGCTGCTGCGCTCCAGCTCGGACCGCAGCTGCACCACCGCCTGACCTGCCCACGACACCGGGGACTCGGACTCGGCGCGCAGCGCCACCTCCTCGGCCTCCAGCAGGTAGCGCCGCGCACCCTCCTCGTCGCCGAGCCTCACCGCCACCTGTCCCAGGATGGCCGTGCCCCGCGCGTGATGGATGGCGAAGGTCGTGCGGAGCGCTTCCGCTGTGGCGCTCGCCAGCGAGGCGGCTCCGTCCGGCTGATCGGTCTGGGCCAGGCACAACGCACGAACGGCGTCGCACAGCGCCTGTGTGCTGCGATCCAAGGTCGACCCCAGGTGGGTCAGGGCCTCGTCGGCTGCCCGCAGCGCACCGGACCAGTCTCTGCGAGCCACCGCGATCTCCATGGCCGCAATGGCCACGGTGCCGAGCACCAACCCCTGCTCGGCCACGGCTTGGGCCACTTCTCGCGCCCTGTTCAGGCTGTCGTCGGCCGCCTCGAGGTCCCCTCGTAGGCGTCGACTGATGGCGAGGTTGGCCCACAGCACAGGGGCGTAGTCGATGAACACGACGGCGTTCGCTCGGTCCATCGAGACCTGGGTGACGCGCTCGAGGGTCGCATGGTCCCCCAGGAAGAGCAGACAGAGCTGATAGACCTGCGCCGCCACCAGGATGGGACGGTCTTCCCCGCCGGCCAGCTGGACGGACCAGGCCTCCTCCGCTCGCTGCAGCGCGGAGTGCAGCCGACCGGCCTGGTAGTCGTAGATGGACAGGATCCGCAGCACCCGAGCGCGCTTGTGGCGACATCGTCGCACCGCCGGGAGCGCCAGAGACGCGGCGAAGGCCTCGTAGGCGTCGGCGTGGCGCTCCTCGTTCAGCCACCCACGCGCCTGCACGTGCAGCGCCCAGTCGTCGGCGCCGCCCCGTCGGAAGGCGTCTGCAGCTTGCAGATAGGACCTCGACGCCGCACGAAAGTCGGCTCGATAGTGATGCCGCAACGCACGAGCCTCGAGCGCACGCCCCTCGCACAGGCCGTCCTCCGCCCGCCGTGCGTGACGCACCGCCCGCCGAAGCAGCTCCATGCCCCGATCGTCGACTCCGAGGTTCCCCTGAAGATCGGCCATGCGCATGGCCAGCCACCCTGCGGCTCGATCGGTCAGCTCCCCAGACGCCAACAGCGTCGTGCCCAGAGCCAACATGCCCTCGTCGACGTTGGGTGCTGCCTTGGTGGCCGCCACCACGCACCAGGCCGCCAGCTCGGGCTCTTCGATCTCCGATGCGCGTCGAGCAGCCGCCCGGCAGTCCTGGAGCTGCCGGCGCAGCCGAGCCCGATCCTCGAGGCGATCGTCGTCGGCCACCGACCACCAGAACTCGGGGCGACCGAGCCGCGCCATCCAGCGCACGTAGTCCAGCACGGCCTCTCGCCCCTGGTCAGGCAGCGCCCGACGCGCCTCTTCGGCGTGCTCGCGCATCAGCTCCAGCACTCCGAAGCGCAGGGCCGATGGATCGACGTCGGTGTGCACGAGGCCGTGATCCCGCAGCGCCTGCAGCACGTTCACGGCGTGCGATCCCACGACCCCCTCCGCATCAACCAGATCGAAGGGGCCCGCGAGCAGCGACAGACACCACCAGGCGCTCTGCTCGGACGCCGTGAGCAGCGAGACGGTGTCGTCGAACACAGCCCGCAAGCTGCGATGACGCACCGCGGTGGCGCGCGGGCGCACGAGCAGATCCAGGGCCTCGTGCATGCGATCGAGTAGCTGCGAGGCGGTCAGCACCCCCCGCCGGGCGGCAGCCAGCTCCACGGCCAGGGGCAGGCAGCCCAGCCGATCGACCAGATCCTCGAGCACGTGGACCTCGTCATCACCTCCTCGATAGCGGTAGGTGGCCGCCCTGGCCCGGTGCACGAAGAGCGCGCAGGCATCGGCCACCGACAGCGGCGACAGCTCCAGCACGCGCTCTCCGTCCAGCCCCAGCCGCACGCGGCTCGTACCCACCACGGTCAGACTCGGAGCCGCCGACCGCCACTGGGGCAACAGCTCTGCCACCTCGTCCGCCAGCTGCTCCAGGTTGTCGAGCACCAAGATCCCGGGACCCAACCTGGCGAGATGCTTCGCCACGCCCGCCACCGTGGTCAGAGGCGCGCCCTGCACCCCCACACCCCGAGACACGGCCACCAACGCTCCCAAGCGATCCGCCGTACCCGCCAGATCCACCCACCACACGACGGACCGGCTGGCGGACACCACACGACGCACGAGGCGCGTCTTCCCGATGCCGCCGGTCCCGACCACCAACACCCAGGATCCCGGCGCCAGCGCCTCGACGAGCCACGCTTGCTCCTCGGTGCGCCCCACCCACGCGCCCGCAGCATCTGCCACGGTGGGCCTCGGCCTGTCGTCGAGCCGCAGCCGATAGCCGGCCCCTCGCTCGGTGAGCAGGTACCTCGGTGCATCTCGGTCTGGCTCCAGCTTGGCTCGCAAGCGACTCACGGCATTCACCAGCGCCCGCTCACGCGTCGTGCGAACACCCCACACCGCACGGCCCAGCTCGGCACGCTCCACGACGGCTCCACGCGCGTCCCTCAAGCGACGAAGCAGCGTCACCTCCTGGGCCGAGAGCGTCACCGTGCCCTGTAGACCGACCACCTCGTGCCGCGCCAGATCCACCCGACGCGACCCGAGACGGATGGACTCCTCGTCGAGCGGCTCGACGGGATCGGCCACGGGTGCATCGCCACCGCGGAGCGGCTCGAATCGGTACCCCTCTCCGTGAACCGTCAGGAGGTGATGCGGAGACGACGGCTCCTGCTCCACCTTCGCTCGGAGTCGGCGAATGGTGCCGTCACACGCCCTCGACAACACGTGATCTGCGTAGCCCCACACCTCCGTGAGCAACGTGTGACGACGGATCGTCCGTGAGGGTCGCGCAGCCAGGTAGCGCAGCAGGTCCGACTCGCGGGTGGTCAGGACGACATCCGTGCCCTCCCCACCACGTCGAACGACGACCCCCCGAATCAAGTCCACGGTGCAGGACACCAGCTCCAGCTGGTGCAAGCAGCCTCCAATGCCCACAACACAGAGCCTACCATCGCGACAATCAACTCCGTTGATCAGAGGTCCGGCTCCGCCACCTTCGCCCTGATCGCCGCCAGCAGCTGGCGGTAGCGCTCGGGGTGCGCCGCTGCGTCGATGTTGCTCGCCACGTCCGCCAGGTCGCGCGCCGAGGCGTGCTCGTAGGGTCCCGGATCCGGCAGCTGACGCGACGCCAACCCCTGAGCCTCGTGGATCTCCCACAGCACCGCCTTCGCCCGCACCTCCATGCCGTGGGTGGCCGGCCAGATCAGGGCCCGACCTCCCTCGAAGGAGGCGATGGCCCCACCGCCGAACAACCCGATGCTCAGCGCAACCTCCGACAGCACGCACAGCCAGCTGCCCATGTGCAGGTCGCCCCAGGCCGCCGCCAGGGTCGCCACGGCCCCCAGGAACCGCAGCGTGGCAATGCTCCCACAGACGGCGCTGATCCCCAGCAACAGCACCCCGAGCACAGCCTGGCCACCGGAGGAGCCAGAGGGGGGCGTCGCCGGGGGCTGGTACGCGTCGGACATCCGGGCCATCGTAAACGATCATGGACGACGTGGTGCGGGTCCGCGCCGGACGGCCCGCAGGACCAAGTGTTCCTGGCCTCCACAGTTGGCACGCCCC
This sequence comes from Myxococcales bacterium, assembly GCA_019634415.1. Lineage (GTDB taxonomy): Bacteria > Myxococcota_A > UBA796 > UBA796 > DRPG01. The sequence goes on from JAHQVJ010000160.1 coordinate 32,511, forward strand.
TTGGAGGGATCCCGGGAAAGGAGATCCCATGCCATCCGCATCCCTCGTGCTGGCGCTGACGGGCCCCGCCTGGGCCCAGTCGGCGCCACCGCCCTCCGAAGCGCCCCCCGCCACGCTGCAGCCACCTGGTGCCCGCACCGGCCCCGCCGGCAAGGAGCTGCTCGTCACCTTCGGCGCGCTGTACGGCGGCTACGCCGGGGGCGAGACGGGGTACCTCATCGGGGAGGCCCTCGAGGACGACGAGCAGGACCACACCGGCGAAGGCATCGTGCCGGGCGCGCTCGGTGGGAGCGCCATCGGGCTCGGCACGGCCTACCTGCTCAGCCTGTCGAACGACAGCTCCATCGAGGCTCAGACCCTGCTCTACACCGCGAGCACCCACGGCATCTTCTACGGCGCACAGCTCGGTCAGATGCTGATCCCCCCGGGTGATCCGGGCCGCACCGAGCGAATCCACGCCGCGGGGCTGGCGGGGTCGATGCTCGGCGTGGGGGGCGCCATCGCCTTCGGAGACGCCGCTCGCAGCTCCGGAGATCAGGCGCGCTACACCTTGGCGTCCGGGGTGGGGTGGCTGACGGCCACGGGCATCAACGACCTCGCGAGCGTGGGTGCTCGCCGCAACGACACCGACGACGACGGCCTGCCGAACTACCGCTTCGATCCGCGCCCGCGCGCCGCGGTGAACATCGGCACCGCCGCCGTGTTCGGAGGCCTCGGCATGCTGGCGAACCGCGGCAAGGCGCGCCCGGGCATCGCCTCCACCTCGCTGTCCATCGGACATGGGGCCTGGATCGGAGGCTGGTCGCCGCTGCTGTTCACCGACGACCCCTCGGCCTCGGAGATCACGGGCGGACTGCGCCTCGGTGCGGGCATCGGCTACGGCAGCTCCTTGCTGATGGCGGCCCTCGGCGAGCCCAGCGCCCGCTCCGCCGGACTGCAGGTCGCAGGCTGGGCGGCGGGCTCCGCGCTGGGGGCGGGGCTTCCCCTGTCGCTGGAGGGAGAGGGCCCGGCAGCGACGGTGGTGGGCCCCATGCTCGCAGCCGGGATCGGCGGGCAGGTGCTGGGGGCGGTGGTGGCCCCTGCCTACGACCTCGAGCCCAACGACGCCGTCCTGTTGGGCACCCTGGGCGCGTGGACGTCGTATCAGGCCATCGGCTGGGGCCTGTACGGCGCGGCCACCCAAGACTCCCCGCGGCGTCCCTTCGGCTACGCCCTGACCACCTCGGGAGCGGGATCCCTGCTCACCCTCGGGCTCACGCCCTTCCTCGACGTCTCGCCGTCGGGCTCCCTGATGCTGCTGTCGGGCGGCGGCTGGGGCACGTGGTACGGCGGCTGGGGCGCGCAGCTCCTCGACGCCGATACCGACGAGGTGTGGCTGACCACGCTGGCCTCGGGCAACGGGGCGCTGGTGGCCACGGGGCTCGTCCAGGCGGCGGGCTGGCAGCCGTCCTGGGCCGACGTCGCCGCCATCGACGGCCTCGGGCTCGTGGGGGCGGCCGCCGGCGGACTCGTGGGCGTGGTGTTCCTCTACGACGAGGACAACCTCGATCCGCTGATCTACACCACCCTCGGCGGCAGCACCGCGGGGCTGGTGGCGGGCGTGGTGATGTCGGCCACCAACGACGACAGCGCCAAGCCGCCGAAGATCAGCCTGCGCTCCAGGAACAGCCGCTGGAGACCCACGCTGTCGGCCTCCCCCGTGGCGGGCCGCGACGGCTCCACCGGCGCGATGGTGCGGCTGCAGCTGCACGAGGAGGCCCGATGATCACGTCCACGAAGACGTCCACCGCCGTGGGCGCGATGGTGCTCGCGCTGCTGGCCAGCGGATGCGAGCGCCAGTTCTGCGGCAAGCTGCTCGTGGGTGGCGGACAGCTGGAGCTCACCTTGCGCCAGGGCGACGACGATCCACTGCTGTCCTGGACGGTGCCCGGTGTGTCCGAGCTACCCCCGCGCTCCTCCCTCGAGGGCGCCATGCTCGATCTGCCCCCCGATCCCACGGACTGGACGTTCCTGTACACCAGGGCAGAAGCCACCGACGAGGGCCATCCGTGCGACTTCGCGAAGCTGGTCGGCGACGTGTTCCTGGAGTTCCGTCGCAACGCCGACGGAGAGGTCGTCGACTCCTACGTGGAGGCCTTCTTCGATCGCGGCAACGGTGGGCAAGGGATGAACGCGTTCCAGGACCGCGACTCCACCTTCACCCTCGTCAGCGAGGTGCAGGGGAGCGTGTCGGCACCGGTGTTCATCAACACCTACGACGGCTGCCCCACCCTCGACGGCATCGGCGGTGTCCACCGCGGCACACTGGAGCTGTCGTGGCACTTCGACCCCGAGGTGCAGCACGAGGAGGTGGCGCTGATCACGGGCCGCTGCAACCGAGCTCGCGAGGCCTATTGAGCTACCGCGTCTGGTCGGACCCTGCGACGTCCAGCGCCACCTGGGCCTTGTCCATGGTGCGCACCGACGGCGACGTCGCGGCGAACCCGAGTCGATCCGCGATGGCGCGGGCCTCTGCCAGCTCCCGGCGGGCCTCGTCGTGCCGTCCCATGTCTGCGAACAGCCAGGCACGGCGTGCGAGCATCTCCGCCAGCGCCCGGTTGGCCTCCATGTTCGAGCGGATCAGCTCCAACCCCTCCTCGAAGCACGCCAGGGCGGCTGCATGCCGGCCGCGCTCGCGGTGATGGCACCCAAGGGATCCCAGCGCATAGCTCAGGCGCCCGAGGCGGCCGGACTCCCGTGCTGCCACCACTCCGGCCTCCAAGAGGTCGCGAGCCCGCACGGGATGGCCACGCTGTGCCTCCACGTTGCCTTCGTTGACGAGTGCCACGGCGACGCCAGCGGCTTCCCCCACCCGAGCGAAGCGATCCGCCGCCTCGTCGTAGAGCGCCACGGCCCGATCGAGCTGGCCCCGTCCGCGGGCCTGGACCGCCAGCGCGTTCGTGAGATGGGCCGCAGCATGGTGGTTGCCCTCTGCCAGTGCGGCTCGAAGACCCTGCTCGAACACGTCCTTGGCCTCGTCGTTCCGACCCTGGCGCGCGTACCAGACGCCGAGCAGGTGGAGCACGTAGGGTAGGTTCCCGACCCGTCGTCGCGCCACCTGCTCGGCCTCCCGCAGGGCCTGCAGCCCCTCCTCCGCCCGACCCGTGTTCGCCAAGACGTTCCCCCAGTCGGCGAGCACCACGGCGAGGAAGGCCTCGTCCACCTCCCGTGCGGCTTGCACCGCCTCGGCGAGGTGGAGCGCCACCGTCGGGATCTTCCCGTGGGCGCCGGCCACCAGCGCCCGCGCATGCTCGACCCGAGCCACCACGCGCGGAACACGTGAGGGGGGCACCCCCTCGAGGCAGCGCTCGGCCTCCTCCACCCGACCCGCACCGAGCTCCGCCAGGGCGACGAGCGCGCGTAGCTGGGCCTCGGCACCCGACGAGATGGGAGCCGGAAGCGACAGGACCTGTCGGGCCAGCTGCGTACCCACCGCCAGCGATCCCAGCCGCTTCAGGATCTCCTCGTAGCGCAACAGAACCGCCGCTGCGGCATCCCCACGCCCCTGGGACACAGCCCAGCGAGTCGCCGCCAACGCGTTCTGCAGCTCCAGACGGTCCGGCTCGACCGCGAGCAGGTACGCGAGCATCGCGTCACTCGCCTCCCGAAGCGCCGTCGGCACGACCTGTGCCCGCACGAACTGCTGCACCGTTCGCAGCAGTCGATACCGCTCCATCGAGATCCGCTGCACCATGCTCTGCGTCACGAGCTCGGGCAGCCCGTGGGCAGCGCTCGGCAGGACCGCTCGCACCGCAGCAGTGGTGAAGCTGCCCTCGAATACGCTCAGATGAACGAGCAGCTCCTGCTGCTCGGGTGTGAGCAACGACCACGATCGAGCCAGGGCCGCCCCCAGGCTGTCGTGACGATCGGGCCGATCCCGATCCTCGGACCGCAGCGCCAGCGGTGCCGTCTGTAGGTTGGCCAGCACCTCGCCCAGGGGCAGCACCCCCAGCTGCGACGCCGCCAGCTCGATGACCAGCGGCAGCCCGTCGGTGGCCGCCGCCAGGCACCTCAGGGCCTCGGCTCGATCCGGCTCGTCCAGCGACAGAAGCGCCCCGCTCTCCGCAGCTCGCTCCCGCAACAGCGCCACCGCCGGGCTCGCCTGTAGCGCTGCCACCGTGGCCACCTCCGGCACGGGCAGCGGATCGAGCACCACACGTCGCTCTCCTCGGATCCGCAGGGGCACCCGAGAGGTGGCCAGCACCGTGAGGGCACCTACGCGACGGGTCCAGGCATCCACCACGTCTGCCGCGGCAGCGACGGCATCCTCACAGTTGTCGAGCACCAGCAGCGTTCGGCCGCGGGTCCGCAGCTCGGCCTCGATCTGCGACACGGCACGCTCCCGCCGAAGCGGCAGCCCCAAGCTCGCCCCCACCCGCAGGGTCACGTCGTCGACCCCCTGGGCGTCGGTCAGATCCACCCACCAAGCCCCCCCGCCGAAGCGCTCGCCCTCGCACAGCGCCAGCTCCTGCGCGAGGCGCGACTTGCCCACGCCGCCGGGCCCCACGACCGTGATCACCCGGCTGTCGTCCAGGGCCCCGCGCACCCCGGCCAGCTGCTCGCCTCGACCCACGAAGCGGTTGCGCGAGGCCGCCACGTCGCCGACGGTGGGAGTCGGGCTCGCCTGGCCCTCGCCCAGCACCAGCTGGTACCCCTCTCCGTAGAAGCTCAGCAGCGAGCGCGGCTCGGCGGGATCGACCTCGATCTTGCGCCGCAGCCGGTACACGGTGCTGGCCACCGCGCGGCTCCGCGTGCGGGGGTGGTAGCCCCAGACCTTGGTCAGCAGCTCCTCCTCGTGCACCACGTCACCGGGATGGGCCGCCAGGAAGGTCAGCAGCCGGACCTCGTTGGAGGTGAGCCGCAGGCGCTCCCCGCTCCGCACGGCCACCGCTTGGTCCAGCCGGACCTCGGCGCCCGACAACGACAGCGCAACCTCCGGTGGGAAGAGGACCTGCAGCTGCGCGACCATGGCCTGGGGCTCCCCCACCTGCAGCAGCGGCATCCCGGGTGCCCCAGCGCGGATCTCCTCCACCACCGGTGCATCCAAGGCCGTGACCAGCGCGACGTCGGCCGGCCGGTCGGCGAGATGCACGGAGACGTCCGCCGCCCGCAGCCAGTCCAGGCGATACGCCTCGCGCCACAGCGCGCGCTGCAGGCCGTCCCTGTCGCCCTCGGGCACGTCCACCAGCATCACGCGCAGCGGCACCTCACCTCCGGTACCCGATCCATACTCTTCTGGAGCGCCCGCGCCTGGCCGCTACGCGTCCTGGCCCAGCGCCTCGGTGTCGGTGGCTGGCACCACCAGCTCCACCTCCACCACAGCCTTGATCTTCAGCGCCCCGAGCAGGGCGCGGAAGGGGGTGATCCCGAACTCGGGCTGCCGCACCTTGACCCGCGTGACCAGCTGCCCCCCCTCGGTGCGGACGGTGGCCTTCACCGGCTTGGTGCGACCATGGAGGGACAGACGGCCCTCCACCCGGATGGAGCCGTCTCCGCTTCGCGCCAGCCGCGTGCTCTCCCAGGTGATCTCGGGGTGCTCGTCGACCTGCAGGATGTCGTCGACCACGTAGCCCTCGATGGTGGCCTTGTCGCCGTCCGACAAGGCATCGGGGGCCTCCTCGCCAGCAGCCATGGCGCACACCACCTGAAGGCTCGCCGGATCGAAGGTCCCGCGCACACCGCGCCGATCCGCCACCACCTCGAAGTCCGTCACCCGCAGCTTCACGTCGTGGCCCGCCGCAGACAGCAGGCCTTCCTTGAAGGCGTACACGTTGCACTGTGCGTTCTCGGGCGTCCACGTGGGCACGACGACCTCCGCTGTGGCCCCCTGCTCTATCCGCGCTGGCGCTCCAGGGCGCGGAACACGCGCTGGATGGCGCGCGCCAGCTGCCGATCCGTAGCGCCGGTGTTCATCGAGACCACCTGCACCACGTCGCTGCCACGGGCCACCCAGACCTTGCCGAACCGATCGGGCTGCCCGAACAGCCGCACCACGATGGACTCCCGGGCGCTCACGTCGCTCTCGAGCCGATCGAAGTCGCCCCCCGTCGCCTCGATGAAGGGATCGAGCGCCACCGCCTGGGCCTGCACGTCGGACCGAGCGCGCATGTTGATCACGAACGACGCCGCCGCCGAGGGGGAGTCGAAGCGCAGCAGCTGGACCTCGACGCCCTCGTGGGGATCCCCCAGGTAGGACGCGTTCCAGCCGTCCTGCAGCCCGTCTGCGCCCCGCCCGTCGCTTCCCGCACGGATCAGCTGATCCCGCACGTCGAAGTCACCCAGGGCCGCGCCGTCCGACCGCCAGCGACGGCCCGCCAGCCGCCGGGCCTGCGACGCCAGCTGCTCCTGCATGACCTCCGACACCCCCGTGTGCTGGCGGCCCCAGCGCTCCGGAGCCACGATCTGGGACGTGCCGATGGGCGGCTCCAGCAACACGCGCCACACCTGCTCCGTGCCGCCCAGTGCTGCGTGGAAGGCCACGAAGTCTCGCCCCAGGCCGTACAGGTACGAGTGGTAGAAGGAATCGGGATCCATCGTCCCTTGGATCGGCTCGTCGTAGCCCATGAGCTGCGCCATCACCTCCACCGCCTCGCCCAGTCCCATCCGGGCGGCCACGGCCTCGTGCACCCACACGGCGTGCCCCTCCACGGTGCAGTTGATGGCCATCACCGCGTCGCCGCCTGGGGCCTGCAGCACCTGGTGGTCCAGATCGGCGTGCTGATCCTGCAGCGCGTGGGCCAGCTCGTGGGCGATCACCACCCGCACCATGGGTCGAAGCAAGTAGGCGGGGTTGCCACGGGCGCCCAGCGTGTAGCGGATCTCGTCCACGGAGACGTACAGCCGTCGATCGAGGAAGCCGTACTTGCCCGAGAACGCCGGAGCCTGCGCTGCCGAGCGCCGGGCCTGGTCCTCGATCTGCTCGCTCGACATGCCCTCGATGGCCGACAGCAGATGCACCTGCTCTCGGTAGATGACGTTGGCCAGATCGTGGGCGTCGGCCAGCACCACCTCGGGAACGTCGTCGAAGTCCCGGCCGGCCACCTCCGCCACCACCGGCGCGATCTCCTGCACCATCCCGCGCAGCTCCGCAGGGGTGATGCGCGACGAAGCCGCCGAGGCCTCGGTGATCATCGTCCACGCCATCATCGAGATCGTGAGCATTGCCATCCAGATCGGGCGCACCCTCGCCACCTTGAGTGTACGCTCCCGACAACCGATCGACCCGAACAGTTCCGGATCGGGGCCGGATTCGGTATGCCGCTGGAGGCGATGCGTGGTCCTGACTTGGCTCGCTCTGGGAAGCCCGAGTGTCGCAGCGACGGAAGAAGATCGATGGAAGGCCACCCTCGATCGCGTCACGAAGGGGGTCGTCTCGATCCGCATGGATCGTCCCCGGGCCTACGAGGGCAAGGGCGCGGCCAACAGCACCGCGACGGGCTTCGTGGTGAACGCGGAGCAGGGGCTCATCCTGACGAATCGGCACGTGGTGACGCCCGGCCCCAACGTGGCGAAGGCCATCTTCCTCAACCAGGAGGAGGTGGACCTGGTGCCGGTGTACCGCGATCCGGTGCACGACTTCGGGGTGTTTCGCTACGACCCCGACGACGTGCGCTTCCTCGACGTGCCCGAGCTGCGACTGCGCCCCGACAAGGCGAAGGTCGGCACGGCCATCCGCGTGGTGGGCAACGACGCCGGTGAGAAGATCTCGATCCTCGACAGCACCCTGGCGCGTCTCGACCGCAACGCCCCCAAATACGGCTCCGACTACAACGACTTCAACACGTTCTACCTGCAGGCGGCGACCTCGACCTCGGGGGGCTCCTCGGGCTCTCCGGTGATGGACCGCCGGGGAGACGTGCTGGCGCTGAACGCCGGGGGCAAGACGCGCGCCGCCTCGTCCTTCTACCTACCGCTGGACCGCGTGGTGCGGGCCGTGGGGCTGCTCGAGCGGGGCGAGGCTGTGAGTCGAGGCACGCTGCAGGTGCGCTGGGCCTACGAGCCCTACGACGAGCTGGTGCGCCTGGGGCTGTCGGAGGAGCGCGAGGTCGCGGCGAGGCGTGCCGATCCCGACGGTTCGGGCCTGCTGGTGCTGCGCGAGCTGCTGCCGGGCGGCCCCGCCGACGGTCACCTGCAGATCGGCGACATCCTGCTGTCGGCCGACGGCACCGACGTGTTCGACTTCGTCACGCTGGAGGGGATCCTCGACGACCACGTGGGGCAGACCATCGAGCTGCGCGTGGATCGCTCCGGAGAGCCAGTGGACGTCTCGCTGCAGGTCGACGACCTGCACGCGCTGGTGCCCTCTCGCTACCTGGAGCTGTCGGGTGCCGTGCTCCACGACCTGAGCCTGCATCAGGCCCGGGTGATGCAGGTGCCCGTGCGCGGCGTGCACGTGGCCTCCAACGGCTACGGCCTGGAGCGCGACGGCCTGCCCACCAAGGCCATCCTCGTGCAGGCGGACGAAGTGCCGCTGCCGGATCTGCAGGCGCTGATCGACCACCTGGCCACCGTGCCCGAGGGCGACACGGTGACCTTCCGCTGGTACGCCCAGGGCTCCCCGCAGCTGCAGCGCCAGACCACGGTGCGCATCGACCGGACCTGGTTCTCCACCCAGGTCTGCACCCGCGACGACGCCACGGGCACCTGGCCCTGCACCTCCTTGACCGGACCGCCGGCGAGCGAGCCCGATCCCGCGCCCGCGGCGACCTTCCCCCCGGTGGACGACAAGCGTGGCGCGAAGTTGGTCTCCAGCTTGGTGCGCGTGGAGTGCGACGTGCCCTACCAGGTGGCGGGCCTTCCCGGCGACAGCTTCACCGGCGGCGGTCTCATCGTGGACGCGGAGCGCGGGTGGGTGCTGGTGGACCGCGACACCGTGCCGCTGGCGCTGGCCGAGGTGACCGTCACGGTGGCAGGGGCCGTGCGGGTGCCTGCGGAGGTGGTGGCGCTGCATCCGCTGCACAACACCGCCATCGTGGCCTACGACCCACAGCGCCTCGCAGATCTCGGCCTGCGCGCAGCCGAGCTGTCCTTCGATGCACTCGCCGAAGGCGACGAGCTGTGGTCCGTGGAGCTGGAGCGCGACGCGACGCTCGAGGTCCGGGAGATGGTGGTGCGCGGCGTGGATCCACTGTGGCTGGGTACCGCGGGCGCCCCTCGCTTTCGCGACACCAACATCGAGGCGGCCCAGACCGACCCGGCACCGAGCAACAACGGCGTGCTCGTCGACAAGAAGGGGCGCGTGCTCGGCTTCCACGCCTCGTTCTCCTACACACAGGGCGGCAACACCCGCGCCACGTGGCGCACGATCCCATCGCAGCTGATCCGGGAGACGGTGCAGCTGGCCCGCGGGACCCTCCAGATCCGAGCCATCGGCTGGGAGCTGGGCATGCTCACGCTCCCCGACGCGCTGCAGGCGGGCCTGCCGTCGGAGTGGGCCGAGCGTCTGATCGCCCACGATCCCGATCGTCGCTCGGTGCTCTCGGTGGGCCGCCTGGTGCGCGGCACCGGAGCCGACGGCGTCGTCGCCACGGGCGACCTGGTGCTGGCCATTCAGGGGCGCCCGGCCACCCGCTTCCGAGACATCGACGAGGCGGTGGCAGGCGAGTCGAGCGTGGCCGTGACCGTGGCCCGCCAGGGGGAGGTGATGGAGCTGACGGTGCCCACGGAGGTGCTGGGGCCCGTGGGCGTCGACCGCGTGGTGCTGTGGGCAGGCGTGCGGATCCACGCACCACACCGCGCCGCCCACGCTGCAGGCATGGCCACCGATCACCCCTATGTGTCGTGGTGGATGCGAGGCAGCCCCGCAGCACGGGCCAGCCTCGGTGCGCGACGCGCGATCCTGAAGGTCGGCAACACCGAGACGCCGGATCTGGACGCCTTCGTGGCCGCGATCCGACAGCTGGACCCGGAGGCACCAGTGCGGCTGGAGGTCACCACGCTACAGGGCGAGCGACAGGTGCTCACGCTGCAGCCAGATCCGGTGTTCTGGCCCGCCGAGGAGCTCGTCTGGGAGGGGGGGAGCTGGACCCGCCGGGGGCTGTAGCCCACCGACGGCCCATCAGCCGTTACCTGATCGGCAAATACGGAGTTCCTCATGAACAGAACGGCATGGATGCTCGTGTTGTTGGGCGCGTGTAGTGGTGGCAGCACCGACGACGACAAGGACGACACCCCCACCGACATCGACGCCGATGCAGACACCGATGCAGACGCGGACGCGGACGCAGACACCGACGCAGACACCGATACGCCGACGGGCGACACCGCAGTGGACGTCGCCGGTGCCGCTGGCGTGTGGCAGGGTCAGTGTGACATCACGTTCAAGAAGGCGCCCGTCACCTACCTCATGGACCTGGCCCTCGTGGACGATGGCACCGGTGTGCTCGACGGGTTCGGCTTCATCGAGCTGGTGAAGATCGCACCCAAGAAGAAGACGAAGAAGTCATTGAGCTACCTCATCGCCTTCGACGCCGAGGGGACCTTCGACGGGGTGGACGCCGTGGATCTCGACATCCGCATCTCGGGGGGCAAGGCCCTGCCCTTCACCGCCACCATCGACGAAGACGTCATGGATGGATTCCTCTTGGTGGGCAAGAAGAAGAAGAAGGGGAAGCAGGTCGGACTCGACTGCGAGCTCGATCGCACCCTGTAGGGCTGCAAGGAAGACGAACGGTCCGCAGTACTGCAGGCCATGGAACCCGTCTTCGTCCTCGCGCTCATGGTCGGTCTACTCACCTTGTTGCCGGCCTTGATGCCCAAGGCAGCCACCCCAACTTCGGGGTGGGCAGCAGCCCTCGGCCTGGCCCCCGCAGCGCCCGACCAGCCCCTTCGAGGCACGCTGGACGGCGTGCCCGTGGTGGTCCACCCGCCCGGGAGCACCCCCTCCTGGACGGTGATCGCCGAGCTCCCCATCGACGTGCCCGCAGGCTTCTGGATCGCGGCCACCCCCGACGACGAAGACCCCCATGCCAGCGAGCAAGCCAGCGCCTTCGCCCGCATCGCCCGCGCGGAGCTGGACGCCATCGTGGGTAGCGGCTGGCATCTGCAGGTGCGCGACTACGTCTCGGTGACACACGCCCCTGGCGCTCCCGGCATCGACCAGCCCCACGCGCTTCGGGCCCCCCTGCGCGCAGCCGTGGCCCTCGCTCGGGCGCTGGCGGAAGCTCGGCAGACCCTGGTCGCGGAGGCGCTCGGGCAGCTCGGGGCGGCCCTCGGGCAGGGCGCAGATCTCACCCACACCACGGTGGACGGTGTGCCCTTGGAGATCCACCTCCCGAGCGTGCGCAGCACAGCCTGGTCGTGCGCGGTGGTGGCCACCTTGAGCCGGCCGCTCCCCGCCGGCACGAGGGTGGTGTCGTCCGAGGTCCACGGCGCCACCGACGTCGACGTGGGCGATCTCTTCTTGGACCTGCCCCTCTCCATCGACACCAGCGACCCGCCGGCGCTGCGCGATCGACTGGCCACCGACGATCTGCGGGGTGCCATACTCGATCTGCTGTGCAGCTGGCCGGGCTCGGTGCTGCACGCCGATCGGGTGGAGCACCGGGTGATGGATCTGGACATGGCGAGTGCCATCGCACGCGTGGTGGAGCTCGTGCAGCTGCTCGACCGCCCGTAGCATCAGCCCACGAACGGCACGCTAGGCCCCAAGAGCAGCCCCAGCCACACCTGGTGCACCCGTCCCGCCTGTGCCCCCTCGTTCCAGCAGGTCTGGCGGACGTGCACGAGGTGTCCCCCCAAGTCGCCGTAGTGGCCCTGCCCCCAGTCCGACACCTTGGTCACGCACAGCCCGGAGTCTCGCGGCAGCAGCACCACGACGGCACACAGCCACAATAGCGGCATCATCGCGCCCCACTCCAGCACGGCCGCGAAGCGAGCCCGGCCGGAAGACAGGCTCCACACCAGGTGCCCCACCGACAGCATCACGAGTCCCACGACCTGCACGTCGACGCGCCAGTCGGGGACGAACGGCAGCGCCGTGAAACACAGCATCGCCACGCCGACCACGGCCCATCGCACCGCCACACCCATGACCACCTCCCGCGGCGACCTATGGGCGGCATGTGCAGCTCCCGTGCACCTTCACCAGCAATGTCGAGGGCGAACGGCGCTACACCTCGTCGAAGAAGCGCTCCCCCGCCTCCGCCATGCGGCGCAGCACCGGTGCTGGTGCGTAGCGGGCGCCATGCGCCTCGGCCAAGGCGTCCAGCTCCGCCACGAGCGCGGGCAGACCGATCCGATCCATCATCGCCAGCGGCCCTCCCGTGTTCGGGGCGAAGCCGATACCGAAGACCGACATCACGTCGGCGTCCCGGTGCTCCCGTACGATGCCCTCCTCGAGGGCGCGTCCCGTCTCTGCGAGCTGGGCATACATCAGCCGCTTCGCGATCACGTCCACGCCCGTCTCGGCAGGGGTGCCCGACGACAGCTCCGACAGCCCCGACCAGAATCCGCGCCGCTTGCCGTCCTTGTAGTCGTAGAAGCCAGCGCCCCCCGCCTTGCCCGGACGCCCGGCGTCGAACAAGGCCGCCAGCAGCTTCGGGCCCGGCCGCTCCAGGATCTCGGGCCCCAGGTAGCTCGCCCCTTGCTGCAGTGCGTGCTTCGCCAGCGACAGGCTCACCTCGTCGGCCACCTGCAGCGGCGGCACCACCATGCCCGCCGTGCGCGCCGCCCACTCCACCAGCACCGGATCGTGGCCCTCGGCCACCAGCTCGGCACCCTCCACCATGTACGACGAGAACACCCGACTGGTGAAGAAGCCGTAGCCGTCGTTGACCACCACGTTCGTCTTCTTGATGGAGCGGCCGAAGGCCAAGGCGCGCGCGAGCGTCTCCCCCGACGTCGCCTGCCCTCGGATCACCTCCAGCAAGGGCATCTTCTCCACCGGGGAGAAGAAGTGCAGCCCGATGAAGCGCTCCGGCGCCGACGACGCCTCGGCCAGATCCGTGATCGGAATGGCCGAGGTGTTGCTCGCCCAGATGGCGTTCGGAGCCAGCAGGGGCTCCGTCTCCCGGGTGACCTGGTGCTTGATCTCGAGCTTCTCGATCACCGCCTCGATCACGAGGTCTGCGCCTTGCACGGCCGCCAGCTCGGTGGTGGCGGTGATGCGGCCCGCCAGCTGCTGTCGGGCCGCGTCGTCGAGGTGCTTCAGACGCGCGATCTGGCCATCGATGTGGGCCTGACCACGCGCCACCGCATCCTCGGCGATGTCGCGCACCACCACCTCGTAGCCGGCCTTGGCGCACACGAAGGCCAGCCCGGCCCCCATCATGCCCGCCCCCAGGATCGCCACCTTGCGGATCTGTGGATCCTCCGTCTTGGGCAGCCCCACGAGCTTGTCGGCGGCCTGCTTGTGGAAGAACAGGGTGCGGATCATGTCCTTGGCCTGGTCGGAGATCACGAGGTGGGTGAAGTGCCGCGCCTCCACCTCCAGCGCCCGCTCGAACACCAGCGTGGAGCCCTCCTGCACCGCCGACAGCAACGACTCCACCGCCGGGTAGGCGCCCGCCGTCCGCTTGTAGGCCATCGCCGAGGCTGCCAGGAACAGGTTCCGCGCGTCCGGCGTGCCTGGCTGCACACCGCCCGGCCACGCAGCCCCCCGGTCCCAAGGCTGCTTGGCGCGCGGGTTGTCGGCCAGCCACTGCTTCGCCGCCGGCAGCAGGGAGTCGGCGTCGGGCACGAGCTGCACCAGTCCCACCGACTTCGCCTTCGCCGGCCGCAGCGGATTGCCCGTGCTCATCACCTCCAGCGCCTTCTGGATCCCCAGCAGCCGCGGTAGCCGCTGGGTGCCTCCGCCCCCCGGGATCACGCCGAGCTGCACCTCGGGCAGCCCCAGCAGGATCCGGCCGTCGTCCACGCAGATCCGGTTGTGGCACACCAGCGCCATCTCGAGGCCACCACCGAGCGCAGAGCCCGCCAGGGCCGCCACCCAGGGCACGCCCGTCTCGATGCGACGGTGCACCTGGTGGAACTGCCCCACCGTGGCGAACAGCGCCGTGGGATCGCGCACCTCGTAGACCATGTCGAGGTCTGCCCCCACACAGAAGTCACGATGGCCGCTGGTGAGCACCACCCCCTTCAGGCCGTCCAGGCCGTCGAGCCAGTCCATCGCGCCCACCAGGCCCTCGGTGAACGTGAGGTTGACCTTGTTGACGCGCCCCTCCATGCGCATCGTGAGCACCGCGATGCCGTCGGAGGGATCGAAGACGGCGCTGAGCAGCTCGTTGTCGTAGGTCGACATGATCACACCCGCTCGATGATGGTGGCGATGCCCATGCCGCCGCCGATGCACAGCGTGCACAGGCCGGTGGACAGATCCCGTGCCTCGAGCTCGTCGAGCAGCGTGCCCAACAGCATCGCGCCCGTGGCCCCGAGGGGGTGCCCGAAGGCGATGGCACCGCCGTTGACGTTGACCTTGTCGTGCGGCACCGACAGCTCCTCCATGAACGTCATGGGGACCACGGCGAAGGCCTCGTTGACCTCGTACAGGTCGATGTCGGAGGGCTCCATCCCCGCTCGCTTCAGGGCCTTGCGGCTCGCCGGCATCGGCCCCAGGAGCATGATGATCGGCTCCGTGCTCGCCAGACCGATGCTGCGGATACGGGCCCGCGGCGTGAGCCCGAGGCGCTGTCCCACCTCCTGGCTCCCCACGAGCAAGGCCGCCGCACCGTCGACGATGCCGGAGCTGTTGCCCGCGTGGTGCACGTGGTCGATGCGCGCCACCTCGGGGTACGCCCGGCGCACCAGCGTGTCCACGCCGAACTGACGCCCCATCATGGCGAAGCTCGCCTGCAGCTGCGACAGCGACTCGGCGGTGGTGCCCGGCCGCGGATGCTCGTCGACCTCCAGCACGGACAGCCCGCTCATGTCGCGCACCGGCACCAAGCTGTTCGTGAAGGCGCCGCGCTCGATGGCGGCCGCCGCACGACGCTGACTCTCGGCAGCGTAGGCGTCCACGTCGCCGCGGGAGAAGCCGCGCATCGTGGCGATGAGATCGGCGGACACGCCCTGAGGCACGCTGCCCACCTTCCACTGGAACTCGGGATCGAAGATCGCCCCGCCGTCCGACCCCATGGGCACCCGCGACATGCTCTCCACGCCACCCGCCACCACCAGATCCGCGAACCCGGCCGCCACGTTGGCCGCCGCCTGGTTCACCGCCTCGAGCCCCGAGCCGCAGAAGCGATTCAGCGTGACGCCCGGACCGTCCAGGCCTCCCCATGCCTGCAGGGCGGCGAGCCGCGCCACGCAGGAGCCCTGGTCCGACGCCTGGGTCACACAGCCCATGATCACGTCGTCCACTACGGCGGTGTCGATGCCACCCCGGTCCCGCAGCGCCACCAGCAGCTGGCTCAGCAAGTCCACGGGGCGCACCGTGTACAGCGCGCCAGACGACTTGCCCTTCCCTCGCGGGGTGCGGCACGCGTCGTAGATGAAGGCATCCGCCATCGACATCCCTCCCAGTTCCAAATCCTTAGCATGCGCATGATGAGCATGCTTAGGAATTCACCTCCGCTCACCGCAGTGGTAGTCCCTGAGCCGATCTCTGCGCACGTGCAGCGGCGAGCTGGATCGTCGGACGACGCGCGCGTAGCCCTCGAGGCAGCCGCTGTCCTTCAGGAGCTCGTTGAGGCGCACGTAGTTGCGATGGGGCAGGAAGATGGCGTCGGGCTGCTGCTGCTGGCAGACCTCGCCCACGGTGGCCTGCCCGAGCGCCAGCGGCGGCGACATCAAGCCGCCCAGATCGGTGACGGTGCCATCGCGCAGGATCATGCCCGGCACGCCGATCTCGGAGTGCATGACGTGGGCATCGGTCCCCAGGCAGCGCGCGAGGCGACGCAGGCCGCGAAAGCTGGTGACCTGCTTGTCGAGTCGCCAGGCGTAGACGTTGTCGCGCTGAGGCGCCTCCGGCACGCGAGGATGCGCGATCACCACGCCGGCAGCCACCACGGCCGCGGCGAGCGGCACGACCACCCCCTCGGACCGTCGAGGCGCCATCACCACGGCCACGGCCACGGCGTAGGCGGCGTAGGTGATGGGCGAGATGCGGCCGATCTCCCAGCCACGGTCGACCGGAACGACCTCGAACCCCACCAGCGCGACGCCCACAGCGGCCCACACCGCCAGGCCTGCCCACACTCGGCGATCCGCAGCAGGCGCAGGGCGGGCGGCGGCCGCCATCGCGATCCAGGGCAGCACCGGTGCGTAGAAGCGTCCGTGCAACCCCATCACGTCGACGTTGCCGAGCACGTGGTAGCCCACGAACAAAGCGGCGGGCACCAGCCGTGGATGCCAGCGCAGCCAAGGCAGCACGACCCAGAGGAACAGGGCGACGTGACGCTGCTTCGCCCGTTGGCTCAAGGACAGGAAGGTCTCGTCGTAGACCGAGCCGATGCCGGACTTGGTCAGGAACGACAGGGGCACGGGGGTGCCGTAGGCCCACCACAGGCCGATCACACCGAGCCCGATGCAGAGCAACGTGGCGGCCAGGGCGGGCCACCGCCGGTCCCAGGCGAGGGTGACCACCACCAGCAAGGCGGCATCGGGTCGGGCGAGGGTGAGGAGCACGGCCCAGGCCACGACCACCCCACGCCGAGCTCCGGTGGGTCGCGCGAGCTCGGCGAGGAACAGCGCCCCGAGGAGCAGGGCCACCGCCGTCTCCATACCCGACACCACCGTCGCGAGCGCCACGGGACTGGCCATGAGCAGCACCGCTGGAGGCGACGCCCGCAGGGCCCACACGCTGCCCACCAGGCAGCCCGCCAGCAGCAGACGCGTTGCGGCCACGGTGTAGGGGCCCACGAGCCCGTGCACGCCCGCCACCAGCACCTGGAAGAGCTGCGAGGTGTTGCCGTACACGGGGCCGTCCGCCACGTTCCAGGCGAACCCCCCGTGCTCGAAGAGGTTGCGGGCGAACCGCACGAAAAAGAACGCATCGTCGTAGGGCGGAAGCCACCCACGAACCAGCAGCACCGCGACCACCACGGCCACGAATGCCCACGCGCCGTTGCGCTGTAGCGGACTCACCATCCCTCCCGCTGCGACCCTACACGCGAGCCGAGTCGCACGCATCGAATGATCCCGGCGATCCGTCGTCTGGGCGGTGGGCGCACGGAGGAACGATGACCTGGCTCACCACGATGCTGCTGGCCTCCTGTGGACAGCCTCCGGATCTGGAGTGGCAGACCGCCTCCCCCACCTCGGACGGCGTCGATCGGCAGACGCATGGAGACACCCACACGGTCGTGGTCGAGGAGACCTTCGTCCTGGGACCCCAGACCACCACCTCGATGGTGGACGTCCTGTTCGTGGTGGACGACACCGCCTCCGCACCCTCCCGCACCGAGCTGACGAGCCTGGTGGAGTCGCTGCGAGGCGACGTCTTTCCCACCGACACCCGCGTCGCGGTCACTCGCGACGTCCCCTTCGGGATGATGGCCGCGCGCTCCCTTCTCGAGCAGCCGGACACCTTCCGACCCGGAGCAGGTGTGGCGTTGGTCTTCGTGAGCACCGTGAACCACCTGGAGCCCAGGCCCGTGCACTTCGACGAGCTGGAGGCGGCCGTCGCCACAGGGCACCCCGTGGCCTCCTTCACCCTGGCAGCGGCCGTGCCCTTCACCCCGTGCACCGCAGAGGCCACCCTGCAGGTGGGGCGCACCGCCTTCGAGCCCGTGGTGCACGACGGGCGAGGCACGGTGATGAACCTGTGCGGCGCCGGGCCGGCGGAGTGGCGAGCCTTCCTCGAGACGGTGGGCACCCAGAGCACCGTGGTGCGGCATCCCGTGCTGCCGCTGGCTCGCCCCGCCGTCACGGTTCTGTCGGTGCAACGAGACGGGACCCCCGTGCCCCACCGACTGGACGCCCACGGTCAGGTGCTGGTCCTCGAGCAGATGCCCCAGACCCGAGCGACGATCCGCGTGCGCTACCGTCCGGGCTGACCGCGGCTCGTCAGAAGTCCCCCACGCAGCTGTTCGGGACCACCGCTGGATCGCCGTCTTCGTCCACCACCCCTTCCACGAACCAGCACAGCCGCTCCAGCTCCTCGTCCGTCAGGGATTCTCCGGAGTCGATCCGCACCTCGCCGAGGTTGTCGAACACCGGGCCCACGAAGGGCTCGGCCGGGTTGCCCTCCTGGAGCTGGTTCGCCAGCTGATCGGCATCGTTGCGCAGCTTCCCGGGCACGAAGAGCGGCCAGTCCAGCAGCTGCACCACCGAGTCGTCGCCGGAGATCCACGGCTGCCACGCCACGTCGAAGGGATCCCAGGTGCCCTGCTGCAGGGCCGTGAAGCGAGACGCGTAGTACGGCGCCCAGTTCCAGTAGGCCGACGTCAGACAACGCTCCGGGGCGACGTCGCACATGCCCTCGTCGTGGTAGCCGACGGAGTAGACCGGCACGTCGTCTCCGCCGCACTGAACCGTGCGCTGTGCGCTACGCTCGATGGCGATGGTGCTGTTCGTCTGCACCAGCACCACATCGGCCCCGTTGTCCATCAGCGCGTCGGCGAGCTCCGCCTCCCGCTTCGGGTCGAAGTAGCTGTCGAGCCAGAGCACCTCGACCTCCACCGCCCGATCCGCTGCGCGCGCCCCGAGGGTGAAGGCGTTGATGTGGCGGATGAACTGCGGCACCGGCAGCGCAGCCACCACGCCGAGCCGCTTGGTGCACGACATCTCGGCCGCCACGCCGCCAGCCACGTACAGCGGCTGGTAGATCCGGCCGAAGAAGGAGGTGAGGTTGTCGGACGCCGACGAGCCACAGCACGACAGGAAGTAGCTGTCGGGGTTGTTGCTGGCCGCCTCCAGCGTGGGCACGATGTAGTCGGACGACGCGGTGACCACCACGTTCGCCCCGCCATCCAGCGCCGAGGCGATGCTGTCGCGCACGTCCAAGAGGCCCACGAGCTCCTCGACGTCGGTCTCGATGCCGAGCTCCTCCTCCACCAGCAACCGCGCGGCGTCGTGGGCCTGGTTCCACCCGCCGTCCCCCGTGGTTCCGGGCAGTATCAGCTGCACGCGTGGCTCTACGCCATCTCGGCCGTCCGGCCAGGGTCCGACACAGGAAGCGAGCCAGAGGCAGCCGGCGACTCGTACGAGATCGAGGGGGGTCATTCGGCGTCTCCGATCTGGATGGTCAACACAGTGACATCATCGCTGGAATGAGGAACCAGCGTGTCGCGCAAGGTGCGGATCAGCGCCTCTCCGCCATGCGTCCAGGCAAGCTCGCACACGAAGCGCAGGCCGCGCTCACCGAGTCGCCCCCCCTGGGAGGTCTGCCCGTCGAGCAGCCCGTCGGTGTACAAGACCAGCACGTCCCCGGGCGCCATCGGGCTGGAGCTCGCTCGATACTCGCCTTCGGTCGACACCCCGAGGGGCATGGACCCTTCGCCCACCAGCGCACGAACTCCGCGAGCCCCACAGAGCAGGGGGGGCGGGTGCCCGGCATTGGCCACGTCGATCCTGCCCTCGTCGGCTCGCACGGCCACAGCGATGCCGGTGACCAGCGCATCTTCGCCGCTCTCCTCCACCAACACCAGGTTCAGGGAGGCGAGCAGCGCGGCTGGACCTCCGTCCGTGGAGCGTAGCGCCGCCATCCGAGTGGCCCCACGGGCCGAGGCG
Organism: Myxococcales bacterium; assembly: GCA_019634415.1. Taxonomy (GTDB): domain Bacteria; phylum Myxococcota_A; class UBA796; order UBA796; genus DRPG01. Next base: position 52,161 of record JAHQVJ010000160.1, read on the forward strand.
GCCAGCGTCGTCGAGGTGCGGTCGTGCCCGCTGGCGTCTCCCAGCACGACCCAGCTGTGCTCGGGCCCCAGATCGTGCACACAGAACCAGTCACCGCCTAGCTCCCCGTCGTCGGCCGGTCGGCTCCAGCCATGGATGGAGCACCCTCCCACGGCCCACCTCAAGGAACTGGCTCCCCCGCATCACGGAGCACCTCGAAGCGAGCAGCGACGCGCACTCCGCCGTCCACCGCTTTGCTGATCGTCTCGACGGACCGCAGGCTCGGCTCGGGGGCGCCGGACGACACACCCAGGAGACTCCTGGCCCGACGGGCAGCCTCCTCGCGGGCCAGCGCCAAAGCCAACTCCTCCGTGGCCCCCTCGGCGCTGGCGGACACCAGCCATCCCGTCTTGGTGACCACCTCGGGGGAGTCGATCCAGGCGGGCGCGAGCAGCTCGCCGTTGCTCCAGGCAACCGGGCCCTGGCCCGCTGGCTCGGGGGCACGACGCGACACCCAGAACAACACGCTGCCGGCCATCCCGAGCAGGAGCACGGCAAGCACCATCGATCCGAACAGCACCCCCAGCGTACGCGACCCCACCGACGCCGCCGTGGAGGCGACGGCCGGCTCGGGCTCCGGCTGTGAGGGCCGGGGCATGCAGGGCTCCAAGGAGCCGTAGGGCGCAAGCTCGTCGAGATCCGCCGCGGCCCACCGAAGCGAGTCCGTCACCTCCGTCGCCAGCCGATCCACGAAGGAGAAGAACGTGTCCACGTCCTCGTCGAACTCGGCCACCGAGCCACACTGGGAGCAGTGAGCCACGGGCGCCCGGCCCGCCACCATCGCCGCCCGGTCCTCCAGGGCGTCGAGCACGCGCCCGAAGGCATGTCCGCACGCACACTGGTACGGCGCGATCACCGACAGGATCCGCGCAGGGCCGCAGAACCCACGAATCATGTTGATCTGCCGAATCACGGCGGGACTGGCAGACACGATGTAGGCCCGCTCGAAGGTGGCCAGACGCAGCATGTTCAGCCACGCACGCACGCCGTACGACGTGACCAGATCCACCTGCGACAGGTCCAGCAACACCTGGCCGTGAAGATGAGCGGCGACGTCCGCCGTGGGGAACGACTCGTTGATGTGCCCCAGCACGCGGACCACGACGAAGTCACCTCTCCGCCCGAGCTGGAGTCGGGCGTCGTGGCTGGGCAGCCCGATGGTGGGCACGTCCTGTGGTGAGTCTCGAAGCGCCATCGTCAACGTCAGGGATTGTACGAAGTGGACGACAAGCCCGCAAACATGCGGCTCAGCTTCCTCAGAGGGGTTTGCCGCATTCACTACTCGAGAGCCACAAATCAACGTATAGACGATCTACGGATTGACATGTAAGAAAACCCTATCTGCAGGCGCCCAGACGGCCCCTCAGGGTTCGGTATACTCCGCCTCCCCGGCCGATCGGCGGACTCAGGAGGCGAACATGGCCGCGGCATCCAGTGGCGCCCAGGCGAAGTGCCCAGCGTGCGGCGCCATCTATCAGAGCCACTACGCGACCTGCTTGGTGGACGGCGAGACCCTGGAGATCGTCACGAGCCCGCAGCTCGAGGCGCCCGCTCAAAGGCGGCGGTGGCTCACGCCCCTGCTGTTGGTGGGGTCGGCCGTCGTGGTCGGCGGAGCCGCTACGATGCTGCTCTTGCCGGAGCGCAGTCCTGGCCTCGAGCCGATGTCGCAGCCCCTGAGCCCCACGCCAGCGGTGGAGGCTGCCGCCATCACTCAAGACGACGCCGAGGCCGAGGCGCCGGAAGCGGAGCCCGCCACCGAACCGGAATCCCGCGCGACTGGCTCGGCCGAGCCGCCCCCCCCGCCGAGTCCACGGAAGACCACCCCCAAGGCGAAGCCCAGCGCGGCCTCCACCAAGCCAACCCCTGCGCCGCAGATCACCGCCAAGACCGAACCAGAGGTGCCCGAGCCCGTGGCGGAGCCGAACTCCGCCGAAGCCGAGGTCGAGACCGAGGCGAAGCCCGAGCCCTCGTTCCGGTCGGACGATCTGAAGAACCCCTTCGATTGACAGGAGACGACGTGGTCTTGCGCATCCTCCTCATGCCGCTGTGGACCTCCCCGTCGAGCTGGGCCCAAGAGCCCCCACCAACGGATGCCACACCGACCCAGGCCGACGACGCCGATCTGAACCGGGCCGAGGCCAAGCGCCTCTTCGACGTGGGGGTCCAGCTCTACGAAGAAGGCCAGTACGGACCCGCCATCGAGGCGTTCCAGCGCGCCTACGACCTCACGGAGCACCCCGAGCTGCTCTTCAACATGGCGAACGCCCAGGAGCGACACGGCGACCTCGAGGGTGCCATTCGCTCCCTCGATCGGTACCGCCTCGACGCGGAGCCGGACGAGCGAGAGGTGCTGAGCCGGCGCATCCTGTCGCTCGAGGCACGTGTGAAGGCCGCCGAGACAGCAGCGGCAGCCGCAGCGGCCCCTCCCACCACGACGCCGCCACCTCCCCTCGCGACGCCCACCCGATCGGGGCCGAGGTGGGCCATCGTGTCGGCCGGAGCCCTCACCTTCGCCACCTTCGGGGCCACCTCGGCGGTGACCTACGGAGCGTCCCGACGCTTCCTGCGAAACGAGGACCAGGAGAGCTACGAGACGGTTCGACCCGTCAACAACGTGAGCTTGGCATTGGCTGGGCTGGGCCTGGTGACCACCACCGTGGGTCTCACCTGGCGGAAGCGGCCATCCGACGGCACCGCCTCGGTGAGGCTCGGACCCAACGGCATCGTGGCCAACTTCTAGCGCTCTGCACCGTACAGCTGCGCTCGACGGAGTTGACCGGGACATGCACGATGTGCGCGCCGCAGGAACATGGCTACCGAACCATTGAAACGGACGTCGCGCACATCGAGCCCCACGGGTCTGTCGCTCACTACAGCATCCAATCAACTTCGTCGATTGGCGCCGTAGCGCCGCACCACATCTGGCAAACGTCGCGCCATCTGACTGCGGAAGCGGAGGACCCCACAGGTGGGGCGCATGAACACCATGAGCTCCACGGCCTGCTGTGGTGGCTCGAACCCAGCGATGCTGACGGCATCCAGGGGCTCGACGGCGTCGGCGGCGTGCCACTCGGCGAGCATCGACGGTCCCAGCCAGGCCGTGCGGCCGGGCGTCCGCTCCCCCAAGGTGGCCGTGGCGTGGCCCAGGATGCGCGTCACCTCCTCGCGACCATGGACCGCCCGAGCGAGCACGGGGCTGCGGAACTGCACGTCGTCGTGCAGCGGAAAGGGCAGCACCGGCTCCACCGCCGCGGACCCGACAGGCCCCTCGTCGTCGGCCACGGCGGGAAGCGTTCGCCCCATGCGCTCCAGCAGCTCCTCCACCGCCGGCAAGGGACGCAGGTAGATCGCCGCCCGATCGTCGAACCGACCAGCGGTGACGCCGTGCAGCTGGAACCTCCCCACGGGCACGGTCCAGTGCACCCAGCGTCCCTGCTCACCGTGGTACTCGGCCAGCACCTGAGGCGGGCCGGACAGGGCCGCTAGGAGGTCCCGCACCAGCTCCTGCGCCTCGGACGCCGTGCGGATCCTCTGCTCGAAGGGATCGGCCACGCCGAGGGCACCGTCGAGCGCACCGAGAAAGAGGTTGTCGGATTGCGGGACAGCGGCCTTCAGGAACGCAGTGATCCGATCCACCACACCCCGATCTTCGAGCACACCGAAGTGACCGAGCCCCTGGGTGACCACTCGCTCCGCACCCGGCCACGACCGCGCCAACGCCTCGCTGGAGCGAGGGGGCACCCACACGTCCGCGGCGTCGTGGATCAGCAGCGCGCGACCCGACAGCCGCCCCGGCTGGAGGTCCACCCGCTGCTCGGCCAGCTCGGTACCCGTACGCCTCAGAACGATCGTTCTCGCGTCTGCCTTCAGCGCCTCGGGAAGCTCCAGGGCAGCAAACACCCCCTCGACGTGGGCGGCGTAGTCGATGGGCGGCGCGAGGAACACGAAGTTGTCGGCCACCAGCCCCTGGTCGCGGGCGATCAGGACACCGGCGGCTCCCGCGGAGTGAGCCACGATGCCGAGGGGTCGACCGACGGCGGCCACACAGCCACGAACGCCCTCCGCCAGTGCCTGCAGCGTGACGAGGCTCCCGTCGGAGGCACCGTGTCCGGGTGCATCGTAGACCACGGCCCGGAACCCCTGCTCGGCGAGCGTCCGCGCCAGTGAGGCCATCTGGACAGCACGACCGTTCTGGCCGTGAACCAGCACGATGACAGGGCCTTGTCCGACGGTCCACGCACGACACAGGGCCCCGCCCACACCGAAGTCGAACGACTCCGCACTGGCGAAGGGCTCTTCCACCTCGCGGGGAGGCCCCGATCGGCGACACAGCCCGTCTACGACGTAGGTTGCGCGCTCGGCCTCGGGCCGTCCTCGCCAACCCTCCTGGGTGAGCCCGTACATGCGTTCCACATGAGATACTCCGAACACCTCAGCCTCCTTAGCACGATCGTTTTGAACCTACTGCCAACCATGGTCACCTGTCCAACTGCCCATGCTAGATTCCACACATGGAACCGGACGCCCTCGTCGCTCGCTGCCTCGATCATCTCCGCACGACCGGTCTACTCGGCTTCTCCATCGCCGAGCTGGCCAGCTCCGTGTCCCTGTCGAAGAGCGGTCTGTACGCCTCCTTCGGCTCGAAGGAGTCCCTCCAGCTCGCCGTCGTCACCGAGGCGCGACGTCAGTTCACGGCTCAGGTGGTGGCCCCCAGCCTGTTGCTCGAGCGAGGAGTTCCGCGGATCTGGGGGATCAGCCGCGCCTGGACTGCCTGGGCGGACGTTCCAGGGGGGTGTCCCTTCGTCGCCTGGGCCGCCGAGCTGGACGACCGTGTTGGCCCGCTACGCGACGCCGTGGTGGCCACCCAGAAGGACTGGACGGACTTCCTGCAGAACGCCTGCCGCATCGCCATCGACGAGGGCCACTTCCGAGCAGATCTCGACGCCGAGGCGTGGGCCTTTCGGTTCTACGCGTTGCACATGGGATTCCACATGTACGAGCGGCTCCTGCGACACCCGCGCTCCGAGGCCCTGCGAGAGGCGAGCGTGGACCAGCTCCTGCAACAAGCCGCATCGCCTGGCACGTCCGTCAGCGGGTGACGCCGCGCAGTGCCTCGTACAGCTCCCTCGTGCGAGCGGGCTCCTCCGCATTGAAGATCACGTAGCCAAGGGACGTGCGAACGAGCACGAAGGGGGGCTTGTCTCGCTGCAAGAACAGCCGCCCCGCACCCAGACCGTCCAGCTGGAAGTGTCCGCGAAGCGTGCCGCCGAGGGCGAAGCCATTGGTGCGACGCCGGATGGGCGGCAGCTGCTCGAGCAGCGTCACCTCCGTGATCTGGTCAGCGTGGACGCGGGCTGTGTAGATCCCTCCGTCCACCGTGAGCTCCGAGGCCCCCACGCTCACCTCCAGAGGCTGCAGGTTCAGGGCGAACAGCACACCCACCACGCCGAGCACCACCACCATCGACCCGCCCACCGCGAGCAGCGCTGCCCGAGCGCCCCGCTCGGCCCCGGCGACGTGCTCGGCACTCAGAGCCTCCACGTGGGGGGCCGCAGCGCGAATGGCGGCGACCAAGGCGTCGGGCTCATCCGTTCCGAGCCGAAAGGCGCGGCCGTCGCGAAACCGTAGCTCCACGGCGTCCAGCCCCGAGGTGCTCCACATCCAGCCACTGGGGGTGAGGCGGATCCCCCAGCCGTAGTACCAGCGGTTGCGAACACGGCCAGCAGCGACCACCTCCCCCAGATCGATGCGCCGTCGGATCACCCCCACTCCGAAGCGCGCCTGCAGCTGGGTGCCCTCGATCCGCACGGTGAGGGCCCCGAAGGCGACAAGCACGGCCACCCCCACACAGGCGAGCACGCCAGCCAGGAGCGCAGCTCCACTCCAGAGGAACCACAGCCCGAGCCCACCCAGGAGCCCCACCGTCACGAGGGAGATGACGAGACCGACCTGGGTGTGGTGATAGCGCGCCGGCATGAAGCCTCCTCGCCCACTCACTACGGCGAGGATCGCACGCCTATTCCCAGGCTCGCTGCACCAGCCAGACCACGTCGATGGCGAAGGAGCCCACCAAGATGATGGTGCCCGTGGCCGCCAGCGCCGGCCCGAACCACACGAGGCTCCACGGCGCCAGACACGCCAGCAGTGCGGTGACCCCCAACCCGCAGGCGATGGCCCGTCGAGGCGTGTGAGGCAGGGGCTTCGCCATGAAGGGGAAGACCCGCGTGGCCGCCAGGTACAGGTAGCGAGCCAGGCCTGCGAGCAGGACCCAGATCCCCGCCCGACCCAAGGTGAGCGCCAGGGCCGCCAGCACCAGGACCGTCAGCCCGTCGAGCTCCTCGTCGAGGCGGGCGCCGAAGGGAGAGGCCGTCCCGGTGGCCCGAGCCACGCGTCCGTCCACCCAGTCCAGGGCGAATGCCGCGCAGGCCAGCCCCACCAGCGCCCAAGACCAAAGCTCTGCCGCCGGCTCCAGCACGAACGCCGCCATCACCGACACCAACACCGACCGCAGCAGCGTCAAACGATTGGCGGCTCCGAGCCGATGCAGCGTATGCTCCCGGAGGTGTGGGGCCACCAGGAGGAGGAGGAGAACGGGCACCGTTGCTGCCTTGCCGAAGGCGAGCAAGGACAAATCTGCCGTCTGAACGACCGCGACCACTGCGATTCCGATGAAGGTCAACGTCAGTAGACCGTCCCAGGCCGCATGGCGTACCAGGACCGGATAGACGTCGGCTTCAGCTCGTTCCCCTTGCATCATGACGACTCACCCAGCGACTTCGCATCATACAGACCCAGACCCCTGGTCCGCGCTCCTAGACGTGGCTCGCGGCGGGAATGGGGCGCCCTACCTCACACGATCTGGAGAAGGTTTCCAGATTCGGGCCGACGTGTCCGCGGCGGATCAGGTGCTCCTGAAGCGCTACCTGCCCTTCCTGAAGCCCCACGACCTGCAGCGACCGGTGGTTCTCGCCCACCTGGCCCAGAGCCTCGACGGTCGGATCGCGCTGCCCCACGGCGAGTCCCAGTGGATCAGCGGCTCGGAGGATCTGGAGCACACCCACTGCCTGCGCGCCCTGGCCGACGCCGTGGTGGTGGGGGCGCTCACGGTGCAGCGCGACGATCCCCAGCTGACCGTGCGCCACGTCGCGGGTCCCTCGCCGCTGCGGGTGGTGCTCGATCCGAACCTGCGCCTCGACGGCACGCAGCGCATCTTCAGCGACGAGTCCGCCCCCACCCTCTGGGTGAAGGGCTCGGTCGCCGGATCGGGCGAAGAGGAGCCCCACGTGAAGGTGATCGGGCTGCCCTGCACCGAGGGCCTGATGCATCCAGCCACCCTGCTCGACGCCCTGGCGGAGCGCGGTGTGAAGCGGGTGCTGGTGGAAGGAGGCGGGGTCACGGTGTCGCGCTTCCTCCAGGCGGGCTGCGTGGACCGGCTGCACCTGGTGGTGGCGCCGCTGCTCATGGGCGAAGGGCGCCCCGCGCTGTCGCTGCCGCTGGCGGAGACCCTGGCGCGCTGTCCCCGTCCGGCCACGCGCGTGGAGCCGCTGGGCAACGACTGGCTGTTCGACTGTGACCTGACGAGCACCTGATGGAAGCACGCGCCCTGTGGGTGGTGGGCCCATCGCAGGCGGAGCTGCGCACCGAGCAGCTCCCCGATCCGGCCGAAGGGCAGGTGCAGGTGCGCACCCGCTTCTCGGGCGTCAGCCGCGGCACGGAGGCGCTGGTGGTGCGCGGCGGCGTGCCCGACGACCAGCGCTCCCTCATGCGCTCGCCCCACCAGGTGGGGGACTTCCCCTGGCCCGTCAAGTACGGCTACTGCAGCGTGGGCCGCGTGGAGGCAGGGGCGCTGCCCGCAGGCACACCCGTGTTCTGTCTGCATCCCCACCAAGACGCCTACGTGGTGCACGCCACCGCCGCTCACCCGCTGCCCGAGGGCCTGCCGGAGGCCCGAGCCGTGCTGGCCGCGAACGTGGAGACGGCCCTGAACGTGGCCTGGGACCTGGGTGCAGGGCCTGGCGACCGCCTCACGGTGGTGGGCGCTGGGGTGGTGGGGGCCCTCACCGCCTGGGTGCTGGGCCAGCTGCCCGGAGCCGACGTGGAGCTGGTGGACGTGCGCTCCGATCGCCAGGCCCTGGCCGAGCACCTCGGCGTGCGCTTCGCGCTGCCCGACGCCGCGCGAGCCGATCGGGACGGCGTGGTGGAGGCCAGCGGCAGCGGGGCGGGCCTGCACACGGCCCTGCAGCTCGCCGGCTTCGAGGCCACCATCGCGGTGGCCAGCTGGTACGGCGACGCCGATGTGCGCGTGCCCCTCGGGGGCGCCTTCCACAGCCAGCGGCTCACCCTGCGCTCCACCCAGGTGGGCCACGTCGCCCCGCAGCGTGCTCCGCGCTGGAGCACGAGCCGGAGGCTCGAGGCCGCCCTGCGGCTGCTCGCCAGCGCCCCCGAGCTCGACGCCCTCGTCGACTCCGAGGGCTCCTTCGACGACGCCCCCACCGATCTGGTGCGCGTGGCCACGGGCCAGCCATCGGTGCTGTGCCACCGGATCCGCTATCCCTGACACCTCGAGGACCTGACATGTACCGCGTGACCGTTCGCGACCGAGTGATGATCGCCCACAGCTTCCGCGGCGAGGTCTTCGGCCTGGCCCAGCAGCTCCACGGCGCCACCTACGTGGTGGAGGCCGAGTTTGCGCGCTCCGAGCTCGACGAGCACGGCCTGGTGGTCGACATCGGCCTGGCCCACGCAGCCCTGTCCGAGGTGCTCTCCGCCTTCGCCTTCCGCAACCTCGACGACATGCCGGACTTCGAGGGCATCAACACCACCACCGAGTTCCTGGCGGGGGAGATCGCCCGGCGCATCGTGGGCCAGATCCGCGCAGGCAAGCTGGGCACCAGCAAGCTGGACGGACTCACGGTGGTGCTGCGGGAGTCGGACGTGGCATGGGCGTCGTTTTCCCTCGACCTCTGACCAAGACCAGCGCCCGCGCCTGGCTGTCGGTGGCCGTCACCGCGGCCTTGCTCGCCTGGCTCTTCTCCCGGATCGACGCGAGCCGCGCCTGGGCGCTGGTTCGCGGCGCCTCCCCGGGCTGGCTGCTGCTGGCAGCGGCCCTGGGTCCCGTGCAGATCGCGCTGTCGGCGGAGCGCTGGAAGCGAGCGGCCAACGCGCTACAGCTGCCGCTGCCTCGTCGCGAGGCGGTGGCCGAGTTCGCCCTGGGCACCTTCCTCAACCAGCTGCTGCCAGGCGGCGTCGCAGGCGACGCGGTGCGGGTGTGGCGGCAGCGCCGCGACGATCGGGAGCTGGGACCCGTGCTGCGGGCGGCCGTCGCCGACCGCGCCTTCGGCGTGGGAGCGCTGTGCGGTGTGGTGCTGCTGAGCTTGCTCGCCTGGCCTTGGCTGCATCCCGGTGTGGCGCGTCCCACGGGCGCGGTGGTGGTGGCCGCGGGCGTAGCGCTGCTCCTGCTGCTCGCCGCCCTGGCTCCGGCGCGCACGCCGCTGTGGGGGCGCATCGCTCCCGATCTGCGCCGCGCGGTGCTCCATCCCTCGGTGGTCTGGGGGCAGCTCGGCATCAGCCTGTTGCTCACCGCCACCTTCATGTTGGGCTTCGCCGCCTGTGCGCAGGCGCTGGGACAAGAGCTGGGCATGGCCACGCTGACGGTGGTGCCCTGGTTGCTGCTGGCCATGTCCGTGCCCCTGAGCGTGGGGGGCTGGGGGCCTCGCGAGGCCACCGCCGTCGCCCTGCTGCCTGCGCTTGGGTGGTCGGCCGAGTCCGCCATGGCGCTGTCTGCATTGTACGGGCTCACCGCCCTGGCGGGTGCGGTGCCCGGCGCTCTGGTGCCCCTGCTTCCGCCTGCCTCGGAGGACGCATGATCCACCTGCTGTGCCCCGGCTCCCTCGAGCAGCGCACCGGCGGCTACCTCTACGACGCCCGCCTCGTGCAGGGCCTTCGGGATCGCGGCCACGCCGTGCAGGTCCACGACGTGCAGGGGAGCACGGTGCCCGAGCTGTCGCCCCGTGGCCGCGTGATCGTGGACGGACTGGGCTGGCCCGACATCGCGGATGTGCTGGAGCAGCCCGCGCTCGTGATCGTACACAGCCCCCTGTGGCGGGAAGCCGCCGATCCTACCGCGTCGCGGGCCGCCGAGGAGCGAGCCTTGCAGCGGGCCGCGCGCGTGGTGTGCACCAGCCACCGCACCGCCTCCGATCTGTCGATCACGCGTCCCTGCACGGTGATCGAGCCCGGTACCGATGCCGCTCCCCTGGCCTTCGGTGGCGGGGGTGGCCGGCTGCTGTGCGCCGCCACCGTCACGCCGCGCAAGGCCCACGACGTGCTCCTGCGCGCGCTAGCGAGCGTGCCCGGCGAGTGGCAGCTGCGCTGTGCCGGCTCCCGCACCCGGGATCGCACCTGGGCGGCCCAGGTCACCGATCTGTGTGACCGCCTCGGGCTCACCGACCGCGTGCACTGGCTCGGGGAGCTCGGGTCCGACGCGCTGGCCGCCGAGTACGCCACCGCCGACGTGCTCGTGCATGCCGCCCACTACGAGGGGTGGGGCATGTCGCTGGCGGAGGCCCTGGTGCGCGGACTGCCCGTGGTCAGCACGCCCGCTGGCCTCTTCGATACCCGCAGCCCCGAGGCCTGGGTGCGCGTGGAGCCTGGAGATCCGGCCGCCTTGGCCGAGGCGCTCGCAGCGATCCTCGCCGACCCGGAGCGTCGAGCGCACCTGCGACGAGAGGCCCTCGCCCTCGGTCTGCCCGACTGGCCCGACCAGGTGGCGCGCTACGAACACGAGCTTGCCCAGATGGAGACCCCGTGAGCTTCTCGCCCGAGTGGCTGGCCCTGCGCGAGCCCTTCGATCACGCCGCCCGCAGCACCGAGCTGGCCCAGCGATTCGCTGCCGCCCTGCCCTCCGAGCCCCACCTCGTGGAGCTCGGCGGCGGCACCGGGTCCGGCATCCGCTGGCTCGCGCCGCAGCTCCAAAGCCCCCACCGCTGGACGCTGGTGGACCACGATCCGGAGCTACTGGCGTGCGTGCCTGCGGAGCTCGCCGCCACCCACGCCCACGATCTGCGCCAGCTGCCGTCGCTGGACCTCGACGTGCAAGCCGTGAGCTGTCAGGCGCTCCTGGATCTGGTGGATGTCGGCTTCCTGATCGAGCTCGCCGACTGGCTCGCGCAGCGACAGCTTCCCCTGCTCGCCGCACTCACGGTGGACGGCCGCGTGGACTGGCTCCCCGCCGATCCCGCCGATGCGGAGGTGGGTGCCGCCTTCCGGATCCACCAGCTCACCGACCGCGGCTTCGGCGCATCGCCCGGCACCCGAGCCGCCGCCATCACTGCCGATCTGCTCACGGTGCGCGGCTACGCCGTGCAGACCGCCTCGGCGGACTGGCAGATCCCATCGACCGCGACCGACATGCTCGTGGCCATGATCGACGGCACGGCCCACGCCGCTGCCGAGATCCATCCCCACCCCGAGGTGGTGGAGGCCTGGCGGCAGCGACGGCTCGAGGTCGCGCGGCGCGGGCAGCTGTCGTTGATGGTGGGCCACACCGATCTGCTCGCCCTACCGCGCTGACGCGAGACCTCGGAGCGCCTGCAGACGATGCATCCGACGTGAGTGATACGTGGACGCGTGGAGCCGGAGACCCTCTTCTTCGAGACCTGTGTCGTCCACCTCGACCAACGTCGGCTCGAGCGAGGAGACGAGACCGTCCACCTCGCGTCCGCGGCAAGCTCGAGGCGAATCCGCGCAGGCCCGCCCACCTGCTGACCGTCTACGGCGTGGGCTATCGCCTGGAGGTGCGGCAGACCTCGATCCCGCCCGCGCGCTCGCGGAAAGCTGCCGGCCTCGGGGGTGGTGGCCCACGACTTCACCCGGGGCGCCCACCTGTTGGCACGCATCGATCCCGATGCCGCCACGCAGTGCCTGGAGCGCGCCGCCAAGTGCTTCGAGAGCGCGGTCGTGCCCTACCGATTCACCTAGATCGAGTGGCACGTGGCGGCTGGCTGGCTCGCCCATGGATCAGGCCGACCTGATCGGTCTGCACAGCACGTCGACAGCGCGCGAGCCCTCGTGGACGCCCTCGGACTCGGCGCACGGGCCCCGCTGCTCCAGCGGGTGGACGAGCTCGTTCGCGTGCTTCGTTGATCGAGGGCCACGAGGGCACCGCTCATGGTCGGAGGTCAAGGTGACCCATCGGCGGCCAGTTGTTGGATTCGTCGACGCATCGCGCCTGGACTTGCAGCACTCCCTGCACGCACGCTCGCTCGTTCCAGTCCCACTGCAACCCCGGATCAGGCGCGCTCCGCTCGATCGCGGCAATCAACGGGGTTGATTGTCGCGATCAGTCGGGGATGATCTTGTACACGACGTCGATCTCGGCGGCCCCACTAGTATGAGTCACAGTGGTGCGGTCCGCGTCGTACCAACCAAGCTCGCCAAAGCGGAACGTCCTCTGGTGCGTACCGAAGTCGTCATCAGCGTTGGCCCAATCGTATTCGATGAGGCGTGATTCGACAGTCAGTTCGGACGTCGAGCCAAGATCATCGACATGCACATTGGGGATCTCTCCGACCTTCACCGTCCCTCCCCTTGCGAGGGGGACACGGTCGAAAGAGATCGGTTTCTGCACACCTACTACGGTGATGGTGCCACTGACATCGTAGTGCGACCCGTTCCGATCTGCGAAGTGCTCCTCTGGAGCGAACAAGGAGACCTCGACACGGAACTTGGCCTTGCCGGGGTCTGGCGCCACACCCTTATCTCGAATGAGCTCCTCGAACTCTGTCTTCAGCTCTTCATCACTGATGAGTTCGGAGATCGGAATCAGGGATCCGGTCGTCGGAAGAGACGACAAGGCGAGGTTATCCAAGATGGTGCTCGACCACCTCGTGTACGATTCTGGGGTCAGATTTGTAGGGAAGAGCACATCTGTAGCTCCTCCCTGCGCTTCGAACCACGTCTTCATGTGCTCCGCGTTGTTCTCGACGTTCGCCTTGGCGTCCAAGTCACCCTTGGCACCTTCTCCTCCCAGCTTCGTCGCGAAGTGCTCCTCCGCCGTCGCCTCGAGGGACCCCTTGAGTGAGGACTCCACCAAGTCCGTCCGGGTCTGAATTTCGACGTGGCCGCCTACGTTCGCATGTACGATGACGTGCGTTCCATACGTGTTGAAGATCTGACTCGCGCTCTTACTTCCTCCAAAGTCATCCTCGGCATAAGCCGTCAGGTGGGGCCGCAGTGCCTCGGCACCACCTGAATATAGGAGCTCCACGCTGAACAGATCATGGTGCTCCTGCACGGTTGAGAAGGTGTACCTAGCGTTGTGCTCCGCCTCGACCCGCAGGGAACCGTGGACCGTTTCCTTGAAGGAACCCAACGGAATACCACCGTCTACCATCTCCTCATAGTCAACGCCGATGTTGACACCCAGATCCCATGCAGACTGACCCGTAGCCACCAATCTAGTCTGGCGCGCCAGGGAAAGATTGAACCCGACGCTGGGGGGTGGAGGTTGACCTGGCAGGCTGGAGAGATCATCGTATTCGAGGACGAAGAGGGACGGAATGTCGATGACTGGAGCCTTGACGCTGTCAGCGCTGGCGTAGCGGCCGAAGATGTTGTAGCCGTGCCCCAACAGATTCAGCTCCGCCAGGTGAATTTCGTCATCATCAATCTTCAGCACGCCGTTGTCGTTGGCAGATAGCCCCTGCCCTTCGCACCCTCCAAGCAGGAGCACAGACACCACGACACCCGAAGTTGTTCTCCACTGCATGAGTTCTCCTCTTCAATTTGGCTCAGTAGTATGTACAGACTCGTCCATTTGCAGCCCTGCGAGGCGACTGCCACTCCTTTGCTCCGCAGCCTAGAAGTGCTCGGCTGGATCCCACTCGTAGAGCTCTCGCCACGTGTCGGTCGAAAGCATGTCGACGTCCAGGTCGGCGGAGACCGTGAACGTCACGATGTGGTGGTCGCTTCGCGCCGAGGACCCACCAATCGCCTCCTCGACAGAATTATGGAGTGCCTCCACCTGGATGACCGCCCCCCATGGGTTCATTGCGTTCCGAGCCTGAGGCCAGGAGCGGCTCTCAGCCCAATCCACGTGATACTCCCCGAAATCCCTCACGAAGGCGTAGTCGAGCTGAGACGTCCTCCCCGTCGTCGTGCTCGTGTGCGTGACCTGGCTACCAGGGTTGAGGACGAACACTCCCTCGGGCAACGTCTCGGCGTATAGCGGAAGATGGAAGTCCTCCGCATACTGACCGACGTTCACACTGCCGACTTTTCGCCCGATGTGGTAGTCGGACAGAGACCGTCCATTGACGCGCAGGTTTGCATTCATGTCTCCCACCACAACCAAGGCCTGCCCGTACTCGACGATGGCGGGAGCCCACGACTCCCCAGTTCGCCTCCATTGAACCACATCCCCAGGCGTCAACGGATCGACAGTGGTTCGCCCATGACCGCTGCGTGACGACTCGAACTGGCCGTCGAGGTAGTGAATGAGTGGCCCTACGTCGTTCGGTACCGGACGCTCATCATCCACGCGGTCTTCCCGACCCGAGATGGAGTGAATGGTGACGAAGGTAGGATCTGGAGACTCGGAGTTCTCCCTTAGTCGAATACCGAAATAGGGTCGATCTGCAAGCGTCTGATATCTGCCTCGCAGGAAGTACTTTCTACGGTTGTCGACGTTATAGTAGAAGCTGCCCTGTTCGTCGAAGTCGAAGTCACCTGGCCTCAGCCGCTCGGTCCAGAAGCCGTAATTCCGCTGATTGTCGGTCATCCTGGACGTGTCGATTTCGAGAAGCTCGTCGAGCCTCGGCTCCGACGCACGTGTGCTCTGTGCGTAGACTGGTGGGAACATGGTCAGCCTACTCGCACGCTCCTTCGTGAGGAAGGCCAAGTTCTTGGTGTTCTCGTTGGTGTTCGCAGCTCGGTTGATCTGGAGTTTGTAGATCCAAACGTCACTCTCGAGCCAGGCAATCTTGCGCTCGGTGATGACGGCTTCACGCTGCCAGCGCACTCCCTCGCTCCATCTCCTAGCACCGAAGGGGGACTGCGCGACGGTCATCGAGCGTTCCCCCAGATACTGCCTCGAGCCGACTTCACTGTGCTGGCTCAGGCTGTTGAAACGACCGTGAGGGGTGTCGCCTGGGACCTGGCTGACTTCCTGCAGCGCCATCACGTCCATCTCGGAATCGACGAACCACTCCAACAGAGCTGGCCAATCGTCGAGTCGCCTGAACTGGATGTTCCAGGTCGCCCAGTTCAGCTGGCGGGTGTCCGACGTGGCCTCCACGGTGTCTCGCTCGCCCCACAGCGCATCACCTTCGTCTGCACCATTCACCGCGGCGGACTCACACCCAGTAGCCACTACGAATGCAGTCACACTGACAGCAAGCAACCCTTGTCGCATCTCACCTCCTCGTCGGCCAACGCCTCGTGTTGCACACAAGGCACTTGAGCAGTCCATGCATCAAGGCAGAACTCCCTCAGTATAGGAGTCCTCGGTACACACGGATGCGACAGATGTGTACACATCGCACAGCCTCTGGGAGCCATCTCGATCGCGAGCAGCAATCGCCCGGATACCCATGGTTGGGACACAGTTTTGCAGAAATCCTAATGGAACTGGATGGAACAGAGCCGAGGCCCACCACACTCGGAGCGGCAGATTGTGGCGAAGCTCGTAGCAATCAGTACAGTGGCGCACGATCTCACGAAGCCATGCGCGCAGGAGCGTTACTCGACCAGGTCGCAGTGCGCCACTGGCTCGCCCCGTGACACATTCCAGGCGCCCGTGAACAGGGCCGCTCCGTTGGAGTGATCCTCCTCGAACTGCACCCACACCCGCACACAGCCCGGCGTGTCGGGCGCCACGAACTCCACGTCCACGCTGCCGCCCTTGACGGGCTCCCGATCGTCCACGAACCCTCCGGAGGTCAGGCCGTGCGCCCACACGCCGTCGCGGTTGTCGTCGGTGACGGTGAAGCGGAGCAGCAGCGTCTCCCCCACCTGCGCGTCACGCTCGAACTGGCTCGCCGAGCGGTCGGACAGCACATGGTAGACCTCGGACAGGTTGGCCGACGGGTTGGCGTTGCGGCCGTCGTCACGGGTCGTCAGCCCCAGCTGCCGCACCGCGAGGTGGGTGCCCTCGCTCGGCAGCTCCCGGAACCAGGCATCCGGCCGCTCGAACAGCGGGTACAGATCCGTCCAGCGCGGCTCGCCCGGAATCACGGGGAAGTTCGAGCGGGACTCCACCAAGTCCATGATCGGGCACGTGCCGGCCTCGCAGACCAGCACGTACACCAGCGCAGAAGCGTCCAGGTCGATGAAGGGCGCCGACAGGGGAACCGTGGTGCCGGGGATCTGAAACGTCGTCACCCACGGGTTCGGCAGCACCGGCGTCACGAGCGGAGGGCGCCCATCGGGCCCGGGCTCGCCGTTCGGATCGCGACGCCGGAAGCCGCGCTGCAGATCGAGAGGCCCGAGATCGATCTCCTGCTCCCAGCACCCCTGACCCGTGGGGGTGCACGTCCAGATCAGCAGGTCGTACTCCACGTCGAGCGGGTTCGCCACGTAGGTGGTGACCTCCAGCAGGTCCCCCACCCCCACCTCCGGCGGCTCGAAGATGGAGGTGACCACGCGCAGATCGGTGATCAGCGTGATGGGCTCGGGCGGCTCGATGAGGTCGCAGGCGACGAGTAGCGGAAACAGCACGTGCGAACTCCTAGAGGTCTGCCCGGATCCCGAAGGCCGGCACGATGGGCAGCCCCGTGATGGGGCGCTCCTCGAACTGCCGCTCGGTGAAGGTCATCAGCTCTTCGTTGGCGCGGTTGGTCACGTTGGTGACGTCCACGTAGGTCGACAGCTTCCAGCGATCGAAGGTCCACTGCTTGTCGAACCGCACGTCCGCCGTGAAGTAGGGCGCGAGCCGCGCGCTGTAGGTGGGGCCGAACAGCGGGATCACCACGCGCTCCTCCTGGAAGTCGATGGTGTTGCTCACGGGGGTGTAGGGCGTGCCGGAGGAGAACCGCAGGCGGGTGCCCAGGCGCCATCCCTTCGACAGCCGGTGCGACACCAGCCCCACCAGGTTCACGGGCTGGTCGTAGGCGAAGGGGTGCGGCTGCTGCCCCGGCCGATCGCGACGGAAGGAGCGCGACAGCGTGGCCGACAGCCACCCCACGGTGTTGCGGGAGCGCGTGCGCAGCTGCAGCTCCATCCCCCACACGTTCCCGATGCCGTCGTTGGCCCAGATCCCGCTGTCGACGAAGCCCTGCACCGGCGGTGTCGTGAAGAAGCTGAAGGCGTCTTGGCGCCCCACCACGAGCTGGTTCAGCTGGCTGGTGAAGGCAGTGGCCCGCACGTCGGTGGCGGTGGTGACCTGCTGGTGCACTCCCAAGGTGAGGCTCGCCAGCCGCTGAGGTTGCAGGTGCCAGCTCTCGCTGGACTCGACCTGCCGCAGCGTGGGGAACTGGGAGTACGACCCGATGCTCGCCTCCACGTCGGTGTCGCGACTCGCATCCCAGCGCAGGATCGTGCGCGGGTCCACGGTGTAGAGGTAGGTGGGCCCATCGGTGAGGCGGGCGTCGGATCGAACGCCCTGGGTGATCTCGAGGGGTCCGACGCCGGCGGTGGCCTCGGCATACGCACCCGCGGTGACGGCCAGCGCCTCGCCGCTGTCGGGCCTGCCGAAGGTGGGCACGTCGAAGGACCAGCTCGCCGACTCGAGCCGCGTCTCCACTCCGAACAGCAGCCCCACGGCCACGTCGTCGCCGCGAACCCGCTCCACCTCGCTACGGGTGGACAGGGTGACGTTGCGCTGAAGCGCCACCCCGTCGGGATCCACGTCGAACCGCTGCTCCTCGGGCCCCACGATCACCGAGACCTCGCCCCGCCAGGGGCTGTCGGACTCCCGCACGTAGCGCAGGCGCGCCTTCCAGAAGTCGATGCCCAGGTTCACCAGCGGCTGGCCGTCCTCCACCGGCTCGGGCTCTTCGATGAAGGGGGGGTCCTCCGTGGCGGTCTCGGTGGTCTCGGGCTCGGGCGGGGGCTCGAGCACGCGGAAGGCGTCGCTCGACAGCAACCACAGCAGGTCGAGGCGACCCGGGCCGGGCGCATCGTGCAGCACGCGCGCCGAGACGTCGAAGAACCGTGGCGCTCGCACGGTCTGCTCCACGGCGTTGTTGATGACACCGCCCACCAGCGTGTCGATGTAGGAGCGTCGCGCCGACAGGGTGAGCCCCGTGCGACCCACCCGCACGTCGGCGAAGCCCGTGGCCTGGAACAGATCCACCGAGGCATAGCCCCGCGTCTTCTTCGGCAGCGTCTGGGTGGTGCGCAGATCCACCACGCCGCCCATGCTGCGGCCGTAGCGCACGCCGTAGCCCCCCGCGAGGAACTTCACGTCCGACAGCGTGTCGCCGTTGATGACGGTGGACAGGCCCCCGAAGTGGAAGACGATGGGGAGCCGCATGCCGTCGAGGTAGTACGACGAGTCCTCGGGGGCCGTGCCGCGCACCAGCAGCTGGCCGAGGCTGAAGGGAGGGCGGGCGATGCCAGGCAGGTTCTGCACCGTGCGCACCACGTCGCCGCCGGAACCGGGCAGGTAGCGGATGTCCTCCAAGGTGACGACCTGCTCGCTCACCTCCGCCTCCGCGGTGCCCACCACGACGACCTCCTCGATGTCGTCTTCGTAGAGCAGGTCGTCGCGCTCCTCCTCTGGGCCCACCACGGCGATGCGCAGCCGGGCCGCGCTGGCGACGGGCGTGCCATCGGCGTCCAGCGCCGGGCTGAAGCGCGCGTCCAGCGCCAGCTGCAGGGCCGCCAGATCCAGCGACGGCTCCCCCGAGGACTGCACCACCGACAGGCCCGTCACCCAGCCCTCGGCGGAGACCAAGATCTCCAGCACCACCTCGCCGTCCTCTGCACCGTCGAGGGGCTCGAGCTCCTCGAAGGGCGCCGGAGGCGTCTGGGCAGCTGCACCAGGGGCGAGCAAGGCCAGCCCGAGCACGATCATGCGGACCCCTCCGCCTCTCGGTGGAGGAAGAACAGCCCCGTGTACACCTTGGGGTCCGTCATCACACCTGCCGCGGCCTTGGCCTCGATGAACGCATGAGCCTCGTCGAGGGGCACCTCGTGGACCTCGATGTCCTCCGTCTCCTCCCCTCCCCCCGGGCCCACGCGCACCAGGTCGTGCGCCCGAAAGAACGTGAGGATCTCACTCGACATCCCCGCCGAGACGGGCCCACCCGTGAGGCGCTGCAGGCGACCCGCTCGCCAACCCGTCTCCTCCTCGAGCTCGCGGGCCGCGGCCGTGGCCAGCGACTCGTCGGCGTCGACGTCGCCCGCCAACCCCGCTGGGAACTCGATCACGCGACTGCTCACGGGGATCCGGTGCTGCTCCACCATGAGCACCTTCCCGTCGGGGGTCAGGGCCACGATGGCCACCACCCCCGACACGGCCGTGCGCTCGGCCCACTCCCAACGTCCCTGCTTCACCAAGCGCACGAACTTGCCGCGGGCCAACTCCTCGGGCAATCCAACCTCCGCGGGGCCAGCCTAGCCTGAGATTGTCACGCGGGGGACGTCGCGTCGTGCCACGAACACCTTTCGCCGACTGCCGTATGATTGCCAGGTGGGTGAGGACTTCCTGAACCTCGGTACCTGCGTGGTACACCTCGACGCGCGGCGCATCGAGCGCAGCGGCGAGGCCATCGGCATCACCTCGCAGGAAGCCGCGTTGCTCGCCCACCTCGCGGCGCACACGGGAGCCACCGTCACCCGGGAGGTCCTGTTCCGCGAAGTACTGGGCTACGTCGACGGCTCGAACTCCAGGGCCCTGGACGCCGCCGTCCGCCGACTCCGGCACAAGATCGAGCCCGATCCCAGGAAGCCGGTTCATCTCCTGACCGTGTACGGAGTGGGCTATTGCCTGTCTCTGCCCAGCTCATCGGGCGATCCAGAGCCCGATCCGCTGCCTCGATGGACGGATGCGTTCGTGGGTCGCACCGAGCTGTGCGCAGCGGTGGTCGAGGAGCTCGAGCAATCTCCACTCCTGACGCTGCAGGGCCCGGGGGGTGTGGGCAAGACCCGGCTGGCCTGCGAGGCGCTGGCGACCTTCAAGGAGTGCAACCCCGCTGCCACGCTCAGCTGGGCTCCGATCCTCCCTGGCGCCGACGAGACCTCCATCGCGCAAGCCGTGGCGGCGGCACTTCAGGTCGAGACCACCGAAGATCCACGCGACGCCGTGGAGCTGGCGCTGTCGGCACAGCCACGCACGCTCGTGCTCGACGGAGCCGAGGGCGCTGCGGCCGCCGTGGCCCGGCTGGCGAGCCGATGGGCCGCCAACGCAGGCCGCTCGCGCATCGTGGTCACCAGCCGAGAGCGCCTGGCCGTGCCCATGGAGCGGATCGTCTTGGTTCCTCCGCTGGATCTGCCCTCTGCCGCCCGACTCCTGCAGGAGCGAGGGAGGGCGGCGCGCGGGGGCCGACCTTGGACCGACGACGACGATCCGACGCTCCTCGAGATCGCCACGCGTCTGGACGGACTGCCACTCGCGCTCGAGCTCGCCGCCTCCCGCGCTCCCATCCTGACCACGGCCCAGCTACAGCAGCGGCTGAAGGAGTGCTTCGGGATCCTGGTCCGGACCGTGCGGCCCACCCCCACACGCCACGCCACGCTGCAGTCCACCGTCGCGTGGTCGTGGGAGCTCTTGGACGCCCGCCACCGGCGCGCGCTGCTGCGCCTGTCCGTGCTGCAGGGACCCTTCCCCATCGAGACCGCCGAGGCCCTGGTGGACTCCGAAGCCGCCCTTCCGACCGTGTCCGGGTTGGTGTCGAAGAGCCTGCTCCAACCCATCGACGAACAGGGTCGGCTCCGGATGCTCGACACGATCCGGGCCTTCGTCCGCAGCCGAGCGAGCGCGCTCCCCGGGGTCGAAGAAGCCGCCCTCGACGCCCTCGCAGCGGTGGCCCACCGGGTGCCCCTCTCCGCAGAGGATCGCCTGGCGGGCGCCGCGCACGCGCTTCACCGCGGTCTGCCCACAGCCCTCCATGCCGCCCTGGCCGCGCTTCGAGACGGCACCGACGCCGCGGGCATGCTGGCCCTGGTGGAGCAAGGCCGAGTCCGACTCGAGGGGGATGCACGCTCGACGCTGGGTGTGGCCGCCGTCGCCGTCCTGCTCCGCCACGGAACCGCCGAGATCGTCGACCGGTGGCTTCACGCCCTGTCTCCCGAGCACACCGACGACCCCGACCTCAAGGCCGAGATCCACCAGGCCCGCGGCACGCTCCTGCTCGGGTTCCGCCGCTCCGATCCGCAGGCCATCGAGCACCTCACCCGCGCGGCGTCCCTGACCGAGGGCGTGGAGCGTGTTCCGGTCCTGAACCAGCTGAGCCGCGCGTGGATGGCGACGAACGACCTCGTACGCGCGCGTCAGGTCTGCGAGGAAGCGCTCCTGCTCGTCCCCCGTGGCTCCCTGACGCACGCGCACACGCTGCACACGATGGCCCGCATCGTGCGGATGGCCGACTTCGATCTCGATCGCAGCGATGCGCTGTTCACGGAGGCGCTGACCATCCTCCGCCGCCTCGACGACCAGGTCGTGCTCGGCACGGTGCTCACGAACCTGATCGCGCTGCGACGCGACCAGGGCCGACTCGCCGAGGCCCTCGACCTGTCGAACGAGTGCGCCGAGGTCGCGAGGCGCACCGGCCGCATGCGCATGCTGGCCCACACGAGCCTCATGGGAGCGGGCCTCTGCCTCCTGATGGGGCACTGGGATGCGAGCATCGAGCGGTACCGCACCACGACGACGCTCGCGCAGCGACTCGGCAACAAGGTCCTGCACACCCTCGCCCGCATCGGCCTGGCAGACATCCGCTCCCTCCGAGACGGCCAGCACGACGCGGCGCTCGCGGATCTGCAGCTCGCCCTCGAGGACGTGACGACCACCCACCTGATGGCCGACATCCACCTCGCCCGAGCGCGCATCGCTGCACGAGCAGGCGACGAGCCCCAGATGTGTGACGACGTCGATCGAATGATGCGCTGGTCGAGCGAGGACGAGGCCCCCAGCCAGCTCGCCCTCCTCCACAACCATCGAGCCCGCTTGCTGGCACACAGCGATCCGGCAGAGGCGGCGCGAAGCCTCCGGATCGCCGAGGGCCACCTGGCTACACTCCCAGGGCGTGCGGCCGGGCTGCAGTGCCTGTGGCACCTCGCCGCGGGCACGCTGGCCCACCACGAGGGCCGAGCCGAAGAGACAGGCCACCACGTCGAGGCTGCACAGTCCCTGTTGGACGAGCTCCGACTCGGCGGTGAATCGCCCGTGAGCCAGCTCGTGGACGCACTGCGTCGCTCGAGCGCCTGATTGCCAGATCGAATCGTCGATACAGTAGCGCTGACCTTCGGCCCGAGGCTCCGTTGACGAGCAGCCCCCTGAAGCTCAGCACCTGTGTGGTGCACCTCGACGGCCGCCGCGTCGATCGGGGGGACGACACCCTGTACTTGTCCCACCAAGAAGCCTCCCTGCTCGCGCACCTGGCCTCCCAGGCGGGCAACGCTGTGGAGCGCGAGGTCCTCTTCCGCGAGGTGCTCGGCTATACCTCCGGGGCGAACTCTCGGGCTCTGGACGCCGCCATCCGACGCCTCCGGCAGAAGATCGAGGCGGATCCCAGCAAGCCCACCCATCTGCTCACCGTGTACGGGGTGGGCTATCGACTGCGCACCTCGGACCCGGCCCCCACGCGCGCGGGTCTCGGCTCCTTCCCCCAGTGGACCGACGCCTTCATGGGGCGCGACGAGCTGGTCCGGACCGTGCTCGAGGAGCTCGAGGAGCATCCACTGCTGACGCTGCAGGGCCCCGGAGGCGTCGGCAAGACGCGCCTGGCCTGCGAAGTCCTGACCTCCTGGTGCGAGGCGAACGCCGGAGCGACCATCCACCTGGTGACGGTGCATCCCACCGCGAACGACGCCGCCATCGCGAGCGCCGTGGTCCGAGCCCTGGCACTCGAGGCCCGAGAAGATCCGAGCCACACGGTCGAGGTGGCACTTCAGGCACAGCCCCGGGCCCTGGTGCTCGACGGCGCGGAGGTTGCCGTGCCCGCGGTGGCCCGCCTGGTGAGCCAGTGGATCGCGAACATCGAGCACTCCCGCATCGTCGTCACCAGCCGGGAGCGGCTCGCCACAGCCCGGGAGCGGGTCCTGTGGATCCCCCCCCTGGAGCGGACCGCCGCAGCCGCACTCCTGCGGGAGCGGGCGACGGCAGCACGCGGTGGTCGCCCCTGGACGGAGCACGATGATCCCGAGCTCCTACAGATCGTGGCTCGTCTCGACGGGCTGCCCTTGGCGCTGGAGCTCGCCGCCTCCCGTGCACCCGTGTTCACCGCCGATCAGCTCCGTCTTCGGCTGGCCGACAGCTTCGAGATCCTGAAGCGCACCACCCCGATCGGGCCCACGCACCACTCCGCTCTGCAGGCGACCGTGGCCTGGTCCTGGGATCTGCTCGACGCCCGCGAGCGCGCCGTTCTGTTGCGCCTGTCGATCTTGGAGGGTCCCTTCCCCATCGAAACGGCCGAGGCGCTGGTAGACGCCGAGCAGACCCTGCAGATCGTGTCCGACCTGGTGGCGAAGAGCCTCCTGCAGCCCATCGATGGCCACGGCCGACTGCGCATGCTCGACACCATTCGGGCGTTCGTGCGCTCGCAGGCCGCTACCTCCCCCGAGGCGGACACAGCGGCTCTGGAGCGGCTCGCCGCGATCGCCCATCGCGTGCCACTCGCTCCAGTGGATCGCCTGGAGGGCGCCACGCGTGCGCTCGACAGCGGGCTACACACCGCCGTCCATGCGGTGCTCGCCGCCCTGCAGGACTGCCCCGACGCCCGCCAGGCGATCGTTCTGGCCGAGCAAGGAAGAATGCTACTCGAAGGCGAAGAGCGGACGAGGATCGCCATCGCCGCCGTGCCTGCGCTCATCCGCGTCGGAACGGCCATGGACATCGAGCGCTGGCTTCGGGTCTTGCTCCGCCTCGACCCCGAGGATTCCCAGCTGCAGGCAGATCTCCACTTCGCCATCGGCAGACTGCTCCAATCGGATCGGCGGTCGGACGCCGAGGCCATCCAGCACCTCACCCGTGCAGCCGAACTCTCCGAGGGCCCCAGCCGCCTTCCCATCCTGAGCCAGCTGGCCCGAGCCCTGCTCGGCATGGACGCGCTGCACGATGCGCGACAGGTGTGCGAGCATGCGCTCCAGCTCGCTGTCCACGGCACCCTCTGGCACGCACGGGCGCAGGCCATCCTGGGATCCCTCGTGCTGTTCCAGGAGTTCGATCTCGAACGGAGCAATGCCCTGCTCCTCCAGTCAGCCAGC
Organism: Myxococcales bacterium; assembly: GCA_019634415.1. Taxonomy (GTDB): domain Bacteria; phylum Myxococcota_A; class UBA796; order UBA796; genus DRPG01. The sequence goes on from JAHQVJ010000160.1 coordinate 76,566, forward strand.
ACCCTACGAGCGCTCGGCAACGACTGGGCGCACGCCGCAACACTCACGCACCTGGTCGAGCTGCGCGAGTTCGAAGGTCGGCTCGTCGACGCCATCGAGTTGGCAGGCCAATGCGCCGCCATGGCAGCTCACATGGGCTGCTCTCGCACCTTGATGCATGCTCGACTCCAGGCATGCAGACCCTGTCTCACGTTGGGCCGCTGGGAAGAAGGCATCGAGCGAGGCAAACAGGCCATCCGGCTCGGAGAACGCACCAGGCACCTGGAGGTGGTCTGTAAGGCGCGCATCGTCCTGGCGGAGATCCACTCCCATCGCACTGGACGACACCTCGAAGCCCTCGAAGCCCTGCAAGAGGTCCTCGACGAGGCGAACGGCATCGTCACGCCGGGATTGGTGGCAGAGATCCACATGGTGCGGGTCCGCGTTGCCTGGCAGGCGGACGACACCCGCTCGGTTCGGGAGATCGTCTCGGAGATGATGACGTCCACCCCCCACGATGATCCACCGCTTCACCTGGCTCGCACGCACACGACTCGGGCCCTCGCGCTGGCGCGCTACGACCCCACCCAAGCTGCAGAGAGCCTGGAGCGCGCTGCCGCGCACATGGCCGAGCTACACAGCGACAGTCCCATGTTGCGTGCCGAGTGGCACCTCGCCGCGGGCGCCATTGGCCACCACACAGGTGAGCAGAGCGATGCACGTCGTCACGTTTCCCGGGCACAGATCCTGTTGAGCGAGCTGAAGCTCGGGCCCGATTCACCCCTGGGTCGCCGGATGCAGGCACTCCGCCAGGCCCTGGACTGATCGCGACAATCAACTCCGTTGATTGTCGCGATCGAGCGGAGCGCGCCTGATCCGGGGTTGCAGTGGGACTGGAACAAGCGAGCGTGCGAGCGCGTGCAGGGAGTGCTGCAAGTCCAGGCGCGGAGCGCCAACCTGTAGCATCGCGACAATCAACTCCGTTGATTGTCGCGATGAGCCACACGTCAGCTCGCGAGCGCATCCGCCGACGCCACCGAGACCTCGCGCAAGCACGTCACCTCTCGATGAAGCGGCGCCTCCACTCCCAGGCCCATGGCCGTCACCGCCGACACTGCCTGGTCGGCCAGTCGCGCCACGTCGTCGAAGCGGTCTTGCTCGAAGGCCACCCAGCCCGCGGCCACCAGCCACATCACGTGCAGGCTCAAAGGATGCCCCGCCTTCGTCAAGAAGTCGGCGGCACGCTGCAGATCACCGCCAGCCGCCACCTGATCGAGCCCTACCGTCAGCCGCGCCCGCGTGATGTGAGCCTCCGCGAGACGACTCGGGTTGTCGTCGTCGCGGAGCAGCTCGAAGGCATGCTCCAGCGCCTGCGCCATGCAGCCCTGGTCCCCCGCCCGGGCGACCACGCGTGCCCGCACCAGCTCCACGGCTGCGAGCAGGGGCCGACAGCCCGTCTTGGTGAGCAGCACCAGGGCCTGCTCGACGTCTCGACGTGCGTCGTCGTGACGCCCGAGGCGCTCGGAGAGCATCTGGCCGCGATAGGCACGCGCCAAGCTCGACACCTTCCGATCTCCGAGCTGATCCGACAGTCGGATCAGCTCGTGGAACTTCTGCAGGTAGCCATCGCCCTCGCCCGTGGCGTACTGCAGCAGCACCTCGTCGTACAGCGCCTGACACACCAGGCGCGCGTGCCCGCTGCGCTTGGACACCTCGGTACGCTCCTGCACCAGGGGCAGGCACGCAGCCCACCGGCCCTCCGACATCAGCGTTCCGGCCACTCCTCCGAGGACGCGCGCCACCTCCCGGTGATTTCCCAGGGACCGAGCGACGCGCAGCGCCTCGCCCATCATCACGCGACTCTGCTCCAGGTCCGTTCCCTTGGCGCGCAAGGCCCAAGCCAGGCCATAGGACGCCTGGGTCCAATGGGCCGTGTCGGGCGTCGCGAGGGCCCGGGAGCGCTCGAACACCTGAAGCGCACGTCTCCGATCGCCGAGCCCCAACAAGGCCCGGCCCAGCAGGTTCAGGACGGGCACCTCGTCCACCCCCTCGGTGAGGGCTCGGGCCCTGTCGAGCCGCTCGACGGCATCGGACACACGCTTGCGCTCGAGGAGCAGCTGCCCCAGCGCCACCTGAACCTCGACGTCCAGCTCTCGCTCCGTCGCACGGGGCGACGACAGCGTGTCGATCCAGGCGTCCAACCCCTCCGCCGTGCCCTGACGCACCAGGGCGGGCACGACCGCGACCCCCAGCATCAGCAGCTCGTCCCCTTCGAGCACCGCTCTGCCCCGCTCGGCGAGGGCGATGGCCTCGCGCGGATCCGGGCAGTCGTGCAGCGCGGACTGGGTCGCGAACACCGCCGTGGACAGCCCATGGCCGAGTGCCAGTCGCGCCCCCAGCAACCGATCCGCCGGAGCCAGCGGCACACGGTGGGCGATCGCGGCAAGCCGCTGGTGCGCGTCGTGATCCACCTCGCCAAAGGCATCGGCCGCCTGCACGCGCACGAACGCCCGGATGGAGTCCAGCATCCTGAGCCGGCCGTGGGCATCGGTGGGCTCCAGCAGGCTCTTGGCCACGAAGCTGGACACCAGCGGCAACGCCCCTTCGGCCAGCAGCGCCTCCGCCGTCTCGAACGGAAAGGGCTCCTGGAGCACGGACAACCGCACGAGGCCCTGTTGCTCCTCGTCGTCGAGCAGATCCCAGGACCAGGCAATGGTGGACTCCAGTGCCGAGTGGCGGGGCGGCCCCTTCCGTACCACCCGACGCAGGATCTCGAAGCGATGCTCGAGTCGGTCCCGCAGCTGCGCCGCGGTGAGCACCAGTGCACGCGAGGCCGCGAGCTCCAGGGCCAGGGGCAAGCCGTCCAGCGCCGCCGCCACCTCCATCAGCTCCGGCTCGTCCGGATCGGACGTCCAGGGTTGGCCGCCACGGGCAGCTTGGGCGCGGGCGCGCAACAGCTCCACCCCAGCCTCGGGCTCCAGCGGGGGAACCGACACGATTCGCTCACCCGGCACCGCGAGGGGCTCGCGGCTGGTCACCACGATGCGCGCCATCCCGCCCACACGCCACTCGGCCACCAGTGCTGCGACCTCGGCCACGGCAACCTCCGCTCCATCGAGCAGCAAGGTGCTGGGTTGCACTCCGGTGGCGAGCGCCACCGCCTGCCGGGGATCTCCCGCGACCGCCAACCCGAGGCTCGCAGCCAGCTCCTCTGCGATCGCCACGGCGTCCACCCCGCGCCGCAGCGTCACCAGGTGCACCGGCCCCCCACCGGGATGCGCTTCCGCCCACGCCCGCAGCGCCTCGCACGCAAGCCGGGTCTTCCCCACCCCGCCCGGGCCGTGCAGCGTGACGACGGCGTGGCTCTCGATCTCCTCCACAAGGCTCCGCAGCAGCGCGTCCCGCCCCACCAGGACATCGTCCCACCGCGGAAGAGACGGTGAAACGGGTGCCGGCGGACAGTCCGATCCCTCCACCGTGACCGGGTTGGACAATCGGTAGCCCACCCCGTACACCGTGAGCAGATGGACGGGCCGGCTCGGATCGGCCTCGATCTTGTGCCGGATCCGCCGAATGGCCGCATCGAGAGCCCGCGAGTTCGAGCCGTCGGCGTAGCCGAGCACCTCTCGAAAGAGCACGTCGCGGCTCACGGTCTGCCCCTCCTGAGCCGCGAGGTGGCGGAGCAGACAGGCTTCTTGTTCAGTGAGTGCCACGCTGTCGCTTCCTCGCTCGACGCGTCGTGTGTCGAGGTTCACCTTGCACGACCCCAGACACAGCAGGGGTTTGCGACGTCCTTCCATTGACACCCTCCCCCCATGGAACTCGCCAGAGCCAGGACCCAGACTTACGGTACTGTCCGCGGGTGCGTTGCAATTGGAACAATGTGGCGGACCCTTTGGAACGGCCGACAGTTCAGGTCTTCGGCCGCCTACCCTGCGCAAGGGTCGTCAGCGCTCTCCGCGGGGAAGCACCACGCCCGCCAACACGGGGGGCGGCGTGAATGCCGGCGTGCCGTCGTCGGGCCCCAGGGAGGCCGCGCGCTCCCAGTGCCGCACGCCGTACTGGACCATGGCCTCCTCCACGCGAGGAGACACGCGGCGCGCCAGCTCGGCCGGGGCCACCGCCAGTCGCGACAGCCGCACCACGTGGCGCCAGGGGGTCCGGGCCAGGCCCACCCCCTCGGCCTGACGGCGGGGCAGCAGCCCGTAGCACAGCCCCTCGGCCAGCTGCCGCAGCACCGGCGGGCCGCCCTTCCCCTTCGGAGGCGTCAGCAGCCCACGCACCAGCCGTCGGGCATCCTCGTCGGGCTCGCCCTGGGTGCGCTCGATCAGATCCGACAGCCGGTTCGCTTGGGCCATGCCGTCGGGCAGCAGCTCCAGCTGCACTCCCATGAGCCACGACGCCCAGCGCCACAGGTGCAGGTGATCCTCGGCCTCCTCGTCGCTCACTTGCACGCCCATCTCGCGCACGCCCCCCACGAACACCGAGCTGAACAGCAGCGACGTGGCCAGCAGGTCGTGCTGATTGATGGGCGCCCCCCAGTCCTCGGAGCGCCAGCCCTCGCTGCGATGGATGAGGCCACGCACGTGGGCGTGCATGAGGCGTACGCGCAGGGAGATCTGCCAGCCCTCCGCACCTGGGAGCAGCCCCCCCGGAGCGCTCACCGCGGCCACGTAGCGGCCCGTCTCGGCGAGGCGACGAGCGCCACCGCGGCTCAAGGTGCCGGTGAGCGCCAGGGGCTTGTTGCCCGCAGGCGAGCAGTAGCCCGAGATGAGCGAGCGCGCGCCGAGCACGATGCCACCCACGACTCCGGTGCGGAAGAACACGCGCCCACCCCGGTCCACCCGGCGGCGATCCACCCACAGCGGCACGTGGCCGTGCGCCTCGAGCAGCGTGCGCACGGAGGCTGGAGTGTCTGGCGTGAGCCCCTCGAGCAGCGCACGCTCGAAGGGGGCGTAGCGGCCAACGAGCTCGGTGACCACGGCATCCGCGAGGGGGTCCATGCGGTGGAACCACGGCGCGAGACGGTCGAGCAGGTCGCCGTACAGCGCGCGGACGAGGTCGGCGTTGACCACGCGGGTGGGCAGCATGCACGGACTGTAACGAATGTGCACGGCCTCAGGGCGGCCAGAGCCCCTCGGCGCCGCGACAGACGGCATCCAGCACCACCGTGGCGTCCACGACGTGGGCAGGCCAGTCCACCACTTCCGTCACGCCTGCGGCCTCGTCCCTCGCGCCCGGCGCGCAGAGCGCGCCGTCTTCGTCGTCGTCTTGCCAGGCGTAGATCACCAGCCCCGCGCCGAGGTGCTGCGGGTAGTGCAGCTCGTGGGCGAGTACATCGTTGCCGGCATCGACCCGCACGTCCTCGATGGGGCCGAGGGGATGGGCCAGCATCCCGTCGTCGACCTGCTGCTCGGCGTGGTGGAACACCACCGTGACGGGGCCGGTGCCCGGCGCCTGCAGCGCTACCGTGACGTCGGCGACGAAAAAGGTGTGGTCGTCGTTCACGCAGCCTGCCAGGAGCAGCGCGAGCCAGCCGATGTGCCCCTTCATCGCCCTGCCCCCAGCTGAAGCCCGAGGTGGATGCCGGGCAGCGAGACGGCCGTGGTCTGCACGTCCACGAAGTGCCAGTCGATCCCCACGTCGACGCCCACCGACGGGGTGAGCCCCACCACCAAGCCCGTGGAGATCTGCGGGCTGAAGCGGTAGCGTGCGCCAAAGCGGGTGGTGGTGCCCTCTGCGCGCAGGGTGCGGGTCCGATCGAACAGCAGGGTGTGCCTTCCTCCGAGGGTCACCCAGGGGCTCACGCGACCCAGCAGCCCCAGGGCGCGCATGCGGAACACGCCGCTCGGCCCTCGCTGGGCGAGCACCCCGGTCTGCACCTGCCAGCCCAGCAACGCCTCCAGGGTGATGCGACGTCGTGGGTGATCGAGCATACGACGCGAGATCCCCACCGAGGCGTGCCAGCGCCGGAACAAGGCGCTCTCCACCTCGAGCAGAGGCGTCCAACCCTTCGCCAGTCCCACCTGGGCCCGCGCCTCGAACCAGGGCCAGCCTCCCTGCAGCCCCACCGCCCAGGCGCCCCGGGCCGAGCCGCCGCCCACCACGTCGAAGGCCGCGGAGTCGGGAGGGGCGCCATGGCTGGGGCCCGCCAGCAGCGCCATCGCGAGCAGTCCGCTCACGGTGCGAACACCCGGTCGAAGTTGTCGGCCAGCACGGCCTGGGCCTCGTCCACCGAGTAGTCCGCATCCTCCATGGCCTGCAGCGTCTTCTGCAGGTAGCGACCGACGAAGCCGGGGGCCTGCGGCCCGTCGCTGCCCCAGATGGTGCGCTCCACGAGGCCCAGCTCCTTCACCCGCTGCAGGGCGAAGGGAAGGCGAAAGTCGTCGTCGTCGCTCAAGGCGGAGGGCTCGAGCAGCACATTGTCGTAGCGCAGCGCGAGGTCGAGCACGGTGTCGAGGGGCTCGGTGAAGTCGGGCTCGAAGTCGTGGCCCATGTGCCCCAGGATGAACCGCACGTTCGGGTAGGCCTCGATGGCCGTCTCCACGTAGGCAGCATCGGTGTAGGGCGCCTCCTGCGACGTGCCCCGGAAGGGCGACAGGCCGGTGTGCAGGTAGACGGGGGCGTCGAAGGCCTCCGCCACCTCGTAGATGCCGAAGTAGGCGGGATCGTCGAAGCGCACGTGCTGGTGGGCGTGGGCGAGCTTGATCCCCACCATGCCGGGCTCGCTCAAGGCGGCCTGCAGGGCGTCGAGCTCCACCTGGGCGTCTCGGTTCCAGCGATCGAGGCGGAGCGAGGCGAGGCCGACGAGGCGCTCGGGGAACTTGGCGACCTCGCGCACGGCCTGCTCGTTGGTGGCGATGCCCACGGAGCGTGGCGCGTAGACGGCGAAGAGCATCCCCCGCCGCACGCCCGCGCCATCGAGCTGCGCGAGCACGCCCTCGGCGGTGGTCTGCGACGCGGCCGTGCCCTCGGCGTCGAGGCCGAGGGGGAACGGGAAGTTGCCAGCGAGGACCTGCTGGGTCTCGGGCGGGATGTCGTGCCACTGCCCGAAGTGCAGGTGCATGTCGACGACGTCGAGGACAGCGCCGCGGAAGGGGGCGCCGAGCTGTGGCGTGGTGCAGCCGACGGCAAGGAGCAGGGCTGCGCCGAGGGTGATGGACAGGTTCGCGTGCACGGTCATCCGGGGTGCTCGGGAGTGCAATCGACCGCGCAATGCGCGTCGACGCCAGCCGACCCTACTCGCCCTCGAAGCAATGGTCCACGTTCACGCCGGTCTCACCTTCGAGCCGATCCCGGATCTCCGCTGCGACACGCTCGCCTCCACCGGCCACGACGATCTGGAGCTGCTCGTCGAGCAGGACATGTGTCGGCAAGGGGAAGCCCCCACCGGGAAAGTCCGACACGAACTGCAGCTGCCCGTCCGCGACCACGGGCGTGGGCGTGCCGGCGCCGAGACCGAAGGTGTCGGACCACTCGACGGCGTGAACGTCTTGGGACGGCAGGCTGGAGTCGTCCTGGACGACGAAGGTCAGGAAGACCACCTGGTCGCCGTAGGCCTGTGCCCGACAGACCAGCGTATCCGCCTCGCCGCGGGTCGCCCGAGTCCACAGTGCCGTGGACTCCATCACCACGTGCTTCCCCACCAACTGCCACAGACACATGGGCTCGCCGAACTGATCGGTCAGTCGAAAGTCGGTCGGGACCTGGCCCACGCTCCAGCCGACATCGCAGTCGGTGAACACGGGAGCCACACCGTCGGTACCCTCGAATTGTGGCCAGCGATTGGTGGCCGTCTGCGCGTCGCAGCTTCCGGCCACCTCCTCTGCCATACAGGTGGCGCCATCAGGTGTCTGGGGAGCGTCGCCACAACCGGCAATCACCGAGGGGCAGGCAAGGGCGATGGGGATGACGATGGTTCTCACAGTCTCGTCCTGGGCGTTGCTGCAGATCAGCTGGTTCCATGCGCTCACCTCGATGGGATCGAGCGGCACCATACGAGCCTAGACGGGACTCGTTCCCGCGAGGTTCCCAGGGTGTGCCAGCGTGTCTCGATGAGCTCCACGCGCAAGGCGTTGTCAGACCAGCGACGCCACGGCACAGCACACCCCCCAGGCCAGCGCCGCCTGCCGCCACCGGCCGATGCACCCCAGCCCCGTGAGCACTGCCACCGTGCTCGCGAACACCCACTCGGCGCGAACGAACGGCAGAAGCACCACGAACAGGAGCGCCACCGGCGGAAACCAGCGGCTCGGAGCCAGCGCCACCAGCACCGCCTCCCAGGCCAGCAGCGTCCACGCCAGGAGCTTGCCCAGGACCGCCAGCTGTACGGGCCCCGCCAGGTGCGCGGGACCCGGTGGCACCACGGCCAGGTTGCGCTCCACCATCCACTGCAGCCCCAGCGGCTCCATCGCCCAGGGGAACAGCCCACCCTCCACCAGCAGCCACGCCAGCATGCTGCCGTCCAGGTAGCTTTGGGAGCGCAGCTTGTGGATCACCGCCAGCCCCATCATCGTGGCGTAGAGCGCGCGCGGCCCCAGGCTCGACCGATGCCCTCGCAGTGCCAGCAGCAGCGCCATCCACGTCAACATCCAGTGGTGGTTCGCCGCACCGAGGGGATCGAGGACCAGTGCAGCCCCCAGCGACGCGAACACCGCCCACCACAGCGCAGGCGTGGCCGCCCACCGGGCCAACAGCACTCCCAGAAGGGCTGCCGGCCCCAGCCCCAGCTCCGCGGCCAGGGCCAGGAACGGTGCGAGCACCGCGACGTCAGCGATCCGCACGGGCCTGCTCCACCCAGCGCAGCGTGCGGGTGTCCGGCTCGAAGACAGGCGTGAGCAGCACCACCGCCTGGAGCGAGTCGTCGCACGCCAGCACCTCGGGCAGTGTGCTGTGCAGGCGCTGCGCGCGCCAGACCGCATCGCAGTCCACGTGCACCGTGCCGTCGTGGCGCAGCCCCAGGATCAGGGTCCGATTGGGATGCGCGATGCTGTACATTCCCATGCCTCCCCCGCGCCAGGGGGTCAGGCCGAGCCCGTCCACAGCGCCCAGCTGCAGCGCGCCCACGGCCGCCAGCAGAAAGGCGGGGAGAAGGTCCAGACATGTTGCTCTTCTTGATCGGCGCATGCTGCTGTTGCTGCTCGTCGAGCCAGCTGCCCGCCGAGCCCTTGCCCGAAGCCTACCTGGACTACCTGGGCAGGTGGGTGTGCGAGGACGGGAACGCCTGGCAGTTTCGCGCGGACGGCACCTACACCCACCGTGGCAAGCGGTTCGAGGAGCGGGTGGGTCGGATCACCGGCTACGCGCCGTGCTGCCACCACCGACGATGGTGGGGATGTGGGAGACCGACCGACCCGACGGGCTCGAGACGCTGGCGCCGGGCATCCACCTGCAGCGCGTGGCCCCCGGAGAGGGGCCCCTGGTGGCTGAAGACGACGAGATCTGGTTCGATGCGCGGACCTCCCGACAGCGGAGCGCCACCACGGCGGGCCGGGTGTCGCAGCTGCACATCCCGGAGTGGCGCACGGTGGCCCAGCACCTACGCCCGCGCGAGGTGGCGCGCGTGTTCCTGGACGAGACCCGCCCAGAGCTGCACGACGAGACGGTGTTCGACGTGGGCGTCTCCCATCGCTTCCCTCCAGAGCCCGGACCGTTCTGGCAGGGCGCCGAACCCACCGCGGACGCTGGCTCCGTGGAGCGCTTCGTAGGTCGCCGAGCCACCGAGCCGCAGACCGACACCTACGGCCGGTTCGTCCGGTACGAGGGGGGCACGCGACGCCCCACGCTGGCCGATACCTTCCTGCCCCGACCGCTCGGCGAGCGGGCCCCCTTCGTCGACCACCTGCGGGAGCTGACGCCGGGGAGCCGGGTGCGGATCCACACGGAACGCGCCATCTACGACGTGATCGTGGACGGTCGCGGCGAGCCCCCCAGCTCCGAGCCGCTGGTCCTCGGCGACTGGCAGGAGGAGCGCCAGCAGCTGTTCGTGCGCGAGGACGGGTACGCCGAGATCTGGGACGGACTGCAGGGCTACAGCGGGCTGTTCTCCGCGGGCGCCCACGCACAGGTGAAGCTCTGCGATGCGCCCGATCTCGACAGCGTCTTCGCGATCAGCGACGGCGTGCTCACCTGGGAGGGCGGCGAGCTGACCCTGGATGCGACCTTCGACGCCGACGTTCTGGATGCAGCGAAGGCGATGAGTCCGAACGCCTCCGGCGGCTCCCGTAGCCGTCCGAGCCTGGGCGGCGGCGACTTCGATTTCGACTTCGACTTCGACTGACGAAGCGGCTCCTCGTCGTCGACCCCGAACCTCATGGACAGCCACATCGGCCCCCACACTTGCAGGGATGCAGGGTGCGCACGTAGCGCTTCGTAGCTCCTCGGATCCTGTTCCGATCTGTTCCAAACTGCGGCGAGCCCGCCCCCTCGGCCAACGGTACCCACTGGTTGAATTCGAAGGGAGGATGCCTCATGTCGTCGCTCACGAAACGAATGGCGCTCGCGGTACTAGTGGTCCCACTGGCAAGCTGCGGGACTGCAGACGTCGAGGATCAGGAGGATGCCCTGAGGGCCACCCCCACGGAGAACGTGTGGAATCCCGACTCCGACATCCACCCCAGTGTGGTGTTCGCCCAAGCCACGTGGTTCTACGGCTGGGACACGGTCGTCTCCACGACGCGGCCTGGGGCCTCCGCCGTGGAGTACACGACCTTCCACGACCTGGGCATCGCCAGGCTCTTCTCGGCGGATCTGCCGGACGGCACCACCTCGTGCGTGGTCTCGTGGCGGCCGACCGCGGGCAACGTAGAGCTCGTACGGCAGGCCTGGGGAGCCCTCCTCACGGACATGGTCTTCAGCACAGACCAGATCTACGCGTTCTTCAAGGGCAAGTCGCACCCAGCCTGGCTGGCGGAGAACCCTTGGGCCCAAGAGTCGGAGTCCATCAACCACTACTACAGCCACGTCGTCGAGACATTCGGTCCGGACGTCGTCGATGCACTGGACGACCAGGGGTGTGACGACATCACCACCACGGGGTGGAGCCTCGGGGGAGCCATGGCCCAGGTCTTCGCCCACTACGTATGGCACTCTCACCCCGACACGAAGCTCACCCAGGTCCATGCCTACAACCCGGGGCCTGCAGGAAACAGCGAGTTTCGCGACAGCTACGAGGGCTTTCGGATCTGGCGCAGCGCGCAGTCGGAAATCTACTGCCGAGAGGGAGACCCCGTCCTCTACGCCAGCGAGCACCTCTTCAACGATCCACCCGTCGAGGGAGGACCCATCTGGGAGGTCGGCTGCACCCAGGTGGGAGCGAAGCTCGACGAGGACGCGTGGCCCTGGCGCGGCGTAGATCTAGAGCCTGCATTCACCTACAACCACGACATCCGGATGTGGCGGACCTGCGACGACTACGCCGACGACCAGTGCCCTCACCACGGCGCCGCCTTCAGCACGGTTTGGTCGGATCCTGGACCGCGCGCAGGGTCGATTCGAAACAGAGGGCTTGGGTGGTCCTACCAGGGTCCTATCGACGGTATGCATTGCACCCCCGTGAACGAGCCGTCGGATCCCCACGCTTGGCACGACAACCACTTCTGCTCCGAGGAGCGGATCGGGCTCGAGTGGTCCTACGGAGGCCCCATCGACCGGGTCCCCGGACCCGTCAGCGACATGCGGTGCACTCGCATCCACGAGAACGCGGACCCGCACGACTGGCACGACAACTACCTGTGTGTGCCCACCACCAGCGGCTTCCACTTCGAGTGGAGCGTACACGATCCCATCGACGGCAAGGACTGCATCAAGTGGCTGGAGCCGTCGGATCCCCACACTTGGGACGACAACTGGCTGTGCTGGGACTTCGCCTACTAAGCTGCAGCCCCGCGCTGTAGACCGGGTGGAGGTCGGACATGCTGCTCTTCTTCGTCGGCGCCTGTTGCTGCTGCCCTTCGAGCGAGGCGCCCGCGGAGCCCGTGCCCGGCGCCTACCTGCACACGCTCGGCCGCTGGGTGTGCGAAGACGGCTCCGCCTGGCAGTTCCGCGAAGACGGCACCTACACCACCCGCGGTCGACACCTCGGGGAGGTGGCGGGCCGCATCACCGGCTACCGCGCCGACCGATTCGTGCTCGATGGCCAGGAGCTGTGGGGCGTGTCGCTGGCGCAGGCAACCGTGTCGGTCTCCCCACTCGAGGGCTGCCTGAGCCTGAACGGCTCGGCCTGCATGCGGGTGGACGAGGTTCCGCCGCCGGGCCTGGTGGGCCTGTGGGAGGGGCAACGGCCCAGCGACGTGGAGGAGATCGGGCCTGGGATCTTCCTGCAGCGCCGAGCGCCGGGCAGCGGCCCACCGGTGACCCCCGACAGCGAGGTCTGGCTGACCATCAGCGGCGCTGGTGGCGATCTGTCGCAAGGAGGCCGTGCGTCCGAGCTGCGGGTCCCACAGTGGCGCACGGTGGCGCAGGCCATGCGACTGGGCGAGGTCGCGCGCATCTTCCTCGACGAGAGCCGACCCGAGCTGCGCGACGAGACGGTCTTCGACGTGGGGGTGGCGGCACTGTTGCCTCCGGAGCCAGGCCCCTTCTGGCAGAGCGTGGAGGACGAAGCCGACGACGCGCCAGCCCTGCAGCGGTTCTCCGGCACGCCCGCCGACGCCCCGGTGACCGAGGCCTGGGGACGGCTCGTGTGGTTCTACGAGGGCCACCGCACCCAGACCTACTCGGGCACCTTCCTCCCCGTGCCGCTCCACATCCAGCCGTGGGCCAAGGACCACCTCCGGGAGCTGACGGTGGGGAGTCGGCTGCGGATCCGGCATCGGGACCGTGTCTACGACGTCATCGTGGAAGAAGCCGACGCCCACCCTCCGCCACCCCGGCTCGAGATGGTCCCTTGGCGCCACGAACGCCCGCGGCTGTTCGTGCGCGACGACGGCTACGCCGAGATCTGGCACGAGGGACGCATGAAGGGTGGCCTGCTCTCGGCGGGCGCAGAGGCGGGCGTGGAGTTCTGCGATCTGCCGAGACTTCCGAGCGCGTTCGCCGTGGACGGAGATGTCATGGTGTGGGTCGGCGGCGAGCTGTCGCGCAACGCCACTCACGACCTCGAGCGGATCGAGGCCGGCCCCCCATCGAGCGGACGAAGCGGCGGACGACCGCGGTTCCCCAGCCTGGGGGGTGGTGGCTTCGACTGAGGTGCCGCAGACTCAGGCGACGACGGATCCGATGGCCTGCCCCAGTCGCACCACGTCCCCAGCCTCCACCGACCACCGCACCCGATCCGGCGGCGCCACCAGCACCACCGTGGAGCCCAGGTGGAAGACCCCCAGCTCCTCGGCCCGCTGCACCGCCACGTCGATCGCAGCCTCCTGCGCCTGCGCCCCCGTGTTGGAGACCACGTCGCACAGCGACAGCGTGATCCGGCCCACGCCGAACGCCCCCACGAGCACGACCCACACAGCCCCAGCCTCGGTCTGCAGCTCGACCGCCGCGCGCTCGTTGCGGGTGAACAGCCCCTGCACCCGCCGCACCGCCGCCGGGAACACCGGCCACAGGGTGCCGGGCACGTAGCGCCAGCGCACAGCCGTGCCCTCTCGGGGCACGTGTACGCGGTGGTAGTCGGTGGGCGACAGGTAGAGCACCGCCACCGCGCGCTCCCCGCTCACGGACTCCCCGAGCAGCACGTCGAGGCGCATGGAGCGGCCGGGCGCCACCTGTACCGCCCCGTCTCGGCTCACCCCCGCGAAGGCGCAGCGACCGTCCACGGGGCTCACCAGCGCCTCGGGGGCAGGGTCGACGGGGCGCACCCCGGGCTTCAGCCGCCGGGTGAACAGCGCCTCGAGCGTGGGGTAGTCCGCCAAGCTGCCCTCGGCCTCGTCGAGGTTCACGCCATAGGCGCGCACGAAGGCGGCGGTGAACCAACGGCTCACGCCCGAGCGGGCTACACCCCCCATCACCCGCGCCATGCGGTTGCGGGGCAGGACCGAGAGCACGGATACGATCAGGGCGTCCCTCATGGGCGCAGACCCTACTCCAGCGAGCCGAGCACCACCATGGGCAGCAGCACGGGAACCATGTTCTGTGTGACCACCTACGGCGAGAGCCACGGAGGGGCGCTGGGTGCGGTGGTGGAGGGCTGCCCGCCGGGGATCCCGCTGGATCTGGAGGCGGTGCAGGCGGAGCTCGACCGGCGGCGCCCCGGGCAGTCGCTGCTCACCACCCAGCGCAAGGAAGCCGATCGCGTGCAGGTGAACAGCGGCCTGTTCGAGGGACGCACCCTGGGCACAGCACTCGCCCTGCAGATCGCCAACACCGACGCCGACGCCCGCGCCTACGCGGAGTGGCGCGACACCTACCGGCCGTCCCACGCCGACTTCACCTACGACGCGCGCTACGGCGTGCGCGCCTGGGCGGGCGGCGGACGCGCCTCGGCGCGCGAGACGGCAGCTCGCGTGGCGGCGGGTGCCGTGGCGCGCCAGGTGCTCCAGCACCTGGCGGGTGCAGCCGTGGAGGTGGTGGCCTGGGTGGATCAGATCGCCGGAGACGCAGCCACCGTCGACTCCGCCACCGTCACCCGCGACCAGGTGGACGCCACCGACGTGCGCTGCCCCGACGCCACCGCCGCCGCCCGCTTCGACGCCACCATCCGCGCCGCCCGCAAAGACGCCGACACGGTGGGCGGCGTGGTGCGCTGCGTGGCCCGCGGCGTGCCGGCGGGCCTCGGCGACCCCGTGTTCGACAAGCTCGACGCCGATCTCGCGAAGGCGCTGATCTCGCTGCCGGCCGCCAAGGGCGTCGAGATCGGCAGCGGCTTCGCGGGCACCCACCTGCGCGGCACCGCCCACAACGACGCCTTCGTGCCCGACGCGGCCCGCGGGATCGCCACCGCCACCAACCGCTCGGGCGGGATCCAGGGCGGGATCAGCAACGGCATGGCGATCGAGCTGGCGGTGGCGTTCAAGCCGGTGGCCACGGTGTTCCACGAGCAAGCCACCGTGAACGACGCGGGAGAGGCCACCACGGTGCGCCCGCGCGGTCGCCACGATCCGTGTGTGCTGCCGCGGGCGGTCCCCATCGTGGAGGCCGCGGTGTGCCTGGTGCTGGCCGATCACTGGCTGCGCTGGCGCGGACAGGTGGGCCAGCCGCCGCCGGTGCCGCTGAACGTCCCCCGGTGATCGCGCGGCAGCTGTACGCCCTGGGGCTGCTCCTGGGGGTGCTGGTGCTCCTGCTCGCGCCCCTGCACGGCGCGCTGACCACCCACCACCACGTCGTGCGAGTGGTCTGGAACGACCACGTGCAGCTGCAGCTGCAGAGCGGCACGGTGCGGGTGGGTCAGCAGCTGCCCATCCATCGCCACAACCCCGACTGGATCCACCCCATCGGCACCGCCGTCGTCACCGAAGTCCACGGCGACCGAGCGGTGGCGCGCTACGACCCGGCCACCTTCCGCTGGCCCATGGGGCGCCACGGCGAGATCACGGGCACCTCGGGCGAAGAGGCGCTGCTGGATCTCGGGAGCGCCCACGGGCTGCAGCTCGGCGACGTGCTGCACGCCTTCGACGGCGACGCGCGGCGCGCACGGCTGCAGGTGGCGAGCACCACGGAGCACACGGCACGCGCCCGGGTGCTCGAGGGGCCGGAGCCCTCGGAGCTGGTGGGGGCACCGGTGTCGGAGTTCACGCTGCGCACCCGGGCGAGCCCGCTCACGCCGCGCTGGCTGTGGGTGCTGGAGACCGTGATCCTGGCGCTGGCCCTGGGCCTGTGGACGGCATCGTGGGTGCACGCGGCACCGGGTCGCTGGTGGCGCACCGCAGCGGGCACGGTGCGCGCGGGCGTGCAGTGGCTGGCGGCGAGGCGCGGCGTCCGACTGGCGGCCCACGTGGCGCTGGGGGCGGCCGTGTGGTGGGTGGTGCCGCTGCTGTTCTTCTCCGCCACCGCGCTGACCTACGCCGTCGGCAACGCGCTGACGGCGCTGGGCGTTTCGCTGGCGGTGCCGCCGCGCTTCCCCGACGCGGACCTGCGATGGCTTCAGGTGCCCGCCGTGATCGCGTACCTCGGCTGGCTGGGCCTACGCGGCAGCTCCCCCTGGCTCGCGCTGTGGCGCGCCACCGCCTACCGCCCGCTGCAGCTGCGCGGCTTCCCGCTGGGCAAGGGGCTGGGCCTGTGGGGGCTGCACCTGCTGATCTTCGCCGCCTTCGGCGCCACCCTCACCTCCTTCCTCGCCCACAACATGACGGTGGTGGTGCAGATCCTGTGGCCCAGCGTGGACGGCTCGCTGCTCACCCTGGCCGACGCCCAGCGCACCCTCGGGGCCATCTGGGGAGTCTCCCCCACCGTGCGCGACGGGCTGGCGCTGCTGGAGGCGTTTCGCTTCACCCTGTGGTCCGTCACCATCTGCGGCTGCTTGCTGGGCTACGGCCACACCGTGCTCTCCATTTTGTGGAAGCACCCGCTGCACAACCTCGACTTCACCCTCACGGGCTGGTTCACCAACGCCATCTGCTACGGACCCTTGCTGGGCGTGGTGCTGCACCATCAGATGCCCGACGGGGGCTACTTCGGGCCCGATCCCATCGTGACCCAGGGTCCGCTGTACGCAGCGGTGCTGGGCACCGAGCTGCTGCTCAACGTGCTGTACACCGCGAGCATCTGGAACCTGGGGATCAAGTTCGGGGTGATGGCCGACAAGGGGCTGCGCACCACGGGCTTCTACGCGGTGGTGCGCCACCCGAGCTATACGCTCGAGGCGCTGCTGTTCGTGGTGATGTTCTGCCCGGCGCTGTCGACGGGCAGCGCCTGGCTGGCCGCCAGCACGTTCTTCGTGAAGTACTGGCTGCGGTCGGAGCGCGAGGACCACTTCCTGTCGGTGTCGAGCCCGGGAGAGCACGAGGGCTACCGCAGCGAGGCTCCGTTCAAGTACGTGCCGGGCCTGATCTGACCCGCGTCAGGGCCGTCGACGCCACTCCCAGCGCGTGCCGGTCTCCGACCCGTAGACGACCGCCCAGCTGAACACGGGCTCGAGCCCATCGCTCCCCTCGCGCACGCCGAACATGCCCCCCACCATGCGCATCTGCACCTCGTCTCCCGATGGAAACACCACGCGCAGCGGAGCGCTCGCCAGGCTGGGCGGAAGCACGCTGATGTGGGGGCCACGCAGCGCATACTCGGTCCAGTGCGCCCCCGCAGCATCCAAGCGCGCCAGCTCGTCGATGCGCTCCGACCAGTCATCGAGGTGCGTGTTGGGCCGCAGGGCGTCGCCCTCCTTCAGGTAGGGGAACAGCACATGGATCCAGCCGCTGAGCTCCGCCGGACCCGAGGCCGCCTGGTATCGGAAGAAGGACCTCCAGAAGTCCAGGTCGTCCTCCCCCTCCGCCGCAGCCACCAGCTTGTCCAGCACCGGCGTGAGCACGGAGATCCAGTCCTCGAGGCCCCACTCGGCGAGCAGCGCCGCACGCTCCCGAATGCGCCGCCAGTCCTCTGGGGTGCCCCGCAGGGTGAACGACGGAATGCCACAGCCCGCCATGAGCACGTACTCGAAGTAGGCCTGAAACGTGTCCAGCAGAACGATCTCGCTGGCCGCGCGCTCCGCCACGCCCGTGGTGGAGAAGTCGGCGACGATCAGATCTCGGACCCCGCCCACGTGCTCGGCCAAGAGATCCGAGAACCCCTCGAACACCTCGGGCCAGGGGTTGTGCTGCCCGAGCACGAAGTCGAGGCGCTTCACGGTGAGCACCTCCTTGCCCTCGTGCCGCACGAACCGATCGCGCAGCGACTCGGCATTCAGGTTCACGTGGTGCGCGAACCCAGACACGATGCAGAACCAGACGGCATCGGGGGTGAGCACCAGCGGACGATGCTCGTAGAACGCATCGTGGGCCGCCTGGGCAAGCGCGTTCCGGTCGTTGCAGACGACGAGCCCACCAGGGTCGGGCCCCATCTGCTCGACGGTCTGATGCAGCAGAGAACGTACGCTGGCGTCCCACGGA
This sequence comes from Myxococcales bacterium, assembly GCA_019634415.1. GTDB lineage: Bacteria > Myxococcota_A > UBA796 > UBA796 > DRPG01. Next base: position 94,523 of record JAHQVJ010000160.1, read on the forward strand.
ATCTGCTCACGCGGCTCCTGTCGAGCCTCGGTGTCAGGAATCGAGATCGTACGAGACATCACAACTTTCCCAAGTCGAAGGGCCTGTTCCAGTATCGCGCTCCCGCCCGCGACGGCCCGTCAACAAAGTGGCGTTCGCAGCTGATCAGACTCGTGCCAGCTTCGCTGCCACTGTACTGATTGGCCGCGAACTGCGTTCGCAGCTGATCAGAACCGCATGGCCAGCGCCAAGCCGCGGGTGTGTCGGTCGATCAGCGGAACGACGGACACCGCTGGGTGTCTCTTCAGCGCTCGCTCGTTCTTGAAGAACTGAACCGAGGCCATCACCACCGCCAGCGGGATGCCGACGGTGCCCAGGGTGCCCAACGTCACCACGCTCGCGCCGAGGGACACCAGGGCCACCAGGATGGGCACCTTCGACAGCTTCACACCCGCTCGACGCAGCCACTTGGTGCTCACTGCCGTGGACAGGGTGTAGGTGAGCAGGCCACCGACCATGAGCGGCAGCCCCGCCAGCGCGATGAATCCCCCAACCTCGCTGGGGTCGCCGTCCCAGGCCTGCCCGATGTAGTAGGCCGTGCCCCCGACCACCGTGGCCGCCCCTCCGACGAGGACGATGCCCCCCGCGCGAGCCGCGCTGTGCCAGCCGCGGGCGCGCTTCAGCATGGACGGGTCGAGGGTCAGCCGCGCCAGCGGAGGCGGCTGCACCGTCTGGGACACCGCGGGCGTGGGGCTCGGCTCGGGCTGTGGCATCTCGGCGGCCTGGGCGGGGAACAGGAACGTCAGCAGCATCGACAACATCGCAGCCATGGGATCCTCCGATCGGTGCTCGTCGGTGCCGCCCATCTCACGGGCGACAGCCTACACTCACCGAAGGAGTGCGTGAACGGCTAGCCGTGGCCGCACATTTCCCGCCGCTGGCCCGCCGACAGCTCCTGCCGCACCAGGTCGAGGCGATCGAGCAGCAGCTCCACGTCCGCGCGCTCCGTCAGGAAGCTCGTGAAGCAGGCGCGCAGCAGGCTCCTGCCCTCGTAGTCCACCCGCCCGAGCCAGGTGCGTCCGTCCGCCTCCAGCGCCAGGGCGATCGACTCCGACGTCAGCCCCGCCTCGGCGTCCTCGAACAGGACCACCGGCAGAGGGCTGTGGTTGCCGATCCGCCAGCCTCGCCTCGGCAGCTCCTCGCGCAGCCACGCCGCCAGCTCGAAGTGGCGATCGAACATGGCGCGGTAGGCCTCAGTCCCGCCCGCCCGCAGCGCCATCCACAGCCGCAGCCCGAGGAAGCGACGCGACCACTGGCTCGTGGTCACGTAGGCGTCCACCCCGTCGCCGGCGGGCATGTAGCCGGTCTGCACCGCATAGGCGCGCGCCACCGCAGCACCATCGCGCACGAACACCATGCCCGCTCCCATGGGCACCGACAGCCACTTGTGGGCGTCGATGGTGACGCTGTCGGCGAGCTCGATCCCGTCGAGCAGCGGCCGCCGGGTCTCGTCCACGATCAGCGCCCCCGCCCAGGCGGCGTCCACGTGTAGGTGCAGCTCGTGCTGCTGCGCCACCCGCGCGATGGCGCGAAGCGGATCCAGCTCACCAGCGTTGGTGGTGCCCGCGGTGGCCCCCACCATCACCGGCCGCCAGCCAGCGGCCCGATCGGTCACCAGCGCCTGCCGCAGGGCGTCCACCTCCATCCGGCCGTCGCCCGTGGTGGGCACCAGCCGCACGGCATCGGTGCCCAGGCCCGCCGCCCGCGCGATCTTGATCCAGGCCAGGTGGGCGTCGGCCGACACATACAGGCTCGGGCGCCCCTCGAAGGCGGCCACTCCCAGCTCCCCGAAGTCCGGGTTCGCGCGTACCAAGGCCACCAACAGCGCCGTGGCGTTCGCCTCGGAGCCGCCACTCGTGAAGTTGCCCGCCGCCTCCGCGGGGAACTGCAGCCGGTCCAGCAGCCAGCGGATCACGCGACGCTCCATCGCCACCGAGGCCGGCGCGTGCGTCACCACCGCCATCTGCGGGTTGCGCATGGCCACCAACAGATCGGCGAGCACCGCGGGCCAGCTCGCGGTGGGGTTGAAGTAGCCGAAGCAGCGCGCACTGGCGCTCAGCAGATCGCCCTGCCGCATCAGCTCCGAGGCCTCTCGAAACGCAGCCACCGCACCGATGGCCTCGTCCAGCTGTACCTCGGCCACGGCCTGTTGGGTCTGCGCCATCGTGCGCGGCGGCGCCACGTGCGCGGTGTGCAGATCCCGGTAGCTGCGCATCACCACGTCCACGGCAGCGTCGAACGCCTCGCCCGAGGGGGCTTCGAAGGGTGTCTGTCGCACGGTGACCTCCCTGACTTGTCGCTCCATGGTTGTAGGCCGAGGTCGGTGGTGGCAGTTAGGTCAAGTTACCCATGATTCCTGCCACGGAGTGACATCGATGGACGCCGCCTCCGATCTGCGCGTGGTGATCGCGCTGTGCACCCTCACCAAGCTGCTCGACGTGGCGGGGCCGCTGCAGATCTTCACCGACGCGGGCCGCTGGTCACCGGGCTACGAGGTGGTGCTGGTCTCCGAGCACGGCGGCCCCACGGCCACCGACACGGTGCTGTCCGTGCAGAGCCATCCTTGGTCACAGATCGAGGTTCGGCCCACCGACATCGTGGTGGTGCCGGGCGGCAAGGGAGCCGAGAGGGATCGCGCGCTCAACGCGGGTCTGATCGCCTGGCTTCGCGAGGTGGGGAACCGAGTGCGCACGGTGGCCTCCACCTGCACGGGCGCATTCCTGCTGGCCGAGGCCGGGCTGCTCGACGGCCGGCGCGCCGTCACCCACTGGGACGACTGTCACAAGCTGCGCGCAGAGTTCCCCGCGGTGCAGGTGGAGGACGATCCCATCTACGTCGCCGACGGTCCCATGTGGACGTCGGCCGGCGTCACGGCGGGCATGGATCTGGCGCTGGCCCTGGTGGAGCGCGACCACGGGCGACGCGTGGCCCTGCGCATCGCGAGGAACCTGGTGATGCAGGCCAAGCGC